>JACKJE010000002.1 GCA_020638135.1 Methylobacteriaceae bacterium | reverse complement strand
CGATCGCGGCCGCCCCGCGCCGCTGGGGCTCGCCGGCCTGCTGCCGCTCGCCATGCTGACAGCGGGCGCCGCCGACTGGCTGCAGCCACGTGTGGCTGAGGTCATGCCACGCGCGAGCGTGTGGGCCTGCGAGGGTTTGATGGCCGTCGTGGCGGTCTGGACGTTCCTCGAGATGTTCGACGTGCTCGCGAAAGGCCGATCCGAATGACTGCCTCCGCTCTCGACATAACTCGCGCCCTCATCCGTTGCCCCTCCGTCACGCCGCAGGAGGGCGGCGCTCTCGCCTATCTCGAAAAGCTGCTCGGCGACGCCGGCTTTGCGACGCATCGCGTGACCTTTGTGGACAAGGACACGCCCGACGTCGAAAACCTCTACGCCCGCATCGGAGAAGGCGCCCCGCATCTGACCTTCGCCGGCCACACCGACGTCGTGCCGACCGGCGACGAAACGCTTTGGCGTTTCCCGCCTTTCTCGGCGGAGGTCGCCGACGGGCGCGTCTGGGGGCGCGGCGCCTGCGACATGAAGGGCGGCATCGCCGCCTTCGCCGCCGCCGCGCTGCGCTATGTCGACAAGCACGGCAAGCCCAGGGGCACGATCTCGCTGCTGATCACCGGCGACGAGGAAGGCCCCGCCATCAACGGCACGGTCAAGCTGCTCGATTGGGCGGATGCGCGCGGCGAAAAATTCTCGCACGCCATCGTCGGCGAGCCGACCAATCCGAATGCGCTCGGCGACATGATCAAGATCGGCCGGCGCGGCTCGCTCAACGGCGACATCACGGTTGCTGGCCGGCAGGGTCATTCCGCGTACCCGCAGCAGGCCGACAACCCGATTCCGACGCTCGCACGCATCGTCACAGCCCTGTCGGCCGCCCCGCTCGACGCAGGCAACGCCGCCTTCGATCCGACGCGGCTTGTGGTGACGTCGTTCGACGTCGGCAATAGCGCGCGCAATGTCATTCCGGGCGAGGCGACCGCGAAATTCAACGTGCGCTTCAACGACATCTGGACGCCCGAGACTCTTGGCGCGCGCATCAAGGAGATTGTGGCGGAAGCAGCGGCGGGCGCCGACGCGCGCGTGAAAATCCATCCGACCAATTCGATTTCGTTCCGCACGCAACGCTCGACCTTCACCGACATGGTCGTCGCCGCGATCGAGAAGAAGACCGGCCGCACGCCGGAACTCTCCACGACAGGCGGAACGTCGGACGCGCGCTTCATCACGAATTATTGCCCGGTGCTGGAATTCGGCCTCGTCGGCAAGACGATCCACGCGACCGACGAGAATGTGGAGGTCGAAGATCTCGAGAAGCTCGCGGATATCTATGGAGAGATTCTGGAGCGGTATTTCGCGTGACGCGGTTCCTGCGGCCGTCATTGCGAGGAGCGCAGCGACGAAGCAATCCATCCCCACTACTGGATCAAGATCCGGTAGATGGATTGCTTCGCTTCGCTCGCAATGACCGCTAGGTGAGGCGATGGTTCGATCCGGCAATCTCCTCGCCGATATCCCTGCGACCTCGCGTGACGAACGTTTCGACACGCTCCTCGCGCGCCCCGGCGTCCGCATCGAACGCATCGTCTCGACCGGGCAGGCGAGCCCGGAAGGCTTCTGGTACGATCAGGCCGAGACCGAATGGGTCTGCGTGATTGCCGGCGCTGCGGCGCTGCTCATCGAAGGCGAAGCGCAACCGCACGTGCTGAAGGCCGGCGACTGGCTGGAAATCGCGCCCCACGTCCGCCATCGCGTCGAATGGACGGAGACGAGCCAGCCGACGATATGGCTCGCCATGCACATCGGCGCTTGAGCCTGCTGCGCTTGCGTCGCTCGTCCTGGAACTCTAGGTTTGCTTGTCCGACAAATTCGTCACGCAAATCATGACTGACCTTCCCGTCCCCGAAACGCCATCCGTCAGCTTCCTCTGCGATGTCGCCGTTGATGTCGGTGAGCCGATCGTCGTCGGGGACACGGGCGCCGGCGTCCGACGCGTCATTCCGATCGTCGGCGGCTCGGTCAAAGGCCGCATCAATGGCCGCGTTCTCGCGAGCGGCGCCGACTTCCAGATCATTCGCCGCGACGGCGTCGCCGAACTCGAAGCGCTCTACGTGATCGAGACCGAGCACGGCCTCGTCTACGTCAAGAATTACGGCCTGCGCGACGGTCCCAAGGACGTGCTCGACGCTCTCGCGCGCGGTGAATTGGTCGATCCCAAGCTCGTCTATTTCCGTGCTTCGCCGCGTTTCGAGACGGCCGCTCCGGAACTGCAATGGATGACGAAGCGCATTTTTGTCTGCTCCGGCGCGCGCCTGCCGACCCAGGTCGTCCTGCGCTTCTTCGAACTCCTGTAGGAAATCCGATGCCGAAAACCGTTTTCAACGACGCCGAACGCGCCGCCATCGAGCGCGCGATCGGAGGCCGCAAGTCCGTGCGCGCCTATCTCGACAGGCCCGTGCCGCAAGAGACGGTCGCGCGCATTCTCGAAATCGCCTCGCGCGCGCCGAGCGGCACCAACATGCAGCCCTGGCGTGTGCATGTCGTGGCGGGCGAGGCGAAAGACAAGCTCTCGAAAGCGATCCTCGACCATTTCACGTCGGGCGGCCTGCGCGCGTCGGAATACAAATATTATCCCGACCAGTTCTTCGAGCCCTATCTGTCGCGCCGCCGCAAGGTCGGTTTCGATCTCTACGGCCTGCTCGGCATCGCCAAGGGCGACACGGTCGCCATGGCGAAACAGCTCGGCCAGAATTATCTCTTCTTCGGCGCGCCGGTCGGCCTCATGTTCACCGTCGACCGCCGGCTCGAGATCGGCTCCTGGCTCGACTACGGCTATTTCCTTGAGGCGGTCTGCGTGGCGGCGCGCGCGCATGGTCTCGACACCTGCTCGCAGCAGGCCTTCGCCTTCTTCCACGCGATCATTCGCGAACAGCTCGCCTTCGATGAAAACGAAGTGCTCGTTTGCGGCATGTCGCTCGGCTACGCCGACTGGGACGCGAAGATCAACAGCCTCGTCACCGATCGCGTGACGGTCGGGGACTTCGCCACGTTCAGCGGCTTCTGAGCCTCTACAGCAGCCGCAGTTGCGCGCCTGTGCGTTCGGCTGCCGGTCCCGCGGCGCGCCGCTCGATTTCGAGAATGCGCAGCTTCGTCGTCACGCCGCCGCCGGCCGAAAAACCGCCGGTCTTGCCATTGGCGGCGACCACGCGATGGCAGGGCACGATGATCGCGAAGGGATTGCGCCCGAGCGCCTGACCGACGCCGCGCGCGGCGCCCGGCTCGCCGATCGCGCGCGCGATCTCGCCATAGGTGCGCGTCTCGCCGCAGGGGATGAAGCGCGCCGCCGCATAGACCTGCGCCTCGAACGCGCCGACGCGATCCATGTCGAGTGTGATGTCGGTAAGGTCGATCGCCCGTCCCGCGAGCAGTTTGCCGACCCGTGCGACGATCTCCGCGATCTCGTCCGGCGGCCGGCGAACGAACGGCGCGCCCGATTTGCGCATCAATCTCGCACGCGTGGCCTCCGGCGTCTCCTCGGGCAATTGCAGCGCCTTCACCCCGCGCGGGCTCCACGCGAGCCCGCACTGGCCGAGCGGCGTGTCGAAGAAGGTTGCGCCATAGCCGTCCATCCACCCATGCTACCAAAGCGGCGCCGCCCAGGCGATTGACCGGTTTTCCATAATAGTTATGATGCATAACAAAAGTTGAAGCCGACAGGGAGGGTTCGATGTCGCATGCGCTCGTGTCCAAGTTTGCCGATGCCTGGCTGATCGCCGGCCAGCGTACGCCCTTTGTCGATTATGCGAGCGCCTTCGCGCAGATTTCGCCCACCGATCTCGCCATCAAGGCCGCGCGCGCGGCCCTGGCCAGGTCCGGCGTCTTGCCGGAGAAGATCGGCGCGGTCGTCACCGGCAACATGGCGCAGTCCTCCTTCGACGCCTACATGCTGCCGCGCCACACCGGCCTCTATTCCGGCGTGCCGCAGCATGTGCCGGCCCTGATGGTGCAGCGTGTCTGCGGCACCGGCGTCGAGGCGGTCATGCAGGCCGCCGACGCCGTCTCGCTTGGCCGCGCCAGCTACGCGCTGGTGGCCGGAACCGAGTCGATGAGCCGCAATCCCGTCGCCTCCTATTCGACGCGCACCGGCTTCCGCCTCGGCGCGCCCGAGTTCAAGGATTTCCTCTGGGAATCGCTGCTCGACACGTCCTGTGGCTGCACGATGGGGCAGACCGCCGAGAACCTCGCGAAGAAATACGGTCTGTCGCGCGAGGAAGTGGACGCCTTCGCCGCGCAGAGCTTCGCGCGCGCCATCGCCGCGCAGCAGGCCGGGTTCTTCGACGACGAGATCGTCCCTGTCTCGAACGAGGTCTTCAAGCTCGAAGGCCACGCCGACCGCTCGATCCGTATCGCCGGCAAGGAGCCGACGATCGCGGCCGACACGCATGTCCGCCCCTCGTCGATCGAGCAGCTCGCCAAGATCAGGCCGGCCTTCGGCGGCGTGCAGACCGGCGGCAATTCCTCTGGAGTCGTCGACGGCGCGGCGTCTGTCGTCATCGCCAGCGGCGCCGAGGCCAAGGCCCATGGCAACCCGCTCGCCCGCATTCTCGTGGGCGCCAGCGTCGGCGTCGAACCGAAATACATGGGCATCGGCCCTGTCCCGGCGATCGAGGCCGTCGCGGCGGCCGCCGGGATCAAGGTGTCCGACATCGACCGCATCGAGATCAACGAGGCCTTCAGCGCGCAATGCCTCGCTTGCGCGCGGGAATTGAATCTCGACGAGGGCAAGCTCAACGTCAACGGCGGCGCCATCGCCATCGGCCACCCGCTCGGCGCGACCGGCGTCCGCCTGACGCTGACCGTGGCGCGCGAGTTGCAGCGTTCGGGCAAGCGTTACGGGGTCGCCTCGGCTTGCATCGGCGGCGGTCAGGGAATAGCCCTGCTCGTGGAAAACGTAGCCGCCTGATCCGGCGGCCGGACGAGCGGAGACGGTGCTGGGATGCTGGTCGCGAAACGAGAACGCAAGATCGAATGGGGCGACTGCGACCCCGCCAAGATCGTCTACAACCCGCGCTTCTTCGACTGGTTCGACAATTGCACGGGCGGCTTGCTCGAAGCGGCCGGCTTCCACAAGAAATGGCTGTTCGAGAATCTGGATTTCACTGGAATCCCGCTCGTCGAGTCCCGCGCGAAATTCATGAAGCCCTCGCGCTTCGGCGACATTGTCCTGATCGAGACGCAGGCGACCGACATCCGCCGCTCGTCCTTCGACATCCGCCATCGCCTGTTCAACGCCGGCGAACTGGCGATCGAGGCTTTCGAGACGCGCGTGTGGACGGGCCGCCATCCCGACGACCCCAATCGGATGAAATCCGTTCCGATTCCCGACGAAATCGTCCGCGCCCTGAAAGGCGAGGCGAAGCCCGCCTGACAGGCGCCTTACCCGATCCGCCGCACCCAGCCGTGCGGGTCGGGCGCGTCGCCGCGCTGGATGCCGACGAGTTGCGCCTTCAGCGCCGCTGTCACTGCGCCGACCGAGCCGTCGCCCATGACGATGTCGCCGGCCGCGCTCTTCACCTTGCCGATGGCGGCCACGACCGCCGCCGTGCCGCAGGCGAAGGCTTCGCGCAGCTTGCCGCTGGCGGCGTCCGCGCGCCACTGGTCCATCGAATAGCGTTCTTCGCGGACGGTGCGCCCTTCCGCCCGCGCCAGCGTCAGGATGGCGTCCCGGGTGATGCCCGGCAGGATCGTGCCACTCAGCGGCGGCGTTGTCAGCGAACCGTCGTCCATCACGAAGAACACGTTCATGCCGCCGAGTTCTTCCACCCATTTGTGCTGGGCGGCGTCGAGGAAGACCACCTGGTCGCAGCCGTGTTCGATCGCCTCGGCCTGCGCGAGCAGCGAGGCCGCGTAATTGCCGCCGCACTTGGCCGCGCCCGTGCCGCCTTCGGCGGCGCGCGTGTAGCGGTCGGTCAGCCAAACGGTCACCGGCTTCTCGCCGCCCTTGAAATAGGAGCCGACGGAGCTGGCGATCAGCACGAACAGATATTCGTGGCTCGGCCGCACGCCCAGAAATGCCTCGGTCGCGAACTGGAACGGGCGCAGATAAAGGCTGCCGTCGCCGGTCGGCACCCAGGCGCGATCGATCTTCACCAGTTCCTCGACCGCCTGCATGAACACGGCTTCCGGGATGGTCGGCATGGCCATGCGTTCGGCCGACGCATTGAAGCGCTGCGCGTTCTGCTCGGCGCGGAACAGGGCGATCGAGCCGTCCGAGAGGTTGTAGGCTTTCAGCCCCTCGAAAATCTCCTGCCCGTAGTGCAGCACGGCGGCGGCCGGATCGAGCGCGATCGGTTCGCGTGCGCGGATCTGCGCGTCGTGCCAGCCGCGATCAAGCGTCCAGCGGATCGTCGCCATGTGATCGGTGAAGACTTTGCCGAAGCCCGGATCCTTCAGCGCCTCGGCGCGCGCCTCCGCGCTGGCGGGACGGGTCGTCGGCCTATGCGAAAAGGCGATCTTCTGATGGGCGTTCATCCGGGCGATCCATTCTCATATGAATTCTTGGCGTCGTCGGACGCGGGCCATATCCGATAATCCCTCGCGGGATTATGTCAAGTAGGCTGACCTATTCTGCCTTGCCGCGGAGAAAATTGATTACGCCCGAGAAATCTTCGCCGGCATGGCCCGCGGCGTTGAACAGGGCGTAAATCTGGGCCGCCGCCGCGCCGATCGGGGTCGCGGCGCCGGCCGATGCGGCGGCTTCCTGCGACAGTTTCAGGTCCTTCAGCATCAGCGCAGCCGCAAAGCCCGGCTTGTAGCCATTGTTGGCGGGCGAGGTCGGGACCGGGCCAGGCGCTGGGCAATAGGTGGTCAGCGACCAGCTCTGGCCCGACGAGGTCGAGGCGACGTCGAACAGGGCCTGATGCGTCAGGCCGAGCTTTTCGCCGAGCACGAAGGCTTCGGCGGTGGCGATCATCGTCGCGCCCAAGATCATGTTGTTGCAGATTTTCGCCGCCTGCCCGGCGCCGGGGCCGCCGCAATGGACGATCTTCTTGCCCATCTTTTCGAGCAGCGGCTTGGCGGCGGCGAAGGCCGCGTCCGCCCCGCCGCACATGAAGGTCAGTGTCGCGCCCTTGGCGCCGCCCGTGCCGCCGGAGACCGGCGCGTCGACGCTGGCAAGTCCGGCCTTTGCGGCCAGTGCATGGGCGGCGCGCGCGCTGTCGACGTCGATCGTCGAGGAGTCGATGAGAAGCGCGCCCTTCTTGGCGAGCGGCGCGATCTCCGACCACACGGCCATCACATGCTTGCCGGCCGGCAGCATTGTGACGATGACGTCGGCGTCCTTGACGGCGTCGGCGGCCGATGCCGCGACGGAAATACCGGCCTTGGCGGCCTCGTCGCGCAGAAAGGGCACGAGATCGAAGCCGCGCACCGCATGACCGGCCTTCGCCAGATTGACGGCCATCGGTCCGCCCATATTGCCCAGTCCGATGAAGGCGACGCTGGTCATGTCTCGCTCCCTTGCGCGTGTCGTTTGCATTCCGGTTAGCACAGAGCCGCGCGCCAATCACGCAATTGTCAGGCGCGCGATGTCGCGGAGCCCGTCCGGGCCGGTCTATGGTGCCGGCGTGACCGAGGCCGCCCCGATATCGACGCCGGCCCCCTGGCGGCGTTATGCGCCTCTCGGGGCGATCGGGCTCGCGCTGGCCCTGTTTTTCGGTCTGCGCCTCGACCGCTATGCCTCCATCGAGCTTCTGGTCGACAGCCGCGCGCCGCTTCTCGCCCTGATCGATCGGCACTTCGTCGCCGCGTTGGGCGCATTCGTCGCTGTCTACGCCGGCCTCGTGGCGATTTCCGCGCCCGGCGCGACGATCATGACGCTCGCCGGCGGCGCGCTGTTCGGCCTCGGCTACGGGCTCGCCGGCTCCGCGCTCGGCGCGACGTCAGGCGCCTGCGCGCTGTTTCTGGCGGCCCGCTCGGCGCTGGGCGAGACGCTGGTCGCGCGCGCTGGTCCGAAGGTTCTGGGTCTGCGCGACAAGTTCAACGCGCATGCGGTCGGCTACCTGCTCTTCCTGCGCATGTCGCCGCTCTTTCCCTTCTGGTTCGTCAATCTGGCTGCAGCCCTCGCGGACGTGCCGCTGCGAACCTTCTTCTGGACGACGGCGCTCGGCGTTCTGCCCGCTGGTTTCGTTTTCACGGCGGCCGGCGCCAGCATCGACGAGATCGTCGCCGGCGCGCTCGCCCGCCGCGACGCCTGCCGGGCGGCCGGCGGGACGGCCTGCAATCTCGACCTCCCCTTGTCGGCCATCGTCACGCCGAAGATATTTGGCGTGCTGGTCGGCCTGTCGCTGTTCGCGCTCGCGCCGATCGCCGCGCGGCGCATCTGGGCCGCGCGCAAGCAGATGGCGGTGAAATGATCGGACGCGCGGGATGACGGAAATTCTCACGCCCGATATCTGTGTGATCGGCGCGGGCGCCGGCGGCCTGTCGGTGGCCGCCGGCGCCGCGCGGCTCGGCGTGTCGGTCGTGGTGATCGAGAAGGGCGAGATGGGCGGCGATTGCCTCAACGCCGGCTGCGTGCCGTCCAAGACGCTGATCGCCTCGGCGCATGCCGCGCAGGCGATGCGGGACGCCGCACGCTTCGGCGTCCACGCGGTCGAGCCGCGCGTCGAATGGGCGGCCGTGCGCGAGCGGATCAAGGCGACGATCGCCGCGATCGCGCCCAACGATTCTGCAGGCCGCTACGCCGCCATGGGCGTCCGCGTGATCCGCGCGGCGGCGCGCTTCGTCGACGCCCGGACCGTGGAAGCGGGCGGCTTCGCCGTGCGCGCGCGCCGCTTCGTGCTCGCGACCGGCTCCTCGCCCGTCGTTCCGCCGATCGCAGGGCTCGAATTCGTCCGCTATCTCACCAACGAGACGATTTTCGACATCGAGACGCTCCCGCGCCGGCTGATCGTGATCGGCGGCGGCGCGCAGGGCGTCGAACTCGCGCAGGCCTTCCGCCGCCTCGGCTCGGAAGCGATCATCATTGAGGCGGACCGGGCGCTCGCCCGCGAAGACCCGGAGCTTGCCGCCGTCGCGCTCGACAGGCTGCGCCGCGAGGGCGTGGACTTGCGCGAGGGCAGGGCGATCGCCCGCATCGAGCCGCGCCCCGAAGGCGTCCGCGTCGTTCTCGGCGGTCAGGAGGTCGAGGAGACGATCGACGGGACGCACCTGCTGATCGCGACCGGCCGCAAGCCGAATGTCGACAATCTCGGTCTCGAGGCCGCAGGCGTGAAATTCGACCGCGCCGGCGTGAAGACGCGGAGCGCCCTGCGCACGAGCAATCGCCGCGTCTATGCGGTTGGCGACGTAACCGGCGTCGCGCAATTGACGGCGGCCGCCAATTATCACGCCGGCCTCGTGTTGCGGCAGATTCTCTTCCGCCTGCCGGCGCGCGCGCGGCAAGAGAACGTCCCGCGCGTGACCTATACGGATCCGGAAATCGCCTGGGTCGGCCTGTCGGAAGACGAGGCGCGCGCGCGCCATCGCAAGCTGCGCGTCCTGCGCTGGAGCCTGGCCGAGAACGATCGCGCGCAGGCCGAAGGCGCGGCGCATGGCCATATCAAGGTCGTCACGGCGCGCGACGGCCGCGCGCTCGGCTGTGGTATCGTCGGCCGGGCGGCTGGCGAATTGATCGCGCCCTGGTCGCTCGCCATTTCGAAAGGCCTGATGGCGCAGGACGTGGCGAACGCCATATTCGCCTATCCGACCCTGTCGGAAGTCTCGAGGCGGGCCGCGCTCGGCGTCTATGCCGACAAGCTGGACAGCGCCTGGCTGCAGAGCGTCCTGCGCTTCCTGCGCAAGTTCGGGTGAGGCATGGACGATCGGGCCAACGATACGACGAGGCGGGCGCGCGCGGAGGTCGGATTGCCGCGCTTCGGTCTCGCCGGTCGCGTCCTGTTGCTGATCGTCGCCTTCGTGCTGCTGGCGGAAGTCGCGATCTACATTCCCTCCATCGCCAACTTCCGCAACAACTGGCTGCGCACGCGCCTGTCGGCGGCCTATACCGCCGCGCTCGTTCTCGACGCTGCGCCGGAGGGCATGGTTCCGCAGAGCCTGAAGGTCGCCATCCTCGACAGCGTCGGCGCGCGCATGATCGTGCTGAAGCGCCCGGACAGCCGGCGCATGCTGGCGGTGTCCGACATGCCGCCCGAGGTCGACGAAGTCTCCGACCTGCGCAATCAATCCGCCTGGAGCGCGATTGCGGCCTCGTTCCGCACCCTGCTGGCGCGGCCCGGCCGCATTCTCGACGTGCGCAGCGACGCGCCGATGGGCGCCGAATATGTCGAGGTCGCGATCGACGAGGCGCCGCTGAAGACGGCCATGCGCGCCTATTCGCTCAACATTCTGCTGCTGTCGCTGGCCATCTCCCTGATCGTCGCGCTGCTGGCGGTGGCGGCGCTCTCGATCATGGTGCTGGCCCCCGTGCGTCGCCTGACCGGCAATGTCGTCGCCTTTGCGGCGGCGCCGGAGGATTCTTCGAAGATAATTGCGCCCTCCGGCGCGCGGCACGAAATCGGCACGGCGGAGGAGGCGCTGGCCGACATGGAGCGTGCGCTCGCCCGCGAATTGTCGGAGAAGAAGCGTCTTGCCGCGCTCGGTCTGGCGGTCGCCAAGATCAACCACGATCTGCGCAACATGCTGACTTCGGCGCAGCTGATCTCCGACCGCATGGCGTCGGCCTCCGATCCGTTGGTCGTGCGGCTCGCGCCCAAACTCGTCTCGACGCTCGATCGCGCGATTCGATTCTGCCAGGCGACGCTCACCTACGGGCGGTCGGTCGACGAGGCGCCGCGTCCCGCGCCGACGCCGTTGCGCCTCATTGCGGCCGAAGCGGCGGAGACCGCCATATTGTCGGCGCGTGCGGCGATCGAATTTCACAATGACGCGCCGCAGGATTTCATCGTCTCGGTCGATCGCGAGCAATTTTTCCGCGCGCTGCTCAACCTGTTCCGCAACGCCGTGGAGGCGCTCGACAGCGCAGGCTCGACGGCCGGCGCGCCGGCGATCCGCATCGCGGCCGCGCACGACGACGGGACGGTCTCAATCGTTGTTGCCGACAACGGCCCCGGCCTGCCGCCGACGGCGCGCGAAAACCTGTTCTCGGCCTTTCGCGGGGCCGCCCGGCCGGGCGGCACGGGGCTCGGCCTCGCCATCGCGGCCGACCTGGTGCGTGCGCACGGCGGGTCGATCCGTCTGAACGACGCCGTCGACGCCGCCTGGCCCGGCGCGACCTTCGAAATCACGCTGCCGGCGCGGGACGGCGCGGCTGCTGGCGAAACGGACAGCGCCAATCCGGCCGGAGCGAACGGGAAATTCTGACGGACCGAAGTCGACTTGCCTTTGTCTGCGCGACCGGTTAGACGGACCCTGCCTCGGCGCTCGATCGCCGAAGGCGGGCCGGCCCCGTCGGTCCCGCGCGCCCGTAGCTCAGCTGGATAGAGCACCAGACTACGAATCTGGGGGTCAGAGGTTCGAATCCTTTCGGGCGCGCCATTTAAATCAAAACGTTAGTTTGGCGCCGGTCTTGTTTTGTCGCTTGGCGTGCTGCTCGGCAAAGGTCCGGCGCGCCATGAAATCAAAACTCGGCACACAGCGGCTGCCGCGCTGTTCGCGATCGATTGGACTTGAGACGCTTAGTTCCCTGAGCGGGCGCGCAGTGAGGCTCTCGGAGACGATTGCCTGTCGCCGGCAGCGACAGGGCGGCCACGATCGAAATCAGGGGTTTGGAGCCAACGCTCGGCAAACGGGCGGGAATGCGCGAGCGCGCGTCGCGGCCGAAGCCAGATCGGCGATCTTGCCCGGCTCAAAGCAGTCCGCGCGCGATCAGCCAGTTCGCGCAAATCGCTGCGCGCGTTCGATTGATGACGCGCAAGGTGACGAAGATCGCCTGAATGTGAGCTTTGACTGTCGGTTCGCACAGGCCGAGCGTCCGCGCAATGTCTCTGTTGCGGGCGCCGCAGGCGATCATCCGCAGGATTTGCCTGTGGCGGGGGCGAAGGCCGTGCGACCTGCGTTCGAGCGTGGCGAAATTCATCCAGAGATCGACGGGCGGCGGTTCCGTTACCTGACAGAAGCGCTCGCCGCGCGTCACGAGCCTGATCGCCTCGCAAAATCCTGCGCGGTCGACACGCCGATCCAGCACTGCAGAGGCGCCCTCCTCAATCCACTTGTTCGCGCGTTGATCGTCGCAGTCGCCAACAAATATGACGATCGGACATTCCACGTCGGCCCGCAATTGCAGAACGTCGTGCGAAGGGTCGACGTTCAACAGTGTCGCATCGAGAAGGAGGAGCGTGGCGCGCGTCAAATCGAGAGCGGCGCGAGCCTGTCCGATAGAACCGAACGTCGACGCGGAAGCGAATTTCAGATCGCGTCGCAGGAGATCGGCGGCGGCGCGCCGCATCAGCGCGTCGTTGTCGATCACGACAGCGATGGATTTGTCCCGCCTGGAGGTCGGGGCTTTCCGGGCGCCGCTTGTGCAGGACGTTTCCCTGACCTCGACGAAACCATCGACAGAGCTGCGCAGTGCGGACTGCGGCGATTCGTCCAGCATGAAATTGATGTTCAATTGCGCGCCTGCGCGGCGACGGCGCGGCTTTCCCGCTTGACGCGCGAATCGACCCTCACCATCGCCTCCCCCTCGATGACGGGCCTGCCGGCGACTTTGCAGGTTGTGTCGAGCGTGACGCGACCGCGGTCGACCTCGATCGCCTTGACGGTGACGATCGCATGCACCGTGTCTCCAGGCCTCACCGGCGCACAGAACCGCATCTTCTGTTCGAGATAAACGGAGCCCGGACCCGGCAGACGACCGGCAATCGCTGCGGAAATAACGCTGGCGGTGAGAATGCCGTGCGCGATGCGCCCGCCGAAGGCCGTCGAAGATGCGAACTCCTCATTGATGTGGATCGCGTTGTTGTCGCCCGAAACGCCAGCGAACATAACGATGTCGGCCTCGGTGATCGTCTTGGCGAATGATGCGCTCATGCCGAGCGACAGGTCTTCGATGTCGTAGCCATTCTGCGAGTTCATGTGTCTATCCTGCGTGTGCGTAAGCTTTCAAAACCAGGCGAGGTCGAATTCCACGACGTTGTCGGCGCCATCCATCATCGCGACAAGATATCCGTCGGCATGCGGCGACACCTGAAGTGCGTAGTGACGCGCCAGCGCGATCTTCGAGCGCAGGAATTCCGGATCGGCCGCGCCGCCCTTGAGTTCGCGCGCCGCAATCGCCGCCTGCTTTCCGATGAGCCAACCGCCGGCGACGATGCCGGCGAGATGCAGGAACGGCACGGCCCCTGCCGCCGTCAACGCCGGCGTCTCGCCATGTCTGTCGAGAATCCATTGCACCGCGCGCTCGAGAACGCCGACCGCCGCCTCGGCGCGCTGCGCGACGAGCAACATTTCGTCCTCGCCCTTCCATTCTGCAATGGACGCGCGCATCAGGGCGATCAGCGCTGCGGCGGCCGCGCCGCCATCGCGCGCGATCTTGCGGCCGACGAGGTCGTTCGCCTGGATCGCGGTCGTGCCTTCGTAAATCGTGGTGATGCGCGCGTCGCGATAGTGCTGCGCGGCGCCCGTTTCCTCGACGAAGCCGACGCCGCCGTGCACCTGCACGCCCAGCGAGGCGATCTGGATCGAGTTTTCCGTGCACCACGCCTTGACGATCGGCGTCAGCAGATCGACCAGCGCCTGCGCCTCCTTGCGCGCGCGCTCGTCCGGATGGCCGTGGGCGATGTCCATGCGCCCGGCCGTGTAGTAGGCGAGCGCGCGCATGGCGTCGATGCGCGCCTTCATGTCGAGCAGCATGCGCCGGACGTCGGGATGGCCGATGATCGGCGTCCCGGCCTCCGCGCCGATCGGACGTCCCTGCACACGCTCGCGCGCATAGTCGCGCGCCTGCTGATAGGCGCGCTCCGAAATGGCCACGCCTTCGAGCCCGACATTGAGCCGCGCGTGGTTCATCATCGTGAACATGTATTCGAGCCCGCGATTGGGCTCGCCCATCAGATAGCCGATCGCGCCGCCGCTATCGCCGAACGACATGACGGCGGTCGGGCTGCCGTGGATGCCGAGCTTGTGTTCGATCGACGAGCAGACGAGGTCGTTGCGCGCGCCGAGCGATCCGTCGGCGTTGACGAGAAATTTCGGCACGATGAACAGCGATATGCCCTTCACGCCGGGCGGCGCGTCGGGCAGCCGTGCGAGAACGAGATGGATGATATTCTCGGCGACATCGTTCTCGCCCCAGGTGATGAAGATCTTCGTGCCGGTGACGCGATAGTGATCGCCTTCGGGAACGGCGCGCGTGCGCACGGCGGCAAGGTCGGAGCCCGCCTGCGGCTCCGTCAGGTTCATCGTGCCGGTCCAGGCGCCTTCCACCATTTTCGGCAGATAAGTCGCCTTCTGCTCCTGATTGCCGTGATGCGCGATCGCCGACACCGCGCCCATGGTCAGCATCTGGCAGAGCGAGAAGGCCATGTTGGAGGCCTTCCACATTTCCAGCACGGGCGTGGAGACGAGCGCCGGCAATCCCTGTCCGCCATATTCGGCGTCCGCTGGCATGGCGTTCCAGCCGTTCTCGCGGAAGGCGATATAGGCTTCCTTGATGCCGTCGGGCGTCGTGACGACGCCATCGACGCAGCGACAACCCTGACGATCGGCCGTCTGGTTCAGGGGGGCGAGCACATTGCCGGCGAACTTGCCGGCTTCCTCGAGAATCGCGCCGACGAGATCGTCGCCGACCTCCTCGTTCCCGGGCAAAGCGGAGATCGTCGGCAGGCCGCCGATTTCCTTCATCGCAAACAGCATGTCGCGGATCGGCGCATTATAGGCGGTCATTTTCTGTCCTCATGGTTCTCGCGATGCGCATGCGCGCCGGTTGCGCGCGATCGTCGCGTCACTTGATCGCTTCGGCGGATTTCGCCTGGTCGCGCAGCAGGAATTTCTGGATCTTGCCCGTGGACGTCTTGGGCAGCGGGCCGAAAATATAGTGCTTGGGCGTCTTGAAGCGGGCGAGATTGGCCCGGCAATGTTCGACGAGGCCGGGCTCGTCCGGCGTCGCGCCTTCGCGCAATTCGATGAAGGCGCAGGGCACTTCGCCCCATTTCTCGTCGGGCATGGCGACCACCGCCGCCGCCAGCACGTCGGGATGGCGGAAGAGAACGTCTTCCACTTCGATCGAGGAAATATTCTCGCCGCCGGAGATGATGATGTCCTTGGAGCGGTCCTTGATCTTCACGTAGCCGTCGGCCTCGACCACGGCGAGATCGCCGGTGCGGAACCAGCCGCCGTTGAAGCATTCAGCGGTCGCCGCTTCGTTCTTGAGATAGCCCTTCATCACGATATTGCCGCGGAAGACGATCTCGCCCATCGTTTCGCCGTCGTGCGGCACAGACGTCATGGTCTCGGGATCGACGACGTCGATCGCTTCTTCCATCAGGCTGCGCACGCCCTGCCGGCCGTTGAGTTCGGCGCGCCGCGCGAGCGTCAGCTGGTCCCATTCCGCGTGCTTGGCGCAGACCGAAGCCGGTCCGTAGGTCTCGGTCAGGCCGTAGACGTGGGTGATCGAAAAGCCCAATCGCTCCATGCCTTCGATGATCGCGGCCGGCGGCGCCGCGCCGGCGATCAGCGCGGACACCGAATGATCGATGCCGGCGCGGTCCTCGGCGCGCGCGTTGATCAGCATGCCGTGCACGATCGGCGCGCCGCAGAAATGCGTGACCTTGTGCTTGCGGATCATGTCGAAGATGAGCTTCGGATCGACCCGGCGCAGGCAGACATTGACGCCTGCGTTGGCCGCCATGGTCCAGGGGAAGCACCAGCCGTTGCAATGGAACATCGGCAGGGTCCACAGATAGACCGAATGCGGCGGCATGCCCCAGGTGACGATGTTCGACACGGCGTTCAGATAGGCGCCGCGATGATGATAGACGACGCCTTTCGGATTGCCCGTCGTGCCGGACGTATAGTTGAGCGCGATCGCGTCCCATTCATCGGCGATCGGTTGCGGACGGAAGGCGGGGTCGCCTTCGCGCAGGAGCGCTTCATATTCGATCTCGCCGATCAGCGCGCCGCCCTCGTATTCGGGATCGTCGACGTCGACGACCAGCGGGCGCGCGCCCTTCATCAGCGGCAGCGCCTTGCCGACGATGCCGGAGAATTCGCGATCGGTGAGCAGGACCTTCGCCTCGCCGTGGTCGAGCATGAATGCGATGGCCTCGGGATCGAGACGCGTGTTGAGCGTATTCATGACCGCGCCGATCATCGGCGTGGCGAAGTGCAGGTCGTACATGGCGGGAATGTTGGGCAGCATGGCCGCAACCGTGTCGCCATAGCCGACCCCGCGCTTGCTCAGCGCCGAGGCGAGTCGCGCGCAGCGCTCGCGCACTTGGAGCCAGGTGTAGGTCAACTCGCCGTGCACGACGGCGGGCTTGTTGGGATAGACCATCGCCGCGCGCTCGAGGAAGGTGAGCGGCGTCAATTGCTCGAAATTGGCGGCGTTCTTGGCGAGATCCTGATTGTAAGATTTGGCGGTGGACATGTGTGACCCCGGTCGTTTGCTTGACTGTCGTTCGGTGTGCGGGAGGGCGGTCGCAGCCTGCTAGAGGCCCACCTTCTGGAGTTCCTGTTCGAGCTCCGGGATTGCCTGGAAGAGGTCTGCGACGAGGCCGTAGTCGGCGACCTGGAAGATCGGGGCTTCCTCGTCCTTGTTGATGGCGACGATGACCTTGGAATCCTTCATGCCGGCCAGGTGCTGGATGGCGCCGGAGATGCCGACCGCGACATAGAGGTCGGGGGCGACCACCTTGCCGGTCTGGCCGACCTGCCAGTCGTTGGGCGCGTAGCCCGCATCGACGGCGGCGCGCGAGGCGCCGACCGCGGCGCCGAGCCGATCGGCGACCGGCTCGATGTATTTCTTGAAATTCTCCGCGCTCTGCATCGCGCGCCCGCCCGAGACGATGATCTTGGCCGACGCCAGCTCCGGACGGTCGGACTTGGCCAGCGCCTCCGACACGAAGCTCGACACGCCCGGATCGGCCGCAGCCGAAATCTTCTCGACTGCAGCCGCACCGCCCTCGCCGGTGGCCTTGAACGAGGCCGTGCGAACCGTGATCACCTTCTTGGCGTCTTTCGACTGCACCGTCTGGATGGCGTTGCCGGCGTAGATCGGCCGCTCGTAGGTGTCGGGCGCAACCACCGCGGTAATCTCGGAGACCTGCATCACGTCGAGCAGGGCCGCCACGCGCGGCATGATGTTCTTGGCCGAAACCGTCGCCGGCGCGACGATCGCGTCATAGCCGGCGGCCAGGCCGACGATCAGCGCGGCGGTCGGCTCGGCCATCTGATGGCCGTAGGCGGCCTCGTCGGCCAGCAGAACCTTGTCCACGCCGGCGAGCTTGGCGGCCTCGGCCGCAGCCGCGTCGGCGCCCTGGCCGGCGACCAGAACATGCACGGGCGCGCCGAGCGCGACCGCAGCCGTCAGAGCCTTGGCGGTCGCGTCGTTGAGCTTGCCGCCATGGACTTCCGCAAGTAGCAGCGTCGCCATCAGATCACTCCCGCTTCGTTCTTCAGCTTGCCGACCAGTTCGGCCACCGAGCCGACCTTCACGCCGGCCTTGCGCGCCGCCGGCTCCGTCGTCTTGAGCACGGTCAGGCGCGGCGCGGCGTCGACGCCGTAGTCGGCCGCCGTCTTCTCGTCGATCGGCTTCTTCTTCGCCTTCATGATGTTGGGCAGCGAGGCGTAGCGCGGCTCGTTGAGGCGCAGGTCGGTGGTGATCACAGCCGGCGTCTTCAGCGCCACCGTCTGCAGGCCGCCATCGACCTCGCGCGTGACGTTCACGCCGCCGTCGGCGATCTCGACCTTCGAGGCAAACGTCCCCTGGCCCCAGCCGAGCAGCGCCGCCAGCATCTGGCCGGTCTGGTTGCAATCGTCGTCGATCGCCTGCTTGCCCAGAATGATCAGGCCGGGACCTTCCGCGTCCGCCACGCCCTTCAGGATCTTGGCCACCGCCAGAGGCTCGACCGGGCCGTCGACCTTGACCAGCACGCCGCGGTCCGCGCCCATCGCCAGACCCGTGCGCAGCGTCTCCGAACATTGCGCGGGACCAACCGACACGACGATCACCTCGGTCGCCTTGCCAGCCTCCTTCAGGCGAAGAGCTTCCTCCACCGCGATCTCGTCGAACGGGTTCATCGACATCTTCACATTCGCAAGATCGACACCCGTGCCGTCCGACTTCACCCGGATCTTCACGTTGTAATCAACAACCCGCTTTACCGGCACGAGAACCTTCATGGTTTGCTCTCCTCGCGCCGCCGCGCGACGCGCGGCGACGGATATATCGGTGTGATGATGGCGCGCGCCGCCACTCAGTCGCCCTGATAGGTTTCGCGCAAAGCCTTCTTGTTCAACTTGCCGACGCTGGTCTTGAGAAGGCTCGGCACGAAGGCGATGTCGCTCGGCACGGCGAATTTCGAAATGATTCCGCGGTCGGCGAAAGTCTTCACGAAATTCCTGATGTCCTCGACGTCAGTCGCCTCGGCGCCCGGCTTGAGCACGATCAGCGCCTTCGGCCGCTCGCCCCATTTGGCGTCCCTGACCGCGATGACCGCCGCTTCGCTCACCGCGCCGTGTTGCGAAAGAATATCCTCGACTTCGAGCGAGGAGACCCATTCGCCGCCGGTCTTGATCACGTCCTTGAGGCGATCGGTGACCTGCACGTAGCCCTCGCCATCGATGGTCGCGATGTCGTTGGTGTGCAGATAGCCGCCGGCCCACAGATCGCGCGAGGCGTCGGGGTTCTTGTAGTAGCCCTGGGTCAGCCAGGGCGCGCGCACGACGATCTCGCCGCTCGCCTTGCCGTCATGCGCGGCGTCGTTCATGTCGGGGTCGACGATGCGCAGGTCGACGAGCGGGATCGGCAGCCCCGTTTTCACGCGCGTCGCGACCGCCTTGTCGCCAGTCGCCTGAACGGCCGGCTTGAGATGGGCGAGCGTCAGAATCGGGCATGTCTCGGACATGCCGTAGCCCGTGAACACATCGACGCCGCGCGCCAGCGCCGTCTCGGCGAGGCCCGAAGACAGGGCGGAGCCGCCGATGATGATCTTCCAGCCGGACAGATCGTGTTTTTCAGCCTCCGGATGCGTCAGCATCATGTGCAGGATCGTCGGCACGCAGTGGGAGAAAGTGACGCCTTCCGCCGCCTTCAATCGCAACAGCGCGTCGGGCGCGTAGCGGCCGGGATAGACCTGCTTCAGCCCCGCCATCGTCGCCGCATAGGGAAAGCCCCAGGCGTGCACATGGAACATCGGCGTGATCGGCATGTAGACATCGCCGCGATGCAGGCGGCCCTGCTGCGGCGACAGCGCCATGGCGATCGTCTCGGCGAGCGTGTGCAGAACGAGCTGCCGGTGGCTGAAGTAGACGCCCTTCGGCAGACCGGTCGTGCCGGTCGTATAAAAGGTCGTCGCGCGTGTATTCTCATCGAAATCCGGAAAGTCGTAAGCCGGCTTCGCGGCGGCCAGTAGCGCCTCGTATTCGCCGGACATTGCGACCGGCGGCTGCGGCGGCGCAGCCTCATCGGAGATCGAAACGAACGCCTCGACCGTCTCCAATCGATCGCGGATCGTCGCGAGCAGGTCGAAGAATTCGGAATTGACCAAGGCGATCTTGGGACGCGCGTGATTGAAAGTGTAGAGAATCTGTTCGGGGTTCAGGCGCACGTTCACGGTCTGCAGGACCGCGCCCATCATCGGCACGGCGAAGAAGCATTCGAGATAGCGATGACTGTCCCAGTCCATCATCGCGACCGTGTCGCCGGGCTTGACGCCCAATGCTTCGAGCGCGCCCGCGAGCCTGCAGACACGCTCGTAGAAGTCGCGATAGCTGTGCCGACGCAACTCGCGATAGACGATTTCCTGATCCGGCGCCGTCGCCAGACTCGCGGTAAGCAGCGACTTGATCAGGAGAGGGTAGGGATAGGCGTCTGGCGTACGTTCGATCAGATTGGCTTGCATGGTCGTTTCCTGGCCCGGCCCGTCCTGCGGAACCGCCAGCCATCGAACACGCGAGTCCATTCGCCGACGACTAGCCGCCGACGATCGTCGCCTCCCGATAACGCGTCCACATTCCCTCGGCCGCCGTCGTCGGCGATCTCGTTCAGCGGGCAGGTTAGTCGAGCGCATGACGAGGGCAATTGGCGGCGTTGCGCCAAACGACTTGCGGCGTTGACCGGGCGTGTGACGAGACGTCCGTCTGTTCACAACCTCGCCGCGCTGATAGCTTAATTTCGGAGCAAATCGGCTTGGGCGATGCGGGCGCAGGCGCCTGCGGCGGGTCTTGGACAGAACGAATGGCCAGCAGCACGACATCTGCGACATGGATGAAAGGCGTCATGGAGCTGCTGCATGACGCAGGCTTGGATGTCGGCGCCATCGCGGCTGCGGCGGAGATCGACAAGGCCCTGCTCGACAGGCCCGAGGGACGCGTGGCGACCGAGAAGGTGAGCGCGGTGTGGCGCGCGGCCGTCGTGCAATCCGGAGATCCCGCCATTTGCATGGTCGGCGCGCGATCGCCGAAGCCCGGCAATTTCAATGTCGTTGGCTTTGCGATGCTGTCGAGCCACACGCTCTATTCTGCATTGCAGTCGTTTTCGCGTCACATGCGACTGGTGAGCGACGCCGCGCAAATCGAACTCGAGGACGCCGACGACTTCGTACGCGTCAAGTTCCATCTGTTCGGCGGGCGCTCGCCGATCCCGAGGCAGCGCGTCGAATTCGACCTTTTGGTCATCCTCACCTTTTGTCGATGGGTGAGCAGCAAGCAGGTCACGCCGATCCGGGCGCGTT
Organism: Methylobacteriaceae bacterium; assembly: GCA_020638135.1. Taxonomy (GTDB): domain Bacteria; phylum Pseudomonadota; class Alphaproteobacteria; order Rhizobiales; family Beijerinckiaceae; genus JAJXWB01. The sequence continues at coordinate 197,771 of JACKJE010000002.1, read as the reverse complement.
TCATCAGGCCGACATGTGAATATGCAGACCGCCTGGCCGAGGCCTTCGACTGCCCCGTTCTGTTCGACAGCCTTTACGACGGCTTCGTATTCCATCGCAAAGACCTCGAAACCGCGCTGCCGGCGTCGAATCCGATCATTGCCCGGGTGCACGACAATGTCGTGCAGCAGCGGCTCGCTATTTTCGATCGCGCTGGCCTGAGCGTTCGCGTGCGCGACGAACTCGCGCGCCGGCTCGTCGAAGGCGAACCGCGCCGCTCGGCGATCGCCGCCGCCCTGCATCTCAGCGACCGGACCCTGCGCCGGCGATTGCAGGAAGAGGGCGTCTCCTTCGAAAAGCTGCTCGACGCCACGCGATCCGACTTCGCGCAATATTATCTTGCGCAGCCCAATCTTTCGCTTGCGGAAATCGCCTATCTGCTCGGCTTTGGCGACCAGAGCGCGTTCTTTCGCGCGAGTCGCCGATGGTTCGGCATTTCGCCGGGCCAACTCAGGGCGCGCCTGATCGCGACGACGCATTCCGACGAAGCCGGGTGACGGGGCAGCCTGAGCATCCGCGCGCGACGAATGGCGACTGCACAAGCAAGACGTCGACCTAGTCGTTTGGATTATCGACTTCGCCATGGACGCTGTTCAGTGTCGGAAGCGCGGGGAACGGCTTGACGCCGTGTCGCCGTGACGATCGCACAGGGGCGGCCGGCTATGTCCGAACATGAAAAGAATTTGGAACTCTACGCGAAGATTCGGAGCAATCCGCGCTTCGCCGAACTGACGGCGAGCCGCTCGCGCGCCAATATGCTGCTCTTCGCCTTGGCGATGAGCGCCTATCTCGGCCTGTTGCTAACCGTGTCGCTTCGCCCCGACATTCTGAGCGCGTCGCTTTCAGGCGGCGTCGCGACGATCGCCTGGCCGGTCGGCGCCATCGTCGTCATTTTTTCCTGGCTGCTGACGCTCGTCCATCTGCGCATTTCCAATACGCAGGCCGAGACGATCGCCAAGATCATGAAGGAGGCAGGACTGTGAGCCGCCGCGCTATTCCCACCATCATCGCGACCTCCGCAGCGCTTGCGAGCGGCCCCGCCCTTGCCGAGGCGATCGCCGCCGGCGGCGAAAAGCAGCCGGTCAACTTCACGGCGATCTCGATCTTTCTGCTCTTCGTACTCGCCACGCTCGGCATCACCTATTGGGCGGCCAAGCGCAGCAAGTCGGCGAGCGACTTCTACACTGCGGGCGGCGGCATCACCGGCTTCCAGAATGGTCTTGCCGTTGCCGGCGACTACATGTCGGCGGCGACGCTGCTTGGCATCACGAGTCTCGTCTACGCCCGCGGCTTCGACGGGTTCATGTACGCCATCGCCTTCTTCATGGGGTGGCCTGTCCTGCTCTTTCTCATGGCCGACAAGCTCCGCAATCTCGGCCGGTTCACTTTCGCCGATATCGTGTCGTATCGTCTCGACCCCACGCCGATGCGCATCATGGCCGCGGTCGGCGGCCTGACAGTCGTCTTCTTCTATCTCATCGTGCAGATGGTCGGCGCCGGCGAACTCATCCAGTTGCTGTTCGGGCTGGACTACAATTATGCAGTCGTCCTCGTCGGCGTGCTCATGATCATCTACGTCGCATTCGGCGGCATGATCGCCACGACCTGGGTGCAGATCATCAAGGCCTCGCTGCTCCTGGCAGGCGGCACGTTGCTGGCGATTCTCGCCTGGTCGCGGTTCGGGTTCAGTTTCGAATCGATGTCGGCCGCCGCTGTCGCCGCGCACAAGGGCGGCAAGGCGATCATGGGGCCGGGCGCGCTGTTCAAGGACACGATAGGCGCCATTTCCTTCGGCCTCGGCGCGACCTTCGGCCTGCTCGGCCTTCCGCACATTCTCATGCGCTTCTTCACGGTGCCGGACGCGCGCGAGGCGCGCAAGAGCGCGGTCTATGCGGCGGGCTTCATCGGCTATTTCTTCATTCTGATCTGCGTGCTCGGCCTGTCGGCGATTTCGATCGTCGGGACCAATCCCGACTATTTCGTCGGCGGCAAGGTCGGCGGCGCGCTGATCGGCGGCGGCAACATGGTCGCGCTGCATCTTGCCAAGGCGACCGGCGGCGACCTGCTTCTCGGCTTCCTGTCCGCGGTCGCCTTCGCCACCATCCTCGCGGTCGTCGCGGGCCTGGCGCTCGCCGGCGCGTCGGGCATATCGCACGACATCTACGCGAACGTGCTGCGCAAGGGGCAGTCGACCGAACAGGAGGAAATCCGCGTCACGAAGATTGCGACGGTCGCCATCGGCATCGTCGCGATCGGGCTCGGCATGCTGTTCAAGGGGCAGAACCTCGCATTCCTCGTGTCGCTCGCCTTCGGCATCGCCGCCTCGTCCAACTTCCCGGTTCTTCTCCTGTCGATGAACTGGAAGGGGCTGACGACGCGCGGCGCCTTGATCGGCGGCCTCGCCGGTCTGGCGTCCGCGGTCACGCTGGTCATCCTGTCGCCAGCGGTGTGGACGAAAGTGCTCGGCCACCCCGCCGCGATCTTCCCCTATGACAATCCGGCGCTGTTCTCGATGACGACGGCTTTCATCATCGCGATGATCGCATCCAAGCTCGACTCCAGCGCGCGCGCCCGACAGGAGGCGGCCGATTTCGAGGACCAGTTCGTGCGTGCGCAAACGGGTCTCGGCGCGGCGGCGGCCTCCAAGCACTGACGCGTGCGGCCAAGGCCGCAAATGGCGAAGCGGATGGGCGCGTGTTCCGTCCGCTTCCTCGTAAGGCGGACAAGCGGTCGAAAATGATGTTCGACACACGAAAAATCGGAATGCGCCGGTGAACGAACAGCAACTGCCAGCCCGTGAAGGGATGGACTATGACGTGGTGATTGTCGGCGCGGGGCCTTCGGGTCTTTCGGCGGCGATCCGGCTGAAGCAGCTGAACCCCGAGACCAGCATTGTCGTGGTGGAGAAAGGCTCGGAAGTCGGCGCGCATATCCTGTCGGGCGTGGTGCTCGATCCGATCGGCCTCGACCGGCTGCTGCCGGGCTGGCGCGAGGAGGAGGACAAGCCGCTCAAGGTGCAGGTGAGCGAGGACCGCTTCTATTTTCTGGGACCGCGCGGCGCGCTGCGCCTGCCCAACATCGCCTTCCCGAAGCTGCTCGACAACCACGGCATGTATGTCGGCTCGCTCGGCCTGGTGTGCCGCTGGCTGGCGGGCAAGGCCGAAGCGCTCGGGGTGGAGATCTATCCGGGCTTTGCTGCGACCGAGGTCCTGTTCGGCGACAAGGGCGAAGTGCTCGGCGTGGCGACCGGCGACATGGGCGTTTCGCGCGAAGGCGAGATGAAGGCCTCGTTCACGCGCGGCATGGAGCTGCGCGGGCGCTACACGCTGATCGGCGAGGGCGTGCGCGGTTCGCTCGCCAAGCAGCTGATCGCCAAGTTCGGGCTGGCCGAGGGCCGCGACTATCCGAAGTTCGGCATCGGCATCAAGGAGCTGTGGCAGATCGATCCGGCCAGACACAAGCCGGGCTACGTGCAGCACACGTTCGGCTGGCCCTTGTCGATGGACACGGGCGGCGGCTCGTTCCTCTATCACATCGAGGACAATCAGGTCTGCGTCGGCTTCGTGACGCATCTCAATTATTCGAACCCCACGCTGTCGCCGTTCGACGAGTTCCAGCGCTTCAAGCATCATCCGGTCGTCGCCCAGCATCTGGAAGGCGGCAAGCGCATCGCCTATGGCGCGCGCGCGATCTCGGAGGGCGGCTGGCAATCCGTGCCGAAGCTGACCTTCCCCGGCGGCGCGCTGATGGGCTGTTCGGCGGGCTTCATCAACGTGCCGCGCATCAAGGGCACGCACAACGCCATGCTCTCGGGCATGCTGGCGGCGGAGAAGGTGAATGCGGCGCTGGCGGCCGGCCGGTCGCACGACGAGGTCGTGGAGATCGAGAGCGAATGGCGGGCCGGCGACATCGGCAAGGATCTGAAGAGGGTCCGCAACGTCAAGCCGCTGCTCTCGAAGTTCGGCGCGGCGCTCGGCACGATGCTGGGCGGGCTCGAAATGTGGACGAACGAGCTGTTCGGCTTCTCCTTCTTCGGCACGCTCAAGCACGGCAAGCCGGATTATGCGACGCTGAAGCCGCTCAGCGAGGTGAAACCGATCGTCTACCCGAAGCCCGACGGCAAGCTGTCGTTCGACAAATTGTCCTCGGTGTTCCTGTCCTCGACCAATCACGAGGAAGACCAGCCGGTCCACCTGCGGCTGAAGGACCCCTCGATCCCGATCGCCAAAAACCTGCCGGACTATGGCGAGCCGGCGCGGCTCTACTGCCCGGCCGGCGTCTACGAGGTCGTCTACGCCGACGAGGCGAACCAAAAGGATCCGAAGTTCGTGATCAACGCGCAGAACTGCGTGCACTGCAAGACCTGCGACATCAAGGACCCCGCCCAGAACATCACCTGGACCTGCCCCGAAGGCGGCGGCGGACCGAATTACGCGAATATGTGAGGAGTTCCTCCACGCTCGCGGGGAGGCAAGGCGCCCGGGCATTGCGCTACGCGCAACGCCTCGCCCCGCCGCGCCCAATGGCTCGCCTCGCATCCCGGTCGAACTCATCATCGCGGCCGGGAAGGGGCGCTGACTTCGACTTTCGCGCCCCGTTGGCGGCAACTCAATCAACCGCTTTCGGCGGCCGCCCGCTGTCGCATCATGAAAGCATCTGAATCGACGCACCGCGCGTCGGCGAAAAATCGGCAAGACATGCCTGACTTCGGCTCGCGCGATTGCAGGGGTTGCACTCGGCTCCGCTCGCAATTGACGGTCTTGCAACTGCTCGTCGCGCGCGCCGTCAACACCCCGATGACGGATCGCGCAATGCGGAGGCGCGCGTCTAGCCTCGCGACAAAGTCACGCGCCGGTTGCCGAGACGGCCAAGGCAGGCGCTGTCTTGTTCTGTGATACCGGCGCGTTCATCGACTCTTGATGTGGGACAATTGAGCAACGTCTTCCCCCACGCCGCCCAACAGGGAGGACAGAAGAATTACACTTCCAGCCACTCCTGCCTCACGCGCTCATCCGCGACAAATTCAGCCGGCGTGCCTTCGAACACGATGTGCCCGTGCCCCATCACATAGAGTCGACGGCTGATTTTCAGCGCGATCGTCAGCTTCTGCTCGACCAGCAGGATGGAAATGCCGCGCTCGGCGATCTCGCCGAGCAGTTTGGCCACGAGTTCGACCATCATAGGCGCCAGGCCCTCGGTCGGCTCGTCGATCATCACCAGATCGGGATCTCCCATCAGCGTGCGGCACATGGTCAGCATCTGCTGCTCGCCGCCCGACAGCACGCCCGCCGGCGTGTCCGCGCGCTCTTCCAGTCGCGGAAAGACGGCGAACATGTCGCTCATCGCCCAACGCCCGGTCTGGCGCGCCGATTTCTGGCCGAGCAGCAGATTCTGCCGGACCGTCAGGCTCGGAAAGATGTCGCGGTTCTCCGGCACGTAGCCGAGCCCCAGACGAGCGATCTGGTGTGGCTTCATGCCTGCGATCTCGCGGCCCTTGAAGCGGATCGAGCCTTGCGGCGGCACATCCCCCATGATCGCCTTGATCGTGGTCGAGCGACCCACGCCATTGCGGCCGAGCAGCGAGACGATCTCGCCCTGTTCCACCTGGAAATCGACGCCCTGGAGAATATGGCTCTTGCCGTAATAGGCGTTGAGGCCGGAGACTTCGAGCAGCGCGCCCATCAATGCGCCTCCTCGCCGAGATAGGCCTCGCGCACCGCCTTGTCGGCGCGGATTTCGGCCGGCGCGCCTGTGGCGATGATCTGCCCGTAGACGAGCACGGAAATGCGGTCGGCAAGACCGAACACCACGCTCATGTCGTGTTCGACCATCACCAGCGTACGGCCCTCGGAGACCTTGCGAATGAGCGCCACTGCCTGCTCCGTCTCCTTGTTGCTCATGCCTGCCGTCGGCTCGTCGAGCATGATGACCTCGGCGCCGCCGGCGATCGTGATGCCGATTTCGAGCGCCCGCTGCTCGGCGTAGGCGAGAATGCTCGCCGGCGTGTTCTTCCGCGCGGAAAGGCCGATCTCCTCCATGATCTCTTCGGCGCGCTCGTTGGCGTCGCGCAGACGGTCGACGAACCGCCAGAACGAATAGCGATAGCCGAGCGACCACAGGACGCTGCAGCGGATGTTCTCATAGACTGTGAGCTTCGGGAAAATATTGGTCACCTGAAACGAGCGCGACAGGCCTCGGTGATTGATCTCGTATGGCTCGAGGCCGGTGATGTCCTCGCCTTTGAGCGCGATCGAGCCGGCGGTCGGTTTGATGCGGCCGCTGATCAGGTGGAACATTGTCGACTTGCCGGCGCCGTTCGGCCCGATGATCGCGTGCCGTTCGCCGGCCTGAATGTCGAGCGTCACGCCACGGATGATCTCGGTTGGGCCGAAACTCTTTCGGAGATCGCGAAGGGCGAGCGCTGGCGTCATGCCTCGCCTCCTGTCGGTTCGGTCGCCGCCGCCCAGGCGTCGCCGATCTTCGGCCAGACCGCGCGCAGGCCGAGAACGCCTCCGACGAGCAGGACGACGGTCGCGATCCACGGGGGCGCGCTCGCGCCGTCCATCGCGATATGGAAGACCGACGTCTTCGTTCCCTCGCTCGCGGCGTCGACCAGCATGTGGTAGGACAATTCGATCAGCAGGACCATCCCGACGAACAGGGCGGCGAAGGGGAGCGCCGCCAGAGCATAGGCGGGCGCGAGCCTGAAGATGCGGCCGCCCCTGACGAGCGGGGCGTGCAGCGCGAGCCACCCGGAAATGCCGCCTGGCGCGAACAGCACGACGCCGATGAACAACAGGCCGAAATAGAGCATCCAGGCCTTGGTGACGTCCGAAAGCGACGTCTGCAGGAAGGTGATGAGCACCGCGCCGATGATCGGCCCGATGAATTGCCCGACGCCGCCAACATAGGTCATCAGCAGCACCGCGCCGGACTGGCCGGCGCCGGCGGCGTGCGAATTCATCAGCTCGAAATTGATCGCGGAGAGCGCGCCAGCGACGCCCGCGAATGTCGCCGAGAGCGAGAATGCGATGAAGCGCACGCGCTGGGCCGAATAACCGACGAATTCGGCGCGCTCGGGATTGTCGCGCACTGCGTTGCACATGCGCCCCAGCGGCGTGCGCGTGATCGCGTACATCAGCGCGACACAGACGAAACACCAGATCGCGATCAGGTAGTAGATCTGGATCTGCGGACCGAACTTGTAGCCGAATACCGGCAGCAGCTTCGCGCGATTGGTCGAGATCCCGTCCTCGCCGCCGAAGAAGGTGCGCATGAGAAGCGCGAATGCGGAGACGAGTTCGCCCAGACCGAGGGTGATCATGGCGAAAACCGTGCCGGCGCGGCGCGTGGATACCGCGCCGAACAGCACGCCGAAGAAAAGCCCCGCCACGCCGCCGACGAGCGGAATGACAGGCAGGGGAACCGGCAGCCCCTGCTGCCGCGCCAGGTTCATCGCGTGGGCGGCGAAGAAACCGGCGAGCCCGTAATAGACGGCATGGCCGAACGAGAGCAGCCCGGTCTCGCCAAGCAACATGTTGTAGGAGAGCGCGAATATGATCATCACGCCCATCACGCTCATCATGGTGACGGACGTGCCCGACGCGAACACCATCGGCGCGATTGCGAGTATGACCGCGAAGGCCGCGAAGGCCAGAAGGGTGCGCGAAGCGCCAGTCACGTTTCACGGTTCCCGAACAGGCCGGTCGGGCGGACGATCAGGACCACCACAAGCAGCAGATAAGGCAGGATGGGAGCGATCTGCGCGACCGTGACGCTGCCGAGTTCGCCGAAGATCGTCGTGGCTGTCGGCCCGATCAGATCGAACAGCGACCCGTTGATCGCCACGGCGAAGGTTTGCACCAGGCCAATCAGCAGCGAGGCGAGGAAGGCGCCGGTCAGCGAGCCGAGGCCTCCGACGACGATGACGACGAACAGGATCGGCCCGAGCAGCCCGGCCATGGACGGTTGCGTGACGAGCGCCGGGCCGGCGATGACCCCGGCAAGACCCGCGAGCGCCGCGCCGACGCCGAACACCAGCATGAAGACGGTGGGCACATCATGGCCCAGCATGGCGACCATGTTGGGATGGGTGAGCGCGGCCTGGATGATAAGGCCGACCCGCGTGCGCTTGAGGATGAGGATCAGGAACACGAACATCGCGACAGCCGTCGCCAGCATGAACATGCGGTAGGCCGGATAGGTCGTGTCGAACAGCTTGAATGCGACGAAATCGAGCGAGGGCGGCACGCGGTAATCGACGGGCAGGCGGCCCCAGAACATGTTGACCAGCTCCTCGATCACGAAGGCGAGGCCGAAGGTGAACAGGAGCTCGGCGACATGGCCGTAGCCGTGGACGCGGCGCAGTCCGAAGCGCTCGATCAGCGCGCCCACGCCGCCGACCAGCAGCGGCGCGACGACGAAGCCTGGCCAGAAACCGATGCGGCGCGAAATCTCGAAACCGAAATAGGCGCCGATCATGTAGAAGCTGGCGTGCGCGAAGTTCAGTACGCCCATCATGCTGAAGATCAGCGTCAGGCCGCTTGCCATCATGAACAGCAACATGCCGTAGAGCACGCCGTTCAGGGTCGAGAAAGTGATGATTTCCAGCATCGGGAGCTATCGTCTCGCGCATCATTCCCGCGCGCCCGCCACGCAGGCGTCGGGAATGTGCAAAGGCGCAAATCGCGACTGTGCGCCGCGGTCCCGGTCAGGCGCGAAGCCCGCCGGGAACCGCGCGGTGGCTTCAGGGACGCTCCATCTTGCAGGTCGTCGGCACGACCGTGTCCTTGGCCGCGACCTTGGCGACCTCGGTCCAGCCCCAGCCAGTCTTCTCCTCGTCGAACTTCGCGCCCTTGGGCAGCGCGCCGAACGAGCGGATGTACATATCCTGATGAAACTGGTGGTCTTCCTTGCGCATCCAGCCTTCGCCGCCGTCGAAGGTCTTGACCTTCATGTCTTCGAGCTTCAGGGCGACCGCCTTGGGATCGAGCGATTTCGCCTCCGTCACGGCCTTCTGGAACATGCGCATTTCGTTGACCGCGCGCGGATACCAAAGCGTCACATTGAACTTGGCGCGGAATTCCTCTTCGGTCTTCTGGGCGTCCGGCGGCGCGCTGTTCGGATTGCCCTCGACGACGTCGAACACCTTGTGATCGAGACCTGTCTGCTTGATCGCCGTCGGGCCGCCGGCGCCGCCGGCGTAGTAGGTGTACCACTTGACCTGCAAGCCGGCGTCGGCGGCCGCCTTCAGCAGCAACGCCATGTCCTGGCCCCAGTTGCCGGTGATGACCGTATCGGCGCCGGACGCCTTGATCTTCGCGATATAGGGCGCGAAATCAGTGACCTTGAGCAGCGGATGCAGTTCGTCGCCGACGATCTGGACGTCCGGCCGTTTGGCCTTGAGCATCTCGTTGGCGAGCTTCTTGACTTCCTGGCCGAACGAATAGTCCTGGTTGATGATGTAGACCTTCTTCACGCTCGGCTGCGTCTTCAGGTAGTTGGTGATCGCCGCCATCTTGATCGTGGAATTGGCGTCCCAGCGGAAATGCCAGAACGAGCACTTGGCGTTGGTCAGCGATGTGTCGACCGCGGCGTAGTTGAAATACAGCGTCTCCTTGCCGGGGTTGCGGTCATTGAATTTCTGCACGAAATCGATGAGCGCCGAAGCCACCGAGGAGCCGTTGCCCTGCGTGATGAAGCGCGCGCCGGCGTCGATCGCCTTGCGCGCCTGAACCACGGCCTCCTGCGGGTTGACCTTGTCGTCGAAGGGCAGGATTTCGAGCTTCTTGCCCATGAGGCCGCCCGAGGCGTTGATCTGGTCGGCGAGCCACTGGAAGTGCTTCAGGCCGACCTCGCCGATCGAGGCGCCGCCGCCCGAAAGCGGGTCGATGTAGCCGAGCTTGACGGTGTCCTCGGCGCGCGCAGCGCCGGCCGTCAGCAATGCCGCGACGCAGACGCCCAGAGTCAAATTGCGCATTTCCACCTCCCATTGTCGTTTGTTGATTGGGTCGGATATTCGGCACGTATCACTGGCATGTCAATCGTCGCAGCACGGTGCGCGTGCGCAGGTGAACTGGGCAGCGACCGATGGATGATCGCTCTTCGATGCGACCGGCGGCGATCTACGATGGCGCGCCGCCCATCGACTAGGCTTCGAGCCCGCGACCGCAGTCCCGCCGGAAGACTTAGACAGCCGGGCGTGACAAGACGCCGCTTTGCCTTTCAGGCGCTTCGCATAGCCGACGGGACCCGGTTCCAGATCGCCTGATGTTTTCCGAGGGGATCGCGGCGTTCGTTGAAAGCCGGAATTGGAGCCGACCCGTTCAGGTGGACGGATTCCGGGGACCAGAACGGTTCGAATGAGCTGAATTGCAAATTGGATCGCGGCGGTCCAACAATGGGCGACAGTCATGGTCGATCAGCATTCGCGGGACGGTCGGATGTTCCAGATTCGCATACACGGGAGAGGTGGCCAGGGCGTGGTCACGGCGGCCGAGATGCTGTCCGTCGCCGCGTTTCTCGAAGGCCGTCACGCCCAGGCCTTTCCGAGTTTCGGATCGGAGCGCACCGGCGCGCCGGTTGTCGCCTTCTGCCGCATCGCGGACCGGGAAATCCGGCTGCGCGAGCCCATCCTCGAACCGGACTGCCTGATTGTCCAGGACCCGACCCTGTTCAAGGCGGTCGACGTCTTCGCCGGGCTGAAGAGCGACGGCTACCTGCTCGTCAACACGAATCGCAGTTTCGTCGATCTGCACATCGACCAGATCGCGCGCCGGCTGCCGGCGGGCCATGCCGTCGCCGTGCCGGCGACCGAGCTCGCCCTGAAGCACGTCGGTCGTCCGGTGCCCAACGCGGCGTTGCTGGGGGCATTCGCCGCGCTTGGCGAACTCGTGCATTTCGCCAGCGTGCAGCAGGCGATCGAGAAGACCTTCCCGGGCAAGATCGGGGCGGCCAATGTCGCCGCCGCGAGCGAGGCGTACGAAATCGTCATGGCGCAGGAACGCGCCGCCGCTGCGGTGTGAGGAAGACGCCATGCTCAAACAGATCGAGGGATCGAAGGCGATGGCCGAAGCCATCGCGCTCTGTCGGCCGGAAGTCATCTGCGCCTATCCGATCACGCCGCAGACCCACATCGTCGAGGGACTCGGCGAACTGGTCAAGGACGGGCATCTGACCGATTGCGAATATATCAACGTCGAGAGCGAATTCGCCGCCCTGTCGGTCGCGATCGGCGCGTCCGCGGCGGGCGCGCGGGCCTATACAGCCACCGCCTCGCAGGGCCTGCTCTACATGGCGGAAGCCGTCTACAACGCCTCCGGCCTCGGCCTGCCGATCGTGATGACGCTCGGCAATCGCGCGATCGGCGCGCCGATCAACATCTGGAACGATCATTCCGACGCCATGTCGATGCGCGACGCCGGATGGATCCAGCTGTTCGCGGAGACGAACCAGGAGGCGGTCGACCTGCACATCCAGGCGTTCAAGCTCGCCGAGGAATTGTCCATGCCTGTCATGGTCTGCGTCGACGGCTTCATCCTCACCCATGCGATGGAGCGCATCGACGTGCCCGAACAGCCTCAGGTCGACGCGTGGCTGCCGCCTTATGATCCGGTGCAGGTGCTCGATCCCGCCGAACCGATCTCGATCGGCGCGATGGTCGGGCCGGAAGCCTTCACCGAGGTGCGGTTTCTCCAGCATTACAAGCAGACGCAGGCGCTGCGCCTCATCACGGATTATGCGCGTGACTTCGAGAAGGCCTTCGGTCGCGAGTCCGGCGGCCTCCTGCGCGCCTATCGCGTCGATGACGCCGACGTGCTCGTCGTCGCCATGGGATCTGTCTGCGGCACGATCAAGGATGTCATCGACGAAATGCGCGACGAAGGCATCGCCATCGGTCTGGTGACGATCGTCTCCTATCGTCCTTTCCCGACTGACGAATTGCGCAAGATGCTGGCAGGCGCACAGGACGTCGTGGTGGTCGAGAAATCGATCGCCGTCGGCGTCGGCGGACCGCTCGCCAACAATGTCGACATGGCTCTGCGCAACCTGCCCGATGCGCCGCGCTTGCACTCGGCCGTCGCCGGACTGGGCGGCCGGCCGATCACCAAGCCGTCGCTGCATCGCCTGTTCCGGCAGGCCTCCGTGCAGCCGTGGGAAGGCACGCATTTCCTCGATCTGAACGAGCGCATCGTCGGTCGCGAAATACATACGACCCGCAAGAAACGGCGCTCCGGCCCGACAGCGGAGAACCTGCTGCGCAGACTGGCGACCGAGGGAGACGCACGATGAGCGAGGCTCGCGAAACGCTCGCGCCGGGCGAAGCCGTGCAGCGGCTGAAGTTTTATCAAAAGGGCACGTTCACGGTCGGCAACCGGCTCGTTGGCGAGGACGAGCGTTCGGTGCAGGCCTCGCAGGACCGCTCGAACGCGCTGACCTGCGGGCATCGCGCCTGCCAGGGCTGCGGCGAGGCTCTGGGCGCCCGCTACGCCATCGACGCGGCGATGCGCGCCACGGGCAAGGACATGATTGCGGTCAATGCGACCGGCTGTCTGGAAGTTTTCACGACGCCCTATCCGGAAACCTCCTGGCAATTGCCGTGGGTGCATTCGCTGTTCGGCAATGCGGCTGCGGTGGCGACCGGCGTCGCGGCCGCCATGCGCGTCAAGAACAAGCGCACGCGCGTGGTCGCGCAGGGCGGCGACGGCGGCACGACCGACATCGGCTTCCAGTGCCTGTCGGGCATGTTCGAGCGGAACGACGACGTCCTCTACATCTGCTACGATAACGAAGGCTACATGAACACCGGCGTCCAGCGCTCGTCGGCGACGCCGCCCGCCGCGCGCACCGCGACCACGCCGGCCGTCGGCGACGAGCCGGGCAATGTCTTCGGCACCGGCAAGTCCGTCCCGAAGATCGCGGTCGCCCACAACATTCCCTATGTCGCAACCGCGACGGTCGCAGACCTGCACGATCTCGAGCGCAAGGTGACGAAGGCGATGAGCGTTCATGGCGCGCGCTATATCCAGATCAACGTGCCATGCCCGCTCGGCTGGGGCGCGGCCTCGCACGACACGATCCATCTGGCGCGGCTTGCGGTCGAATGCGGGCTTTATCCGATCTTCGAGGCCGAACACGGCCGCATCACCCATGTCCGCAAGATCAGGAAGCAGGTTCCCGTGACGGACTATCTGAAGCGGCAGCGCCGCTTCGCGCATCTGTTCAAGGGCGACAGGCCCGATCCCCGCGTCGCCCGCCTGCAGGCCATGTGCGACGCCAATATTGCCGATTACGGCCTCGTCGCCGGCGCGGACGAGGAGGTCTGAACGTGACGCAGAACCACCCGTTCGCCATCACGCTCGATGTCGGCACGTCGCTCGTCAATCACACGGGCTCCTGGCGCACGGTCAGGCCTGAATATGTCCACCGTCTTCCGCCGTGCAATCACGCCTGTCCGGCGGGCGAGGACATCCAGGGCTGGCTCGCCCATGCCGAAGGCGGCGACTACGAAGCCGCCTGGCGCGCGCTCGTGCAGAACAATCCGCTGCCGGCGGTGATGGGCCGCGTCTGCTATCACCCCTGCGAAGGCGCGTGCAATCGCGCGCAGATCGATTCCGCGGTCGGCATCAATTCCGTCGAGCGCTTTCTCGGCGATCTCGCGATCGAGAAGGGCTGGCGTTTCGATGCGCCGCCGGCGCCGAGCGGCAAGAAAGCGCTCATCGTGGGCGCCGGTCCTTCCGGACTTTCGGCCGCCTATCACCTCGCCCGTCTCGGCCACGCCGTGACGATCCGGGAAGCTGGTCCGCTGCCCGGCGGCATGATGCGCTTCGGCATTCCGAAATATCGCCTGCCGCGTGAAATCCTCGACGCCGAGGTGCAGCGCATCTGCGCGCTCGGGGTGACGATCGAATATAATTCCAAGGTCTCGAACATCCGCGACGCGATGCGCGACGGCGGATTCGACGCGGCTTTCCTCGCGGTCGGCGCGCATATCGCCAAGCGCGCCTACATCCCCGCCGCCGGCGCCGCGAAAGTGCTCGACGCCGTGCAGGTGCTGCGTTCGATGGAGGGCGAGGACAAGCCGCTGCTCGGCCGCCGCGTTGTCGTCTACGGCGGCGGCAATACCGCGATCGACGTCGCGCGCACCGCGCGGCGCCTCGGCGCGGAAGAAGCCGTCATCGTCTACCGCCGCACGCGCGAAAAGATGCCGGCGCATGATTTCGAGGTCGAGGAGGCGCTGGAAGAAGGCGTCCTGATGAAATGGCTCTCGACCATCAAGAACGTCGACGGCGGCTCGATCACTGTCGAGAAGATGGCGCTGGACGACAAGGGTTTCCCGCAGCCGACCGGCGAATACGAAACGCTCGAAGCCGACAGCGTCATTCTGGCGCTCGGCCAGGATGTCGACCTGTCGCTGCTCGAGGGCGTCGAGGGGCTGAACGTCCGCGATGGCGTCGTCGAGGTCGGGCCGAACATGATGACGGGCGCGACGGGCATATTCGCCGGCGGCGACATGGTGCCATCGGAACGCACGGTCACAGTCGCGGTTGGCCACGGCAAGAAGGCGGCCCGCCATATCGACGCCTGGCTGCGCGGGCAGACCTACGCGCCGGCGCCGAAGCACGAGATCGCCAGCTTCGACAAGCTCAACGCCTGGTACTACGGCGAGGCGCCGAAGACCGTGCGCCCGACGCTGGAAGTGGCGCGGCGCACGTCGAGCTTCGACGAAGTCGTGAAGGGCCTCGACGAAAGCAATGCGCTCTACGAGGCGCGACGCTGCCTGTCCTGTGGCAATTGCTTCGAATGCGACAATTGCTATGGCGTCTGCCCCGACAACAGCGTCGTCAAGCTGGGGCCGGGCAAGGGCTTCGAGTTCAACTACGACTTCTGCAAGGGCTGCGGCGTCTGCGCCAGCGAATGCCCGTGCGGCGCGATTGTGATGACGCAGGAAGCGATCTGAAGCGCTATTGGATCCCGGACGATAGCGCCGGAGGGAATCGAACGCACGCGCCGTCGCTGCGCTCTGGCCAGTATGCTTCGGCGTTTCCGTCGCCGTGGCGCCGCGCCGCGGAAAAGGGCTCGATCGGTCCTGTTCGATTGCCGTGGCGTCGTCGATGGCGCATCCTGTCCGCCTGGCATGACACGCTCATCCACAAGTCAGCGCTACGAGGCCCTCTCCGCGCTCCGCCCGTTCGCGCGCTACGCGATGCGACGGAGCGGGCGCGCGGCCGCCGCTGTGGCCGCGCTCACGGTCTCGGCGGCGGCGACGCTTGCCGTCCCCTTTGCGCTGCGCGACGTGATCGACGTCGGTTTCTCCCGCGCCGATAGTTCGGCGATCAATATCGCGTTTCTCGGCATGTTCGGCGCTGTCTGCGTGATCGCGCTGGCCGCCGCCGGCCGGTACTATCTGGTGACGACGCTCGGCGAGCGGATCGCCGCCGATTTGCGCAGCGATCTGTTCGCGCATGTCGTCCGCCTCGACGCCGCGTATTTCGATCAAGCGAAATCCGGCGAGATACTGTCGCGCCTGACGGCCGACATTACGCAGGTCAAGACGGTCCTGAGCGCAACCGCGTCGATCGCGCTGCGCAATCTCGCCATGTTCGTGGGCGCGACGGGCCTGTCGATCGCAACCAATCCGAGGCTGGCGGGCGTCGCCCTGGTGGCGACGCCCGTCGTGATCGCGCCGCTTGTCGGAATCCGACGCGCGCTGCGACGCCGATCGCGGGAGGCGCAGGACACGCTGGCGGTGGCTTCGGCGCTCGCCGTCGAACATCTCGGCGCCATTCGTGCGATGCAGGCTTTCTGCGCCGAACGGCGCATCGTCGAGAGTTTCGCACATGCTGTCGGCAGGAGCTGCAAGGCGGCGAGCGAATTGATCGGCCTGCAGGCGCTGCTCAATGGACTGGCCGTGATCGTGGCGCTCGGCGGCGTGGTCGCCGTATTGCGCCTCGGCGCGCAGGATGTCTTGAGCGGAGCGACGACTCGCGGGGAATTGTCGCAATTCGTGCTACTCGCATTGCTCGGCGCAACTTCGCTCAGCCAATTCTCCGAGGTCTGGAACGAGATTTCCGCAAGCGCCGGCGCGGCAGGACGGATCGCCGAGCTGCTTGCCGAAAAGGCGCGGATTGCCGCGCCGGCCCGCCCTGCGGACATGCCTTCGCCGGTTCGCGGAGAAATCCGGTTCGACCGCGTGGTCTTCGCCTATCGCGACGCGGGATCGCGCGCGCTCGACGACGTGTCGCTCAAGATCGCCGCCGGCGAGACCGTCGCAATCGTCGGCGCTTCGGGCTCCGGAAAATCGACGATCCTGCAATTGCTGATGCGCTTCTACGATCCGCTCGCGGGCGCCGTCCGTCTCGATGGCGTCGACATTCGCACGTTCGATCCAGCGGCGTTGCGCGCGCAGATCGCATTCGTGCCGCAAGACCCGGTCATTTTCGCCGCGAGCGTCGCCGACAATATCGGTTACGGGAGGCCGGGCGCGTCGATGGCGGATATTCGCGCCGTGGCCGCAGATGCGGCGATCGATTCGTTCATCATGAACCTCGATCGCGGCTATGCGACGGTCTGTGGGGAGCGTGGCGCAACGCTGTCGGGCGGACAGAGGCAGCGTATCGCGCTGGCGCGCGCCCTCTTGCGAGATGCGCCGATCCTGCTGCTCGATGAGGCGACGTCCGCCCTCGACGCAGAGACCGAAGCGGAGGCGCAGGCCTCGCTCGCCTCGGGCGGAAGTCGCCGCACGACGGTTGTCGTCGCGCATCGGCTGGCGACGATCCGTAGCGCCGACCGGATCCTGGTGATGGATGAAGGCCGCATTGTCGAAACCGGGCTACACGAGAATCTGCTCGCCGCCGGCGGCGCATATGCGCGTCTCGCCCGGCAGCAATACGATATGCCGTCATCCCTGTGACGCGAAGCGCGCCGGCTTTCGGCTGGCGTCGCAACAACCGGGGCGCGACGCCGGCGATACCGCCGTGCCGATCTCTCCGCCCCGCATCCGCCCGGCCCCTCTTGCTCCTGAGGCGCGAGTAAGCCAGCATTCCCGGCGGATCAGATTGGCGCGGTCGATGGTGAGCGAATGAACGTCTTCAAGATTCTGCCGCACGTCATCGCGGTTATCAACGCCGCGACGATCGTCGTTCTCGGATATGGCTACAGCCGCATTCGCGCGGGCGATCGCGAAGGACACCGCCGCGCCATGCAGGGCGCCATCGCTCTCGGCGTCTTGTTCCTGGTGGTCTATCTCAGCTATCACGCCTTCGCGGGCCTCGCGAAATTCGGCGGCGTCGGCCCGATTCGTATCGTGTATTTTACGCTGCTGGCGGCCCATATCGTCGCGGCGGCCCTGATCGCCGTCGTCGCGCCGGTCGCCATCGCATTCGCGTTGCGCGAACGCTTCGCCACGCATCGGCGGATCGCGCGTTTCGCGCTGCCGCTGTGGATGTTCGTGTCGGCCTCGGGTCTGATCGTCTATGTCATGACGATCCATCTCTATCCGTTCAAGGCGTGAGCGCGTAGTGCGACCTGCGCTTTGTCGCCTTACGACTCCATGACGATCATCGGCCACACCTGACGATCCCAGGCGCTATCGCCGCCCGCCGACACGATGACGCGCCCTTTGCGCAACAGAAACCAGTGAGGCACGCCGCCGCCGCCCTTGACGATCAGGGAGCGCATGTGGCGCATCGGCTCCGGCCAGTATTGATCCTCCAGCGCCGACAACAGCTTGGGCGCGATGATCTCGTGATATTCGATCCGCTGGAATGCAACGCTGCGCTGGAAATCGGGCCGCCGCTCGCGTCTCCAGCGAATGCAGGGGGCGCAATCGTCGGCGCCGACATAGACGACGGTCAACTTCCCGCGGTCGGGCCTGGTCACGAATCCGCTGTTCGGAGAACGCCAGTCCAGCAGGGGCGTGAATGCGAGGCCGGCGGTCCAGACGAACAGGCCCGCCATCATGATGCGGCGCGAAATAGGCACGGCGTTCCCGTTCCTCGGATTGTTGATCCTCCGCCGCGAACGATAGGCGCCGACCGGCCGCGAGCCTTATCGAAAGTCAAGCCTATCAAAAATCAAGGTGAGCGCTGTCGCGCCCACTACGTTTGGCATGACGCGGAGGTGTTTGCGCCTTTGCGCGCGGCCGAATTTCAGGGCGCCAGGGAGGACACGCAGATGTCGACGACGAATACCAACGGAGAGGGGAGTGAGAACGTCCGCATTCCCTTCATGCAGCGTGTGCTGGACGATCCATTCCTGCTTCTGTTTCTGGGAGTCGTCGTGCCTACCGTCCTCTACACGATGTGGGCGGTGATGGAGGTTGCCTCCATTCCGCTCGGCAAATAACGGGAGGCGCTCATGTCCGTCACGTCGCCACAATCGCGGGTCTGGTGGAAAGAGCCAGTCGAGAAGGTCGAGCTGATCTGGGTGGTCGTCGCCTTCGCCTGGGGCATATTCATGTTCGTCTTCATGGTGGCCTGGCATTTCATCGGTCGCCAGAACCTGTCGAACGAAACCTATCGCGTCGCGCCGAGCGCCTTCGAGAAGAAGGCCGAGGATTTCGCCAAGAAGTATCAGGCGCGCGAGGAGGACGGCGTTCCCGTCGTCAAGCCGCCGGCCGGCGCCGACGTCTACCTGCTCGGGCGCACCTTCCAGTGGTGGCCGATTCTCGAGCTCGAGAAGGGCCAGAGCTACCGCATTCATCTGTCGTCGCTCGACCTGCAGCACGGATTTTCGCTGCAGCCGACGAACATCAACATTCAGGTTCATCCTGGCCTCGAGCACATCATCACGCTCACGCCGACGGCGGACGGCACGTTCGGCATCATCTGCAACGAGTATTGCGGGCTTGGCCATCACACGATGACCGGCAAGATCTATGTGACCCAGAAGAAGGTCGCCGAAGGCGGAGCTGTCGCCACGGCCGCTGCTAAGATCGGGGAGGCGAAGTAGGCCATGACCAGCATTGATGTCGCTTCGGCGGGGCCGCTCCCGCGCAAGACCGAGTTTCGCCAGTGCCAGTACACCGGCCTCAAGGTCGATATCGCCGCGCAGACGCTGATCAAGGTCAACGCGGTCGCAGCCGTCGTCTTCCTCGCGATTGGCGGCCTGTTCGGCCTGCTGGTCGCGCTGACGCGCTGGCCGGCGGTGCATCTGCTCTCGTCGGAAATGTTCTATCTCGTTCTCACGGCGCACGGGGCCGACGTTCTCGTGTTCTGGATCGTGTTCTTTGAGGTCGCGGTCCTGTATTTCGCTTCGGCTGTCTTGCTGAACTGCAGGCTGGCGGCGCCGAAACTCGCATGGGTCGCATTCGTTCTGATGGTGGTGGGCGCGCTCGTCGCGAACGTCGCCGTTCTGCAGGGCGAATCGAGCGTGATGTTCACCTCCTATCCGCCCCTGATGGCCAAGCCGCACTTCTATCTCGGCCTGATCGTATTCGCGGTCGGCGCGTTGCTGGCGGTTGCGCTGTTCTTCGCGACGCTCGTCATCGCGAAGGATGAGAAGACCTACGAGGGCTCGATTCCGCTCGTCACCTTCGGCGCGCTGACGGCGGCGATCATCGCCGTATTCACGCTCGCCTCGGGCGCGATCATCCTGATCCCGACCTTTCTCTGGTCGGTTGGCCTGATCGGCAATATCGACCCCTTGATGTACAAAGCCATCTGGTGGGGCTTCGGCCATTCGTCCCAGCAGATCAACGTC
This sequence comes from Methylobacteriaceae bacterium, assembly GCA_020638135.1. Taxonomy (GTDB): domain Bacteria; phylum Pseudomonadota; class Alphaproteobacteria; order Rhizobiales; family Beijerinckiaceae; genus JAJXWB01. The sequence continues at coordinate 178,031 of JACKJE010000002.1, read as the reverse complement.
GCCGCGCATATTTCGATCTGGTACATGATCGGCGCGCTGCTCGTCGGCGCCAAGCCGCTCTCCGAAAAGGTGAGCCGCACGGCGTTCCTGATGTACATCCTGTTCCTTCAGCTCGCTTCGGCGCACCACCTGCTGGCCGAGCCGGGCATGAGTTCGGAATGGAAGATCCTGAACACCAGCTACATGATGTATCTGGCGGTCATGGCCTCGATGATCCACGGTCTGACGGTTCCGGGCGCGATCGAGGCGGCGCAGCGTCGCAACGGCTACACGCACGGCGCGTTCGAATGGCTGCGCAAGGCGCCCTGGGGCAATCCGGCCTTCTCCGGCATGTTCCTGTCGCTGATCCTGTTCGGCTTCCTCGGCGGCATTTCGGGCGTGACGCTCGGCACGGAGCAGCTCAACGTGCTCATGCACAACACGATCTACGTGCCCGGTCACTTCCACGCCACGGTCGTGGCCGGAACGACGCTCGCGTTCATGGCCGCCACCTACATCGTGTTGCCGCTGATCTTCCAGCGCGAGGTGATCCTGCCGGGGCTCGCGCGCTGGCAGCCGTATCTGTTCGGTATCGGCGCAGCCGGCATCTCGCTGTTCATGATGGGGGCGGGCACGCTGGGGGTGTCCCGCCGTCATTGGGACATCACGTTCTCGGATGCGTCGATCTCCTTCCAGCATTCCGCGAGCGCGTTCCTGATGATGGGTCTCAACGGGATCAGCGCGCTCATCGCGACGCTCGGCGGCGTTCTGTTCGTCGTGATCGTGGTGGGCACCGTCCTGTTCGGTCAAAAGGTGGGTCCGGGGCACAAGCTGACGTTCCCGCTCCATGCGGCCGGCCCCGAGGCCGTCACGCACCATGGCGCGGAAGAGGCGCCGAAGCTGACGGGAACCGCCATTCTGGTGGCCGTGTTCTTCATCTGCTTCGTCCTCTACTACTTCGTGAACTGGAAGTATCTCGCCGACCTCTGGCTGTTCCGTTGAGGCGCAGACGATGGCCGCGTACCTGAAGCTCGCAGTTTCGCTGCTCAAACTCAGGATCGGCTTTGCGATCGCCGTCACTGCCCTTGCGGGCATGGCGGCGGCGCGCGGCGCCGCCCCCGCATGGCCCAACATGATCGCGCTTGCCCTCGCGGTCATGGGCGCATCGGGGGCGGCGGGCGCCTTCAACCATTACCATGAGCGTGTCTCGGACCGGCTGATGGCGCGCACGCGCACGCGACCGTTCGCCAGCGGCCAGTTCCGGGACAGCGGCTGGTGGCCGGTATCATTCGCCGGTCTGCTGCTGGCCTCGCTCGCGCTCGCGTGGGCGGTCGCGGGCGGCCTCGCCGCCGTCTACGTGTTCCTCGGCGCTTTCACCTATGGCGTGGTCTACACGGTGTGGCTGAAGCGGCGCTCGGTCTGGAACATCGTGATCGGCGGCCTGGCCGGCAGCTTTGCGGTGCTTGCGGGCGCGGCGGCCGTCGATCCGGCGCCGCAAGCGGCGCCGATCATCCTCGCCATCGTGCTCTTCCTCTGGACGCCGCCGCACTTCTGGAGCCTCGCGGCGGCCAAGAAGGACGATTACGCGCGGGCGGGCATACCGATGCTTCCGGTCGTCGCGAGCGACAGGGCCTGGCCTCTGGCGATCCTCGGCCATACCGTCGCGCTGGCGGCGCTGTCGCTCGCGCCGGTCTGGTTCGGGTTCGGAACGCTCTACGCCCTGTGCGCCGGCATTGGCGGCGCGCTGTTCGTATGGCGCAGTGCGATCCTGGCCGTTCGGCGCGATCGCAAGGCCGCCATGGCGAACTTCGCGGCTTCGTTGGTCCAGCTGTCGTTGCTGCTGTGCGGCGTCGCGCTGGATGCGATCAGCGGACATTCGACATGGCCGTTTTGAAACTTGCGGCGGGCGCGATCGCCGCCTTGCTCTGCGCCATTTCGGCGCCGTCCGCGGCGGAACGGCTCGATCCGGCCGCCGTCTATGAAAAGAGCGAGGCGGCGATCGGCCGCGCTGTTGGCGATTATGCGTTGACCGACTCCAACGGCGAGCCGTTCAAGCTCAGCGCCTATCGCGGCCGACCGCTGGTGATCAGCCTGATCTATACCTCGTGTTCGACCGTCTGTCCGCCGACCACGCAGCACATGCGCACGGTCGTCGCAGAGGCGCAGCGCAGCCTGGGCGTCGACCGGTTCGCCGTCGTCACGCTCGGGTTCGATGCGCGCAACGACACGCCGGCGCGCATGGCGACCTTCAAGAATACGCAGAATGTCGACCTGCCGGAGTGGCGCTTCGCGAGCGCGGACCCGATAACGATCGTCGCGTTCCTGCGCGATCTCGGCTTTTCCTATGTCAATGCCGCCGGCGGTTTCGATCATGTGACGCAAACGACCATCATCGACGCGCAGGGCAAGGTGTACAGGCAGATTTACGGCGAGGACTTTCCGCTGCAGGTGTTCGTCGAGCCGCTCAAGGAAGCGATTTTCGGCGGCGTCGCCTCGTCGCTCTCGATCCGTGGCCTGACCGATCGCATTCGCTTCATCTGCACGGTCTACGACGCCAACGTCGGCCATTACCGGACCAGTTACGCCGTATTCATGGGGATCGGCGCGGGCGCGATCTCGATTTTCCTGAGCGCCTGGGCCCTGGCCAGCACCTGGCGTAGCGCGCGCATTGCGCGAGAGGCGCGAGACGCCTCCCGCCGCGCGCGTTCATCCGCGGGAGCTGCCGGTTGATCAAAGCTGTTCAGGCGTTGCTGCGCGGCGCGTTCGACGTGGCCGAACGGGGCCTCGACCGTCTTTTCGGTTCGCAGGCCAATCCGCTCGCGCAATTGGGCGCGCTCGGCTATTTCCTCTTCTGGATCGTGGCGGCGAGCGGTTTCTACGTCTTCGCCCTCTTCGACACCGGCGTGACGCGCGCCTTCGATTCCGTCGAATGGATGAGCGGCAGCCAATGGTGGCACGCGGGCGTAATGCGCAGCTTTCATCGCTACGCGTCGGACCTGATGATCGTCGTCATGGTATTGCATCTGGCGCGTGAATTCGCGCTCGACCGATTCCGGGGCGCACGCTGGTTCTCCTGGTTCACCGGCATTCCCCTCATCGCCTTCCTCTACGTGTGCGGCATCACGGGCTATTGGCTCGTGTGGGACAAGCTTGCGCAATACATCGCGACGACCTCGACGGAACTGCTCGACTGGATGCCGATCTTCGGCGAACCGATCGCGCGCAATTTCCTCGACCCCTCCGCCCTGTCCGACCGGTTCTTCACGCTGCTCGTCTTCCTGCACATCGCCGTTCCGATCGTCCTTCTCTTCGTCATGTGGATTCACATCCAGCGGATCTCGCGCCCGAAGGTCAATCCGCCGCGATTGCTCGGCGCGATCGTGCTCGTCGCCTTGCTGGTCGTGTCGCTTCTCATGCCGGCGCTCAGCCAGGGACCGGCGAACCTCGCGCGCATCCCGAGCCCCGTGCGGCTGGATTCGCTCTATCTCGTGCTTTATCCGTTCGCCGACCGCGCGCCGGGCGCCGCTTGGGGCGCGTTGACGGCGATCGGCCTCATCCTGTCGATCGTGCCGTTCCTGCCGCCGCGTCGCCAACCGGCGCCAGCCAAGGTCTTTCTCGACCATTGCAATGGTTGCGGCCGGTGCGTCGATGATTGCCCTTACGAAGCGCTGCGGCTGACGCGACGCACGGACGGCGCGGTCTATCAATCCGAAGCGATCGTCGATGCCAGCAAATGCGTGTCCTGCGGGATATGCGTGGGCTCGTGCCCGTCCTCCACGCCGTTCCGGCGCAGCCAGGACCTCGTGACGGGGATCGACTTGCCGGACTATCCGCTTGCGCGGATGCGCGCCGACCTCGTCGCTGCATGCGCGGCGATGACCAGCGGCCCGCGCGTTCTGGCAATAACGTGCAAGTACGGGGGCGGGGCCAGTCTCCGCGCCGGCGCCGATCTGGCAGTGCTCGAATTGCCCTGCGTGGCGATGGCGCCGCCCTCGCTGATCGACTTCGCGCTGAGCCGCAGGCATGCCGATGGCGTCGCCGTCATCGGATGCAGCGAACGCTTCTGCCACAATCGCCTCGGCGTTGAATGGACCAGGCAGCGCTTCGCGCAGGAGCGGGACCCCTATCTGCGCACGCGCGTGCCGCGCGAGCGCCTGGCGACGATCTGGACGTCATCCACGGAGACCTCGACAGCCAAACGGGAGGTCGACGCCTTGCGCGCGCGCTTGTCGGCGCTGCCGCCGCCTTCATCCGCGCCGCCGCCGGTCGCATCCGAGCCGGTACGCGAGAGGACGCTCTCATGACGCCCGCGCGCATGGCCGGGGCCTTTGTCGCCCTGTTGCTGACGATCGGCTTGTTCGCGGGCGCGGCCTGGCTTTCGACCTTCCCGACTTATCGCCAGATTCCAGCGGATACGGCGGTCGTCAAGCTGAGCTTCTCGCATGGCGCCGACCGCTCCGCGAGCTGTCGCAGGCGATCGCCGGAGGAACTGGCGAAACTGCCGCCGAACATGCGTCGTCCGCTGGACTGCCCGCGTACGCGCGGCCCCGTCTATACGGAGCTCGTGATCGACGACAAGATGACCTTTGCCGCCTCGCTGCCGCCGAGCGGTCTTTGGAGCGACGGCCCGTCACGGGTCTACCGGCGCTTCATCCTGCCCGCCGGACGACACGTCATCGTCGCGCGCCTGCGAGACACGCCCCGTACGGACGGTTTCGATCACGCGATCGAGCGCGCTGTCGAACTCGTTCCCGGCCAGAGCCTCGCGGTCGACTTCCGGCCGGAGCTCGGCGGCTTCATCATACGGTGACGGAGCGCCCCATGCTGATCGAATGGAAGGACAAGTACCGGACCGGGATCGCCGAGGTCGACCACGAGCACCAGGAGCTCGTCGCGCTCATCAACGCGTTGCACGAGGAAGCGAAAAAGGCGGCCGAGGCTGACGTCGAAGGGTTCTTCGGCGACCTTCTCGCTGCGATCAGCGCGCATTTCGCGCTGGAGGAGCGCGCGATGCGCGAAGCGGCCTATCCGGAATATTCGGCGCACAAGCGCGATCACGAGAAATTGCTCGACGATCTGCGCGACATCATGGATCTGACGGAGGAGGCGGGCGCGCCGCAAGCCGACGCGCTCGGCGCTGCAATCGACGCCTGGTTCACCACGCATTTCGCGACATTCGACGCGCGGCTTCACGCCATGCCCATCGCCCGCCGCTGACGAAACCTGCGGCTCAGCTCCGGGAGGCCGCCAGATTGCGGCGGACGGAATCGTCGGCGCGCCACAGGGCGCGAATCGCGACCACGACGAACAAGGCGCCGCCGATAACGGCGAATAGCGCGCCGATCCCATGCAGATACATGCCGACGACAGCGCCATCGAGCAGCGGCGCGGCGGCGACGGTCGTCTTGCGCTGCGCGCCATAGCCGCCAGCCAGGTACAGCCCGACCGAAGCGAACAGTTGGCCGCCGCCATAGCACAGCACGATGAACCGGATCATAGCGTCGGAGATCGCGCGGCGCCCGATCATCTCGAAACCGCGCGTCAGCATGAATCCCATGCAGGCGACGCTCACCGCGGTCACCATCGCGTGGTAGTGCGCAGGCGTCCGCGTGTCGGAGCCGGAGATCAGGATGCCCATCATTCCCCCGACGCCATATAGCGCCAGCGAGATCGCCAGCGTGACGAATTCGGGCTGACGCCACGGCCATCGCGACAGATGCGCCAGCGCGACCGCGACAAGTCTCGTCGCCATCAGCAGGGCCGGAATGGCGAGCGTGAATTGCAGCAGGCGGAAGGCTTCATGCAGCGGAACCGAGAAGGCGTCGAAGACGAGAAAGAACACCGGGCCCGTCAGCGCCGCGACAGCGAGGATGGCCGCGCCGATCCTCGCCACGCCGCCGCAGGCCGCCTTTTCGCCGAAGATCGCCCGTCCGAACGTCGACCAGATGAAGATCAGCATGGCCACGTAGACGAATTGCAGCAGATGTCCGCCGCCCCAGAAGAGATATTCGCGGGCTATGTCCATCAGATTCGCGCGGTGCAACTGGACCGCCGCGACGGCGAAGCAGACGAGCGCCACGACATAGATGAAGCCCGCCGCCGCGATCGCGAACTCGCCGCTGGACAGCGCCTGCCTCGGCCGTACGACATTGAGCAGCATGCGCACGACCGGCATGAGGACGCCAAGCGCCAGCAGAACGAGCCCGGCGTCGTAAGCGGGATGCTTGATCAGCGGAATGTAGTTGGTCAGCTCCGACGTGCTCGATTCGGCGAAGGCCGGCGAAAACAGCAGCGGGAAGGACAGGGCGACGAGCCCCTGGCCGATCGGCCCGAACGACGCCGCGCGCGCCGATCCTTCGGCCATGCTGGCGGTTGCGGACGAAGCGAGCATGGCGAACATCGCCAGCAGCCAGATCACCAGCGAGAAGATGACGTGGATGACCAGCGCCTTGCCGAAGAAGCCGAACGGCCAATGGGCGATCCGTTCGGCGCCTGGAAGACGCGAGGCCGCCAGCAGGATCGCAAACAGGCCGGCGATCGCCAGGGCTCCGACGCCGATCCAGGCCCAGATCGACAATTCGCGTCGCGACAGGGCGTACGCGCCAGAATGCCCGGTTGTATCGCCGTCACGACATCCGGCGGCGAGGGAGGTCACCAGCGTCACTTGCTTCTCCTCGGGCGTCTGCCGTCGCAGCATGTGCGACGGCCGCCGACCAAAGATACAAAGCGCTTTTCCCGGGCGGATTGACGAATGCTAAACGGCGGCCGCGCGCGCCAGCCGAAACCCGAATATCCGTCGGCTGGTCGCAGGTCCGCGTGATCGTTTCGTCGGGCTCACAAGCCAAGCTTGCGGCGCGCCTCCTCGACTTCGGCCTCGTCCCAGTAGCCGATGAGAATTCCGCTCTTCAGCTGCGCCGCCGAACTATAGCCCTCGATCTTCGCATCCGGCGTGGTGATGCGATTGTGGTCGGTCAGCGACCATTCCATCAGCGCGTCACGCATGCGTGCGAGGACGCTCTGGCTGGCTGGATCGCCGCCGAGATCGCGCAATTCCTTCGGATCATTCTCGAGATCGAACAGCATGGGCCGGAAGCCCGGCGCGTGAATGTATTTCCAGCGGCCGTCGAAGCACATGAAGAGATGGCATTTGTCGACCGGCAGGCCGAGCGCGCCGCGCACGTCCTGCATGGAATAATCGTATTCGGAGAAGACATGCGTGCGCCAGCTCGCGGGCGTCTCGCCGCGCAGCCAGGGCGCGATCGAGCGTCCTTCGACGATGTGGCGCGGCGAGGCGCCGCCGAAATATTCGATGAAGGTCGGCGTGAGGTCGATGCCCTCCATCAGCGCGTCGCAGACCGTGCCGCGCGTGCCATCCGCCGACGGCGAGGGGTCGACGACGATCATCGGCACCTTCACGGAGACTTCGTGGAACAGATCCTTTTCGCCGAGCCAGTGGTCGCCGAGATAATCGCCGTGATCGCTGGTGAAGACGATCAGCGTGTTGTCTTCGATGCCCTTGTCCTTCAGGAATTTGAACAGCAGGCCGAGCTGGTCGTCGATCTGCTTGATCAGGCCCATGTAGGTGGGGATGACGCGCTCGCGGACTTCATCGCGCGAGAAATTGCGGCTGACGCGCAGGTCCATGAAGGCGCGATAGACTGGATGGGCGTCATTGCCGCGCTCGCTCTCGGCGCGCACGGCGGGCAGCACCTGCGAGGCGTCGAACATGTCGTGATAGGGCGCAGGCGCGATATAGGGCCAGTGCGGCTTGATGTAGGAGAGGTGCAGGCACCAGTTCTCGCCCTTGGCCTCCGCCTCGTCGATGAAGCGCATCGCCTCGCGCGTCGTCCAGGGCGTTTCGGTGTCTTCTTCCGGCGCGCGCGCCGCCTTGTCGGCATGGACGAGCAGCCAGCCATTCTGTTGGGAGCCATCTTCTGCGATGCCGGAATTGGCGTGCGTCTCCCAGGGATTGTCGCCCTCGTAGCCCTTCGCCTTGAGATAGGCGTTGAACGGCGCGCTCTTGTGCTTGCGGCCGCGCGGGTGCAGGCCGTCGTCGCGGTCGAAGGGCTCGAAGCCGCATTCCGACGCCAGCACGCCGATGATCGATCCGGGATCGATGCCGAGGCGTTGCATGCCCTCGTCGTCGGACGTCATATGCGTCTTGCCGACCAGCGCCGTGCGCACGCCGAGCTTGCGCAGATGATCGCCGAGCGTCGGTTCGCCGATGCGAAGCGGGAAGCCGTTCCAGTTTGCGCCATGCGAGCGCATGTAGCGACCGGTGTAATAGCTCATGCGCGAGGGGCCGCAGACAGGCGATTGCACATAGGCGCGCGTGAAGCGCACGCCGCGCGCCGCCAGCGCGTCGATGTTGGGCGTCTTCAGAAAAGGGTGGCCGGCGCAGCTAAGATAATCGAACCTGAGCTGGTCGCACATGATGAAAAGCACGTTGCGCTTGGTCACCCGGAAAGCCTCCCTGATTTCTTTGACGCTTTTACGCGCTTCGTTCGCGGGCGCAACAGATGCGCGGACGCCGCTTGACCTAAGCCATCTTTATGATAAAATCAACAATTGAAAGTATCAACATAATGCGCAGAATGCCAATTCGCCATCACAGCCTCGGGCCCAACCAGCTTCACGACATTCGTGATGTCCTGATGTTCAGAATCGCGCGTCTCGCCACGATCGGCGATCGCACGGGGCAGTCGCGCGTGTTGCGCGAGTTTGGTTTGAGCCTCGGCGAGTGGCGCGTGCTCGGCGTGATCTGCGCGCGTCCGCCGGCCACGCTCGCCGACATCGCCGGCGAACTCTATCTGGACAAGGGTCAGCTCAGCCGGACCATTTCGATCCTGATCGACAATGGCCTTGTCGCGCACAGCCCGAGCGCACAGGATCGTCGCCAGACCCTGTTCGAGCCGACCGCCAAGGGGCGCCGTTTGCACGACAAGGTCCTCAAGTTTGCTTTCACGCGGCATTCCGAATGGATGGGCGCTCTCAGCGCATCGGAGCAGGTCGAATTCGTTCGGCTGCTCGACAAGGTGACCGCGACGGCTGCGCAATCCTACGACGATCTGTTCACGCCGCAGTCGCGTCAGGGCGCCGAGATGGAAAATCCGCTCGGCCGCGCGCGGATTGTCAGAAAACCTGGCGTGCCTGCAGCGCGCGCGGGCGAACGCAAGACTATCGGGCGCGCAAGCGCTCGCGCAGCCAGTTCATGAAGATTTGAGGCGCCAACGTTCGACCGGCCAGGAGGAGACAAGAGCCGGACGGATGCAAACCAAAAGAGGGAGGACAACATGGACAGACGGCATTTCATGGCGGGCGTCGCGACTGCGGCGGCCGGCGGCGGTTTCGGCGGGCCGGCCTTTGCGGCCGATCTCCTGAAATTCATCTATCCCTACGCGCCTGGCAGCGGCGGCGACATTCTCGTGCGCGTGCTGGCCGACGACCTGCAGAAGAAGCTCGGCCTGTCGGCGATCGTCGAAAACAAGCCCGGCGCCGACGGACGTATCGGCGTACGCGAGGTCAAGCATGCGACTGCCGACGGCAACACGCTGCTGTTCACGCCGTTCGGCACGATGGTTCTGTTTCCCACGGTGTTCAAGAGCTTGCCTTACGACGCGTTCAAGGATTTCGCGCCGGTCACGCAGGCGCTTTCCTTCGACTTTGGGCTGGCGGCAGGTCCTGTGTCCGGCGCCAAGACGCTGGCCGAACTGACGGAATGGCTGAAGAAGAATCCTGACAAGGGCAATGTCGGCGTGCCCGGCCTCGGCGCGCTGCCGCATCTCTTGCCGGTCAAATATGGCGCCGACGCCGGGGTCAAGATTCACGCAGTCGCTTACAAGGGCACGGCGCCGGCGCTGACGGCGGCCATGTCCGGCGAAACCGCGCTCGTCTGCGCGCCGCTCGCCGATCTGATCGCGCAGCACAAGGCCGGCGCGATCCATCTGCTGGCGACCTCCGGCAAAACGCGCTCGCCCTATCTTCCCGACGTTCCCACCTTCGTCGACCAGGGCTTCAAGATCGAGGGCTCGGGCTGGTACGGCATTTTCGCGCCCGCCGCGACGCCGAAAGACAAGATCGCCAAGCTCAACAAGGCGCTGACCGAGGCGATCCACTCGGATTCCTTCCAGGAACGCGCCAAGTCCGTCTATCTGCGCGCCACCGGCACGACGCCCGAAGAACTCGGGGCGATCCAGAAAGCCGACTACGAGCGCTGGAAGCCTGTGATCGAAGCGGCCGGCCTCGCCGGCAAGTAGTCTCGACAAGTCTGAAATTCGCCCGGCGACGCCTCGCGCCGCCGGGCCAATGACGGACGTCTGTAATCGGGCGACAGCATCATGATGAAGCGTTTCGAACGGCAACGCGACTATTACGCCGGTGCATTGATGATCCTGGTTGGCGTCTTCGCCGGCTATGTCGCAACGACATACGATCTCGGCTCCCTGCGCGAAATGGGGCCCGGATTCTTTCCGCTCATTCTCAGCGTGCTGATCGCCGCGCTCGGCGTCGGCATCGCCGCGACGGCCGGACGGACGGAGGGCGACGCCTATGGTCCGATGGCGCACGGCCATCGCGTCGGCGTCGACCTGCGCGGCTGGGCGGCGATTTTCGCCGGCGTCGTCGCCTTCATCGCGCTCGGACACTACGCAGGCATGGCGCCCGCGACCTTCGCCTGCGTCTTTCTCGCCGCGATTGGCGACAGGCAGAACACCTGGAGGAGCGCGGCCACACTCGCGCTCGGCATAACCATCGTCGCCGTCGTCGTGCTCGCTTTCGGCCTGCGTGTGCAGATGCCGATCATCAAGGGGTTTTGAGCCATGATCTGGTCGAGCTTCGTCGATCTCGCGCATGGCTTCGAGGTCGCCCTCCAGCCCCACAATCTGCTTTACTGTTTCATCGGCGTTCTCATCGGCAATCTCGTCGGCGTGCTGCCGGGCATGGGCGTCCTGTCCGCCGTCTCGATCCTGCTGCCGCTGACGTTCGGCATGAAGCCGGTCGCCGCGATCCTGATGATCTCCGGCATTTTCTACGGCGCGCAATATGGCGGCGCGATCTGCTCGATCCTGCTCAACCTGCCTTCGCACCCGCCGCACGCCGTCACCTGTCTCGACGGCTACCCGCTGACGCAGCAGGGCAAGGGCGGCGTCGCGCTCGGCGTCACTATGATGGGCGCGGTGTTCGGCGCGGCCTTCGGCATCCTGCAGATGATGTTCCTGGCGCCTTACATCGCCAAGATCGCCTTCTCCTTCCAGGCGGCCGAAATCTGTTCGCTCATGCTGCTCGGCCTGCTTGCCGGTTCGACGCTCGCCAAGGGTTCGCCGTTGAAGGGCGTGGCGATGACCGCCTTCGGCATGTTGCTCGGCCTCGTCGGCACCGACACGGCGACCAGCGTCGAGCGCTACACCTTCGGCCATTACGAACTTGCCGACGGCATCGAACTCGTCGCGCTCGCGCTTGGCCTGTTCGGCATCGCGGAATTCTTGCGCAGCGTCAACAATGTCGCGCCAGTCAACACCGCTTACACCAAGCTCAAGTTCCGCGACATGCGTCCCTCGAAGGCGGAAGCCAAGGAAGCGGCTCTGCCGATCCTGCGCGGCACGCTCGTCGGCTCGCTGTGCTCGCTCATTCCCGGCACGGGTCCGGTTATCGCTTCCTTCATCGCCTACGCGACCGAAAAGAAGGTGTCGAAGAATCCTGAAAAATTCGGGACCGGCGCCATCGCCGGCGTCGCGGCGCCGGAGGCCTCGACCCATTCGTCCATTCAGGGCGACTTCATTCCCACTATGTCGCTCGGCATTCCCGGCGACGCCGCCATGGCGCTGCTGCTCGGCGCGCTGATCATCCACAACATCACGCCGGGGCCACGCCTGATCGTCGAGCACCCCGATGTCTTCTGGGGTCTCGTCGCCAGCTTCTGGATCGGCAATCTGATCCTCGTCTTCCTCAACGTGCCGATGATCGGCGTCTGGGTCCGCCTGCTGACGGTTCCCTATCGTTATCTCTATCCCTCGGCCCTGTTCTTCATCTGCATCGGCGTCTTCGCCACGCGCAATTCACTGTTCGACGTCGGCGTGACGCTGGTGATCGGCCTGTTCGGTTATCTCCTGCTGCTCTTGCGTTTCGAGCCGGCGCCGATGCTGCTGGGCTTCGTGCTCGGTCCGCGCTTCGAGGAGAATTTCCGGCGCGCGCTCAATATCGCACACGGCGACCTCGGCACATTCGTCGAGCGTCCGATCAGCGCCTTCTTCCTGGCGATCTGCGCGGCGCTCATCGGCCTGCAGATCTATGCGCGGATCAAGAAGGCGCGCGCGCCGGTCCAACTTGCATCGACCGCTTTCGACTGACGGCGGCTGGCGCCCTCAGCGGCGCCCGCCCCGCCAGATCATCCCGAAGGCGCGCAGCCGTTCGCTCCAGCTCGCGCCCTCGTCGGCGAGCGCATCGAGGAATTCCGCGAAACGGCGCGACACCATGACGGTGTAGAATAAGAGCAACGTTGTCGGTATCAGGACGGCGAAGAAGATCAGCGTACGCTCGAGCGTGCTCATATCGGCGTGCGCGAACAGGTTCATGCCGAGGAAGCCTGTCGTCACCGTCCCTACCAGGCTGAGCAGCGTGGTGATCGTGAGCGTGAGAATCGTTTTCGCCTGACGACGCAGAAGGTCGGTCTCGAGATAGGACGACATATCGCCGAGTTCGTCGCGCAATTCGGCGAACAGGCGATCCGTGCCGAGGTGCCCGACCCACATGCGGAACAGGTCGCGCATCGGCAGCTGATCCGAAATCTCCGAGAAATAATAGCGGTGCGTGAAGCGCAGGAAGGTTTCCAGCGTCTGCCGGATGTCGTGCCGGAACTGGCTGACGGAGGCGTTGTTGTCGATGTCGAGCCGGCTGACGGTGGCGACGAGCCGGTCTGACAGCATCAGGATGGCGGCGCGATGGAAATGCGCAATCAGACCGAGCAAGAAATACTGATGCCTGAACTGCGAGAGAAAGCCGCGTTCCGGATCGGTGAACAACGCATGCTGCGCCGGTCCGATGGCGACGAAACTCTGGCCGCCGCACAGCACGCGCGTATTGGTCCAGCCGTCGCTGCGTAACGGATCATAGAAACGGTCGTAGCAATAGCGCTGCTCGAAATCCGCCAGAAAGCCGGCCGCATAGGGTGTTTCGGTCGCGGCGCCCGGCGCCGTGGCGAAGGCGAGGCGCATGAAGTCGGCGCGCGTGAGCGCGCGTGGATCGTCGACGGCGAGCCAGGCCATGGTCGGCATGCGATGGAATTCGAGCTGGCGGTAGCGCACCGGCGCCATCTGCACGCGCTGGTTGAGCGTCATCGGCGCCAGCAGATATTCCCAGTGATAGGCGATGGCCGACGCCTGGTCCTTGCAGACCGAGGTCAGATATTTCGTACGCGCCTGATAGTCCGACACGGCCAGGACCGCTCCATCGGCGCCGAGCCATTTGACGCTCTCGGGACAATTGACCGCCTCGCCGCTCTCGCTCCAGCCGGCCGGATAGGCGCGGCCGAAGCGATAGATGATGTCCTGCGCTCGCGACAACGGAATGTCGCGCGCCGCGATCTCGACGACGAGGATGGCGACATCGACGTCGAAGAAGAAATAGAGGTCGGTGTGGACGACATCGACGTCGGTGGCTTCCGCCTGCCCATGGAACCGCAGTCGCGCCTTCTTCACATCCGAACGCCGGAAGATGCGGATCGGCGACTCGCCATAGGTCGTCCGTCCGGTGCGCGACGCGCGCTCGCCATAGAGGAAGCGTTGCACGTGCGGCAGGAAGGCTGCGAATTCGCGATAGTGGCGCTCCTGGAAATTTTCCGGATGCTCGGGAAATTCGTCGTCGAGTTCGACCCAGGTCCGGTTGGGGTCGCGATCGAGATAGTCCCAGTGGTTGAGCAGGCCGCATCCCGCCTGGAGCGGCATCAGCTGAAGCGGCCAGATCAGGATCTGCCGGAATTCGCGCACGGCGATGTCGCTCATCTCGGTCATGCGGCTCCAGCCTTGATTGCCGGCAAGAGGTGACATGCCTGCGTGGCGGTTGCAATCGCACCTTGCCGGTTGGCCGCGGACGCTACGCCCTCAACACTTCCCGGATCTGCAGAGCGCGACGGCCATTGTGGCGCCGCTCATGGCGGGCTGGGAGATCGCGGCGAACAGCTGCATCGCCTTGTAGAACTCGGCCGAGGGCGCGGCGGCGACGTAGATCACGTCCTTGTTGCGCACCGCAAATCCGCGCGCCAGGAAATAGGTCGCCGTGTCCTTCAGGTTGATGCGGTAGACGACATTGACCGTCTGGGCGCCGGGCGCGATCGGATAGGCCGGATCGAGCGCGCGCGCGATCGCGGCGGGCTCGGCGCGCAGCAGGAACACGCCTTCGGGATTGGCCATTTCCGCCTGCAGCCCGCCGGCCTTGGCGACCGCCTCTTCCAGCGTGATGCCGGCGGCGTCGAACTTCACGAGTTCGTTGCGGCCCGTCGAGCCGAAGGCGGTAAAGGTCTGCGGCTGGCTTTCCACCGTGACGACGTCGCGCGGGCGCACGAAAATATTCTCGCGCGGATGGGCGAGCAGCGCCTGCATCGGAATCTTGGCCGTCGTCGAGCCTCTGGAAAGGGAAATGAACACGTCGTGCACCGGGGCCTTCAGCCCGCCGGCGGCCGCGATCACGTCGAGAATGCGTTCGCCGCGCGCCGACAGCGGGACCTGCGCGCCATTGCTCACCTCGCCGGTCACCGTGACGGAATTGGACAGGTTCTTGGTCACCGTCACCAGCGCCTGCGGCTCGATCGCCTTGCCGACGAGGCGGGCGACGATGGTCTTTTCGACCTGCGCCGGCGTCAGGCCGGCGACCCGGATGCGCCCGGCGTAGGGAATGGTGATCGCCCCGTCGCGGCCGACCGCCTGTTCGGGGATCGCCGCCGAATGCGAGCCGGCGGTCACGCCATTGACGGCGGCCGACGAGAACAGGCCGCCGGACGCCGCCTCCCAGACGGTGACGGAGACCGAATCGCCGATCCCGATGGCGGGCGAGGGCGCCCCGTCATGCGCGCCGAACCGGCCGGCCAGCGTCAGATTGGGCACGCGCTTGAGAATGGCGACGGTCGCAGGCGTCAGGTCGGCGACCAGATAGCGCGGCCCCGCCTCCGGATCGCCGGAGACGGCCTGCTGCGCCACATCGCTCGCCGAAGGACCCTGCGCCGGGAAAAAACCGCACCCCGAAACCCCGAGGCCAAGACCAAGCACAAGACATATCGTCGAATGTCGAACCATCTGGTTCCGGAAATCCCCAAAGCCGGCGCCTGTTTGCCGCGCCCGCGCGCCAGGGTCAATCGACGCGCCCGCCAATCCTGTCGCGCGTTAAGGATAGTGGAGGCGGCCCGCCAAGGATATTCGGCGCGCGCGACGTGGTTAACCGCGGGGCGCGTCCGCGATTTGCTCCAGAAAATTGTCGAGCGCGGCGAAATAGGCTTCCGGCGTCACGGGCCTATGGACACCGAGCCGCCGGCGGGCCTGCCCCAGGCGCTCGCCATCGGGCGCCAAGAGGTCCGGGATTGCCGCCGCCCAATCTTCCGGCTGGCGGGGATCGAGATACAGGGCAGCCTCGCCGGCGATCTCGCGGAAGGGCGCGATCTCCGAGCAGAGCGCCGGGACGCCCGCCGCGAGCGCCTCGGCAAGCGGCAGGCCGAAGCCCTCGGCGAGCGACGGCGCGAGCAAGGCGGTCGCGCCGGCAAGCAGCGCCCGCCAGCCGCCATTCGACAGGCCGGCGACCTCGATGACAGCGCCGCCGAGCGCGGGATCGGCCAGCGCGCCGACAATCTCCGCGCATCGCCAGCCGCGCTTGCCGACGACGACGAGTTTCGGCGCCGACGGTCCGCGTTCGGCGACCAGCCGCCGCCAGACATCGACGAGCAGCATATGGTTCTTGCGCGGCTCGATCGTGCCGCAGGCGACGAAATAGGGCGCATCCGCGAGCCGCGGGTCGGCCGGGCAGGGCGCGCGGAAGACCGGCGCGACCGGCGGATGCGCCTGGAAGATCGACAGGTCCGGTCGGCCGAGGCGACGCATGTGGTCCGCCAGATCATCGGCGACGCTCCGGCTCGTGACCAGCGCGCCCGCGCCGCGTCGGGCGAGCAGGGCGAGACGGCGGGCGTGCCGCTCCGGTTCGCCGCGCCAGAAGGCCTCGGCGGCGGCGATCGGCAGCAGGTCGTGAATGAAGAAAATCGGCCTGATGTCCGGTCGGGCGTCGAGCCAGGCGACATGCCGGGTGGATTCAAGCGGATAATGGGCGGCGTTGAGATAGACCGCGCCGCGCGGCGCGGCGGCCGCCGGGTCTGCGCCGCGTTTCAGCCCGTAGGCGCCGAGCGCGTCCGCGATCCGCCGTGGACGCCCCGGCGCGGAAAGATCGAGCCGCGGCGCCGGCGTCCCCGGCGCGATCGGCCGCCGAAGCGCCTCGACCAGCGCGCCGGTAAGAGTAGACGGAGCGTCCCACTGGCGCGCCAGCGCGGCGGTCGGATTGGGCAGCAAGCCCGGCGCGAACAGGCGCGGACCGACCGGGCCGAACAGTAAAGGACAGGACTCGTCCGCCCGGTCCTTGAGAAAATGGTCGGCGAGCAGCCGGTCGATCCAGTCGATCCCGTTCGGTGTGGCGTTGAGGACCCGCGTCGTCAGCCGCGACAGGTCGTAGACGACCCGGTTCATGTCGCGCCTGGCGGCCGTGGGCCGGCGAGCACTGCGGCCGCGTCGAGCGCCTCTTCGTCGCACATGACGGCGAAGGCGGCTTCCAACCCGGCCGCTCGAGCCTGCGGGCCGACCGCCCCCGCCGCCTTGCGCACGATCTCGGCGAAGGCGCCGCCGCCCGCGCCTCCCTTGAGGTAATGTTCGGCGAAGATGCGCATGACATGCGCGACGCCCGCCTCGGTCACCGATCGCCGGTCGGCCGCGAAATAGTTGCCGGCCATGCCGCTCGCGACGATTTCGTAGGACGGGAAGTAGGCGACATTCTCGTGCGCCTTAGCCGCCATCTCCGCCGCCACGCGCAGCACGGACTTGGAGTAGACGGTCGAGGTCAGGACATGTTGCGGCTCGGCGGTGGCCGCCAGCGGCACCGGCGAGACGGTGAGAATGACCTTGGCCGGCGGATTGACCGCTTTCAGGGCTTGCAGGACCGCCGCCAGATCGTCGACGACGTCCGCCACGCCGAAATTCACGAATTCGTGCGCCCCGGGCGAGAATTTGCCGCCGCTGACGCCGGGGCAAAGGGGATAGACAATACCGTCTACACGCGAGCGCCAGGCTTCGGTCAGGCCGAGCGTGAACACCAGGACATCCAGTGTCTCGAAGGCTTGCCGCACGGCGGAAAAATGCCGGATACGATCGATCTCGAATTCGCGGCGCGAATTGAAGCCGCCGGGCTGGATGGTCGGACGGAACGGGTCGAGGAACAGCCCGCCCTCGTCCCAGATATCGTCGGCCGGCTGGACCCGTCCGTAGGCGCGCTCGATCAGCTGGCGGAGCTGGCGGGCCGTGTAGATATTGCCGGTGCGCGCCGTGTAGACTCCATAGTTCAATGCCCGCGCGGCGGCCTCCGTCATGACGGGATGGGCGGTCTCGGTGACGAGATAGGCGCAGCCGGCCGCTTTCAGATAACGTCCGATATGCTGGGCGAAGCAGGAGCCGGCGGCCGCGACCTTGGTGCGCGCGCCGATCTGGAACGGCGCGACGACGACCGGATCGATCGCTTCCGGCGCGACGCCGCCGACCGCGCGCCGCCAGTAGGAGCTGTCGGGCAGGTCGGAATAGGGGGGGCGCGCCATCGTCAGCCGCTCCCCTGCGCTGGCGCAGCCATCAGCCGCGCCGCCAGCTCGATCATCGTCTCGCCGTAGGCGTCGTTGGCGTGCGTGGCGTCCTGCCCGCAGACCGAGGCCTTCAGCAGTCCGTCGGCGCCGAACATGTCGGACGGAGTCTCGACATAGGCGACGCCGAGCGCCGCGCAGGCCTGCCGCATCATGCCGACCTGCACGCGCCACACTTTCCGCCGCAGAAGGTCCGACGACATGGACCGCTGGTCGATCTGCGACCGGAAGAATTCCTTGGGATAGGCCAGCACCTGCGCGCGCGGCAGCGGCGGCGGCGGCTCGACGAGCGCCATCGGCAGGTTGCACGTGGCGCGGATCGCCTGCAGGACGCGCATGTTTTCGTTCATATAGTCGCGCAGCGTCTCGCGAATGGCGGCCTCCGGCACGATTTCCGCTTTCGGGTCGAGCGGCGCGTCGGACGCCTCGCCGAGGATGAAATCGAACCGCCGCGCGGGCTGGCGTATCGACACGACATTGTGTTCGTTGCCGCCGATCGACAGCAGCACGAAATCCGCCGCGCCGTCGTCGAGCGCGGCCTCGATCGCCGGGTTGAGCCTCGAGCGCGCCGCGTCCGCGAACGGCGGCGTGAAATCGGCGTCGTAGAGATAGCGGAACCGCCCGCAGATTGCGCGCCCGCCGACTTCGGCCCCTTTCGCTTCGAGCGCATAGGCGCCCTTGGCCAGGGCGACGACATGGCTGTGGCCGAGGCCGACGAAATTCAGCACGGGCGGCAAGCCGGCGCCCGTCACGCCGCCGACCGGGCGGTATCGAGCGGGCGCACCTCCACGCCGATCGGCTCCCCCTTGGCGATCGGCCCGGATATCTGGCGGGAAATCCCGATCACGCGATAGGCCGCCCCGTCGATCCGGGCGATCCGGCCGACGAGATCGGGCGCCTCGCCGCTCGTCGCGAAGGGCGCGCGCACGGCCATCATGCTGCGCCCGCGATAACCGTAGGCGTAATAGGATTCGAGCGCGATCTGGGATTGCGACGCCGGGTTTTCCATCGCCGCGACCGTAGCGGCGGCGGACCGCAGGTCAAGACCGCGGCTGCGCATTAGACGCGGCGCCCGCGCCACGGTAGAACGCGGCCCAGGGGGACCGAGCGCGAGAGGAACGGCTTGAACCAGCACGTCGGCGCCGCTTTGGCGCGCAAGGCCGGGCAACTCGCCAGATTGGGCGCGGCCCAGGCGCCTGCGCTGTTGCGCGCCGGCGTCGATACGTTGAGGCCGAGCGCCGCGACGCGCGGCGGCGGGCTCGCCCGCGCGACTTTCGCGCTGTTCGTGCTGCTGCCGACGCTTGCCTATTTTCTCTATGCCGCGCTCTGGCAGTCGAAATATTACGTCGCCGAGACCCGCATGGTCGTGCGTGACGCGCGCGACAAGCCGCGCGCCGCGCAATCGGCCGCCGGCATGAGCCTGGCGATCCAGAATTCCTTCGTCGTGCTCAACTACATCAAGAGCAAGCCGCTGCTCGTGGACCTCGGCGGGATGACGTATCTCGAAGCAAGATACGCGCGTGACGGCGTCGATTTCTTCTCGCGCATCGGCCGCGATGCGAGTCTCGAGGATGCGCTCGCCTATTGGCTGAAACAGGCGGTCGCCAGCGTCGATGTCGTCTCGGGCATCCTCACCATGAAGGTCGCGGCCTTCACGCCGCAGGACGCCGCGACAATTTCACAGGACGTGATCGGCCGTTGTGAGAAGCTGGTGAACGAGATCACGATGCGCAGCCGGCGCGACAAGCTCGACCGGCTCGATCGGGAGGTCGCGGCCGCAGCCGACGCGCTCGCCAAGGCGCGCGCCGCCGTAACGGTTTTCCGGCAGGCCAATGTACTGATCGACCCCGCCGCTCGCGCCAAGTCGATCAACGAACAGATCGCCAAGCTCACGACGGACAAACTCGAGATCGAAAGCTCCATGGCGACGCTCAAGGGCGTCATCAATCCGGATTCGCCGACGCGGCGTGTCGAGCGCGCGAGGCTGGAGACGATCGACCGCCAGATTGCCGAATTGCGGAAATCGCTGACCGACAAGGGCGACGAGCAGGCGGTCGCCGCGCAGATGGGCGCATACGAACGACTGCAACTCGACGAGCAATTCGCGCTGCTGATCTATTCGATCGCCAAGAACGCCTATCAGGATGCGCGCCAGGACATGGAGCGTCAGCAGCTCTATGTCGGCGTCGTGGTCGCGCCGGTTCCGCCGCAGGAGGCGGACGGGCCTCGGGTCTTTGCGAAAACGCTGCTTCTGTTCTCCGTGCTCGGCGTCGCCTGGGCGATTTGCGCCCTGTTCGCCGCCGTCGTCAACGATCACGTCGCCTGAGTGTCGCGGTGCGCCACGTCGGCCTTGCCCGACAGACCCGCCTCGATCGCTTCCCGCGCCAGCTTGTAGAGCGCGGCGTCGTGGTCGAGCAGATCGCCGATCACGCCGACGCGCCTGAGGTCGGCGGCCAGCGCGGCGACGGATGAAAAGGCCGTCGGTGTCTCCGCGCCCAGCACATCCGCGCCGAGCGTTCGCCACATCAGGTTACGGAAGGCGTCGTAGTGGTCGCGACAGCCGACGACGTCCATCCCCGCGAGATTGTCGAGCGCGATCGAGACATGCCGCCGCTCCGGCTCGTCGCCGACGTCGCAGCCGAGCATCCGCACCATCGGGCTTGCGATCGCGCGCTTCTGCTCCGCGTCGAGCTGGCGGAAATGCGCCACCATCCCGGTGCGATCGGTCACCGGCAAATCGCGCGCAAAATCGAGCAGGGGCGCAACGCCGCTCAGATAGCTAGACGCCATATGCGCCGACGGAGAGCGCGAAAGAAGATTGAGGAACAGCAGACGTTCGGCAAGCTCCTCGTACGGCTCGCGCAGGAGCGCGGTCTTGATGAAGCCAGCATTGTCGAGATGGCTCGCATAGCGGTTGACGTTCGGCCGCCCCGTCACGACCAGCGACGTCGGGTGATGATTGCCGATCAGAACCAGCGTTGTTTCGAGCGAATAGCGTTCGCAGGAGAAATAGGTCAGCGCGAAATTGTCGCGGATCTGGTCGAGGACGCGCCGTTGCGGCATGAGCGCCGCGTCGAACAGGATCAGCTTCTTTTCCAGATGCCGCCCCGGTTGCAGGCGGCGGTAGATCGGCAGGCGCGAGTCCGCCTCCACGATCTCGACGTCCACCAGTTCGTCGAGATCGGGCACGATCGACTTGTCGATGCGAAAGCCGACCCGGCCGGTTCCGTGAATGCCGAGGTCGCGCACGTCGTCGCGCTGGATGTCGGCTTTGACGATCACCTCGTCGCGACCGGGCGCACGGATTGCGAGGCGCGCCGATACGGCCGGATTGTCGGCGGCGAACCAGCCGCTGATGACAGCGCCTCTGTCGCTGTCGACGTTGAAGAACATGAAGGCCCGATCCTCGAAGCGCGGCGCTACTTAGCCATATTGTCGCGCACCAGGAAAGCAAGCGCGACCAGCAAACCCCAGCCGAGCGCGAGCGGCGCGACCACGATGCTCCATTCCCACCAGCGGCGCGGATAGGTCGCCGTCTCCGCCAGCGTCGGCTTGAGGATCGACATGAGATAGGTGTGCTGCGTCTCGAGGTCGGCCCGCGCGCGCTGGAACGCGGCGGAGGCTTCGGCATATTGCTGGCGGGCGATGTCGAGTTCGACCTGCGCGCGTGACAGCGGATCCTCGCGCTGCGCCAGGCTCGGCCCCGCGCTGGTCGCCTTGGCGCTCGCGATCTGCTGCGAATAATCGTCGATCTGCGACTGGATCGTGGCGATCCGCGCGCGCAGCACGCGCGCCGTCGGCGAATTGGCGCCGGTCTCGCCGAGCGCGGCGAGGTCCTGCTGCGCCTGCGACAGGCCGAGCCGAAGCTTTTCGATCACCTTGTTGAGCGCGTCGGCTGACGCCCGCGCGTCGAGCACGCCCTGCGCCTCGCGCACGTCGCGCATGGCGGCGGTGCGCTGGCGCAGCTCTTCTTCCGCGCGGTCGAGTTCGCGTTTGGCGAGCTCCAGCCTGTCGCGCCGGCTGCGCGTCGACAGGTCGTTGACGAGTTGCTCGCTAAGGTCGAGCACCTTGCCTGCAATCCGGATCGAATCCTGCGGCGTAAAGGCGCGCACGACGACCGCCACGATGCCCGACGCGCCGTCGATCTCGACATGGGCGCGCTTGCGCCAGTATTTCTCCAGGTCCTCGAGGGGGGCTGACGGATCGAAGCGCGAGAAATAATCAGCCTCCGACCGTCCGAACATCCGCCGTAGTCCGACTGTCTGCTCGAGCGTCTCGACGATGGCCTTGCTGAGAATGTAGCTGGCGGCGATCTGCGTATCCTGCGAGGCGCCGCCGCCGAGCGCGCCGCCGGGCAGGCCGGCGAGGCCGGCCGGGGGCGGCGGGACGGACTCGGAGCTGCGCACCGCGAAGCGCAACTCGGTCGCATATTGCTTGCTGGCGATCAGCCCCCAGTACAGGCTTTCCGCGAGAAAGGGCAGGGCGACCATCAGCACGAAACTGGCGATGAGGCCGATCCGGAACCAGCGTGCGCCGCCGCGCGCCTGATATCCGCCGGAAATGACGCTGACCGGCGCGCGCGCCGTCCGCGCGGCCCGCCGCAAGGCGCGCGAAATCGCCTGGCGTTGCTCCAGCGCATGCTCCTCGGTCAGCGGAGCGATGGCCGGCAGCCTCTTGTCGGCGGCGTCCACGCTCATGCGCGCAGGCCCGGCACATATGGCGAAGGCGTTTCGGAGACTGTCTCGAAATTCGGCGCGAACCCAAATCCCTCATGCTGAGGAGGCGCAGAAAGCGCCATCTCGAAGCATGATCCAGTGTTTCGCGCTTCGGCCACCCTTCGAGACGCGCCTTTCAGGCGCTCCTCAGGGCGAGGGCTCGCGTTTTCGGCCAGACGCTCAGGCATTCATTTTCTTGTAGAGTTCAATGGCTTCGGTGATTTCGTGGAAAATGTACGCACGCCCGCCGGCCAGAACAAGGCCGCGATTGCAGTACTCCTGGATCGTCGCCATGGAATGCGAAATCATGATGATATCGGAATTCCTGCGGCGCTTCCCGAATTCCTCCTTGCAGCGCATGCTGAACCGCGCGTCGCCGACCGCGATCACCTCGTCGATCAGATAGCAGTCGAAATCGATCGCCATCGACAGGCCGAAGGCCAGCCGCGCCACCATGCCGGACGAATAGGTCTTGACCGGCGCGTCGATATAGGCGCCGATCTCCGCGAAATCGTCGACGAAATTGAAGGTGCGACGAACGTCCTGCCCGTAGACGCGCGCGAAAAACTGCACGTTCTCGCGGCCCGTCAGCGCCATGTTCATGCCGCCGGTGAAGCCGAGCGGCCAGGAGACGCGGACATTGCGGCGTATGCGGCCGCTGTTGGGCAGTTCGGAGCCCGCCAGCAGGCGCATCATCGTCGATTTGCCGGCGCCGTTCACCCCGAGGATCCCGTAGTTGGAGCCCGCGAGAAAATCGATGCTGACATGGTCGAGCACGACCTTGGTCTGGCCGTAGGTCCGATAAAACTTGAAGACCCGGTCCATTTGGATCATGGAACTCGCTTAGCCCAGGCGCGTGCAGCGATGCAATGGGCGGCCGCCGGCGCAATCCCGGCCCGCCCGTAAAGCGGCAATCGGGCGGACGAATGGCGGCCTGAGGGCAAGAGGAGCAAGGCGGCAGGGCCCGATGGCAGGCGGCAGGACCGAGACGACCCTCCAGGCCGTGCGCCGCCACCTGCGCAACGGCTGGATCATCCTGACCGAGCGCGGCGCCGGCGCGCTCTACGGCGCGGCCATGCGCGAGGCCGCCAAGCTGATCGACCAGCCGGTCGGCGTGTTTCTGGCGCCCCGCGACATTTTGCGCGACGGCCCGACCCTTTTTCGCAGCCAGGGGCTTCGCGCGACGGTCGGCGCGGTCCTGCGCCAGATCGCCGCCGAGCACGACCCCCCGCTCGGCCGCAGCCGCAATCCCGTCAATGCAGCCGCCCGGGCGGCGGCGGTCCGCTACCACTATGCTCACGACCTGACCAAGCCGGACGGCGTCGTGCCCGCCCGCCGCCCGGTCAACGATTGCGATTTCGCGCTCGAAGTCCCCTTTGGCTTCGCGCCGCAGCCGAAGGCGGCCGGCCGGGTCGCGGCCATCGTGCACGCCTTCTATCCTGAAACCCTGCCGGCGATCCTCGCGCGCCTCGCCAATATCCCGCTCGGCGTCGATCTCTTCGTGTCGACGGACACACAGGCCAAGAAGGACGAAATCGCGAAGGCGACGACAGGTTGGAGCAAGGGTGCGGTTGAGATCCGTCTCGTGCCCAATCGTGGGCGCGACATAGCCGCCAAATTCGTCGGTTTCGCCGACGTCTACGCGCGCTACGACCTGTTCCTTCATCTCCACACCAAGAAGTCGCCGCACGGCGGCGCGCCGCTTGCGCGCTGGCTCGACTATCTCCTCGACAATCTCGTTGGCTCCCCCGGGATCGCGCAAGCCGCGCTCGCCCTGTTCGACGATCCGAAAATGGGCGTCGTCCTCCCGCAGCACCTCTTCGAAATCCGCGGCATCCTGAACTGGGGCTACGATTACGAACTTGCGCGCGGGCTGATGCGGAAAATGGGCGTCGAGATCGACAAGAACCGCGTGCTCGAATTTCCCTCGGGCTCAATGTTCTGGGGGCGTTCCGCGGCGATCCGGGGACTTCTCGATCTCGGTCTGCGCTTCGACGGCTTTCCCGAGGAAAGCGGCCAGGTCGACGGCACGCTCGCGCACGCCATCGAGCGCATCGTGTTGATGGCCGCCGAGGCGCGGGGCTATGAGTGGCTGAAGATCGTCCGCCGCGATCTCTATCCGCTCGGCGCAACCGTGCTGCAGGTCGCAGGCCCAAAGGACATCGCGGATGGAAGGCTCAAGGTGTTCCAGCCCTGCCTTGCCGCCGTGGATACGGAAGTTGCGCCCTACGCGCGCCAGCAGAAGGAGACGCGGCCGATCGCCGCCTATCCCTCGCGCAATCCGCGTCCGCGCCTCAACCTGCTCGTGCCTTCGGTCAATCCGCTCCAGACCTTCGGCGGCGTTGCGACCGCCCTGCGCCTGTTCGAGACCTGGGCCGACGCGCTCGGACCCGCCTTCGACAAGCGTATCGTCGTGACCGACGCCGAGATCGAGCCGGCAGGCTATGCCGCCCTGCCGGGCTACGCGCCGACGCCCTTCGTCGCGAGCCATGACGCGGCGGCGCGCGCCCTCGTCGACGCCAGCGAGCGCGGCGTCGGCCGGCTCGACCTGCGCGATCGCGACATTTTCGTCGCCACCGCCTGGTGGACGGCGGGGCTCGTTCGGGACGTCGAGCGCGAACGCGCGCGCTTCTTCGGCGGCGCGCGGCCCTTCCTCTATCTCGTGCAGGACGACGAACCGAATTTCTACGGCTGGAGTTCGAAATATGCGCTGGCCGAAGCGACCTATCGCGACGGCGCCGACATCATCGCCGTGATCAATTCTGAAGAACTCTATGCGGCGATGACCGCGAAATATGCGTTCCGCCGCGCCTTCTGCCTGCCCTACGAACTCAACGCGGAGATCGCCGGCCTTCTTGCGCCGCGCGCGCGCGAACGGACGATTCTCGTCTATGGTCGCCAGACAGTGCACCGCAATGGTTTCGAACTGATCTGCGCCGCGCTGACGCGCTGGCAGCAGCGCGATCCTATCCGCGCGAGCCGGTGGGAGATCGCTTTCCTCGGCGAGAGTTTCGTCGACGAACTCGTCTATCCCGTGCAGAACGCGCGCATCGAGGGCAAGGTTGCGCTCGCCGATTATGCGGATCGCCTGAGCCGCGCCTCTGTCGGCGTTTCGCTCATGTTCTCGCCGCATCCCTCCTATCCGCCGCTCGAAATGGCGCAGGCGGGTCTCACCGTCATCGCCAATTCCTTCCCCGGCAAGGATCTGCGCGCGCGCTGTCCGTCCATCGTCGCGCTCGACGATCCGACGCCGGAAAATCTGAGCCGCGCGATCGAGCAGGCTGTCGCGGGCGCCGAGCCGAATATCGGCGCCGTCACGCCGCATGTCGCGCTCACGCCGCTCGCGCTGCCGGGCCCGCGCGCGGATGCCGACGAAATCGTGGCGCTGCTGCGCGAGGCGGCGCAATGAGCCTGCTCGCGCGTCGCGTCGCCTTTCCCTATAGTGCCGCCTCATGACGATGATCGCCCATCAGGCGCGCGTGCGCGGGCCGGCGGCTGAATTCCGCGCGAAGCTCGCGGGTTTCTGGCGCGTCGTCTATGCGGTCATGCTGCAGGACATGCGGACGCGCTTTGCCGGCGGCTATCTCGGCTTTCTCATTGCGATCGGCTGGCCGCTCGCCCATCTCCTGATGCTGCTGGTCATCCGGATGGTGATAGCCGCCATCGCTCCGGTCGGCGACAGCGCGGCGGTCTTCTACGGCACGGGTCTTCTGCCCTACATCCTCTGCTTCTATCCCGGCCGCATGATGAACATTCTCATGTACCAGAATCGGGCGATGCTTGGCCTGCCCGAGATCACCCCGATGAACCTCATCGTCGCGCGCGCCTTGCTGGAAATCCTGATCGCGCTGATCGTCACCTCGATCTTCTTCGTCGGCGTCACGCTCTACGGCGTCGATTTCATGCCGAACGATCCTGTCGTGGCGGCGCAGGCGATCGCGATCGCCATCTATCTCGGCATTGGGATTGGCGTGTTCAACGTCGTCTTCGGCACGTTGATCGGCCAGTTCTATCAGGTCGCCTACATCCTCATCATGGTTGGCCTGCTCACCGCCTCCGGCGCGTACATCCCGCTCGTCTACGCGCCCGACCGGATCAAGGGCTGGCTCGCGTGGAATCCGCTCTATCAGGTCGTGAACTGGCTGCGATCGGCCTATTACACGGACAATACGCTGATCGAGGTCGATCGCCTCTATCTCATTGGCGTCGCCAGCATCTTCCTGCTGCTCGGCCTGCTCGGCGAGCGTCTGCTGCGCGGCAAGCTGCTGACGATCTGATCACGCCTCCACTTGATCACGCCTCCATGGGCACATCCAGGGAATGCAGGATGCGTCCGACGCAGGCGTAGAAGGACGAGGTCAGCACGAGTTCGACGATTTCGCTCTCATTGAAGTAGTTCCGCGCCTGCGCGATCGATTCGGCCGACGCGCCGGGGCCGATGGTGATTTCTTCGGCGAGCCGCAGCACGACGCGTTCGATGTCCGTATAGACTTCGCCCTTACGCCAGTCCGCCAGCGCATCGATCTTCGCCTGCGTCATACCGGCCGCCAACGCCATCGGCACGTGATGCGTCCACTCGTAATCCGCGCCCATGATCTGCGCGCCGCGCAGGATCATCAATTCGCGTAAGCCACGCGGCGTTGTCGCCGCGTTGCGGAGCGGCCAGGCGAGGCCCGTCCACGCGTTCAGCATGGCCGGCGCGTGGCCGAGCAGCCGGTAGAGATTGGGAAAGCCCGTGTGTCCGCCCGATCGCAAGGCGTCGTAGACGGCTGATATGCGGGGGTCGGCATTGTCGGCGATCAGGGGAATGCGCGGCATGGATCGGGCGCTCGCTTCACGTGGTCGAGGTCGCCCGATGATGGCTTCGGCGACCGTCATATTGCAATTCGGCGATCGCGGCGGGCAGGTCGCGCATATGAGCTATGACGCGGACGGCGCCGGCCGTTGCGAGGCGCTGCCCGAGGTCCGGCCCGGCGTGTCCGCCGCCGACGAAACCGATGGCGCGCATGCCCGCCGTCCGCGCGGCCTCGACGCCGGCGACCGAATCCTCGATCACGATCGCGCGCGCGGCCGCAACACCCATTTCACGCGCCGCCAGCAGAAACAGATCCGGCGCCGGCTTGCCGCGCGCGACCTGCGTCGCGCTGAAACGGCGTTCGAAATACGAAGCGAGGCCGGTGACGGACAGCGCCAGATCGATCCGTTCCGGCCGGGAGGACGATGCGAGACACCGCGGCTGCGGCAGCGCCTCGAGCGTCGCCGCCACGCCGTCGATCGCGCGCAGCTCCTGGCGGAACCGCGCAAACAGCCGCTCGTTCATCGCCGCGCCGATACCGTCGGGCAATGCGCGGCCGACGAGCGCCGACGTCTCGCGCAATATGTCGGCCAGGCTCCTGCCGACCTGCGTGCGCATGCATTCCTCCGCGGTCATCGGGCGGCCGAGCGCAGTCAAGGTCTCGCTGAGAATGTCATTGGCGATTGGTTCGGAATCGACGAGCACGCCATCGCAATCGAAGATCAAGAGCGTCATGGCGCGTCGGCGCGGCACCGCACGGTCTCGCTCGCGCCGGATGCGGCATTCGGCCGCGCGGGCCGCAAAGCGCCGAAATCACTGCGTTTGGGGGCGTTGCGGCGCATGTCGTTCACCGAAAGTCTGCCCTCTGAAAAGCGCACTGGGGGATTGTCTCCATTGAACTTGTGGGCTCCGCCAGCATATACAGCCGCGGGACTTGAACGAAACTCGGTCCCCGGGCGGCGGCTTCGCGAGAGGCGCGCCGCCGGGCGCATTCGGGGAAAGGACGAGGGATGAAGAAGTTTGCTGTTCTGACTGTTGCCTTCGGATTGCTGTCGGCGGTTTCCGCCGGCTCCGCCATGGCCGCGGGCGACGCGGCCGCTGGCGAGAAGGTGTTCAACAAGTGCAAGGTGTGTCACCGCATCGGCGAGGGCGCCAAGAACATGGTCGGCCCCGAGCTGAACGGCCTCGACGGTCGTCACTCCGCCTCGGCCGCGGGCTTCAACTATTCCGACGCCAACAAGAATTCGGGCATCACCTGGAACGAGGCGGTCTTCAAGGAATACATCACCGATCCCAAGAAGAAGATCCCCGGCACCAAGATGGTTTTCGCCGGCCTGCCGAATGAAAGCGATCGCGACAATCTCTGGGCGTTCATTTCCCAGTTCAAGGCCGACGGTACGAAGAAATAATCGGGCAGCAAGCCTGCCGTTGCGAACCCCGCCCGCCAGGGCGGGGTTTTTCGTTTCTTGCGCCCTGCGCGCGCCGCTTTCGCTCGTGACATTTTCGGCCGCGCGGCACATATCCCTAGGCCATGACCGGGGACAAGAACGAGAGCGAAACGCGATCCGTGGCGGCCGGTGCGCCGCTGGCGACGTTGCCTGTCTTCTTCAAACTGTCCGGCCGCCGCTGCGTCGTCGCCGGCGGCGGCGATGGCGCTGCGTGGAAGACGGAACTGCTGGCCTCGGCTGGCGCGCCCGTCGATGTCTACGCCGCCGAGCCCTGCGAGCGACTCGAGCGTCTCGCGGCAGGCTTGGCGGGCGTCCGACTGCATCGGCGAGCCTGGACGGCGGCCGATCTCGCCGGCGCGCTGATCGCCGTCGCAGAGGCCGAGTCGGACCATGCCGCGCAGGCGTTCCGCGCCGATGCGCGCGCCGCCGGCGCGATCGCCAATGTGATCGACCGCCCGGCCTTCTGCGATTTCCAGTTCGGCTCCATGGTCAATCGCTCGCCGCTGGTCGTCGGCATTTCGACCGACGGCGCGGCGCCCGTCTTCGGCCAGGCCTTGCGCGCGCGCATCGAGACCCTTGCGCCCGAGGGCTTCGCCGCCTGGGCGGGCGTGGCGCGCGAATGGCGGGCCGATATCGCCGCCCTCGATCTGCCGTTTCGGGCGCGCCGCCGCTTCTGGGAGGAATTCGCCGAACTTGCCTTCGCGCGGCCTGGCGTCGCGCCGACGATCGCCGACCTTCAGGCGTTGCTCGCGGTCGTTTCCGACGAGGCTGTCGCCGCCGCGCGCCGCGGCAAGGTGGTTCTGGTCGGGGCCGGACCCGGCGATCCCGAATTGCTGACGCTGAAGGCGGTGCGCGCGCTGCAATCGGCCGATGTCGTGCTCTATGACGACCTCGTCTCGCCGGGCGTGCTCGATTTTGCGCGCCGCGAGGCCGAAAAGCTCGATGTCGGCAAGCGCGGCTACCGCCCCTCGCCGGGCCAGCCGGGGATTTCAGCGAAACTGGTCGAGCTGGCGGCGGCCGGCAAGACAGTGGTGCGCCTCAAGGGCGGCGATCCCATGATTTTCGGCCGCGCGACCGAGGAAATCGAAGCCCTTCAGGCGGCGGGCCTCGATGTCGAGGTCATTCCCGGCGTCACGGCCGCCTCGGGCGCCGCAGCCTCCCTGCGCGCCTCGCTGACCGAGCGCGATCTGGCGCGCCGCGTCCAGTACGTCACCGCGCATGGCCGCGACGGCGCGCTGCCCGAGGATCTCGACTGGCGCGCGCTCGCCGACCCCGGGGCGACCACGGTGGTTTACATGGGCGTCCGCACCCTGTCCGCTCTCGTGGACAAGTTGCAGGCGGCCGGGCTCGATCCGACGACCCCGGCGATCCTGGTCGATCGCGCGACCTGGCCCGACGAACGCAGGATCGTGGCGACGCTCGCGACAATCGGGCCTGCGGTCGAGCGGGCTGCGCCCGCAGGCCCGTGCCTGCTCATCTTGGGCGCGGCCCTCTCCCGGCCGGCCGGCCGATTGCAGGACTAGGTCTCGGGCGGCCTATTCGGCCGCGTCGCGCCGGCCGGCCCGATGCGAGGCGTGGCCGCCCTTGCGGCCCGCTTCCGAAGCAAGCTGCGGATTGCGGGCGAAGCTGCGCTTGTTGGGGTCGACCTGCGTCCCCCCCTTGCGCCCGGCCGCAGCGGCCAGATCGGGGTTTCTGGAGAAGCTGCGCTTCTCGCTGGGCACGCTTTCGCCGCCCTTGCGCGCGATCGCGCGTTGCTTTTCGGGATCCATCGACGCGAATCCACGCGTCGATTTCTTTTTGATGTCGTTCACGGATTCACCCTCTTGTCGGGCCGCCCCGTCAGCCGATCGAGCCAGCTGATTCGGACGACCTTTCGTGAATTGGGCTTACGCCCGGCGCATTTCCGCGCCCGCCGAGGCGCATATGGAAACGCTAGCTGTAGCTGACGCCCATTTGGACGTCGAAACAACCGTTTTTTGCCCTTGGGGCGCCGATTTCGCGTTTTCCCCCGAACAACGGAGGCCGCTTCGGCTGCCTCAGAAACGGCCGCAATCCCGCGCAACGCGCGAAAGTATAGTTCTTTCAGCTTCGTCGAGGCTGTTGGCGCGCAGCTTGTTCCACAGGTTGAGCCGCTTGAACGTTTTCGCGGTGCAGGCGCAGCCGCGCCGGCATTGTTCGGCGCCCATGCCCGTCGTCGTGCATTGCCGCTCGCAGACCGCCCGGAATGGCCGCTCGTCCGACGGCGCTGGTGGGCCGAACGCCCAGACCGACGCGCTCAGCAACGCGAAGAAGACCGGCTGGTGGACGAGGTAGATGGCGAGCGAATGCCGGCCGCCGAAAGCGAGCAGCCGCGCGGGCGCGCTCGACCCCGAAAAACGGCGTAGCGCATTGAATCCGCTGCGCTCTTTCAGCGCGAGGCCCGCCGCAAGACCGAACAGCAGCGCGCCCGTCCAGGGCAGCAGGGGGCGGAAATCATTCGATGTCGGCAGGGCGAGGCCGAGCCCGGTCCAGATCAGCGCCGGCGTGTCGAAGGCGCGCAGACCCACGAATTGCGGGAGCGCCGCGGCAACCGCGCCGGCCGCGAAAGCCGCCTGCCACGGCAGGAACAGAAAGGGCAGCGCAATGATGCTCGCGGCGGCGATGCAATGTAGAATACCGAAGAAAATCAGAGCGTTCGGAAAAAGAAACCAGCTTGCCGCCGTCACCAGCGCCGCGGCTGCCGCGATGATCGCGATTCGCCGCCAATAGGCGCGCCAATCGAATGGCGACCGCCGCGCCAGCGCCAGGCTCAGCCCCGCGATGAACAGGAACGAACTGGCGATGACATGGCTGAACAGCCGCATCTCCGGCAGGAAGGGCGTACGCGCGTCGATATAGTCGAAATGCGCAAGGTCCCAGACGAGATGGTAGGCGAACATGGCGACGAGCGCCGCGCCGCGCGCCATGTCGAGGAGGGCGATCCGCCCGCCGGGCCTGTCCGGCGCAGCCTCAGCCTCGCTCATTCAGCGCGCGGCCTTCGGCGAGAACAGGCTGAAATTCATATCCGGCGCGCTGGTGTTATGGCGCGACGGCAGGCGCCGGCCGGCCCAGAATTCGGTGACCTCGCCCTTCCTGAAGTCCATGATCGGGCTTTCGCTCCAGGCCTCCGCGCCCTTGGGCAGCCAGGCCGCGCGCGCCACGTCCGAATTGGTCTCGGTGGCGAACATCGAGCGCAGCGTGGCGAAGGGGAGATTGTCGGGCATCGGTCCGTCGAAAGAGACATCAAGCGAAATATGATCCTGGTCGATCGCCTCGAGCTTCATGCGCGCCGAACCGCCGCGCCGGAAGTCGAGCGTGAAGGTCTTCGTCGCCGGATCGAAGGCGATCGCCTTGAGGTCGACGATCGGACGCTCCTTGATCTCGACCGGGCCGATCAGGAAGGACGAGCCATAGGCCGTCCAGCGCATGTCGGCGAAGGGCAGCGGGCGAATACGCCAGTAGCCGTCGGGCGGATAGAAGACGATCACCTCTTCGGCGCGCTCGCGATGGCGCAGCCACAATTGCGCGGCGTGAAAGCCCTCGAACGTCTTGCCGCCGACGCGGATCGGCGTATCGGCCTTTCGCCAGAATTTCGGCAGCCTGTAGGCGACGAGCTGCATCGAGGGCGTCTCGTAGAGCGTGACGCGCTCGCCGTCCTCGCCGAAATATTTATGGGTGGCGAAGGAGCAGCTCGAAAAATCCGGCGCATAGCGGTCGACGCCGATCGAGCCGATATAGACCGGATGGATCGCCTGCACGCGAAAGCTGCGCACGGACGGCGAGACGAAGTCGATCTGGACATTGTCCTTTTCCGCGCAGATGTCGGGCGTCGACAGATTGCGCGCCTCGACCGCGAGATCGGGCTTTTCCTGCGCCTGCGCCCGTGCCGGCGCAGCAGCGGCAAGGGCGAGCAGGCAGGCCAGAGGGCCGGCAAGGGCGAGGGCGAAGCGTTTCATCATGTCTTTCGGTCTGGCTCGGGCGGGGCGCGGCGGGCCGGCACAATAGGCGTGGCGCGTGGGCGAGGAAAGCGGGCGCGCGAAACCATTGCGGCGCCCGCGCGGGACGGGCTATTGTCCGCCCGCGCTCGCGCCCGAATCCGCATTCGATCGCCGCGCGCGGGCGTAGTTCAGTGGTAGAACGACAGCTTCCCAAGCTGTATGTCGTGGGTTCGATTCCCATCGCCCGCTCCAACAAAATCAAACAATTGTGTGCAGTATTCAGTTCCTCGAGCTCGACTTCGTAGCGCCGGTAAGCGCTGGGTAAGCAGAAACTGGAAACTCGGCTTGCGCCCCTTCGGCGACGCGCCGCGGTGGATCGATGAGCGCGACCCGAGGCGCCGTCTATCTGAATATGTCGCGCGCGGAGCGCTCCAGTTGCAGCCGCCACGAAGCCTAGATCGCGGTGGCGGCCGCGTGCGAATGGCGCCTCTATTGCGAACGCTCGGCGCGACATCGGCTTTCGGCAAGCATTGAAATTGCGTTGGAGGCACATCAGCGGCGCAGGCCGGTGTGAGGCGCGCCTGACTAAGACGGCAGGATAAAGCGGCGCGATGGCGCCATGGTCGGGTCGTGGTCGTTCAAAGGGTTCGCGCACAATCCGCGATGTGTGGGTTCACCGCGCCCTGCGCAAGATTGGCGAACATTCTGAGAGCGCGCCCTCTTGACGATGGCGTTCGAAATCCATGAAGGACGAGCAGGAGTTCCGGTTCAAGCCGTCAAGCGCCGACAGAAGCGTCCCGGAGAATTCGCGATCGTCAGCGCGATAGCCCGAGCGGCAGGTTCCGGTCTGAAGGCCAACGGGCATGTTCGACCGTTCTGAGACATTCCCCGCGTTGCGAACGGCGGTCGGCAGTACGTCGATAGGCGTCCTGTATGATCACACCGCAAGCCGACATTCTTCGCGTCTTCACCGCGCCGTGGAGGCCTACAGGCGGGCGCGCGCTCGGGCGCCGCTCAGCGCCGCATCCGCTTCCGAGGCCAATCCCTGAGCCACGATCTGCCCGATGCGTGGCAAAGGCAGGCGTGCGCTCGTGGCGACGCTGATGCTCTGCGCCTCGGCGGCCTTGTCACGAACCGGCACAAAGATGAGTTCGCCACTGGCGATCTCGGGCGCAGCGTCCAGTTCCGAGGTGAGAGCCACATGGCTGCCCTGCTGAACCAGTTGCTTGACCAGCTGCAGCGAATTGGTGGCGATCGGCGGATTGCCCTGCTGAAACAGCCATGGATGCTTTGCTTCGAGATAGCGGCGGATCATTAGCGATCGACCCTGCAGGACGATGGGCTCGGACGCCGCCTTCTGCAGGCTGATCGCGCTCTCGCGGGCGAAAGGATGATTCCGCGCCACGATGCAGCCGAGCGGCAGTTCTGCGCTCCAGATGGTTCGGATCTCCCGATGGGGCGGCAAATTGAAAATGAGCCCGACATCCGCATCGCCATTGAGCAGAGCCGCGAGCGCCTCGTCGGTGTTCAGGATTTCGATTTCGACCGTGATCCGTGGGTGTTCTTCGCGCAGCTTTCGTAAGAAAGTAGGCAGCAGTCCATTCGCTTGGCTGTCCATGGCGACGACGCGCACATGGCCGATATTCACGCCCTCGAGATAACGTATTTCCGCGCGCAGCCGTCGTTCCTCGCCACGCCATCGGCGGGCGAGTGTGACGACCAGATCGCCGGCGACCGTCGGGCGCATGCCACGGCTCATGCGTTCGAAGAGAGCGACGCCGAGCCGCGCCTCGAGCAGCAGGATCTGCCTGTCGATCGCGGAGGCGGCGATATTGAGTTCCTTCGCCGCCGACTGGATCGAACCGCAGCGCGCGACATGATCGATGTAGTGCAGGGCAGTGGGCATGAGTCGGTCGGACATGACGGACCATTCTAATTTCTAGAATACACAATTGCTTATTATCTTATGGACGGCAACGCCGGCGCGCCTCAATCTCAACGCGATCCGGCCAGCGACGCAGGTCAAATGACATCGCCTCCCACCGTTACGCTCACCGAACTCAACGCGCTGCCTGCCGGGGCCGCCGCGAAGCTGCTGGGCGCTATCGTCGAAAACTCGCCGTGGATCGGCCAAAACTGCGCGCGAAAGCGGCCCTTCGCCTCGTTCGAAGCGCTGCACGCGGCAATCCTCGCCGAGATCGGCGCCTTGCCCGTCGACAGTCTCGATGGCCTCTTCCGCTTACATCCCGAGCTTGCCGGCGCCGAGGCCAAGGCTGGCGCGATGACGTCGGATTCGACGAGCGAGCAGGGCAGGCTCGGCCTGACATCGCTCGATCCTGCGCAACTCGCCACGCTGGACGCGTTGAACGCAGCCTATCGCGAGAAATTTGGATTCCCCTGCATCATAGCGCTGCGCCTGCACGACAGCGTCGCCTCGGTTCTCCATGCGTTCGAGCAGCGGATCGACGTGAACCTGGATGAAGCCCGGGCGGCGAACCTGCGCGAGATCGGCGAAATCGTGCGCGGACGGATCGAACGGATTCTCACGCCGCAAGGCTGGCTCAGCACGCATGTGCTGGACACGGGCGCAGGACGACCCGCTGCGGGCATGTCGATCGGACTGTTCATCAAGAATGGCGCGGATTGGCTGAGCCTGAAGTCAGTCCGCAGCAATGCGGACGGCCGAACGGACGAGCCGCTTCTCCGCGCGCGCGCCATGAAGGTCGGCGTCTACCGGCTCGAGTTCGACGCTGGCGCATATTTCCGTCAGCAGGGCGTCGCAGTCGATACGCCGGCCTTCGTCGATCGTGTGTCGCTCGAATTCGGCGTTTCGGATCGCGACGCGCATTATCATGTGCCGCTGCTCTGCACGCCGTGGAGCTACACGACATACCGGGGGAGCTGAGAATGGCTGCGGCCGGGCACGACGTCCAGATCGATCACGTCTCGCACCGCTTCGCGGACTATGTCGCCGTCGACGACGTGAGCCTGACGATCGATGGCGGCGGACTGGTTGCTCTGCTCGGCCCCTCCGGTTGCGGCAAGTCCACGCTATTGCGCATTATCGCAGGCTTCATTGCGCAAAGCTCGGGGCGCATCCTGTTCGATGGCGCCCCCGTCGATCATCTGCCCGCCAACAGACGCGGCGTCGGCATCGTTTTCCAGAATTACGCGCTCTTTCCGCATATGACTGTCCGCGACAACGTCGCCTATGGTCTGCGCGCGCAGAAATGGGAACGCGACGACATTGGTCCGCGGGTCGAGGAAATGCTGCGGCGCGTCCACATGGCGCAATTCGCCGACCGTTTCCCGAAGCAATTGTCTGGCGGCCAGCAGCAGCGCGTAGCGCTTGCGCGCTGTCTTGCGACCGATCCCAAGGTCTTGCTTCTCGACGAGCCCTTCGCGGCGCTCGACAAGAATTTGCGCTTCGACATGCAGGTCGAGGTCAAGCGGCTGCAGCACGAATACGGCATCACCACGATAATGGTGACGCACGATCAGGAAGAGGCCCTTGCAATGGCCGACCGGATTGCGGTCATGAGCCGCGGACGCCTCGAACAGGTCGCAAGCCCGACCGAGATCTACGACCGGCCCGCGACGCTCTTCGTCAATCAATTCGTCGGTTCGACCAATCTGTTGCGCGGCGAACTGCTGGCGCAGGATTCCAATGGGGCGCTCGTGCGCCTCGACGATGGAACCGCTTTGCGCGCAGCCGATTCGAAGGGCCTCATGCCCGGCGCAAAAGTCGTCGTCGCCGTCCGGCCGGAGGGCTTGGTCCTCAGCGACAACGCCGTCGAAGGCGCGCGCCCCGGCCGCATTAAGACGGTCATGCCGCTCGGTCCGCAGGTCGCCTACGATATCGAGACAGAAGACGGCGCAGCGTTGAAGGCCGTTGTCGCGAGATCTGGCGCGTCTGGCCTGCGCGAAGCCGATTCGATCGTCCATGTCGCGCCGGTCTCGCCGGCGGCCTGCAACATATTCGCCATCGAATGAAATCTGAGGAGAGCGCCCATGTTCAGCACGCCTGACCGCCGCACATTGCTCAAGAGCGTGGGCCTCGCCGGCGCCGGCGCACTGATGCCCGGCTTCGCCCGGGCGCAGGCGCAGACGCTCGTCGCCGCGACTTTTCCCGGCACATGGAACGAGGCGCATCGCCAGGTTCTGCTTCCGGCCTTCGTGAAGCGCACCGGCGCCAAGGCGACCCAGTCGATCATTCTCGGAACCGATCAGATCTCGCGGCTGTCCGCAGCAAAGGGCGGCAAGCCGCCATTCGATGTCGCCTTCTTCGACTCGCCCCAGGTGATCGATGCGGTCAAGCAGGGCCTCATCGTCGAATATCCCGTCGCCAAGTCGCCGAACTACGCGAGCCTCCTGCCCGAGTTTCAGGACAAGTGGGGGCCACGCGTGTCCGTGCAGGTGATCGGCATCGGCTACAATCCGAAGAAGATCAAGAACCCGCCGAAAAGCTGGGATGCGCTCTGGGACCCGCAATACAAGGGCCGCGTCGGCCTCACCGCGCTCAACAGCCAGCTCGGCATCGCCTTTCTCGCCGAGATCAACCGCCTGCGTGGCGGCGCCGACGACAATTTCGACGCGGGCTTCAAGGCGCTGCGCGAGCTCTTGCCGAATGTCGGCGCGATCGGCGCCAATCTCGGCGCTTTCGCTACGCTCTGGCAGCAGGAACAAATCGATATCGCGCCCTACAATTTCAATTTTGTGCAGACGCTGAAGGCGAAGGACGTGCCGGTCGAACTCTCCATTCCCGACACGGGTCCGGTCGGCTGGCACACGAGCATGCATATCGTCGCGAACGCTGAAGCGCCCGACCTTGCCGCTGCCTATATCGACACGAATCTGGATCCGGCTGTACAGGCTGCGATGCAGAAACCGCCGTTCGACATCATTCCGTCCAACTCCAATGTGCCGCTCGAAGGCGCAATCACGCAGTCGATCGCCAAGACCCACGCCGACCTCGCCAAGGTGCGCGCCATAAACTGGGAGAAGATCGGTCCGATGCGGAGCGCGTTGATCGAGCAGTTCAACCGCGAAGTGAAGATCTGAGGCGCCAATGCAGCGCGACAGTCTCGCACTGGCGGTTCCGTTGGCGGCATTGTTTCTTGTCGCCTTCATCGCGCCGCTTTGCGTGCTGCTCGCGCTGTCGCTGTCGGGCGACAGCGAGTTCGGCCGTTTCACGCTGCAGAACTACGTCAAGTTCTTCACCGATCGCTTCAACTACTCGATCCTGATCGATACGCTGCTGCTCGGAATCAAGTCCACGGCGGTCTGTCTCGTGTTCGGCTATCCGATCGCCTGGGTCGCGGCGCGTTCGTCGCCGCGCGTCCAGTCGCTTCTCCTGTTCATCGTCGTTCTGCCGATCATGACCAGTGTGGTCGTGCGCACTTTCGCCTGGATCGTCATTCTCGGACGTTACGGTGTCCTGAATCAGATCGTTCAGTCGCTCGGCCTCACGCAGGAGCCATTGAAACTTCTCTATTCAGAAGTCGGCGTCGTCATTGTGCTCGCTCAGGTGCAGATGCCTTTGATGGTCCTGCCGATCCTCACCGTCCTGTCGCGCATCGACCCCAATTTGTCGGATGCGTCGCAGGCGCTCGGCGCCGGCGCCTGGCGCACGCTGTGGCGCGTGACCTTGCCCCTCTCGACGCCGGGAATTGTCGCGGGCTGCATCCTGACCTATGCGGCCTGCGTGACGGCCTTCGTTACGCAGTCGCTGATCGGCGGCGCGCGTCTCGTGTACATGCCGCTGCACATCTACCAGCAGGCGGTCGGCGCCAACAACTGGCCATTCGCCGCCGCCCTCTCGGTCATCTTCATGATCGCCGTTCTCGCGGCGGTCGCGCTTCTCAACACAATCGCGGCGCGAGCGCATCGCCATGCCTGATCCCGTTCGCGTCCGTGACTGGAATGCAGCCTCGCTGACGATCGCCTTCGGCATTGCGACAGTGTTGGCCGCGATCGTGCTGATTGCGCCGAGCATTGTCATCCTGATCACATCCTTTACCGATTCCGCTTCCCTGAAGTTTCCGCCTTCCGGTTATTCGCTGCGTTGGTACCGGGCGCTCGCCGACGCCGACCAGATGCAGACCGCTGCGCTCAACAGCCTGATCGTCGCGATTTGGACGACAGCGCTTTCGGTCGTTCTCGGCACGGGCGCGGCGGTCGCGGTGTCGCGCAGCAGGGGATGGAAGGCGCGGCTTCTCGACGGGCTCTTCATGTCGCCCCTGTTGCTGCCGGCGCTCGCCTTCGGTTTTGCGGCGCTGATCTTCATCTACCGCATCGGTTTGCGTCCCAATCTGCCGCTGCTGGTTCTTGGTCATGTCATCGTCTGCGTGCCCTTCGTCATTCGAACGACGCTCGCCGCGCTCGCCCAGCTCGATCCCGCGCTCGCCGACGCTTCCCTAAGCTTGGGCGCGACGCATGCGGAAACGTTCCGGCGCATCACACTGCCGTTGATCGGGCGCGGTATCGGCGCGGGCGGCTTCCTCGCCTTCATGGCCTCGTTCGACAACGTGCCGGTGTCGCTGTTTCTGGCCGACGAAAGGACAGAAGTGCTGCCAATCCATCTGTGGCAGCAGATCGAGACCAATCTCGACGTACGTACCGCCGCGGCATCGGGCGTCATCATCGTGGCGACGCTCATTTTGATGGCCCTGGCCGAACGCTTTGCCGGCCTTACCAGCCAGATGCGGTGAGCGATCCATGCCGGGGATCTCGATTCATGCCGTCGACATCGGCCGCGGAGTGGCAGCGAAAGGACTGCGTGTGCGCGTCGACCGCATCGGCGACGAGACAAGCACGTTCGTTGCCGATGGGCTCGTCGGTGCGAATGGCCTGGTGAACGCAGCTGCTCTTGGGGGCGTCATGCCACGCGGCGTGTACGAGGCAACCTTCTACATCGGCGAATATCTGGCAGCTGGAGGCACGACGCCGACCTTTCTCGATATCGTGCCGTTTCGCTTTGCAATCAACGATCCGGAAAGCCACTGCCATCTACCCTTCAAGTTTACACCATACGGGTTTTCCTGCTTTCGAGGAGCAGAATAGGAGAGGGGATCGGCGATCCTGATCACAAACTGACTTCTCGGCCAGTGCAACCGTTTAGAACTACAGAGCCTTCAAACCAGAGGCCGCTTCGGTGTTGCTAGACCAGCAGCCCTCTTGAGCGCGCCCGTCGACGTGGCGGCGCTTGCGATGACAGGCCGCTTCGATCGTATCCCTGCGCCGGCGCAACTCGTCGCCGACGGCGCTTGCGCGAAACCCTTCCTTTGTCAGTGCGCGTGATACCAGGTCGCGAATTGCGCGATGGTCGTCGACGACAAGAACATGCGGGCCTGCGCTCATGATGTGAAGCTGCCGCCGATTGCGGTCAGGCGCGGGAAAAAATTGCAACGCAACGTTTCGACGCGCCTGTCTGTCACACTTTGTCACACTCTTGTGGGGCGGCGGCACACTCCTGTGACAGGTTTCCGTTCGGATCGTGCAGAATTTGGTCGCGTGTTCGACCGAGGCTAGCCCAAGGAAGAAAGATGATGCGCGAGATACGACTGATGATTGCAGGGCCCGGCGTCGCGCTTGCGGGCGGTTTAGTCGCGCCGGCCGTCGCGCAGGGCTGGGGCATGATGATCGACAATCCTCGGCTTAAGCTCGGCGATGTCAAGGAAAAGGACGCCGACACGATCACCGCTGAAGTCGTGACCAAGGACAAGGACGCGCTCGTGCAGAAATTCGCGTTCAACCGTTACAACGGCCGCTATCAACCGGAGTAATGACGATGTGGGGCTATGGACCGAATTACGGCATGATGGGAGGCTGGGGCTATGGTGGATATGGACCGGTCGGCATGATCATCTGGCTCGTCATTCTCGCCGCGATCGTGGGCGGCGTCGTCTGGTTCTTCCAGAGATCGCAACAGCAGCAACCGGGGCAGCCGCCTCAACTGCCCGCCGGGCGCTCGAGAGGGCTGGACGTGCTCGAAGAACGCTACGCCCGAGGCGAAATCGAGCGCGAGGAATATCTCCAGAAAAAGCGCGACCTCTCGAGCTGAGCTTGCGCTTGTCGAATCCGGTCGCGCGCTCTTGACCGGAATCAAGTCCGGTGGTCGCCACATCGTTAGGTTGCGGCGACGAAGCGGACGATGGGACGTAGCGCTTATGCGAGAGTATCGAGGCGCCATGGCGCGGCGGTCCGAAGCGAGAGCGTCTGCGCGTGATGGCGCCCGACATGCGCAGGTTCCATTGCTTGACTTCGCCTGCCGACGGCGGCTTGGCGAGGCGAGAGGTCAGAGATGAACATCAAGGCCGGCTTGCCGAAATATCTCATCCTGGCGTTCTTCGCCGGGGGCATCGGACTGTGGGTCGTGCAATCGAACAAGCCGCGCACAGCCGACGGGGCCCAGGTCGTCGTGAAGCTGCCGCAGCTCTCGGCCCAGGCGAATATGGGCAAGACGGCCTTCGACTCCAATTGCGCCCAATGCCACGGCGTCAATGCGTCGGGAACGAACCAGGGGCCGCCGCTGGTGCACGACATATACAATCCTGGGCATCACGCCGATGAGGCCTTTTTCCTGGCGGCCAAGTTCGGCGTGCGGCGGCACCACTGGCCGTTCGGGGACATGCCTGCGCAGCCGAGGGTATCGAAGGAAGACGTGGCTGCCATCGTTCGCTACATCCGCGAGCTCCAGGCGGCGAACGGCATCGTCTACCGAGAACATCGGATGTAGCGCGGCGTCGCGGTTCCTTCAGACAGACGGCGTCGAAGCTTCAATCAGCCGACGTCGAACTCAGCAGCGGGGGCGCCGCTCGAATGGAATTAGCCTGCGACTGGCACAGTTTATCACAATCGACGGGGCCAAATATCTCGGACCGACGTTGCTGTTGCGACGCGGTGACGAAACCCGAGTCACGATCCGCAACGAGCTGAAAGGACCGACAACCGTGTATTGGCGCGGGGCAATCGTTTCCGGGGCGGTCGACGGCGGCCCTCATAATTCGATCCGGCCAGCGGCGCGTGGCGTCCCTCATTCAATCTCGATCAGCCGCCCGCCAAGCTCGACGGGCCTGGCGCGCCTGGCGCGTCGAAAATTGCGACGCGCCAGCAGGTCCTGCTTCAGCCGATGCGCGGCGGAATGGGAATGATGGCCCAATTCACCGTCGCGTAGACCGTCGGGCGGCGCAACGCGCTTTGCATGCGACTGGCGCGGCGTGCGCGCAAGGCCGTCCCGGCGGGCATCGCCATATTGCAGGCTCTCTTGCTCGACAGTATGGTTTCCCGGTCTTGGCCAAAGTTTGGTTGGATGTCGGTGCTTTCCTTGCTCAGGCGAATCGGATTTGCCGTTGCGGCCCTGGCCGCGCTCGCCATGAGCGCTGCCGGGATTGTCGCGCCGCGCGTTGCGGCGGCGCCCGCGCCTGTCGTCCACGCGGCGTCGGCCCATCATCATCACGCCCATGCCGATGCCGGCCATGTCGAGACCGGAGTCGCAGGTCATGTCGGCTACGCGACGGGAGGGACGTGCGGCGACGCGTGCTGCGGCCCCGTCGGCTGCGAGCCGCCTGTTCCGCCGGTTGCGACGCGGTTGACCGCCGCAACCGAGGCCAATGCCAACTGGCTTCCGGTCGAACGCCTGATGGACCTCGGCCTCGCCTATTCGATCGAGAGGCCGCCGCGCGGCTAGTTCGTCCGCAGGGACGCGCCCTCGGCGTTGCGTCGGCAATCCATCGCAATGCCCGGTTCGTCGATAGCCGCCGATCTCCCGAAACTCAGGCCCAGAAC
This sequence comes from Methylobacteriaceae bacterium, assembly GCA_020638135.1. GTDB lineage: Bacteria > Pseudomonadota > Alphaproteobacteria > Rhizobiales > Beijerinckiaceae > JAJXWB01. The sequence goes on along the minus strand of JACKJE010000002.1, from coordinate 135,489 downwards.
CATGAAATTCCTGCTTGCGGGGGCGCCTTGCCTCCTGTTGGCGGCGTGCGCTCAACCGGCGCCGCCGCATTACACGCGCGCGGCCGACGCCAGTGTTCGCGTGCCTTCAATCAGGGCGGCGAACGTGACGGCGGGCGCCCGCGATTTCCGAATCGTCGCGCCGGCCGACTGGGCGACGATCAACCGTCGCGTCATGCCGAAGCCGAAGGAGGCGCGGCCATGATCCGCAACGCGATGGCGCTCTTGCCGCTCGTGACTTTGCTTACGGGTTGCGCATCTTTCTCGCCGGATGGCGGAATTTCCGTGGTTGCAGACGGCGTCGGCGCGGCTACCAAACTCGAGGTGGTCAAGGTCGCGACCGACCAGCAGGATCTCGTCGCCGAGGATCAGGCGCGCGCCATGCTTCGCAGGGGCCTGACGGCCGATCGCGCGGTACAGGTGGCCTTGTTGCGCAACAAGGGCCTGCAGGCGGCCTACAACGACCTCGGCATTTCGGAAGCGCAATTCGTGGCCGACAGTCTTCCGCCGAATCCGAGCGCGTCGCTCCTCAGCGTTCGCGGCGTCATGATGCTCGATATCGAGCGGCGCCTTGCCGCCGATCTGCTCGCGCTCGCGACCCTGCCGGCCCGAAAGGAAATCGCCAAAAGCAGATGGCGTTTCGCGCAACAGACTGCAATCTCTGACACGTTGCGGCTGGCGGCCGATGTTCGCCGGCAATATTGGAAAGCTGTCGCCGCGCGGGCGCAGACGAACTATCTGGAGAAGGCTCGCGCCACCGTCGAGACGACGGCGGAACTCGCCCGCAAGCTCGGCGAGACCGGCGCCCTTTCCAAACTCGATCAGGGGCGCGAATTCGCCTTCTATGCGGAAATATCGGCGCAGGTCGCGCGGGCGCGGACGCAGGAAAAAGTCGAGAAGGAACGCCTGACGCGGTTGATGGGGCTGTGGGGCGACGATATTCGGTTTGGTCTGCCAGCCGCGTTGCCACGCTTGCCACGAACAGTCGCTTCGTCTCGCGATCTCGAAGGCGTGGCGATCGCCAAGCGGATCGATCTTGCCATGGCGCGCACCGATCTCGAGCGGACTGCCAAGTCGCTCGGCCTCACGCAGGCGACGCGCTTCGTCAACGCGTTGAGCCTGTCGGGAGCGGAAAACGTGTCATGGGCGACGAAGGTCGATTCCTCCGGCGTGACGACAACCGAGCGCGCTCGACTGCGCGGTTACGAGGCCGCCTTCGAAATCCCGATTTTCGACTTCGGCGAAGCGCGCGCGCGAGAAGCGGAAGAAACCTACATGCGCGCCGTCAACCGGCTCGTCGAGAAGGCCGTCAATGCGCGCTCGGAAATCCGCGAGGCCTATGCCGCCTACAGCGGCGCTCTTGGCGTCGCCCGGCTCTACACGTCCCGCGTTCTTCCCCTGCGCAAGACGATCCAGGACGAGTCGCTGCTGCGTTACAACGGCATGCTGTCTGACCTGTTCGTGCTGCTGCAGGACGTGCGCGCGCGCATTCAGAGCAACGTCGCCGCAATCGACGCACAACGCGATTTCTTCATTGCCGAGTCGGAGTTTCGCGCGGCGATGCTGGGCGCGGGACGGTCAGGCGCGGATGCGAAGCCCGCGGCGCTTGCCGCCAACGCCGCGGATTGAGGAGGCGAGCATGTTCTCCAGACGACAATTTCTTCCCGTCGCTGCGGCGTCGGCCGTGTCGACAGCGCTTGTCGCCGGCCGTGCGGCCGCCGCCATTCCGGAGGCGGCGAGCGCGAAGGATGCAATGACACAGCCGCCGCTCGCTCCGCACACGGGTCCCGACTACAACCCCGTCGTCACGCTCAACGGCTGGACGCTGCCGTGGCGCATGAATGGCGACTGGAAGGAGTTTCACCTCGTCGCCGAACCCGTCGTCCGCGAACTGGCGCCGGGCATGAGGGGCTACCTCTGGGGCTACAACGGCCAGTCGCCGGGGCCGACGATCGAGGCGGTCGAAGGCGACAAGGTGCGCATTTTCGTGACGAACAGATTGCCGGAGCATACGGCGGTCCACTGGCATGGGCAGCGTCTGCCCAACGGCATGGACGGCGTCTCGGGCCTGACCCAGCCCGGCATCAAGCCCGGGCAGACATTCGTCTACGAATTCCAGCTGCGGCGCGCCGGCACGTTCATGTACCACCCGCACGCCGACGAGATGACGCAGATGGCCATGGGCATGATGGGCCTGTTCATCGTGCATCCCCGCGATCCCGCGGAGCGGCGCGTCGATCGCGACTTCTGTTTCCTGCTGAACGCCTTCGACATCGAGCCCGGCAGTTACGTGCCCAAGGTCAATACGATGCTCGAATTCAACATGTGGGCGTGGAACAGCCGTGTCTTCCCCGGCATCGATCCGCTCGTCGCCGGTCGCGGAGACAAGGTGCGCGTGCGCATCGGCAATCTCACGATGACCAACCATCCGATCCATATCCACGGCCACGAGTTCACGGTGACCGGAACGGACGGCGGCTTCGTGCCGCCGGGCGCCGCATGGCCGGAAGTCACTGTCGACATTGCCGTCGGACAAATGCGCGCGATCGAGTTCGTCGCGGACGAACTCGGCGACTGGGCGATGCACTGCCACAAGTCGCATCACACGATGAATGCGATGGGGCACTCGGTGAAGACCTACATCGGCGTCGATCTGAAGAGCATGCAGAAGAAGATCGGCAAGATTGCGCCGGGCTACATGGCAATGGGCGAGCGCGGCATGGGCGACATGGGCGCGATGGAAATGCCGCTGCCCGACAACACGTTGCCGATGATGACCGGCTATGCGCAGTTCGGACCGGTCGAGATGGGCGGCATGTTCTCCGTCCTGAAGGTGCGCGAGGGGCTGGCGAGCGGCGACTACAAGGACCCCGGTTGGTACAAGCATCCCGAAGGCACGGTCGCGCATCTCGTCGACGAGCGCGCCGCCGCCGCGCCGCGCGCAAAGGGCGCCGCCGATCCGCAATCGACCAGGGTCGATGTCCATGCAGTCAAGCCGCGCGGCTCGCACCAGCACAACCAATAGAAACGCAGGATGCGTTTCGAACTGTCCCACGAAAGGAGATCAACTTTGAAAAAACTCGCCACATTGTCCTTTGCCGCCCTTGTCGCTTCCTCAATTATGGCGGACGCGCAGACCGCGTCCTTGGTCGCCGGCAAGGTCGTGAAGGTCGATTCATCGGCCGGCAAGGTCACGATCGATCACGAGAAGATCCCCAATCTCGACATGGAGCCGATGACAATGGTGTTCCGTGCCGCCGATCCCGCCGTCCTGAAGGCCGTAAAGGCAGGGGACAAGATTCGCTTCAAGGCGGATACGGTCAATGGTCAGTTGACCGTCACGGCCATCGAAAAGGCGAAGTGAGAGCGCACAGCGCTCGCGCATTGACGATAGCGTGAAATGACGTTCGCGTTGCGCCGATAGACAGCAGGGCGTCCCCGGTCGGACCGGGGGCGGTCGCAACCTGCGCTCAGCTGGCCGGGTCCAGTATTCCGAGCGCGGCCGTAAGGCCCAGCACGGCGATCCCAAGCGCCTGCTCCAGGACAACGCTGCGGAACAATGCGCTGAAATTCGCAGCTCCCTGCCTGGAAAAGCCAGGCGATAGAAAAAAGCGGTTCAGACTTGCGAGAGCCAGCATCGCCAGCACGAGCAAGATCTTCAGGCCGAGGATCCGCCCCCATTCCGAGGCCAGCAGCGCGGACACCTGCGTGTGTACGATGACGTTGATCGCGCCGCCGATCAGGATCGCTGTCACCGCGGCGAGCCCGATCGATGAAAAGCGCGTCAGGAGAGCTGCTGCGGATTCTTGATCGCCACATGCGCGAAATGCCGGCAAGACTACGATCAGTGCGGTCAATCCGCCGAGCCATGCGCCGGCGCCCAGAACATGGAGACCATGTGCGAGCGCCACCCCCCATCGCACCGGCGGCGACAGAGACGCGACATGCCCGATCCATGATTGGCTGAGAAGCATGCATGCGCTCAGCACGACGATTGCCGCACGCGCGCGCGCGCCGCGCGCCACGCATAGCGCCAGCGCTGCCGCAAGCGCGCCGCGAACCATCCAGACGACGCCAAAGCTCGTGTCGAACAGAAAGCTCGACCATGCGCTGCGATCGAGCAACGCGCCCGCGTCTGCCGCCAGATCCACGAGCGCCGCGCCGGCCCAGGCCAAGCTCGAGATAAAGGCGAGCGCGCCGCCCGCGACGAACAGGCGGTCGGAAACAGGCGAGACCGCCAGGCATTTTCGCGACTCACGCGGCGCGTAGAACAGAAAGAGCGCCATGCCGAACAAGGTGGCGACCGACAGAAAATTCATCCATCGCGCGATGACGAGCGCGACCCATTCCGCCGTCACGGCTGAACCTGAAACGCGAACGAGCCCTCGATCTTGTGCGTATCGGCGGCCGAGGCGCGCCAGTGAACGCGGTACCGGCCCGCGGGCAGCGGCTTCACGCGCACGTCGAGGCGTTTGCTGTCGTCGGCTGCGACGCTCGCCTTGCCATCCTCGAAGTGGGCTCCTTTTGCGTCGATGATTTCCAGCTTGTTGAAGACGGGCTCGATCTTCTCGGAGAACCAGAGCGAGACGACGGCCGGCGGCTTGGCCGTTCCGCCTGCGGCCGGATCGGAACGAAGGAGCGCAGGATGCGCAAGCGCCGGCGCGGTAACGAGGGCGAAGCTGGTCGCCGTCAGGAGCGGCAGGAACAAGGTGGGGCGCATTCCGTTCTCCAGAGTTCTACAAACGGGATTCTGCTCAATCCGGCATCTGCATCGCGTTCGGCTCAATCGTTTCGATGCGATCATATGATCAATCCCACAGGGCGAAATGAAACCATGAACCTCAACAACCTTGAGGCGTCCGCAAGGCTGTGGCGGCGTGCAATTCCCAGGTCGCCGGCAACGCGCACAGGCGCGCCCGACCCGAATCGATCCTCGCGCAAATGCAGCATCCTGTCGAACCGGGAATTGCTATTCATCGACGCGCCGCAATCGGGCGCAGGCGCATAGCGTCATTCGCTCGCATCAGAACTTCCGACCTGGCGGAGACTACTCGTGGCTGTGCCGGTGGTGCAGATCGGGATAATGGACATGCCTGTGTCGCATCGGCTCATGCCGATGCCAATGTGAATGCGGCTCGATCGTCGGCCCGTCGTGGGCATGCTGATGATGCGCGTCATGGACGTGGCTGTGCTCATGCTCGATCGCCGCATGCTCGTGCATGTGGTCGTGTCGCTCCGACAGGTGCAACCATAGACCGAAGCCCATGAGCGCGCCGGCAGCGACGAGTTGAACGGTGATCGGCTCCCGCAGGAGCCCCAACGCGACCAGCGCGCCGATGAACGGAGCGAGCGAAAAATAGGCCCCGGTCCGCGCACTTCCGAGATATCTCAAAGCGAGCACGAAAAAGACGAGGCTGACGCCGACGCCGAAAAACCCGACGCTGCCTGCGGCGACGACCGCGGCGACTGACGGTAGCTCCGCGCCGCGCAACAGTGCGAATGAAAGGTTCATGGCGCCAGCGGCGAGGCCCTTGATGAGCGCGATCAGCACCGGGTCTGCGGATGAAAGTTTGCGCGTGAGATTATTGTCGATTCCCCAGGCCAGACAGGCCGCCGCGATCAGAAGTCCGCCCGCGTCGAGGCGGACGCCTTCGCCTCGCCACGACAGAACCACGGCGCCTGCCAGGATGGCGCCGGCCCCGACGAGCAGCCGACGATCGACATTCTCGCGAAAGACGATCCATGCGATCGCCATGGTCGCGAGCCCCTCGAGATTGAGCAGCAACGATCCGGAGGATGCGCTCGTGCGCGCAAGACCGAGCATCAGCAAAAGCGGTCCCGCGACGCCGCCGAACAGGACGACAGCCGCGAGCCACGGGGCGTCGGCGCGTCGCAATGGCGCCTCGGGCGCCTCCGTGCCGAATGCCGCCCGCCCGGCATGAACGGCGGCGAGGCCGAGGCCGGCGCCGAGATACATCAGCCCGGCGAGCGGCTGCGGGTCGATCTCGCCCAAGAGAAGCTTCGCGAAAGGCGTCGAGGCGCCGAACAGAACGGCGGATGCGAACGCCAGCGGCACGCCCGGCCACAAATGCGAATTTCGGAATAACGCCATAGCTTATCATACCCCGAGCCGATTGCGGCTCAATCAGCCCTCCGAGCGCAAACGGCGGAATGCGACTCATCGGGCCGCCCGACCTGTTCATGTCGGTCGACGCTGGGTGCGGACGACCGCTTGCGCGGCAGCATGTTTGACCTTCTGCCGGCATCGTTGCCTTGGGGAGGCTCGAAGATTGCGCCCGGCTTCCAGCCGAGTTTTCCGTGGTCGACCACCAACAATCGGGCGACTGTCCGCCGTCATCCAGTGCGGCTCGCTATTGTGCATCTGAAGCCCATATCTGCATCGACAGGATCAGCGCAGATCGAGCGGAGCAGTCTGAATGCCGGGGGGTCTTTATCGAAGCCGACTATCTCCTGGAGACGCCGGGAGACGTCAGGCGCGTCGTCATGGCGGGCGAGCAGTCGAGCGGCGCGTTCGTCGCCGTGCCCGGCGTGACGCCCGAACTCAAGGCGCGCGTCGCGGCGCGGGTCGTCGGCCTCGAACTGCTCGGCGAAACGGACGCGCCGTCTTTGCCGTCCGCGCGTGTGGAGTCAAAGGAAGACGCGGGCTACCGCCGCGCGCTGGTCACGTTGTCCTGGCCGCTCGATACGCTCGGGCCGTCCTTGCCGAACCTGCTCGCAACCGTCGTCGGCGCCTCGGCCAGCGGCGGGTTTTTCGTGCGAACTTTCGTGCGCCCGCCGCAACCATGGCCCTTCTCCTTCCGGTCAGACCGTGCGGCCGCCGTCGACCGGCAACTCGACGCCGGTGATGAACTCGGCCTCGTCGGACGCCAGATACAGCGCGGCATTGGCGATGTCCGAGGGGCGCGACATGCGGCCGAGCGGAATGGTCGCGAGAAATTTCGCGCGGTTTTCCGGCGTGTCGGGCATGCCCATGAAGGCTTCGAGCAGGCCGGTTTCGCCGATCACCGGGCAGATCGCGTTGACGCGGATCTTCCACGGCGCGAGTTCGACGGCGAGCGACTTGGAGGCGAGGTTCACCGCGCCCTTGGTCGCATTGTACCAGGTCAGGCCGGGACGCGGACGGATGCCGGCGGTCGAGCCGACGTTGAGGATCACGCCGCCGCCATTGTCGCGCATGACGGGCGCGGCCGACCGAACGAAATTGGAAGATCGACTTCACATTCACGCGGAAGATGTGGTCGAAGGTCGCCTCGTCCACCTCCATGATCGGTCGGTTCTTGTGCGTTACGCCCGCATTGTTGACGAGAATATGCGGCGCGCCGAATTTCGCCTTCGTCTCGTCGACGACGCGCTGCACATCGCCAGCGTCGCCGACATCCGCCTTGATCGCGAGCGCCGCGGCGCCGATCTCTTTCGCCACGCGTTGCGCCTCCGCCTCGCGGATATCGACGACCGCCACTTGCGCGCCTTCCGCGGCGAAGAGTTTGGCGATTCCTTCGCCGAAGCCGCCGCCGGCGCCTGTCACGATTGCGACCTTGTGCTGCAGTCTCATGGCGTCCTCTCCCTCGCGCCGGCCGACGCGCATCACGGCTTCGAGAATTCAGCGCGAATTCTTTTCGTATGTTCGCCGATCTGCGGGATCGGACCGAGTTCCGGCATGGCCCCGTCGCGCGTCGTCGGCGGCGCGACGATCGAAACGGCGCCATTCGGCGTTTCGACCGCGACACGGCGCAGCGCCGGATGATGGGCGAGTTCGGCGAGCGTGTTCACGAAGCCGTAGGCCGTGCCCGCCGCGCGCAACCGATTCTCGGCTTCTTCGCGGCCCATCGCCGCAAAGACCGACCCGACATGGGCGTCGACCGTGTCGCGATTAGCGACGCGGATGTTGTTGGTCTCGTAGCCCGCCTTGTTCGGCAGGTCGGCGTCGCCCATCACGACGCGGCAGAAATTCGCCCATTCCCTCTCGTTCTGGATCGAGATCAGGACGAGGCTGCCGTCCTTCAATTCGAACGCGCCGTAGGGGCAGATCGAGGGATGGGCGAGCCCCATCCGCTTCGGCTCCACGCCCGTGCCTTCGAAATAGAGCAGCGGCACGTTCATCCAGTCGGCCATGCCGGCGAACAGGCTGGTCTCGATCGCAGAGCCCCTGCCCGTGATCGAGCGCGCGATCAACGCCTCGAGGATCGCGGCGTGCGCGGCCATGCCGCAGGCGATGTCGCAGACCGAGACGCCGACGCGCCCGGGGCCCGCGGGATGGCCGGTCACGCCGGCAAGCCCGCTCTCTGCCTGCACCAGCAGGTCGTAGGCCTTCATGTCCGTGTAGGAATTGCCCGGACCATAGCCCGAAATGTCGACGGTGATCAGCCGCGGGTTGTTTTCGCGCAACGCGGCCGAGCCGAGGCCCGCGCGCTCCGCCGCGCCCGGCGCGAGGTTCTGGATGAACACGTCGGCCTTGGCGAGAATGGCGTGCAGCAATCTCGCGTCGGCGGGATTCTTGATGTCGGCGACGAGGCTTTCCTTGCCGCGGTTCAGCCAGACGAAATAGCTCGACGAACCCTTGGCGGCCGTATCGTAGCCGCGCGCGAAATCGCCTTCGGCGCGCTCGATCTTGATGACGCGCGCGCCGGCGTCCGCCAGCCGCGACGAGCAATAGGGCGCCGCCACCGCCTGCTCGAGCGAGACCACGAGCAGGCCTTCCAGCGGTTTGCGCGATGAGGGCGTCGGATGGTTCGTCATGTCAGCTTTGTCTCAGGCCGTTCGCGCGCGCCGGCGTCAGCCGCGCGGGCGCATCGTCGTCGGATCGATCAATGCTCATATTGTTTCTCCAGCTGGCGCAAATTTCGCCGCGCCCGTCGTCGTTGGCAAGCGCATGTCTGGACGGCGGACCGAAACTGGGCGGCGGCAGGCGGGCCGCCGGTCGGCGACGCAAAGCCTCCTGTCATCCTCGCGGGCCAACGGCATATCGCCTGAGCCGACAGTCACGCGATGTGGCGCGCCATATCGGGATCCTCCTTCAGCGCCGCGCCTTCCTTGGCGAGAATCTTCGCAACCCGCTCCGGCGCGAAATTGAGCGCGACCAGCGCCGGGCCGACATTGGCGATCTCGCGATAGCTCGTAATGAGCCCGTCGCGCAGGCCCATGATCGCGACGCCCTCGAAGCAGATGCGCTCGGCCGGCGCGTCCGGCAGCGTCGAACGGTAGGAGAACGTGTAGCGCGCATAGAGCGACGTCCCGTTCGAGACGGGGTCGTGCATGTCCCAGCGAAAGTCGCGGGCCGTGCGATAGAACCAGTCGTCGATCATCCCGGCGATTTTCGCGCGGCCGACGAAGGCGCCGTAGAAGACGTCGTGATAGACGCCGTCTTCGGCAAACAGCGCGGCGAAGGCCGCGCCGTCGCGCCGTTCGACCGCGCGGCAGAATTTGTCCAGCATGGCTTCAATGGCCATTCGTTCCTCCCTCGGGCGACGGACGCTCTTGATTTTCGTCCGGTCTGCGCCAACGATCTCGCGCGCAACCCGAACAGGCAAGGCTGAATGATGAAGGCCATTCCCGACAACCTCCGGCGCCGGCTCGGCGCAAGCGACCTACGCGTGTCTCCCATCGGGCTCGGCTGCATGTCGCTCTCGGGAATTTATGGCGCGGCCGACGACGCCCAGTCGGAAGCGCTGATCCGCGCCGCCGTCGAGCGCGGCGTCGAGCATCTCGACACCGCCGACATGTACGGTTGGGGCCATAACGAGGAGGTCGTCGGTCGCGCGATCAGGGGCATTCGCGACAAGGTCGTGCTCGCCACAAAGTTCGGTCAGGTGAAACGCGAAGGCGGCGCCAATGGCGTCGACGGCCGGCCCGAATATGTGAAGCAGGCCTGCGAGGCGAGCCTGAAGCGTCTCGGCGTCGAGGTGATCGATCTCTACTACCAGCACCGCGTCGATCCGCGGACGCCGATCGAGGAGACGGTCGGCGCCATGGCCGATCTCGTGAAGGCGGGCAAGGTCCGCTATCTCGGCCTGTCCGAAGCCCATCCTGACACGGTGCGGCGCGCCCATGCCGTCCATCCGATCGCGGCGGTCGAGACCGAATACTCGCTGCTCTATCGCGTCGAGGCAGAGGAGACGCGCAAGACGACGCGCGATCTCGGGATCAGTTTCGTCGCCTATTCGCCGCTCGGCCGCGGTTTTCTGACCGGCGCGCTGCGCAAGCCCGAGGACATCGACGGCCGTCGCGCCGCCCATCCGCGCTTCCAGGGCGAGCATTTTGCCGCCAACCGGCGGCTCGTAGAACGGGTCGAGGCGCTGGCCGCGCGAAAAGGCTGCCTGCCCTCGCAGATCGCGCTCGCCTGGGTGCTGGCGCAGGGCGAGGACGTCGTCGCCATTCCCGGCACGCGTTACATCGCGCGGCTCGACGAGAACCTCGGCGCGCTCGATGTGGCGCTGACGCCGGAGGAGGTCGCGGAACTCTCCGCCGCCATTCCGCCCGGCGCGGCGTCGGGCGATCGCTATCCGACGGCGGCCATGCCGGCGGTTTATCGCTAGGCGGGAAATCTCCAGGCAGGAGGAAGCTGCGTCGAGCGCGCGTCAGATGCGCTCGGACGGCTCCTGCGTTCCGAAACCCCCATTCCGGACGCGCAGTGCGCTCGACGCCCCCCAAGGGTACCGACCGCGACGGACGGCGGCGATCTGTTGCTTCCGACAGATCGTTTGCGACAGGGCCGGCAATTCGCTAATGCTGGAAAGCGGGTTCTGAACAACACGGAAGGCGCGATCGAGCGGGGCCATGACGCGCATTCTGTTTGTCGACGACCATCCGATCTACCGCGAAGGGCTGCGTCGCGCGCTGGAGGCGCGCATCGAGGGGCTCGAAGTCGTGGTCGCTTCCGGCGCGGCCGAGGCGCGCGCGAAACTGGCCGCCGACTCCTCCATCGCCCTGTGCCTGGCCGACTACCGACTGATCGACGGCGACGGCTTCGAGCTGATCTCCGGATTGCGTGCCTCGCATCCCTCGGTCGCCGTCGGCCTATTGTGCGGCGAGCCGACCCAGGCGCTGGCGGGTGAGGTGCGCGACATCGGCGGCGTCGCCTGTCTGCCGAAGGAACTCGACACCGACGATCTCGCCGACGCCGTCGAGTCGCTGCTGGCGGGCGACGAAGCCTTCCCCTCGCCGGTCGCCGGCGCGGGCGGAACGCTCATGTCCGAGCGGCGTCGCGATATCCTGACCTTTGCGAGCAAGGGCTGGCCTGACAAGCTGATCGGCGAGGAACTCGGCATCACCGAAAGCACGGTGAGGAATCATTGGCATCACATCTTTCGGCGTCTGGGGGTGAACAACCGGACGGAAGCCGTCACCAAGGCGCTGCGCCAGAAGATCATCTGAGGCCGGGCGCCGCGCGCGAGGCGGCGATCGCGCGCGAGCGCATGCGGCTCTATTTCACCGAATTCAAGCCGAGTTCAGGTCCCGGCGGCGTGCGGCCGCTGCAATTTCTCGCCGTCTTCGGCTCGGGCGTCATTGCGCTCGCCATGACTATGCTGCTTGGAACGTCGCCGCTGCGCGCCTTCCTCTGGTGGCTGGCGATCGGCGTGAGCGAAGCGGCGATCATCGCGATCAACGGCCTGTACGCACGCCGCCAGCCTGATGATTCGCAACTGCGCGCCTGGGCGCTCGCCAAGGCGGCGCTCGCCGGCGTTTCGGGGCTGGCCTGGAGCGCGGGACAAATCGCTCTGCCTGTCCAGGGCGATCCCGTCTCGACCATCATGCCCGCCTGGATGATCCTGACCTTCTGCGCCGGCGCGATCTGGGCCGGGGCCTTCTACACGCCCGCGCTCGTCGCCATGCAGCTCTGCGCCATCCTGCCGGCGGCGCTCTGGCTCGAAGCCCGCGCCGGCTTCGACCGCGCCGTTGGCCTCTGCCTGCTCGCCACGCTGCCGATGTTGCTGGCGATCGGCCGGCAGGCGGCGCGCCGCTATCGCTCGACGGTCAACGACAAGATCGAGATCGGCCTGCTTCTCGAACAGCAGAACGCCTATACGCAGAAGATCGAGGAATTGAGCGCTGAGCGCGGCCGCTTCTTCGGCGCCGCCGCCCATGACCTGCGCCAGCCGCTGCACGCAATGGGCCTCTATCTCTCGCTGCTGCGCGACAATCCTGCGGCCGTCGATCGCGACAACCTGCTGGACAGCCTCGCCGCCTGCGCAAAAAGCCTCGACGCGCAATTCAACGCCATAATGGGCGTGCAGGAGACGAGCGCGCTCATTTCGCGCGCGCAGGTCCAGCCGACCGCGCTTGCCGACCTGTTCGAGCGCCTCGCGGTTCAGGCGCGGCCCAAGGCGATGGAAGCCGGCCTTGATCTGCGGGTTGCGCACACGGGCCTTGTTGCGGATGTCGCGCCCGACATTCTCGAACGCGTGCTCAACAATCTCCTGTCGAACGCGCTGCGCTACACGAAACGGGGCGGCGTGCTTATCGGCGCGCGCCGGCGCGGCGACGAAATCGCGATCGAAATCGTCGACACCGGCGTCGGCATTCCCGAGGAGAGACGCGCCGACGTGTTCGAGGATTTTCTGCAACTCGACAATCCCGAGCGCAATCGAGCGCGCGGCTTCGGTCTCGGCCTCGGCATCGTCAGGCGCCTGTGCGAGGGCATGGGCTGGCGCATCGAATTGCATTCGCGCGTGGGTCGCGGCTCGCGCTTTGCGATCGTCGTGCCCATGGCGCGAGCTGCGCCTGTCCACCCGCAGCCGGCGACGGCCCTATCGCAGCCTGTGATCCCGGCCGTGCAGGGACGACGCGCGCTCGTCGTGGACGATGACGTTCGCGTACTGGACGCGATGCGCAAACTGCTCGCGCGCTGGGGCGTCGAGGCCCAGTTCTGCGAGACCGGCGATTGCGCGCTCGCCGCGCTCGCGGCTGGCGATCCGCAGGCGCGCTGGCATGTGCTGATCGACTACCGGCTCGCCGGCGGCGAAACCGGCCTCGCTCTCGCCGGGCGCATCCGCGAGCGCTTTGGAGAAAGGGTCGCCTGCGTGCTGGTGACCGGCGAAGTCGACGAGGCGCTGGAGCAGCGCGCCGCCGCGCAGAACTTCGTCATCCTGCGCAAGCCCGTCGAGCCGATCCGCCTGCGCGCCCTGCTTGCGCGCTGACCGTTGTCGTTTTCCCGTTTGCCGTGGACGATGGGCGCGTTACAAATTCGACCGACAAGGCCGGCAACTGGCCGAATTCAAGTCTGGGGAGAAATCGAATGTCGTCCGCCGCGATTGCGCCCGCCCTTCACCGCAGCACGATCTCGGACGGCCTGCGCCGTTCGGCGATGAAATATCGCGGGCGCGTCGCACTGACCTTCGCCGGGCGCACATGGTCCTTCGCCGAGATCGACGCCGCCGCCGGCCGCGTCGCCCATCGCCTCGCCGGCATGGGCCTGAAGAAGGGCGACCGCGTCGGCGCCTACGCCAAGAATTCCGACGCCTATCTCATGCTCTGGCTCGGCTGTGTGCGCATCGGCCTCGTGCACGTGCCGATCAATTACGCGCTGACTGCCGGCGAACTCTCCTACATCCTCGACCAGTCCGGCGCGCGGGCCCTGTTCCACGATCCGGACCTCGGCGCCACGGTGGACGCGGTGCGCAAGACTGCGAAGGTCGAGCATTACGGCCTGATCCGTGGCGGCGCCGGCGATCTTCTCACGACCGCGCTCGACAAGGCCGCGCCGCGCATCGACGAGACCGACTGCGTCGACGGCGATCCCGCGCAGATGTGCTACACCTCGGGCACGACCGCCGCGCCCAAGGCCGCCGTCATGTCGCACCGCGCCTATGTCGCGGAATATCTGGCCTGCGCGATCGAGATGGAATTTTCAGGCGCCGACGTCGCGCTCGCCGCGTTGCCGCTCTATCACACCGCCCAGATGCACGCCTTCACCATGCCGCAGATGATGGTCGGCGCGGTGACGCATCTGATCGAGAGTCCGGTTCCCGACGTCGTGCTCGAACTGATCGAGCGGCTGAAGATCACATCTTTCTTCGCGCCGCCGACGGTCTGGATCAGTTTGCTGCGCCATCCCGATTTCGAGAAGCGCGACCTGCGCACGCTCAGGAACATCTACTACGGCGCATCCATCATGCCGGTGCCGGTGCTGCAGGAATTGCGCGAGAAGCTGCCCGGCGTGCGCTTCTACAATTGCTACGGCCAAACCGAGATTGCGCCGCTCGCCACCATCCTCAAGCCCGAGGAACACGACGACCGTCCCGCCTCCGCCGGCCGTCCGATCCTCACCGTGCAGACGCGCGTGGTGGACGAGGACATGAAGGATTGCGCGCCCGGCGTGCACGGCGAAATCGTGCACCGCTCGCCGCAATTGCTGGAGGAATATTACAACAAGCCGGAAGAAACGGCGGAAGCCTTCGCCGGCGGCTGGTTCCATTCGGGCGACGTCGGCTATTTCGACGAGGAGGGCTATCTCTTCGTCATCGACCGCGTGAAGGACATCATCAAGTCCGGCGGCGTCGTGGTGGCGGGCCGCGAAGTCGAGGAGGCTTTGTTCAAGCACCCCTCTGTATCCGAAGTCGCCGTCGTCGGCCTGCCCGACCCCAAATGGATCGAGGCGGTCACCGCGATCGTCGTGCTCAAGCCCGGCCACGCGGAAGACGAGGCCGGCCTCATCGCCCATGCCCGCGAGATTCTCGCGCCGTTCAAAGTGCCGAAGAAGGTGATCTACGTGCAGAACCTGCCGCGCAATACGGCGGGCAAGCTGTTGAAGCGGCAATTGCGCACGGAGTTTGCGGACGATTGAGCGTCAAATCGCGCTCGATCCGCGCGGCCGGCGGGAGCAACGTTATCGAAGGTCGAGCCTAACGCGTGGACAGATCGTAGAAATAATGGCTTTCGGCCGGTTCGTCGAACGTCTCACCGGTGTTGAAGCGAGTCAGTTCTCTACATCTCACGACCCCGACAAACCAATCTCGTCCGTCCTGCTGACACGTTTTGTACGAATAATTGCAAGTGCTTCGCACGACCCGGTCTGGCGTGCGACGCGTCTTGGAAACATTCTTTCGACTGAAGTCGGTCTTGACCTGCATTCCCCAAGTGGCGTGGCGTTTGAGGTGAAGATCGCCTGTATCCGAGCGCTAGACAAGTGATTTTCTGCCGCAAGCGGCACCTGCGGTCGCGCAGACTGCTGGATCTGGACGGATCAGACCGCGAAGCCTGTTTCCTTGCCCAGGGGCGGCGTTTTTCAGCGCAGCGAGACAGATCTGTCCAGCCGCTTTCGTTCAGTTTGAGCGTGGATCGCGATCATGCGCATAGCGGTGGCGCTCGCAATCGGCGGATAGCGGCGAGGATGGCGCGTACCATCGTGCCGGTGACAGCGACCTCGGCCAGCTGGAAGGTGATGGTGCGGCGTGACGGACCACACGTGCCCCGATCTTGATCAGCTTCAGTTGCAGGCTGGTCAACGACCAGTCGGCCATGGCCTCGGGCAGCCTCGATGCAGCGCAAGAAGGTGGCCAGGTTGTACGCCAGGGCGTGCAGTTGCAGCCGCACCCTCATTGTCGCGGAACTTCCGGCACGACAGCCGCGTCCAGCGAAAGGCGTATTTGCCCTCTTTGATGTGCTGCTCGGCGGTGCCGCGCTGGTTGTAGAACCGCACCACCCAGTCCGGCTCCATCGGCAGGTTGGTGACGATGAAGCCGACACGCGGGAACAGTTCGCCCGGATGCCATTCGATCTTGGCGATCACCCGGCGTTCCTTGTCCCAGGACGCCGCCTGATACTCGAATTCCTCGAAGAACCGCTTGACCTTGGTCAGTGACGGCCGCCCGACAGGGCGCGTTAGCCGATGCGCGATCTTGTCCTTGAGGACCGCGTTTGCGGGCAGCCGGATGGCGTAGAAGAACCGCGCTTCTTCCAATCGCTCATAGATCGCCGGGATCGCGTAGGCAGCATCGGCCCGGAAGAACCTGCCACCAAGGTCGCGCTCCGCGTAGCGCGCAATGACGGGGTCGAGAACATCACGCCAGCCATCGGCGCTGTGGACGTTGCCATGGCGCAGGGCGCAGCGTTCCAGCATCCCGAACTGGTTGAACAGAAAGTTGGGGTGATAGCAGCTACAGTCGAAATGGCCATTCCAGGCGGACCTTCCTGGTCGCCATGGGTCGGGCTGACCGAGCTGTCCATGTCCAGAACGATGTACTTCAGCCCGTTACGGTCATGGAACCGGTCGATCCATTGCCCGTTCAGGTCGGCCAGCGCGGCACGGTTCCCGGCCAGAGCCAGCGTCTCGGTCTCGAACTGTCCCATCTGCGATGCCGAGGCCGCTTGTGCATCGACCGCTCTGCCGCCGACAACTTGGCGCATGACCGGATCGCAGGCGAGACGGTTGGCGTCGTTGACATCCTCGTATCCGGCCAGCCGCCCAAAGACTGATTGCCGGAACAGGCCGTCGAGCCGATGGACCGTGTTCTTGCCAGAGCGAGTATCGCGCAGCCGCCGCTGACGCCAAATCGGACAACCCGATTGAGCGTCAAATCGCGCTCGATCCGCGCGGCCGGCGGGAGCAACGTTATCGAAGGTCGAGCCTAACGCGTGGACAGATCGTAGAAATAATGGCTTTCGGCCGGTTCGTCGAACGTCTCACCGGTGTTGAAGCGAGTCAGTTCTCTACATCTCACGACCCCGACAAACCAATCTCGTCCGTCCTGCTGACACGTTTTGTACGAATAATTGCAAGTGCTTCGCACGACCCGGTCTGGCGTGCGACGCGTCTTGGAAACATTCTTTCGACTGAAGTCGGTCTTGAGAGTGTCAAGCGATTTGGAGGGCCGCAGTCTTGCCAACCTTGCCACCTCGTCGACCCCTTCTCCGCGATCCAGGATGCCGCATATGGTTTTCTCGCTCCAGTGGACCGCGCCAGCCTGTGGCGCGGCGGCCAGAAGAAAAATCGCTGTCAGTGCGGCTCGCATATTGATCCATCCTTTTCGCGTTATGATTTCCGTCTCGAATTTGAATTGCCAGAAATGGCGATTGCTCGTTTTACCCTGAATTGCTTCCGCCGATTTGTTGTCTGAATGTAGCCGCCGACGATAGGTTCGTGGCGTCGGCTGCGTCAAGAAATCGAAAAGTGTAGCAATGTCGTCGCAGCAGTCCGCCGCTTTCAGTTCGGAATTTTGAAGCCGCTATGGTTGTTCCGCGCTGTTGGAAACGCAATGCGAGCGGTCCATCTATCGACAATGCGTTGTTGCAAGCTCCAGCGAGCAGTCCGGGATCCGGACCCGAGGGAGCGATGCGTCATCCCGGATGGGCCTCTGGCCGTCCGGGATGATAGTCCCTCCTAGTTGAATGCCCGTGGCGCCAGCGCGTCGATCAATCGATCCCGTTCCGCCCGGCAGCGCGCGAGTTCTGCGCGCGCAAGCTCTGCGGTCGTCCGGTTCGACCCCATGCCGACCAAGCCCGCCATCGCGCCGGCGATCGCAAGGAACAGCAGCGGCGTCGAACGGATCAGGCCGAACAGCGACGCTGCGAACAGCGCGACCGCGACAGCAAGCGCGATGCGCGACAGCATGATCGCCTTGCGGCAGGATTCGATGCGGTCGCGCAATTCGTCCATTCGCGCTTCGAGCCGCTCGATCTCGGTCTGCGCAACATCGTGGCTCGCGTCCGGCGCATCGCCGTCATCCGCGAAATCCTCTTGCCTTTCTCGATCCATCGCGCAGTTTGTCGCCGCAACTTTCAAGAACGAGGACGCGCCCGCGTCCGAAACAGGAAACGTCAGGAGCCCGACATGATCGCCATCGTCGCCACAATCAAGACCAAGCCCGGGCAGGGCGCCGAATTCGAGGCGGTCGCCAAGGAACTCGCGGCCAAGGTGAACGCCGAGGAGCCGGGCTGCAAGCTCTACCAGCTCTGCAAGGCGAGCGATCCGGACACCTATGTCTTCATGGAGCGCTATGCAGACCAGGCCGCTGTCGAGGCACATCGCGGCACGGCGCATTTCAAGGAACTCGGCAGGAAGATGGGCGCCTTCATGGACGGCCGCCCGAACGTGATGGTGCTGCAGGAGCTCTGAGGCTTTCGCGCAGGCGGCGGGCCTGCAATCATGCGCCCGCCGCCGCCAGCCTCGGTCCGGCCGCTCCAAATCCGAGCGGAACGCCGCGCCGGCGCCCGATCGCGATCCGCAAGACCAAGGCCAGACCCAGCGTGAACGGCTGGGTCGCCAGTTGGGCCACATCGAATCCGTTCGCGTCGACCAGTGTCCGGTAGAGCACGGCCAGCAACGTTCCGTGCACCGCGCTCGACAGAAGCAGGACGGCGTTGAGATGCCAGCCGAGCCACCATTTCGGATGAACGCGGCCGCGAAAATGCGCAAACCGGATCATCGCCCCGCCGAAGACGAGGCCGATGCTCGACAGGATCATCGCCAGCGGCTGGCGCGCAAGGCCGCCCGCGGTAAGCACGATCAGGCCGGAGACGAACATCGCCGGTCCGAGGATACGGAAATGCAAGCCGCGGAACCGCGCCGGATCGTTCTTCCAGGCGATCGCTGTCCACCCGACGGTCCCGACCGTCAGCAGGCATAGAAGCAGATAGACGAATTGCACCATGCGGGCAGGGTCGAACGTGCTCGCCCGTAGGATCAGGATGCCGCCGACCGATAGTCCCACGGGAAAAAGCGACAGGAAAAACGCCTTGCCCCAGGCGCGATGAGGCCTGCCGCCCTTGATCGACAGGGCGGCGCCCCAGAAGAAGACGAAAGTGAAGGCGCCTGCGACGAGATGGCTCAGGAGAGGGAGATTGGTCATGATGGCGCTCCGCTCCGTGATGGTTTACGGATGTAAAATAGCAACTGGGTTTACGTACGTAAAGTGAAAAAGAAGCAGATTTCGGAGGAAACCCGCGCGGCGATCCTCAACGCCGCCTGGGCGCTGATGGCGGAAAAGAGCAAGCTCGACGTTGGGCAGGCGGAAATCGCCGCGGCGGCAGGCGTCAGCCGGCAGACGGTCTTTCTTGCCTTCGGCAGTCGCGCCGGCCTCCTCAAGGAGATGGCGCGCAACAAGGATGCGCAGTCTGACCACATCAACCGCATGCTCGCCATTGCCCGGGCGAAACCGTTCGGCCGCGCCGATTTCGAACGGCTGATGGATGTCTGGCTCGACTATCTCGAACTGATCTACCCCGTCGGCATCCTGTTGGACGCAGCCGCCTTGACCGACGCCGAGGCTGCCGCCGCGTGGGACGACCGGATGAAGGACACGTTTCTGACCCGGCTGAAGCTGACCTTCGGCAGGCTGGCCGCGCAGGGAGAACTCGCGGGCGAACTCGAGCCCGATCGCGCTGCGGAGCTGTTCTGGAGTCTGGTCCATCCCACCGCTTGGCGCCTGCTGGTGGTTGAATGCGGCTGGAGCCCGGACGCGTTCCGGAAGTCCCGGCGCGAGATCGTGCGGCGCGTCATTCTTGCAGGCGAGCAGGATTCGCCCGGCGCTTGAAGGCGCCGCCAGCCGCCTTATCGAGGCCGCATAATCGTCTTCCCCCCGCCCAACTTGGCCAGAACCTTGATGGAGCCGGAGGCGGTGGCGCGCATTTGCCGAGGACGCTCAATCGAGAGGTGGGAATGACGAAGAAATTTCTTCTGGTCGGCGTGATGACCCCGGCGCTGTTGGTCGGGCAGGTCGCGCAGAGCTTCGCCGGCGCCGGCGTGATCGAACTCGCGCAGGCGCAACTCGATCAGAAGCATCCTCCCTCCGCGCACAAGCCGGCGGCGGCCCCGCCCGGCGCCGTACAGGCGCCGCGTATCGCCCCCTCCGTCCAGCCGCGCTCGGCGCCCGCGCCACGCCCCCAGCCGTCCCTTGCGCCGAAGCTGATGCGTCAGCCGGCGGCTGCGCCCGATGCCTCGCATGTTCAGCAGCGCCCGGCGCCCGTGCAGCCGCGAGGCGCAGCCGGCGTGCTCACCGGCGCGCCCGCGCCATTGCAGAGTCGGCCGCCGGCGACCGCGCCGCAGCGACCGGCTTCGCAACAGCCGCCAGCGCCGAAGGCCGTGGGGCCCGGCTTGAAGCCGCAGGCGCCCCTCGCCAAGCCGCAGACGCCCGTCGTCAAGCCGCTGGCGCCCGTCGCCAAGCCGCAAGCGCCCGTCGTCAAGGCGCCAGTCGCAAAGCCGCAGGCTCCGATCGGAAAGCCCATGACGCAGCCCGCCGCGAATGGCCTTAGCCCACAGGGTGGGATAGTCGCCCGCCTGCTCCGGCCCGGCCTCCGCGCCCGCCGGCTGCCGGCGCCGCCCAGCCGGCACAGCCGAGCGTCGCGCCGGCGGCAACGCCGGTCGGGCGACCGGGGCCGCAGCCCCAGCAGACGCCGCCGGCCCAATCCCCGGGCCAGGCGCCCGCGGGCGCCACGCAGCGCGTGCCCGACGCGCCGCCCGCCCAGCCCCGAGCCAGCGGGTCCGGCCGTATCGGCCCGGCCGGCGCAGCGGCGCTCGGCGCCGCGGCGGGCGCCGTCGGCGGCTTCCTGCTGACGCGTCCGGGCGCCGAGCCGCGCTCGCTCGACGCCGTGCAGCGCGAACGCCGCGAGTTCCGCGACCGCGACGCCCTCGTCTACCAGGAGCCCGGCCGCACCATCGTGCGCGACGGCGACCGCTATTTCCTGCGCCACGACGAGAACGAGCGTTTCCGCGCGCTCGGCGGCGACGTCCGCAGCGAACGGCGCGGCGACCAGTTCGTGACGGTCTATCGCGGTCGAGACGGCGACGAGATCGTCACCGTCACCGACGCCGAGGGCAATCTGATCCGCCGCTTCCGGCGCGCGCGCGACGGCGGCGAGGTCGTGATCATCGACAATTCCTATCGCGGCGGCCGTCGCGCCTATGTCGACGAAGTGGTCGTCCTGCCGCCGCCGCCGATGCGCATCCCGCGCGAGCGATACATCGTCGACGCGGCCGAGGCCGACGAACGGCTCATCTACGATACGCTGACCGCTCCGCCGGTCGCGCCGATCCCGCGCCGCTTCACGCTCGACGAAATCCGCTCGAGCCCCGACGTGCGCGCCTACACGCGCAGCGTCGATCTCGACACGGTCAATTTCGACACGGGCTCATGGACGCTCGCGCCGGATCAGGTCCAGAAGCTGAGCGTCCTCGCCAAGGCGCTCAACCGAGCGATCCAGCGCAACGCCAGCGAGGTCTATCTCGTCGAAGGCCACACCGACGCGGTCGGCCAGCCCGTCGACAATCTCTCGCTGTCCGACCGGCGCGCACAGTCGGTCGCGGAAATCCTCACCCGCGATTTCGGCGTGCCGCCGGAAAATCTCACGACGCAAGGCTATGGCGAGCAATATCTGAAGGTGCAGACGCAAGGCCCCGAGCGGCGCAACCGCCGCGTGGTCGTGCGTCGCATCACCAATCTGCTGAGCGGACAGAATCAGTAACAGCGCGCCGCGGGCGGTCCACGTCGCGCGGCCGCCCGCTCCGTTAACCAGTGCTGGATCGGGCCGCCGGGTCCTGCTAGCCTGCACCGTCGCCGAAGGCCCGCGAGGCCGTCGGCGGCGAGCCTGCGGTCGAAAATTGCGACGGATTTTCGGACCGGGGGAAGCGAGGAGGCCAGATGCGGGCGGCAATGACGCCGTCCGGGTTTCTGGAGTCGCCTCATGCGTTTGCCCGCCCGTCTCGGCCTCGGCCTGATCCTGTCCACGCTCGCGCCCGCAGCGGCTCTCGCCGGCGGCCATGCCCAGGTCGCGCCCACGATCATCCGCCCCGTCGTGCATATGTCGGCCGCGCCGGGCCCGCGCGTCATCCAGGTCGCGCCGAAGCCGGTCTACGCGCCGCCGCAGCACGCGCTCTACGGACCGCCGCGCGGGGTCGCGCGCCACGGCTGGCGCCATCGCGGTCGCGCGGTTGCGCTGGGCGGCGTTCCCGCAGTCTATCAGCCGGTCGAGGCGGCTGCGGCGCCGTCCCCGGTCCACGGGACGCCGTCGGGCGAATATCTGCGGCCGCGCGCGGCGGTCGTCTACAATGTCGCCGGCGCGCCGCCGCTCTGGCAGGGGGATGCCGGCTACGTCGCTCAGCCCGTGATCTACAATGTCGAGACGGTCCTGCGGCGCTATCCGCTGACCGGCATGGAGCCGCGGGTCGTCAAATAGATCAGCCTGAATTCGAGCGGAATCGCTCGAATCCAGGAAAGCAGATCGATTTCAAAATGTAGCGCGCGCGCTGTGCGAACAGGCGGTTTCCGCATTTTCGCCGCGCGCGCTGGGCGCCGGCAATTTTTCTGCCCGGCATGATCTACCTCAAAGCGTGCGGCTTGCGGCCGGGCAGAATGGCGCCGGAATGGAAGGGTGCGGCGTTTGACCGCTCGCTTTCATATTCAGAACCCTGTATGGATGTGACCGGGAGACAGGTCCGCCGACTCTGAGAAGGCCCCTGAAGGGGCGCGAACGTCGCCGGATCGCGAAAGGATCGTTGAACATGCGTTACGGGCGCTATTTCGAGGCTGCGATTGGTCAGTTGCGCAACGAGCGGCGGTATCGCGTGTTCGCCAATCTGGAGCGCGACACGAGCGATCTTCCGCGCGCCATCTGGCGGGCGGACGACGGGTCGCAGCGCGACGTGACGATCTGGTGCTCCAACGACTATCTCGGCATGGGCCGCCATCCGGAAGTGGTCGAGGCCATGCGCTCGACGGCGCAGAAACTCGGCGCGGGCGCCGGCGGCACCCGCAACATTTCCGGCACCAACGCGCCGCTGGTCGAGCTCGAGGCCGAGCTTGCCGACCTGCACGGCAAGGAGGCCGCGCTGGTCTTCACCTCGGGCTGGATTTCCAATCTCGCGGGCATTTCGACCATCGCCGACCTGATGCCGAACTGCCTGATCCTGTCGGACGCGCTCAACCACAATTCGATGATCGAGGGCGTCAAGCGCTCGAGCGCCGAGCGCAAGCTGTGGCGTCACAACGATGTGGCCCATCTCGAGGAGCTGCTGGCGGCCGAGCCCTACGAGCGGCCGAAGCTGATCGTGTTCGAGAGCCTGTATTCGATGGACGGCGACATCGCGCCGATCAAGGCGATCGCGGACCTCGCCGAGAAATACAACGCCATGACCTATATCGACGAGGTCCATGCGGTCGGCATGTACGGGCCGCGCGGCGCGGGCGTGTGCGAGCGCGAGGGCCAGATGGCGCGCATCGACGTGATCGAGGGCACGCTGGCCAAGGGTTTTGGCACGCTGGGCGGCTATATCGCGGGCGATGCGGCTGTCATCGACGCGGTGCGCTCCTATGCGCCGTCCTTCATCTTCACGACGGCGTTGCCGCCGGCGGTGGCGGCCGCGGCCTGCGCTGCGGTGCGCGTTCTCAAGCAGCGCCCCGATCTGCGTGAAAAGCACCAGCGCCAGGCGTGGCTGACCAAGCACGCGCTGGAGGCCGCCGGCCTGCCGGTTCTGGAAAACCCCTCGCATATCGTGCCGGTGATGGTGCGCGACGCGGAGAAGGTGAAGGCGGCGAGCGATCTGTTGATGGAGCGCTACGGCATCTACATCCAGCCGATCAATTATCCGACGGTTGCGCGCGGCGAGGAGCGCCTGCGCATCACGCCGACGCCGCTGCATTCGGATGCGCTGGTGGCCGAACTGGTGGAAGCCCTCGTCGACGTCTGGAAGACGCTGGACCTGCCTTTCGTCGAGCCCAAGGTCGAGGCCAAGCCCGAAAGCGACGCCGCCTGCGCCTATCCGGAATTCCGAAAGGCCGCTGAGTAAGCGCGCGAGCGATCGCAAGACAGCAAGGGCCGGCTCAGCCGGCTCTTTTTGTTTGAGAATCTGACTCGAAATTCGCAGTCGACCCAAATCCCTCATGCTGAGGAGGCGCGAAAAGCGCCGTCTCGAAGCATGATCCAGCGTTTCGAGCCTCGGCCACCCTTCGAGACGCGCCTTTCAGGCGCTCCTCAGGGTGAGGATTCGAGTTTTCGGTCAGGCTCTGGCGCATTCGCATTGCAAGCATGGGCCAGCGCAAAGCGGACGCGGCAAGTCTGCGCCATTGTCCACGAAACGGATGATGGAGGTTGCGCGCATGCGCACGGCAAGCGGGCTCGATGGCGCCTTTCTCAGTCTGGAAACGCAGGAGACGCCGATGCATGTCGGCTCGCTGCACATGTTCGACGCGCCGCCGCGCTACGCCAGGGATTTCACGACCGAAGTCCGGCGCATGATCGCAGGCCGCCTGCATCTCGCGCCGATCTTCACCCGTCGCCTCGTCGCGACGCCGCTCCATTTCGCCAATCCCGTGTGGATCGACGTCGACGCCGATCTCGACTTCCACGTCCAGCGCGTCGATCTCCCCCCGCCCGGCACGACCCGGCAATTGCAGGATTGCGTCGCCGAACTGCATGCGCAGGTTCTCGATCGCGAACGTCCGCTGTGGATGCTCTACGTGTTCGAGGGTCTCGCCGATAACGCCAAGGCCTATTACGTGAAGGTCCATCACGCGCTGCTCGACGGGCAGGCGGGCGCGGCGCTTGCCGCCGCCCTGTTCGACCTCTCGCCGAAGCCCGCGCCGGCAAGGCCGCAAGCAAAGAAAGCGCGCGAACCAAAACCCGGCGCGCTCGGCCTGATCGCCAACGCCTTCCGCCACGACGCCGCGCAATATGTGAAGCTCGCGCGCTATCTCCCGCAAATCGCGCGCACGCTCGGCGGCATCGTCTTTGGCGCGGATGCGAAAACGTCGGGCGCACGAACGGCATCGTTGCGCGAGAACGTCGCGTTCGGGCCGCGCACGCCGCTCAACGTGACGATATCGGGCGAGCGCAGTTTCGCCGCGCTCACCCTGCCGCTCGATGAAGTAAAGGCGCTCGCGCGCGCGAGCGGCGCGACGATCAACGATATTGCGCTGGCGCTATGCAGCGGCGCGCTGCGCCGCTGGCTGACGCGCCACGGCGGCCTGCCGAAGAAGCCGCTGATGGCGGCCATGCCGATCTCGTTGCGCGCCAAGGGCGATACGGAAATGACGACGCAGGCGACGCTGAGCCTCGTCAATCTCGCCACCAATATCGCCGATCCCCTGAAGCGGCTCGAAGCCCTGCGCGCATCGTCCGGCGCGACGAAATCCGTCGCCGGCAAGGCGAAGTCGCTCATTCCGACGGACTTCCCGAGCATCGGCGGTCCCTGGCTGCTCGGCGCCATCGCCGAACTCTACGGCCGCTCGCATATTGCGAGCCTGGCGCCGCCGCTCGCCAATGTCGTCATCTCCAATGTTCCGGGGCCGCCCATGCCGCTCTACGCGGCGGGCCTGCGCATGACGGATTATTGGCCGCTGTCGATCGTCGAGCACGGCGTCGGGCTCAACATCACCATGATGAGCTACAACGGCACGCTCGGCGTCGGTTTCACCGCAGCGCGCTGCGCCGTCGAACGCGCCGATGAATTCGTCGCGGATTTCAAGAGCGCCTTCGCGCAATTGCAGAAGGCAATCGCCGAACGCGACGGCGCGAGCGCGCCGAAGAAGCGCAGAACCCGCCGCGTCGCGTGACGCGGACCGCCCCGCGAAGCTAGACTGCGCCTGAACGAAGGTCCGCGAAAAGCGGATGACAGGAGGCGCGTCCATGTCCGAATCCATCCGCATTTCGCACGACGGTCCGGTGACGATCGTCGAGATCAATCGCCCGCATCGCCGCAACGCCGTCGATGGCGCGAGCGCCAACCGGCTCTTCGATGTCTTCAAGGAATTCGATGCCGACGCGAGCGCGTCTGTCGCCGTCTTCTGCGGCGCTGGCGACGCTTTCTGCGCCGGCGCGGACCTGAAGGCGCTCGCCGAAGGCGACCGCGAAAAGCGGCGCGAGCTCGGCGGCCAGAACACGATGGCGCCGATGGGTCCGAGCCGGTTGCGCCTCGGCAAGCCCGTCATTGCCGCGATCGAGGGCTATGCGGTCGCCGGCGGGCTCGAACTGGCGCTGTGGGCCGACATGCGCGTGATGGCGGAGGACGCCACGCTCGGCGTCTTCTGCCGCCGCTTCGGCGTGCCGCTGGTCGACCTCGGCACGATCCGCCTGCCGCGCCTGATCGGCCATTCGCGCGCGATGGACCTGATTCTCACCGGCCGGCCGGTCGGCGCCGCGGAGGCCTTGAACTTCGGGCTCGCCAATCGCGTCGTGCCCAGCGGACAGGCGCGCGCCGAGGCGGTCAAACTCGCCCACCAGATCGCCGGCTTCCCGCAGGCCTGCATGCGCGCCGACCGATTGTCGGCGCTGGCGCAATGGGACATGCCCGAAGACGAGGCGATCCTGAACGAAATGCGTGGCGGTCTCGCCGTCATCCAGTCCGGCGAGACGCTGTCGGGCGCGCAGCGGTTTGCCGATGGGCACGGCCGGCACGGCAAGTTCGAGTGATCGGGATCGCCCTCAGCCCGCCGCCGGACCGCGATCGCCGCGCATCCAGAATTTCAGCGCGAAGGGCAGGGTGAGGCTGATCAGCAGGAAGCGCGCCAGATGGTGCGCGCCGACATAGAGCGGATCGATGCCGAGCGCGAAAGCGAGCAGGGTCATGGCTTCGAGCCCGCCCGGCGAGAAGGCGAGCAGCGTCTGGGCGAAGGGCAGCGACAGCGCGAGGCCGGCGAGCACCGCGAACAGTCCGGAAATGCCGACCGCCACGAAGAATGTGCCGAGCGCCGCCAGCGCCGAGCGCGCAAACAGTCCCCAATCGAAACCGATGAAGCGCACGCCGACCCAGGCGCCGATCAGCACCTGCGCGACTGTCGCGACGAGCGGCGGCGGGCTGCCGGGCGCCAGGCTGAGCGCATGCGCGCCGCCGGAGACCAGCATGGCCCCGAACAGCATGCCGCCGGCGACGCGGAACTTCTCCATCGCATAACCGACGACCCAGCCGAGCAGCAGCAGGATCGCCAAGGTCGACAACGGGTCGAGCGGGCCCGTCATCGCCGCGCCCGAAATCGCGCCGGTCTCGGCGACGACCAGCGGCACGAAGCCCATCAGCAGGAAGACGCGCAGCACCTGCACGACGGCGATGCGCGAGAGATCGGCCTCTTCCTGCGTGGCGGCGACCGCGAAGACATAGGACAGGGCGCCCGGCACCGAGGCGAAAAACGCGGTCGAGCGCGACCAGCCGGGCGCGCGGGCGAGAATTTTTGCGCAAGCGAAGGTCGAGATGACCACGCTCGCCGACATGATGGCGATCGAGGCGGGATAGGCCGCAATCTTCTGCAGCATCTGCGGCGTCACCGCCGCGCCAATGGCGACGCCGGACGACACCATCGCCGCCCACCGGAATGGCGCGGTCAAGGGTTCGGCCAGCCGCAGCGCGGCGAGGATCGCCGTGCCGATCATCGCGCCCGACAGCCAGCCCGCCGGCACGCCGATCGCCGCAACGCCCGCGCCGGCAATCGCCGCGCCCGCGATCGTGAAGGCCTGCGCGGCGAGCGGCGGCCAGCCGAGCCGCGACGCGTCGGGTAGGCTCACGATTTCACCCAGGCGGCGATGCGCCGGGCGGCTTCCGCAATGTCGTTCGGGTCGCGCGCGAAACAGAGCCGCAGGAAGGCCTCGCCGCCCGCGCCGAAAGCCTTGCCCGGCGCGAGGCCGACGCCGGCTTCGTCGACCAGCCGGAAGGCGAGCTTGCGGGTGTCGTCTTCGCCGACCACCGACAGGAACATGTAGAAACTGCCCTCGGGCGCGGCGAAGCGCAGCCGATCGAGCCCGCCCAGCGTATCGCAGAGCGCAGCGCGGCCCGCCTCGGCGCGCGCCCGCTGTAGGGCGACGAAATCCTCGCCATTGTCGAAGGCCTCGATCGCGCCGCGTTGCACGAACAGCGGCACGCCCGAGGTCGAATACTGGATCATGTTCTCGATCGTCTGGCCGAGCGCCGGCGGCGCCTCCAGCCAGCCCGAGCGCCAGCCGGTCATCGCCCAGTTCTTTGAGAGCGTATTGGCGAACAGGATGCGGTCGTCCTCCGCCATCACGTCGTGGAAGGACGGCGCGCGATCGCCGGCGTAATAGAAGCGCCCGTAGATCTCGTCGGCGACGATCCACAGGCCGTGCGCGCGCGCCAGCGACAGGATGGCGCGCAATTCCTCGAGCGTGGCGGTCCAGCCGGTCGGATTGGAGGGCGTATTGACGACGATCGCCCGCGTCCGGGCGGTCACGGCGTCCCTCAGCCGGTCGAAATCGAGCCGCCACCGCCAGCCCCGGGATTCCTGTGCGAAGGCGAGGGGAACCTCGACCGTCTTCGCGCCGGAAATCGTCAGAGCGCCGGAAAAATTTGGCCAGGCGGGCGTCAGCACGATCGCCTCGTCGCCGGCGCCCGCGGCGATGCGGATGGCGAGCTGCAGCGCATGCATGCCGCCGACCGTCGCGAAGAACCGCTCCGGCGCGAATACGCCTTTGCCATCGGCGAACGGCGTTCCGTAAACCCGCGCCATCATGCGCGCGACGGCTTCGCGGAAATCGGGATGGCCGCGCTGGGCGACATAGAAGGTTTCGCCCGCCGCAAGCGAGCGGTGCGCGGCCTGCGCGATATTGTCGGCCGTCGGCAGGTCGCCTTCGCCGACCCATAGCGGCATCAGCCCCTGCCGGCCCATGCCGTAGTTGAAGACCTCGACGATGCCGCTCGCCGGGGCCGCGATGGCTTCCGGCCGCGCCGCATCGAGAAAGCGGGCTTGCGGGTCGAAGGCGGGTTGGTTCACGAGGCGGCCTTGCGCTGGACTGGCGGGCGGGGCGCCGCCGCGACCCTGCGCTTAGAGGATCGCGCCAGCGGCGCCAACCGCTCGAGCCCCGCGCATTCGGCGCGGGAGGCGTGCGTCGAAAGCACGCTTACTTCTTGACGAGCGCGTCGCGGATTTCCTCGAGCAGGACTTCCGAGCGCGGCGGCGCGGCGGGCGCTTCCGGCGCGGCTGCCTCGGGCTTTTTCAGGCGCTCGATCTGCTTGATGGCCAGAAACAGGACGAAGGCGATGATCAGGAAGTTGATGACTGCGGTGATGAAGCTGCCGTAGCCGAGCACGGCGCCGGCCTTCTTGGCGTCGGCATAGGCGGGATGGCCCTGGATCGCCGCGCTCAACGGCACATAGTAGTTCGAGAAATCGAGGCCGCCGGTAATCGCGCCGATGACGGGCATAATCACGTCGTTGACCAGGGAGTCGATGATTTTCGAGAAGGCCGCGCCGATGATGACGCCGACGGCAAGGTCGACGACATTGCCCTTCATCGCGAAATTCTTGAAATCCTGAAACATGGATTATCCTCCAAAACTTCGGCCGCGGCGTGCTCGCAACCTCCCCCAGACGGCGAGGTTAGCTTGATTCCGCCGGAGCGGACAGTAGCGTGGCGGCAGGCGCCCGCGTCGGGCGACGAGGAGGAAGCAGCGCATGATCGCAGGCTGGGCGGCAGTTCTGGCGACGCTCGCCTATATCTGCGCGCTCTTCGCGGTCGCCCATTACGGCGACACGATCGGCAAGCGCTTCGTGCGCGGGCCGGCGCAGGCGCTGGTCTATTCGCTCTGTTTCGCGGTCTATTGCACGTCCTGGACCTTCTTCGGTTCGGTCGGCCTCGCCACCAGGTCGGGCCTGCAATTCCTGCCGATCTATGTCGGGCCGCTTCTCGTCATCGTCTTCGGACGCGGGCTGCTCAGCCGCATCGTCCTGCTCGCCAAGAACCACAACATCACGTCGGTCGCCGATTTCGTGTCCGCGCGCTATGGCAAGGCCGAGAGCGTGGCGATCTGCGTCACGCTGATCTGCGTCGTCGGCACGGTCCCCTACATCGCCCTTCAACTGAAGGCGGTCGCCGCCACGCTGCACATGGTGCTCGGTTCGATCGAGGCGGAGAAGGTCGTCTCGCATTCCGACTCCTTCCAGTCCAACATTCTCGTGCCGCTCGTACTGGCGGGCTTCGCCATGGCCTTCGGTACGCGGCGTGTCGACGCGACAGAGCACCAGGACGGCCTGATGCTGGCGGTCGCCACCGAGTCGCTGGTCAAGCTGATCGCCTTTCTGGCGGTCGGCGTCGCCGTTACCTGGGGCGTGTTCGGCGGGCTCGGCGATCTGTGGACCCGTGCGGCGGCGGAACCGCGCGTGGCGACAATTTTCGAGGCGCCGGTCGACTGGACGACCATGATCGTCATGACCGGCCTGTCGGCGATCGCCATCCTGCTGTTGCCGCGCCAGTTTCACGTCGCCGTCGTCGAGAACCACGACGAGCGCGACGTCAAGGCGACCGCCTGGCTCTTTCCGCTCTACCTCGTCGCCATCAACCTGTTCGTCGTGCCGCTGGCGATCGCGGGCCTGCTGATCTTCCCGGACGGCGTGATCGATCGCGACATGACAGTGCTCGCCCTGCCGCTGCAGGCCGGGCGGCACATGCTGGCCGTGCTCGCCATGCTCGGCGGCATTTCGGCCAGCATGGCCATGATCATCGTGGAATGCGTCGCGCTGTCGATCATGATCTCCAACGACCTGATCCTGCCGCTGGTGCTGCGCCGCCCGCGCTCGCTGCCGGCTTCGGGGCCGGGCGACATCGGTTCGCGCATTCTCGTCGTGCGTCGCCTGGCGATCCTCGGCATTCTCGCGCTCGGGTACATCTACCTGCGCTTCTCCAGCGACGCCGCGCTCGTGTCGATCGGCCTCATCTCCTTTGCCTGCATTGCGCAGATCGCGCCGGCCTTCTTCGGCGGTCTGTTCTGGCGCGGCGGCTCTGGCGTGGGCGCGATGGCGGGCATGATCGTCGGCGTGCTCGTCTGGGCCTACACGCTCTTCCTGCCCTCGCTCGATCTGTCGTCCGTCGTGGTCGGCGAGATCGTGCACGACGGCCTGTTCGGGATTACGGCGCTCAAGCCGACGGCTCTGTTCGGCATCGGCCTGTCGAAGATCGTCAATGGCTCGATCGCCTCGTTGACGCTCAATCTCCTGACGTTCGTCGTCGTGTCGCTGATCCGTCAACCCTCGCGCATCGAACGCCTTCAGGCCGCGAATTTCACGCGCGCCACGGAATTGCCGACGCCCGGCCCCTTCCGCCTGTGGCGATCGAGCGTGACCGCCGGCGAACTCGAGGCGACGGTTGCGCGTTATCTCGGCCTGGCGCGCGCCCGCGAATCCTTCGATTCCTTCTTCGCCTCGCGCGGCCAGACGCGCGAGCGCAGCGCCGAAGCCGACGTGCACCTGCTGCGCTTCGCCGAGCGCCTGCTGGCGTCGGCGATCGGCGCCGCCTCCTCGCGCCTTGTTCTGTCGCTCGTGCTGCGCCGGCGCAACGTGTCGCACAAGGCGGCGCTGCGCCTTGTCGACGAAGCCTCGGCCGCGATCCAGTACAATCGCGATCTCCTGCAATATGCGCTCGACTTTGCGCGCCAGGGCATCACGGTCTTCGACCGCGAGCACCGGCTGATTTGCTGGAACCGCGAATTCCGCGATCTTTTCGATCTGCCGGGCGACGCGCTGCGCGTCGGGATCGGCATCGACGAACTCGTCCGCTACAATGCGCAGCGCGGTCTCTACGGCCAGGGAGTCGGGGAGGAGATCGTCGCGACCCGCGTCGATCTTCTGCTCAACGAGCGGCGTCCCGTGCGCCTGCGGCTGCACCCGTCCGGCCGCGTCATCGAAATCCGGTCCGCCGCCATGCCGGACGGCGGCGTCGTGACGACCTATACGGACGTGACGGCCCAGGTCGATGCCGAGGAAGCCCTGGCCGCGACCAACGAGTCGCTGGAGCAACGCGTTCGCGACCGCACCAACGAGCTGGAGCGCCTGAATGGCGAACTTGCCGCCGCCAAGGCGACGGCCGACGCCGCCAACCTGTCGAAGACGCGCTTTCTGGCGGCCGCCAGCCACGACATCCTGCAGCCGCTCAACGCCGCGCGCCTCTATGCGACCTCGCTGTCGGAACATATGCGGGCCCGTGAGACGCAGGACGCCGGCCACACCGTGAAACTCGCCGACAATGTCGACGCCTCCCTGGAGGCGGTCGAAGAAATATTGACGGCGCTGCTCGACATTTCGCGTCTCGACGCCGGCGCGATGACGGCGGAGATGGGCGCGCTAAGGCTCGAAGACGTGTTTCGCCAGCTCGCCATCGAATTCGCGCCGCTCGCCAAGGCGAAATCGCTCGATCTCGATTTCGTTCATTCGAGCCTGTCGGTGCGTTCCGATCGCCGGCTCCTGCGCCGGCTTCTGCAGAATTTCATCTCCAACGCGATCAAATACACGCCGCAGGGTCGCGTCCTCGTCGGCGCGCGGCGGCGCCCGGACGGGCGCCTGCGCATCGAAGTCTGGGACACCGGCCTTGGCATTCCCGACGAAAGCCGCGCCGACGTGTTCCGCGAATTCGCGCGCCTCGAGCCCGCGCAGCGTTCGGCGCCCGGCCTCGGTCTCGGCCTGTCGATCGTCGAACGGCTCGCGCGCGTGCTGGAGGCCGACCTCGGCCTGCGCTCGCGCGTCGGCGCGGGCTCCGTCTTCTTCGTCGACATCCCGCTGTCGCCGGCGACCTGGAGCGAGCCGGAGCCGGTCGCCCGCGAATCGGCGCCTTCGCCCTCCACGCTCGCCGGTCTCACGATCTGCGCCATCGACAACGAGCCGCGCATTCTCGACGGCATGCGCACGCTGCTCGAGGGCTGGGGCTGTGCGGTCGTGACCGCCGCCACACGCGACGAAGCGATTGCCGCGCTCGCGAGCAGGACCCTGCGCCCCGATGCGGTGGTGGTCGACTATCATCTCGACGGCGACAATGGCGTCGACGTCATCGCCGCGCTGCGCGCGCATTTCGACGCCGAACTGCCGGCTGTTCTCGTGACGGCCGACCGCACCGAGGAATTGCGCACGGAAGCCGCGGCGCGCGACATTCGCGTGCTCGCCAAGCCGCTCAAACCCGCCGCGCTGCGCGCGCTGCTCGCGCAATGGCGCGTGACCCGCAGCGCGGCGGAGTGATCAATCCGCCAGATAAGGTTTGCGTCCGCTTGTCAGGGCGTCGTCGAGCAGTTCGATCCGGTCCTGCCCCCAGAACACCTCGCCGTCGAGCACATAGGATGGCGAACCGAACACTCCGACATCCAGCGCCGCCTTGTTGTTGGCGGCATAGGCTTCGCGGATCGGTTGCGACTGCGCATCGGCGATCAGCACGTCGGCATCGTGCCCCGCATCGTTCAGGACGGACGCGACATTCGCGGCCTCGCCGAGATTGAGTTCCTTTTCGAACACCGCGCGAAACGCGTTGGCGAGATAGACATTGGGATCCTCGCCGCGCGCCAGCATGGCGACAGCGACGCAATCGGCGAGCGTCGGATCGAACGGCCAGCCCCTGGGCTTCAGTACGAAATCCAGCCCGCGTTTTTCGCGCCAGCGCTTGAGTTCGACCGTGCGATAGGCGACGCGCAGCGGATGGCGCTTGGCGAGCGGCAGGCCGCCGGAATTGGGAAAGACCTCGCCGAGATTGACCGGCCGGTAATCGAGCGCCGCATCGTGCTTTCGCGCGGTAGTCGTGATCAGGTCGTGGCCGATATAGGCCCAGGGCGAAACGAGGGTGAAGTAATAGGCGATCGTGCGGCTCATGATGTCCTCCGTAAGCGGAGACTACCGGAGGCGAAGCCGCGCGTCAGGTCGCCAGCCGCAATTCTTCCTCTGCCTGCATGAAGGCGACAATCTCCGACGTCGGCTCCGGCGGGTCGAT
The DNA here is from genome assembly GCA_020638135.1 of Methylobacteriaceae bacterium. Classification (GTDB taxonomy): domain Bacteria; phylum Pseudomonadota; class Alphaproteobacteria; order Rhizobiales; family Beijerinckiaceae; genus JAJXWB01. Next base: position 101,845 of record JACKJE010000002.1, on the reverse strand, counting down.
CGCCGGCAGGCCGAGCGCAGCCAGCAGTTCCGCGAAGGCGACGAAGCGCTTTTCCTTCGGCGCATAGAAGCAGCCCTTGGCGAGCATGACGGCGGCGACGATGTCCGATCCGTCGCGCCCACGTGTGATGAAGCGATGTTCGAAGATGCCGTTTGTTTCGTTCCACCAGCGGATGCGCGTCTCGACGCGGAAATTGCGGAACGCCTTCAGCTCGCGCCGGAAGCGGATTTTCGAAGCAGCAGCATCGGCCGCCAGCCGCGCGCGCGATCGCCGCGCGCAGCATGCCCGTGCGGATGAAGAGATCGAGCTGCGCCATGTCGGCGAAGCCGGATAGCGGCTGTTGGTCATGTGCATGTTGATGTCGAGATCGCTCGGCAGCACGCGATACGCGCGCGCCGACGCAATCCGGCAGCGCGAGTTTCGGCCGGAAGGGCAGGGCGAGGAGGAACAGATGAGACGCAGCCAGAGGTTCACGTGAAATCCTCAAATGAAAACGCCGCACGCCTCGAGGGCCTCGCGTTCTTTCGCCAATTTCTGTTCCGGCCTCACGCCGCCTTCTTCGGCGCGAATTTCGCGTAGAAGGTCTCGCCAGTCTTCGCCATCTCGCGCAGCATCGCCGGCGGCGCGAAGCGGTCGCCGTATTTGGCGGTCAGCCTGTCGCAGAGCTCGACGAAATTCTTCGGTCCCATGAAGTCGATGTAGGAGATCGTCCCGCCGGTGAACGGCGCGAAGCCGAAGCCGAGGATCGAGCCGACATCGGCCTCGCGCGGATCGGTGACGACGTTCTCGGTCATCGTGCGCGCCGCTTCGACCGCTTGCACGGCCAGGAAACGCTGCTTCAATTCCTCGACGTCGATCGTATCGGGATCGAGCTTCTTCGCCTGGAGATCGGCGAGGCCCGGCCACAGCTTCTTCTTGCCTCCCTGCGGATAGTCGTAGAAGCCCTTGCCGTTCTTGCGACCCCAGCGTTCGAGGTCGACCGCCATCGTCCTGATCAGCTTCTCCTGCGCCGGATCGACGGCCTGTTCTCCGAGGTCCTTCTTGGTCGCCTGCACGACGCGCCAGGAAAGGTCGATCGCAACTTCATCGTTGAGCGACAGCGGCCCGACCGGCATGCCCGCCATGCGCGCGACATTCTCGATCATCGCCGGCGGCACGCCTTCCATCAGCATCAGATGGCCTTCGGCGATGTAGCGGCCGACGCAGCGATTGGCGTAGAAGCCGCGCGTATCGTTGACGACGATCGGCGTCTTCTTGATCAGACGCACGAAGTCGAGCGCGGTCGCGAGCGCCTTGTCGCCCGTCTTGGCGCCCATGATGATCTCGACCAGCAACATCTTGTCGACCGGCGAGAAGAAGTGGATGCCGATGAAATTCTCCGGCTTCTGCGCTTCCGTCGCCAGCGACGTGATCGGCAGCGTCGATGTGTTCGATGCGAAAATCACGTCCGGGCCAAGCACGGCCTGCGCCTTCTTCGTGGTCTTCCGCCTTCACGCCGCGATCTTCGAACACGGCCTCGACCACGAGATCGCATCCCTTGAGGTCGCCGTAGTCAGCCGTCGCGTGGATGCGCGCGAGCAGCGCTTCCTTGTCGGTCGGCGGACGCGCGGCCCTTGGCGACGCGCGCCGAGATCAGCGCGTCGGAATGCGCCTTGCCCTTGTCGGCGGCGGCCTGGTCGCGATCGACCAGCACCACGTCCGCGCCGGCCATCGCCGTCACATAGGCGATGCCCGCGCCCATGAAGCCCGCGCCGATCACGCCGATCTTCTTGAGCGAGGTCTTCGGCTCGGCCTTCGGCCGCCGCGCGCCCTTGTTCAGTTCGCCCATCGACAGGAACAGCGAGCGGATCATGGCCGCCGCCTCCTTCGAGCGCATGATCTGCGCGAAATAGCGGGACTCGATCTTCAGCGCCGTGTCGAAGGGAACCTGCAGGCCCTCGTACACGCATTTCAGGATCGCCTTCACCGCCGGATAATTGTCGAAGGTTTCCTTGCGGTAGATCGCGTTCGCCGGCGGCCAGATCATCATGCCCATCGGCGAGAAAATCTTGCCCGACGGCATCTTGAAATTCTTCTCGTCCCACGGCGCGACCGCCTTGCCGCCGCCCTTGATCCACGCTTTCGCGCGAGCGACGATTTCACCTTCCGGCGCCACCTCGTGCACGAGGTTCATCTGCTTCGCCTTGGCGGGCTTCCACGAGTCGCCCTTGAACAGGAACTGCAACGCGTCCGGCGTCGCCATCAGGCGCGGAATGCGCTGCGTGCCGCCGGCGCCAGGGAAGAGCCGACCTTGACTTCCGGCAGGCCGACCTGCGCCTTCGCATTGTCGGCGATCACGCGATAGTGGCAGGCGAGCGCGATCTCGAATCCGCCGCCGAGCGCGACGCCGTTGATCGCCGCCGCCCACGGCTTGCCGCAGGTCTCGATCTTGCGGAATATCTGCGAAGCGCGGCCGGCCTGCGCGACGAATTCCTTCATTGCGGCCTCTTCGCCGCGCGCCTTCACGGCGTCGCGGCGAACTTCTTGCCCGCGCCTTCCATCATGGTGAGATCGGCGCCCGCGCAGAAGGCGTCCTTGCCGGAGGTGAGCACGACGCCCTTGGTTGCGGCGTCAGCCATCACGTGATCGACGATCGTGTTCAACTCGTCCATCAGCGATTGGTCGAGCACGTTCATCGGCTTGCCAGGCATGTCCCACACGAGGGTCAGGATGCCGTCGGCGTCGGTGTCATGTTTGAAATTGACGAGGTTCATAGAGATGCTCCCGTTCCGCGAGCCTCATCCTGAGGAGCCGCGCAGCGGCGTCTCGAAGGATGGGCAAATGCCGTGACCCGGCCCACCCTTCGAGACGCGCCCTGCGGGCGCTCCTCAGGGTGAGGGGTTGTTATCGTCACACCCGCTCGATGATCGTCGCCGTGCCCATGCCGGCGCCGATGCACAGCGTGATCAGCGCGGTCTGCTTGCCCGTGCGCTCGAGTTCGTCGAGCGCGGTCGAGACCAGCATCGCGCCGGTCGCGCCGAGCGGATGGCCCATGGCGATCGCGCCGCCGCACGGATTGACCCTGGCGGGATCGAGATCGAAGGCCTGCAGGAAGCGCAGCACCACCGAGGCGAAGGCCTCGTTGACTTCGAAAATGTCGATGTCCTTGATGCTCATGCCGGTCTTGGCGAGCAGCTTTTTTGTCACGTCGACCGGCCCGGTCAGCATGATCGCCGGCTCCGAACCGATGTTGCAGAACGCCTTGATTTTCGCGCGAGGCTTGAGGCCGGACTTCTTGCCCGCTTCTGCCGAGCCGATCAGGATCGCGGCGGCGCCGTCGACAATGCCGGAGGAATTGCCGGCGTGGTGCACGTGGTTGATCGTCTCTACTTCCGGATAGCGCTGGATCGCCACCGCGTTGAAGCCGCCCTGTTCGCCATGCATGATGAATGAGGGTTTCAGCGAAGCGAGCGACTGCATGTTGGCGTCGGGCCGCATGTGCTCGTCGTGGTCGAGGATGGTCACGCCGTTGATGTCGCGGACGGGCGTGACGGTCCTGGCGAAACGGCCTTCCTTCCAGGATTGCGCGGCGCGCTTCTGCGATTCGATCGCATAGGCGTCGACATCGTCGCGCGAAAAGCCGTACTTCGTGGCGATCAGGTCCGCCGACACGCCCTGCGGCATGAAATAGGTCGGGATCGCCGCCGACGGATCGACCGGCCAGGCGCCGCCTTCCGAGCCCATGCCGACGCGGCTCATGCTTTCGACGCCGCCGCCGATCGCCATGTCGTGCTGGCCGGACATGACCTGCGCGGACGCAAAGTTCACGGCGTCGAGGCCGGACGCGCAGAAACGGTTGATCTGCACGCCTGGCACATGGTCGCCATAGCCCGCGACCAGCGCGGACACGCGCGCGATGTCGGAGCCGGATTCGCCGACGGTGTCGACGCAGCCGAGGATCACGTCGTCGACCAGATGTGTGTCGAGCTGGTTGCGGTCCTTCAGCGCGCGCAGGGCGCCGGCCGCGAGCTGCAGCGTCGAGACTTCATGCAGCGAGCCGTCCGACTTGCCGCGACCGCGCGGCGTGCGCACGGCGTCGTAGATGAAAGCGTCGGGCATTGAGGTGCTCCCTTGGCGGCGCTCGCCGTTGCCGTTCGCGAGTCGCGGTCGGTGTCGAATCTCGCCCCCCCGCAAGGGGGGGGAAGGGTCGGGAAGCTGGAAATGCTCGGACGCAAACCTCGTCCGCCGGAAGCGAACCCTCATCGTGGCGGCGCCGCGTTGATCAAAACGCTTCAGCCGGCAGCGCCATCGTCGTCCGGCGCCGCATGCGTGCGCGCGAGCCGCAATCTAGCGGTCGTGAGCATGCGCGTCCATGGCTTGCCTGTCGTCAGCTTGCGTCCAGAAGATCGCGCGCCTGCGCCGTCGCGCGCCTTGCGCGCGCCTCGGCGATGCGCGCCCACATGAAGCCGATCGCCACCAAGGCCGAAGAGATGCATGTAGTCGGTCGAGGCCGCCCCGGCGTTGTCCGGGTTCTTCATGCCGTTCTGCATCAGCCACATGGTCGCCTTCTGCAGGTCGCCGAGCGCCTTGCCGAGCGGGGCGACGTAAGGCTTCATCGCCTCGTCGCCTCCCGCTTCTCCTTCACGCAGTCGCCGACCTTCTTGAAGAAGGCCGTGATCGCGCGGCCGCCGTCGCGCGGCAGCTTGCGGCCGACGAGGTCGAGCGCCTGGATGCCGTTGGCGCCCTCGTAGATCATGGCGATGCGCGCGTCGCGCACGAACTGGTCCATGCCGTATTCGCCGACATAGCCGTGGCCGCCGAACACCTGCTGCGCCTTCACGGCATTGTCGAAGCCGCGGTCGGTCAGCACGCCCTTCAGCACCGGCGTCATCAGGCCGAGATGGTCGTCGGCGGCCTTGCGCGCCTCCTCGTCCGGCGAGCGATGCAGGATGTCGGCCTCGAGCGCCGTCCACAGCGCGAAGCGCGCGCGCCCCTCGTTGAAAGCCTTGATCTCCATCAGCATGCGCCGCACGTCCGGATGGACGATGATCGGATCGGCGGGCTTGTCCGCATCGCCTTCACGCCGGAAATCGAACGGCCCTGCGTGCGCTCGCGCGCGTAGATCGACCGCGTTCTGGTAGGCGGCCTCCGACTGCGCCAGTCCCTGCGCGGCGACGCCGAGGCGGCGCCTCGTTCATCATCGTGAACATGGCGGCGAGCCCTTGTTCTCCTGCCGAGCAGCCAGCCCTTGGCGCCGTCGTAGTTCATGACGCAGGTCGCGTTGGCGTGGATGCCCATCTTGTGCTCGAGCGAACCGCAGGACACCGCATTGCGCGCGCCGAGCGCGCCGTCGTCCGACGCTTCGATCTTCGGCACGATGAACAGCGAAATGCCCTTCACGCCCGCCGGCGCGCCCTCGATGCGCGCGAGCACGAGATGGATGATGTTTTCGGCGAGATCGTGCTCGCCGGCCGAGATGAAGATCTTCTGGCCGGTGATGTGATAGGAGCCGTCGCCGTTCTTGACCGCCTTGGTCTTCAGCATCCCGAGGTCGGTGCCGCAATGCGGCTCGGTCAGGTTCATCGTGCCGGTCCACTGGCCCGCGATCATGCGGGTGGCGTAGAGCTGCTTCTGCTCTTCCGTGCCGTGCGCGAGGATCGCCGCCACCGCGCCGGACGTCAGGCCCGGATACATCGCGAAGGCCTGGTTGGCGGAGACCGTATATTCGGAGACGGCCTGCGCGAGCACCTGCGGCAGGCCCTGGCCGCCATATTCGGGCGGCATCGGCAGGCTGATCCAGCCGCCCTCCGCATAGGCCTTGAAAGCCTCCTTGAAGCCCTTGGGCGTCGTCACGGACCCGTCCGGCGCCCGCGTGCAGCCCTCGCGGTCGCCCGAAAGGTTGATCGGCTGCAGCACTTCCTCGGCCAGCTTGGCGGCCTCGTTGAGCACAGCCTCGACCACGTCGCGCGAGGCGTCGGCGAAGCCCGGCAGATTGTCGTAGCGGGCGTAGTGCAGGACGTCGTCCAGCAGGAACAGGGTGTCGTCGACAGGGGCCTTGTAGATCGGCATGGGCGCTCCCGGATGCAATGAGTGAAAGATAGCGCGCTCAAGCGCGTCGCTTCTTATAGTTCATATATAAACAGTATAGGGCAATGCGTCAAGCGGGACCTCTGCCGCAACCCAACGAAAAGCCCGCCGCATGGGTGCGGCGGGCCGATTATGCTGCGCTGGAATTGTGCAGGCCCGCGCGTCGGGCCCGAAAAACGACAAGTCCCGCTGATTCAGGCCGCGCTTGCGCTCCGCGCGTCGCCGCCGGTCATGCGTCCGTGCGTCTCGCGCAGCGCCGCCAGCGCCGTGTCGAGCTCCTCGCGCTTGCGTTCGAGCTGCGCGATCTGGCTCAGAACCTGGCCCTCTTCGAGCTCCAGCGCTCTCACGCCGCTTCCGGCTTCTCGTCCTTCGGCAGCATCGCGAAGATCTGGGTCAGCGTGAAGCCGAGCTGCTTGCCGCGCAGGATGGTCTCGAAGCGGGCGCGCGCCGCGGAATCATAGAAGCGCGACACGCCGTGGCGGATCGGCTTGATCAGCCCGCGGTCCTCGTAGAAGCGCAGCGCGCGCAGCGTCACCTTGTAGGCGCGCGCCATGTCGCCGATCGTGAAGAGCCGGTCGCCGGCCTGCTGCGCCGCGCGCAGGTCCGCGCTTCCGTCCGGTCCGGCAAATGACTTGTCGAGAGCCCTTTCCATATCGCCCGCATCCCCTGGGTTCGCTCCGGCCCTAGCGGCCGATGTCCCATAAGGAATCGTGATTCGCGACCATATGCAACTTAAAAGTGTATAAACATTAAAACAACCAAAATGCGAATGTGTATCGATCTCGGTCGCTCCTTAACTCCGTGTTTACCATAAGCGCTCGAAAGTCCGCCCCGAGGACGGTACGTTGTTTTCGCTGTCTGATTCGCTTCTTGCGTACCGATTCTCGATTGATCGACGCGACCGGGTGCACCGGGTCCAACGGATGAGATGATGAACAAGGCGGCGCCGTGGAGCATCAAGGGGGTAGGCTTCGATACGCGGGAAGCCGCTCGCGAGGCTGCTCAGCGCGAAGGCATGAGCGTCGGCGAATGGCTCAATGAGGTCATCGCCGAGCGCGCCGACCAGGACGGCGACCCGGCCTATCACGACGACGACGATATCGACGCCGTGTCCGCGCGGCTTTCGCGCATGCGCGACAACGGACGCGCGCGCCGTCGCGGCGAAGAAGCGCGGGCGCGACCACGAGGATGATCGCATCGAGGATTTCGCAACACCATCGCCGGCGCGGCGGCCGCAGCCTGTCGCGCAACGCCAGCGCGCGCGAAGTCTCGTGGCGCGACAGCGAGGACGCCGAAAGCCTGATCGAAAACGCGCTCGACGCTTACGAGCGCCGCGCCGCGCGCGGCCAGGGCAAGACGGCGCGCGCGCTCGCCGAAATGGTCGATGTCATCGAATCGGCGCAGGTCAACCGCAGTCGCCAGGGCCGCACGCTGCAATCGATCTCGCGCCGCCTTGCCGAGATCGAGCACAGGGTTGAGCGCGGCGGCGACGAGCCGGGTCTGAAGCCCATTCGCGGCGCGCTGTCTCGGCTCGAGGAGCGGGTCGACGATCTGGCGCAGGACGACGATTCGCAGCGCGGCGATCAGGGCCTGCGCGAAATCGACTCCAAATTGTCGGAAATCGCGACCTATCTCGAAAATGGCGAGCGCAACCGCGATGGCGGCGACAGGCTCGCCCGCATCGAGGCGCAGCTCAGCCAGCTGTCGAACCAGATGGCGCAGGGCGCGGCTCGGTCCACCATTCGTTCGTTCGCCGCCGAGCAGACTGGCGGGCGCGCCCAAGCCGCCGACGCCGTATCGCAGATCATGCGCCGTCAGCGCGAACTCGACGGCGACGCGCCCCTGCCTTTCGCCGCGCGCCGCGCCGAGCCGCGCCCGCCGTTCGACCAGCGCCGCGCGCCGAGCGAACTCGAGACGCGGCTGGCCTCCATCGTCGAGCGGCTCGAGCGGACCATCCCGCCCGAAGGCGCGCCCGAACCGCTCGCCGGGCTCCAGGGCGATCTCGCCCGCATGTCCGAACGCATCGAGAAGATGCGCGAGGAATTTTCGACCAAGGGCGCCGCGCGCGCCGGCGCCGACGAAACGATCGACCAGCTGCGGCGCGAAGTCGCGGCCGTCTCGCGCGGCCTCGGCGAACTCGCCCCGCGCGCCTCCGTCTCCTCGCTCGAAAACGCTGTGCGCGATATCGCCGACCGGTTGCATGTCGCGCGCATCGAGGGCGTGCGCGACGCGGTCGCCACGCCGATCGAACAGCTCGCGCGCGAATTGCGCACGAGCCTGCGCGAACTCGATCCCCGTGAGGCGATCGGCGCGCTCGAACAGGACATGCGCGGCATCGCCGCCAAGATCGAGAATCTCGAAACGAGCGGCGGCGTCGACCCGCAGACCATCCGCGCCATCTTCGACCAGACGCGCGAAGTGCGCGATCTGCTGTCGCGCGCCGCCGTCGCCTCGAACAGCGGCGAACGCGCGCAGCGCGAGCTGGGCGAACTCGCCTCCAAGATCGAACGCTCGGGCGGCGCGAATGTTGCGCCGGCAGATGTCGCGCGCATCGTCGCCGACATCCGTTCGGTCGTGGCCGAAGGCATGGGCGCCGAAGGGCTGCGCGCGCTGGAAAGCCGGGTAGAGAACCTGTCGGCGCGCATCGACGCCGCGTTGGCGGCCGGCCCCGGCCAGGAACAGATGGCGGTCTTCGGCGATCGTCTCGACAAGCTGCATCGCGCGGTCGCCCAGAGCCTCGCCACGCCTCGCCACCCGCCGGCTCCCGAAACGCAACACCTCGAAAAGCTCGTCCGCGAGCTCGCCGACAAGGTTGACCGCGCCGCCGCGCCGAGCGCCGGCCGCGAGGATCTGGCCGCTCTGCAGGCGCAGATCGAGCTCTTGTCCCGCAAGATCGAACGCTCTGGCGGTCGCGACGAATCCGTCGCTTCGCTCGAGCGGATGATCTCCGATCTGTTCGCGCAATTGAACGAGACGCGCTCGGCTGCATTCGACGCCGCGGAAGAGGCCGCGCGCAACGCTGCGCGCGAATCCGTGCGCGAAGCGCTGGCCGGCGGCGGCGCCGGGCAGGGCGAGATCAGCCGCGAACTCGCCGATCTCCGTTCGATCCAGGATGCCTCCGACCAGCGCACGCATGCGACCCTGAAGGCCGTCCATGCGACGCTCGAACGCGTCGTCGACCGGCTTGCGACGCTCGAGAGCGACCGTAGCGAACCGCGCGCGGCGCCCCGTCGCGATGCGCCGGTAGCGCCGCCGCCCGCGCCGGCCGCTCCGGCGCCGCTGCAGCCGCGCATGCCGGAAGCGCCGTCCGCCGCCCAGACCCCGACGCAGGGCTCGACGATCAGCGCCGCCGCCGCGCTCGCCCGGCTGAAGGGCGAAAAGGTCGAACCGCGCGTCGAGGCGCGCCCGCAGCGCGCCGCGCCGCCGCCTGCGCCCTCCGCCGATCACGACATCCTCATCGAGCCGGGCGCCGGTCGCGGCGCGCGCGCGCGCAGTCCCCGCCGCCTCGCAGGTCGATGATGTCGACGACCGTTCGCCGCAGGCGGGCTTCATCGCCGCCGCCCGTCGCGCCGCGCTCGCCGCGCAGGCCGCGAGCGTGGCGGCCGAGGAAGCCGACGCCGTCGACGCCGCCGAAAAATCAAAGGGCGATGGCCGCCTTGCGCAGGTCCGAGCCGTCTACGAGCGTCGCCGCAAGCCGATCCTGCTGTCGCTGGCGGCGCTGATCGGTCTGCTCGGCGCGCTGCAGATCGCGCGCGTTTACACGTCCCGCAGCTCGGGCCTCGCCGAGCCGCCGCCGATCGTGCGGCCGGCTGCCCCCGCGCCGGCCGCCAAGGCGCCGCCGGCCACAGGCGAATCCGCCGCTCCGTCCGCGCCGGAGAAGGGCGCCGCCGTCAAGGACGAGGGCGCGGCGCCAGTTGGCCCCAAGGCGGAGACGCAGCCGCCCGCCGAACCCGCGCTGCGCCGCCGCGCCGCCAGCGCCGCGCCGCGTCGATGCGCCGTCGAACCTGCCGACCATGGCGCGCCAGCCGCGCGCCGACGCCGGGCCGGTCGACACGGCGCCGGTCGGCTCGATCCAGGCGCCGGCCGCCATCGTCGTTCCCGTCGCCACGCTCGAGAAGGTCGCCGCGCAGGGCGACGCGGGCGCGCAATTCGAACTCGGCGCGCGCTATGCCGACGGCAACCACGCGCCGCGCGATCTGAAGGCCGCCGCGCGCTGGTTCGAAAAGAGCGCGGCCAAGGGCCTGCCGCCGGCGCAATATCGCCTCGGCGTCCTCTACGAGCGCGGTCTTGGCGTCGACCGCAATCTGGCGAGCGCCCGTTCCTGGTACGAGCGCGCCGCAGATGCCGGCAATGTCCGCGCCATGCACAATCTCGCCGTCCTCCTCGCCGATGGCGGCGGCAAGCCCGATTACACGGCCGCCGCGCGCTGGTTCCGCAAGGCCGCCGAGCACGGCGTGCGCGACAGCCAGTACAATCTGGCGATCCTCTACGCTCGCGGCATGGGCGGCCCCCAGGATCTCGTCCAGTCCTACGCCTGGTTCTCGGCTGCGGCCGATCAGGGCGACGCGGACGCCGCCAAGAAGCGCGACGACGTGGCCAGCCGCTTCGACGCCAAGACGCTGGAGCGCGCCAAGGCGCTCGCCAAGGCCTTCCGGCCGAAGGCGTCGGAGCCTGCCGCCAACGACGTCGTCCCGCCGCCCGGCGGCTGGCAGGCGCAGCCGGCCAAGGGCGTCGGCAAGCACGCGCGGCCGAAGGTCTCGCGGCTCTGACATGACCGGCGCGGCCACGTCCGCGCCGCATTCCCATGGCGTCTTGCAATCTGGATGGCGCGCGGCCAATCTGCCGCGCGATCGACAGGAACGCCTATGAAATTCCGCACCGCTTCGCTCGTCCTGGCCGCCTCGGCCTTCGTTCTGACCGGGACGCTCGCCGCGTCTGCGCAAAGCGGCCTCAAGCCCATTCCCAAGCCGAGCGACCGCCGTCCGGGCGAGCTCGAAGGCTGGAGCGATGCGCCCAAGCCGGAGGCGAAGAAGGAAAAGCGCGAGGCCCGCAAGCCTGTCGCCGCCAAGACCGGCAAGCCCGGCAAGGCAGCCAAGGCGGAAAAGCCCGCCGAGAAATCGCAGGACGGCGGCATTCCCCTGCCGAACTCGCGCAACGATCCCAACGATTACGCGCCGGTCGGTTTCGACAAGGACGGCAAGCTCGGCACGGGCCTCAAGTTCTAGGCAGCAGAGCGAGCGCCTGCGCCGCGATTTCGGCGCGGTCTTGCGTCGCATCGAGCTGGCGCCAGCCTTCCGGCGCGACGCCCCTTTGCATTTGCCGATCGAGAACGGCGGTCGTTGCGTCCGAGGGATCGCCGCGTCGCGCCACGATCCGTCGCGCCATGTCCTCGCGCCCCGCAGCCAGCCAGAATCCCGCGAACGGCGCGCCCGCGTCGCGCGCAACCTGCTCGATCGCCGCGGCAAGCTCCGGCCGGTCGAAGACAGCATCCGCCACGACGGCGCCGCCGAGCGCCAGCGCGCGCGCGGCCTCGGCGCGCATGTCGGCATAGACGCGCTCCGACACGTCGGGCGCATAGGCCGCCTGCGGCAGGCGGTCGGTCGGGGCGACGCCATGCAGCCTTTTCCGAATCCGGTCGCTCGACAGAATGCGCGCGCCGGGCGCCGGCCCCAGATGCGGCGCGAGCGCTGCGGCCAGCGTCGACTTGCCCGAGCCCGAAAATCCGCTGACAGCGACAAGCGCTTTCCCGTGCGTTTCGATGAGCCGCTCGGCGAGATCGAAATAGCTTTGCGCCTCCGCGCAGCCTGTCCGCCGCTTCGCCGGTCGCCGTGCGCGCCTGCGTCGCCGTCACATGCGCGCGGATCGAGGCGCGCACCGCCATGAACAAGGGCAGGGCGGGCAGCCCGTCGGTCTCGTCGGCGTCGTCGAGATAGCGGTTGAAGACGAGATTGGCGTGACCGGCGAGACCGCGATGCGTGAGATCCATCAGCAGGAAGGCGAGATCGTAGAGAATGTCGATCGTCGCCAGCCGCTCGTCGAATTCGATCGCGTCGAACGGCGTCGGCTCGCCTGCAAACAGGCAGATGTTGCGCAGGGTGAGATCGCCGTGGCAGCGTCGCACCTTGCCCGCCGCGCGGCGCGCATCGAGCGCCGGCGCGATTTCCGCGAGCCTGTCGCGCAAGGCGCGTTCGAACGCCGCGATGCGCTGCGGCGTCGCCAGACCGGAGCCCGCCAGAGCGCCCTCATCGAGGGCGAGTATGTCCGCCATGCCGTCGGCGCCGCCGCGATCGAAATGCGGCGCGGCGTCGCGATGGAAGGCGACGAGCTTTTCGGTGAGCCGCGTCATCAGCTCGGCTGTCAGTGCGCCGCGCTGCGCCATCTGGTCGAACAGATCGGCCTGGTCGAAGCTGCGCATCTCGACGATCGTCTCGATCGTTTCGCCGGCGCCGTCCAGCTCCAGCGCGCCGCTCTTCGCGCGAGAAATGCGCCGCAGGCCGAGATAGATCGCCGGCGCCGTGCGCCGGTTGATCGCGACTTCCGTTTCAGCGGCGGCCGCCCGTTTCTCGCGTGTCGAAAAGTCGAGATAGGAGAAGGCGACAGGCTTCTTGATCTTGTAGGCGCGCTCGCCCCCGATCACGACGCGCGAAATATGCGTGTCGATGATCTGCGCGTCCGGCCCGAGGCGCGCGCGCAGGAATGTTGTGATGTCGTCGAGATCGGACACTCTTTTGGACCGCGAACCTTCAGGTTCGCAGTGTAGCGAGCCTGAAGGCTCGCGGTCCATGTATCACGCCGGCTTCTTCTTGCCCGCGCCGAGCCCCATCTGGCGCGAGATCAATTCCTTCATGATCTCGCTCGTGCCGCCGTAGATGCGCTGTACGCGGGCGTCCGCGTAGGCCTGCGCGACCGGATATTCCCACATGAAGCCGTAGCCGCCGTGCAGCTGCACGCATGTGTCGAGCACGCGGCCCTGCATTTCCGAGAGCCATAGCTTCGCCATCGACGCGGTCGCGGAATCCAGCGTGCCGGCGATCTGCATCTCCAGGCACTTGTCGACGAAGACGCGGCCGACCTCGACCTCGGTCTGGCATTCCGCGAGCTTGTAGCGCGTGTTCTGGAACTCGCCGATCGGCGAACCGAAGGCCTTGCGGTCCTGCACATATTGCACGGTGTGGTCGATCGCCGCCTGCGCCGAGGCATGCGCGGTGATCGCGATCTGCAGCCGCTCCCACGGCAGCTTCTGCATGAGATAGATGAAGCCTTCGCCTTCCTTGCCGAGCAGATTGTCGGCGGGTACGCGCACGTCGTCGAAGAACAGCTCCGACGTGTCCTGCGACTTCAGGCCGACCTTCTTCAGCCGCTTGCCCTTGCGGAAACCCGGCGTGCCCTCGTCGACGATGATCAGGCTGACGCCCTTGGCGCCGGCGTTGACGTCGGTCTTGGTCACGACGATCACGAGATCGGCGTGCCAGCCGTTGGTGATGAAGGTCTTGGAGCCGTTGATGATCCAGTGGTCGCCGTCGCGGCGCGCGGTGGTGCGCACGCCCTGCAGGTCGGAGCCGGTGCCGGGCTCGGTCATGGCGATCGCGCCGATCTTCTCGCCGCGCGCCATGGCAGGCAGATATTTCTTCTTCTGCGCGTCCGAGCCGTAGCTTTCGATATAGGGGGCGACGATGTCGTTATGCAGGCCGAAGCCGAGGCCGCTCGTATTGGCGCGGGCGACTTCCTCGATCAGCACCGAGCTCATCGCCTCGGTCGCGCCGGCGCCGCCGTAGTCTGTGGAGACCGTCGGCAGCAGCAGCCCCTGCTCGCCCGCCTTCAGCCAGACGTCGCGATCGACATAGCCCTGCGCTTCCCATTTTTCATGATGCGGCTTGGCGTGCTCGTCGAGAAAGCGGCGGACCATGTCGCGGAAGAGTGTGTGGTCCTCGGTGAAGATGCTGCGTTCGATCATGATGCGTCTCGGATGTTTGGCTTCGGCCGGAAATGTCTCCGTCATTGCGAGCGAAGCGAAGCAATCCATCCACCGGAACGTCCCGGTGGATGGATTGCTTCGTCGCTTCGCTCCTCGCAATGACGCGCCAGGCGGCCGGACTTTCGCTCAGCCCCCGACGACGCGCAAGCGCGTCGCCGCATGGCGGCCTTGCTATTTCGCCAAGTGGAACTCGACGTTGATCTGGCCGGAGCCGCTCGACGGGAAATAGGGGGTCAGCTCCTCCATCTCGCCGTCGAATTCGCCCCAGCCCAGCATGCCGAACAGCATGTGCGTGTCGCACATCAGCGCCTCGCCGTTGCACTTGGTCGAATATTCCGGGAGCATCGCGCAAAATTCCTTGTAGCGCCGCTGCTTCCAGAGATCGACGACGCGCAGGTCCATCTGCCGGTTGAACTCGCTGCCGACCTGTTCCCACTGGCCATCGCCGACCTGATCGTTCGAGACGAGCTTGTGCGACAGCGAGCCCGAGGCGAGCACGGCCACATTATACGGCGAGGCTTCGATCGCGCGGCGCACGGCGGCGCCAAAGGTCCGGTTTTCCTGAATGGTGGCGAACAGGGGAGCCGCGACGGAGACGACTTTCGCCCAGTGGTCCTGGTTCATGTAGTGCATGGGCACGATCGTGCCGTATTCCAGCGGCAGCGTCTCGACCTTGTGCGCCATCACCTCGAGCTTGTCCTTTTTCGCCTCTGCCGAGATCAGGTCGGCGAGGTCGGGATTGCCCGCATAATCGTATTCCATGTTCTGGATCATGTGCGGCGCTTCGTGGCTCGTATAGACGCCCTTGTGCCGCGCATTGGCGTTCATGTGGCAGCCGAAATTCGACAGCCAGTGCGTGTCGAACACCAGAAACGTGTCCGCGCCGCGCTCGCGCGCCCGCCGGCCGATTTCCTTCAGTCCGTCGATGGCCGCCTGACGCTTGCCGAACAGCGGACCCGGCCGTTCCGAGATCAGGATCGAGGGAACATGCGCGATCTTGGCGGCCAGCACGATCTTGCCCATTGACGCCTCCCTTGGCGGTATCGCAATTTATTCACATGTTAAATTGTTTCCGCGCCCCTGTCCATTGATCCCGGACAAGTGGCCGGCGCCCGCGGGCCTTCCGCGTGGGCTTGCCGGCAGACATTTAACGCGTTAAGCAATTGCCGGTTCCATTCTGGAGGCGTCCATGTTCGAGGAAAACAAGGCGCGGTTGCAACCCCTTCTGCAGCGTCTGGCCGCCGAGGGCGTCGGTCACTGGATCGGCGGCAAAAGAGTCGAGGGCGCCTCGGGCGCGACTTTCGAGACGCGCTCGCCGGTCGACGGCTCGCTGATCGCCAATGTCGCCAGGGGCGACGCCGCCGACATCGCCGCCGCCGCGGACGCTGCGAAAGCGGCCTTCCCCGCCTGGCGCGCCATGGCCGCGCCCGCCCGCCAAAAACTGCTGCACAGGATCGCCGACGCCATCGAGAGGCACGCCGACGAGATCGCGACGCTTGAATGCTGGGACACCGGACAGGCCTGGCGCTTCATGTCCAAGGCGGCGCTCCGCGGCGCAGAAAATTTCCGCTTCTTCGCCGACCGCTGCCAGTCCGCGCGCGACGGCCAGAACCTGCCCTCGGCGGAACACTGGAACGTCTCGACCCGCACGCCGATCGGCCCGGTCGGCGTCATCACGCCGTGGAACACGCCGTTCATGCTGTCCACGTGGAAGATCGCGCCGGCGCTGGCGGCCGGTTGCACAGTGGTCCACAAGCCCGCTGAATGGTCGCCTGTGACGGCCGACCTGCTGGCGCGCATCTGCTCGGAGGCGGGCTTGCCGGATGGCGTGCTCAACACGGTGCACGGCTTCGGCGAAGACGCCGGCCGCGCGCTCACCGAGCATCCCGCGATCAAGGCGATCGGCTTCGTCGGCGAATCCTCGACCGGCTCGGCGATCATGCGGCAGGGCGCGGAAACCCTGAAGCGCGTGCATTTCGAACTCGGCGGCAAGAATCCGGTGATCGTCTTCGACGACGCCGATCTCGACCGGGCGCTCGACGCCGTGGTCTTCATGATCTATTCGCTCAACGGCGAACGCTGCACGTCTTCGAGCCGCCTGCTGGTGCAGAAGTCCATCGCCGACAATTTCATGCAAAAGCTCGCGGCGCGCGTGAAAAAGCTGAAGGTCGGCCATCCCCTCGACCCCGCGACGGAAATCGGTCCGCTGATCCACGAGCGGCATCTTGCCAAAGTCTGCTCCTATTTCGACGTCGCCAGGCAGGAAGGCGGCGAAATCCTCGCCGGCGGCGCGCGCGGCGAAGGCGGGGGCCATTTCGTGCAGCCGACGCTGGTGCGCGCCAGGGCTGACTCGCGCCTCGCGCAGGAGGAAATTTTCGGGCCTTTCCTAACCGCGCTGACTTTCGAAACCGAGAAGGAAGCGGTCGAGCTCGCCAATTCCGTGCGCTATGGCCTTGCCGGCTATCTATGGTCCGGCGAAATCGGCCGCGCTCTGCGCGTCGCCGATGCACTGGAAGCCGGCATGGTCTGGGTCAATTCGGAAAACGTCCGTCATCTGCCGACGCCGTTCGGCGGCATGAAGGCATCCGGCATCGGCCGCGACGGCGGCGACTATTCCTTCGATTTCTATATGGAGACGAAGATGGTGTCGCTCGCCACGGGCGCGCACAAGATCCAGAAGCTCGGGGCCTGAACGCTCGGCCCGCGAATTGCGCCGCGCACGCTCTTGCGCCGCCGCGCTCAGGCCGCAACTTCGGGCGTCCGCATGTTTCCTGCGTGCGTGCGCGAATTCTTGGCCACGATCATGTGGATGAAGTGCAGCTTCCCCTTGACCTCGTCGCTCAGCACGAACGGGTACATGTCCGGTTGGCCCATCGACCGGTTGATCTCGTTCACCTTCTCGGTAATCGGCAGGAACGCTTTGATGAGCGCTTCGAAATCTTCCGTGGTGTAGGGGTCGGAGATCGCCTGCGAGGGCTCGCCGCCGAAGCCGAGATCGAGCGCCGTATCCATGGTGGCGACGATATGGACGAAATGCGCGAATGTTTCGGCCCAATCCTCGTAGGGATGCGCGGAGGCGTAGGCGCTGATGAAATGCAGGCCCCAGTCGGGCGGCGCCCCGCCCCGGTAGTGAATCTGGAGCGCCTGCTGGTAATCGGCGCGCTCGTCGCCGAACACGGCGCGGCAGGCCTGGATGTCGCTCGAAGGCAGAACGAGCCGTTCGAAGAAATAATGCGCCAGCTCATGTCGGAAATGGCCGACCAGGGTCCGGTAGGGTTCGAGCATTTCCGTGCGTCGATGCTCGCGCACAGCGTCGTCGGCCTCGGCTATGTCGAGCGTGATCAGGCCTGAATCGTGCCCGGTCATGACAGGCGCGACGGTCAGGTTTGCGGACAGGAACTGGAACGTCAGGCCGCTTTGGTTTCCCGGCCCGCGTGGCTCGATCGGAAGGCCCAACCGGATGAAATCGTAGACGACGCGCCGCTTGGCCTGCTCGATTTTTCGCCAGCGTTCGAGATTGCCCGCGAAAGACAGATTGGGAATGACGCTGTCGAGCCGGCACGAACGACACATCGGTTCGCCGTCGTCGCTCGTCCAGTTGCACGCGTACTGCTGGCGGTTGGCGCAGGCGAGAATGGCGTTGTCGCCGAACAGCGGCGCCATCTGGCCGGTGCGGGGCGAAAAGGCGAATTGCGTCCCGCAGGCGAGGCACGCGTAATTTTCGAAAAAGACGCGGTTTCCGCAGGCCGGGCAGGAAAGATGGCGCATAGGCCTAGCATAGCATCGAGAGACCCCCGAGATCGCGGTCGGCGGCCAAAAAGGTTATCGCGATGCATTTTTTGACGCCGGCGCCGCCGTGAAAGGCTGGATTTGGCGCCTGCGCCCAAAAAGCAGGCGCCCGAACCATGGCGTCGCACGCCGACTTGCTGCATTTTGCGGAAAAATCGCTGCCGGGGACCGGGCATTGGCCATCAAAGTCGCGCTACGCCATCTCACTTCCTATTCCTACGACCGCCCGGTCGCGATCGGGCCTCAGGTCATCCGCCTCCGGCCGGCCCCGCATTGCCGCACCAAGGCGTTGAGCTATTCGCTCAAGGTCTCGCCCGAAGGCCATTTCGAGAACTGGCAGCAGGACCCGCACGGCAACTGGCAGGCGCGCTGCGTTTTTCCCGACAAGGCAGATCACCTGCGCATCGAGGTCGATCTGGTCGCGGAAATGGCGACCTACAACCCGTTCGATTTCTTCATCGAGCCCTATGCCGAGACATTCCCTTTCGCCTACGAGCCGAATCTTGCGGCCGAACTCGCCCCCTATCTCGAACTCGAGCCCTGCGGTCCCGCGCTCGACGCCTATGTCGCCGGCGTCCCCCGGGCCGAAAAGCAGCTGACCAATTTCCTCGTCGATCTCAATCTGCAGCTCCACAAGGACATTCGCTACGTCATCCGGATGGAGCCGGGCGTGCAGGCGCCCGACGAGACGCTGGCGCTGCGCTCGGGCTCGTGCCGCGATTCCGCGTGGCTGCTGGTCCAGATCCTGCGCCGCCTCGGCCTCGCCGCGCGTTTCGTCTCCGGCTATCTCATCCAGCTCAAGCCCGATCTCACGACCGTCGAGGGGCCGCAGGGCGCCGATCACGATTTCACCGACCTGCACGCCTGGGCGGAAGCCTACGTGCCGGGCGCCGGCTGGATCGGCCTCGACGCCACCTCGGGCCTGCTCTGCGCGGAAGGCCATCTGCCGCTCGCCGCCACGCCGCACTATCGCTCGGCCGCGCCGATCGAGGGCATGGTCGATTTCGCGCAGACGACCTTCCATTTCGAAATGCACGTCGACCGGATCGACGAGGCGCCGCGCATCACGCGGCCCTTCGACGACGAGGATTGGGCGCGGCTCGACGCATTGGGCGACGCCGTCGACCGCGACCTCGCGGCCAATGATGTGCGCCTCACAATGGGCGGCGAGCCGACATTCGTCTCCATCGACGATTTCCAGTCGGATGAATGGAACACCGGCGCGGTCGGGCCGACCAAGAAGGGTCTCGCCGACAAGCTGATCCGCCGCCTGCGCGAAAAATTCGCGCCGGGCGGTCTGCTGCACTACGGCCAGGGCAAGTGGTATCCCGGCGAAAGCCTGCCGCGCTGGGCGCTCGCGCTCTACTGGCGCAAGGATGGCCAGCCGATCTGGCGCGACGCCGATCTCATCGCGCCCGTCGACGATCCGCCGCCCGCGACGGTGGAAATGGCCGGCGTTGTCGCCTGCAAGGTGGCCGACGATCTCGGCGTCGGCGCCGATTATGTCATGCCCGCCTACGAGGACGAGGAATATTGGGCGAAGAAGCTCGCCGAGCTTCCCGAAAATGTCACGACCGACGATTCCAAGCTCGACGACATCGAGGCGCGCGAGCGCATGAAGCGCACGTTCGGACGCGGTCTCGATGCGCCCTCGGGCTTCGTGCTGCCGATCCAGCGCTGGAATGCGCAAGCGGCCGGCCGCCGCTGGCGCTCGGAAAAATGGAAGCTGCGCAAGGAGAAGTTCTATCTCGCGCCGGGCGACTCGCCGGTCGGCTTTCGCCTGCCGCTCTCCTCGCTGCCCTGGGTGCCTCCATCAGCCTATCCCTACATTCACGCGCAGGACCCGCTGGAGCCGCGCGAACCGCTGCCCGTGAATTTCCAGCCCGTGCAGGCGCCGGTTTCCCAGGCGCCGACAGCCGACCAGCAGGAGCAGATCGAACAGGTCGCCGTCGAAGGCGCGGTGCGCACGGCGCTCACCATCGAGCCGCGCGACGGCGCGCTCTGCGTGTTCATGCCGCCGGTCGAGACGATCGAGGATTATCTCGAACTCGTCGAAACCGTCGAGCACAGCGCGCGCGCGCTCGGCGCCAAGGTGCATATCGAAGGCTATCCGCCGCCTTTCGATCCGCGCATCGACGTCATCAAGGCGACGCCCGATCCCGGCGTCATCGAGGTCAACATTCATCCGGCCAAGAGCTGGCGCGAGGCGGTCGATACGACCGTCGCGCTCTACGAGGAGGCGCGCCAGTGCCGGCTGGGCGCCGACAAGTTCATGATCGACGGCCGTCACACCGGCACCGGCGGCGGCGCGCATGTCGTCATCGGCGGCTCTTCGCCGGGCGACTCGCCCTTCCTGCGCCGGCCTGATCTCCTCAAGAGCGTGATCCTCTACTGGCAGCGCCATCCCTCGCTGTCCTATCTCTTCTCCGGTCTCTTCATCGGCCCGACGAGCCAGGCGCCGCGCGTCGACGAGGCGCGCCACGACACGCTCTACGAACTCGAGATCGCGCTCGGCGCGACGCCGGCGCCGGGGCGGGGAAGCGCGCCGCCGCCGTGGCTGGTCGATCGCCTCTACCGCAATCTCATGACCGACGTGACGGGCAACACCCATCGCGCGGAAATCTGCATCGACAAGCTCTATTCGCCGGATTCCTCATCCGGCCGGCTCGGCCTCATCGAATTCCGCGCCTTCGAAATGCCGCCGGACGCGCGCATGTCGCTCGCCCAGCAGTTGCTCATCCGCGCGCTCATTTCGATGTTCTGGCGCGAGCCGCAGCAGGGCGGTCTCGTGCGCTGGGGAACCGCGCTGCACGACCGCTTCATGCTGCCGCACTACGTCTGGGAGGATTTCCTCGCAGTGCTCGCCGACCTGCGCGCCGCCGGCTACGACTTCGACCCGACCTGGTACGAGGCGCAACGCGAATTCCGTTTCCCCATCTACGGCGCGGTCGACCACGGCGGCGTGAAGCTCGAATTGCGCCAGGCGCTCGAGCCCTGGCATGTGCTCGGCGAAATGGGCGCGTCGGGCGGTACGGTGCGTTACGTCGATTCCTCCGTCGAGCGTCTGCAACTCAAGGCCGAGGGCTTCGTTCCCGGGCGCCACGCCGTCGTCTGCAATGGCCGCCGCCTGCCGATGACCGGAACCGGCGTGTCGGGCGGCGCGGTGGCGGGCGTGCGCTTCAAGGCCTGGCAGCCGGCCGAGGGCCTGCATCCCACAATCCCCGTGCAGGCGCCGCTCACCTTCGACATCTACGATTTGTGGAACGGGCGTTCTCTCGGCGGCTGCGTCTATCACGTCGCCCATCCCGGCGGCCGCAACTACGAGACCTTCCCGGTCAATTCCTACGAGGCCGAGGCCAGGCGCCTCGCACGCTTCCAGGATTTCGGCCACACGCCCGGCAAGAGCGCGCCGCCGCCGCCAGAGGCGACCGGCGAATTCCCGCTGACGCTCGATTTGCGACGGTCCGCCCTGTCGTAGCGGCTCCGGTCAAGCGAATTTTAACCATAACCGGGCATTCATGGTTAACCGAACCTGAAACCCCGGGGCCGAGCACATGCGCGCGATCCGCGTCGCCATTCTGTCGACTGCACTGCTGTCGACCGCCATTTTCGCCGGCGGTTGCGCGAAGAAGGCCGACGACATCCAGGCCAGCTACCAGGACCCGCGCCGCTTCGATGGCTATATGTGCCACCAGCTGCGCGACGAAGCCCAGCGCGTCTCGCGAGCGATGGACGAGGCCTACGACGAGCAGAACTCCAAGAGCTCGGTCGCCGGCGTCGTGAGCGTACCGAGATCCTGGTTCCGCTCGGGCGAGTCCAGCGACGTCGTGGTTGCGCGCACCAAGGGCGACATGCAGGCGATCGAGCAGGCGAGCCTGCGCAAGAACTGTGGCGTTCTCTTCCGCCCGGGCGCCGCTGGCGCGCCGCCGCAATTTACAGGCGGAAGGCCGATCGTCGTCGGGCCAGGCGGCGCCAGGTCGATCTACAACGCGCCGCGTCTCTGATCGGGACGCTCCCGGCCGATTGGAGGAAACGATGAGCGAGCCGAACGAGATTGCCGAGGCGCGCGCGCGTCTTCTCGCTGCAGGCGCCGACCAGACCGATCTCGACTGGTTCGACAGCCTCGGCTGGAGCGACGCCGCTACGCCGCTGGTTCGCAACGATGCCGACGCTGCGGCGTTTCGCCGCCGCGAGCAGAAACTCAACGCGGCGGTTGCGCATCTGAGCTTTGCCGAACGCGCCGCCTCGCCGGAAGGCAAACTCGCCGCCGCAATCGGCGCGCGGATCGCCGACTGGGAGGATCATGACGACGACGCCTGAGGCACGGCGCGCCACGAAATGAAAATGACGTAAGGTATTCAGTATTTTGGCTGATATCGTAACGAAGTCGCAGGGATTGCCGCATATCGTCTGTCAACCATGCGCCGATGCTTCCCGGCCACGGCAAAGGACATTGAATGACGGCGGCGATCATCAAATTCGTGCGATGCCGTTCGGGCGCGTCAGCGGTCGAATACGCGCTTCTGGCCATGGCCATGGCGGTGGCGATTGTCGCCGCGGCCAAGCTCGTCGGCACCGCGCTCAACGTGATCCTCAGCAATATCGCCAACAACACGACGTAGGCTGCGCGCGCCGGGCGTCTTAGCTGGCGTCGTAAATTTACCGTTAAAGCCGAAAATTCACGAGAATTCGCGCGCGCGCCCTATAGCTCGTGGGGAGGGTCGCGCGATTGCGCGGCGCCGAGAGGCGCGCTGCGATGAATTGCATTTTCGTTGACATGGTCGAGGCAGGCGCGGCGGGGCCTGGCGCGGCGCCCTGATGCGCCTGCTCGCCATCCATCGCCTGCATCACCGCAAGGGCGGCGCCGAGGGCGTGCATCTCGACCACCTCGCGCTGTTCCGCGAACGCGGCTGGGATTGCGCGGAATTCGCCATGGCGCATCCCGACAACGAGCCCTCGGACTGGAGCGATTATTTCCCCGAGCGCTTCGAGCCGCCGTCGGGCCTCGCCGGGTTGGCCGCGACGCCGCGCTTCTTTCACTCCGGCGAAGCGCGCGAAAAATTCACGCGCCTGCTCGACGACTTCAAGCCCGACATCATTCACGCGCACGGCGTCTATCATCATCTGACCAACGCCATCCTCAAGCCCGCGCGCGAGCGCGGCGTGCCGATGGTCTACACGCTGCACGACTACAAGCTGATCTGCCCCGCCTATCATTTCTACACGGAGCGCATGGGCGTCTGCGAGCAATGTCGCGGCGGCCGGCAGTGGCGGTGTCTGGTCAATCGCTGCACGCACGGCTCGCTCGCCATGGATGCGCTCTATGCGCTCGACGGTTTCGTGCAATGGCGCGTCGGCGCGCTGCGCGACGCCGTCTCGCGCTTCATCGGACCCGCGCGCTTCATCGTCGACAAATTCGCCGAGCACGGCTTTGCGCCGGACAAGCTGCGCTACATTCCGAATTTCTTCGAAAGCGCCGACGATGCGCCGGTCGACCCGACGAACGTCGCCGCCCTGCGGGAAAAATATGGCCGTCACGTCCTGTTCTTCGGGCGCCTGTCAGCGGAGAAGGGCGTCGATCTGCTGATCGACGCCTGCGCCCGGGTCGGCGTTCCCCTCGTCGTGGTCGGCGACGGGCCGAAGCGCGACGAATTGCAGGCTCGCGCGATGGCGCGCGGCGGCGCCTGCGCCTTTCTCGGCCATCTCAAGGGCGCGGCGCTGTGGGCGCATGTCGAAGCCGCGAGCCTCGTCGCCCTGCCATCGGTCTGGTACGAGATCGCGCCGAAAAGCATTCTCGAGGCGCAGGCGCGCGGCAAGCCCTCGCTGGTGACGACGATCGGCGGCCTGCCCGAGATGGTCGAGGAGGGCGCAACCGGCTTCCTCGCCGCGCCCTCCGATCTCGCCTCGCTCGTCGCCGCGCTCGCCCGCGCCTTCGCGCTCGATGACGCAGCGCTCGCGCGCATGGGCGCGCTGGCCCGCGAGCGCGCGACGACGACTTTCACGCGCGATCGCTACTATCGCGAGATGACCGCGCTCTACGCGGAACTGTCGCCGGCGATTGCCGCCCATGTCGCGCGCGAGGCGCAGCCGGCATGATCCGCGACCTGGCGACAACCTACGACGATGCGCGATGCGAGACCTGCATCATCGGCTCGGGGCCGGCCGGCCTGACGCTCGCGCTCGAACTCGCCGCGCGCGGGCGCCCGTCGCTCGTGCTCGAATCCGGCGACGTCGGCGCGGGACCTGCGCAGGATCTGTCGAGCGCCGACATTGTCGATCCCGCCGTGCACGACGACATGAGCATCGCTGTCGCGCGGCGTCTCGGCGGCGCCTCCAATCTCTGGGGCGGCCGCAGCATGCCGCTCGACCCCTGCGATTTCGAGCCGCGCCCCTTCGCGCAGGGCGCGCGCTGGCCGATCGGATATGCGGACATCGCGCCCTACTACGAGGCCGCCTGCCGCTACGCGACCTGCGGTCAGCCGGTCTTCGAGGCGCCCATGCCCGGCGTGCGCGCGGCCGACGACGATTTCGCCTTCGAGTCGATCGAGCGCGCGAGCAACATTCCGAGGATGCAGAAGGCGCACGCGCGCGCGCTGGCGCAATCGCAGCTTGTCGACGTCAGGCTCGGCGCGAGCGTCGTCGATTTCGACATTGCCGATTCCGGCGCGATCGAGGCGGCCATCGTCGTCGGCGGCGACGGCCGGCGCCGCAGCATCCGCGCCGATCGTTTCGTCGTCGCCGCCGGCGGCCTTGAATCGACGCGCCTCCTGTTGATCGCGCAACGCAGGCGGCCCGGCATGTTCGGCGGCGGCGAGGGCCCACTCGGCCGCTACTACATGGGCCATATCATCGGCGAAATCTCGGACATCTTTTTCCGCGACGACCGTTTCGATGACGCCTTCGATCTGCTGCGCGACGGCAAGGGCTCCTACATTCGCCGCCGCTTCACGCCGAGCCTCGCGCTGCAGCAGGAACACGGCCTGCCCAACATCTGCTTCTGGCCGATCGTGCCGCCGATCGCCGATCCCCGCCACCGCTCCGGCGCCCTGTCGGCAGTCGCGCTCGCGCTGTCGACCCCGGTTCTGAAAGACCTCTTGCTGCCGGAAGCGATCCGTATTCGCCATGTCGGACCGCATGTCGAATGGCCGCCGCATCTACGCAACGTTCTGTCGGATGCGCCGCGTATGGCGGCCTTTCTCGTGCGATTCGTCTATCGCCGCTATCTCGCCGCCGAGCGCATTCCCGGCTATTTCATTCGCAACCGCTCGATGCGCTATGGCCTGTCCTACCATTGCGAGCAGAGCCCGCGCGCCGACAGCCGCGTGACCCTGTCCGATACGACAGACCGGCTCGGCGCGCCGCGCCTGCGCATCGACCTCAGGTTCTCGCGCGAGGATGCTGAAGGCGTCGTGCGCGCGCATCAACGCCTCGCCGATTGGCTGGAGCGTTCGAACATCGCGGAAGTCCACTATCGGCAACCCGAAGCCGAAAACGTCGACGCCGTCGTTGCGCGCATGTCGCACGGCACGCACCAGATCGGCACGGCCCGCATGGGCGCGACGCGCGACGAGGGCGTCGTCGATCGCGATCTGCGCTGCTTCGACGCGCCCAATCTCTTCGTGGCGAGTTCGGCGGTCTTCTGCACGTCTAGCCAGGCCAATCCGACTTTGTCGATCATGGCGTTCGCCGTGCGGCTCGCCGAACATCTCGCCGGGGTAAGCGCGAGCAAGGCGGAGATCAGGTCGGAGATCGTGCATGCGACATGACGCGACCAATCAGTTCATCGTAACGATCGAGCGCTGTCTCGAGCGTAAAGTCCTTCGCGCGCGCCTGTCGCGGCGCCGGATCGCCGGGATTTGCGAGCGCCGTGTCGATGGCCGCGGCAAGCGCGACAGTATTGCCGATAGGTACGACTGCGCCCAGCTCCGGCGCGTTGATGATCTCCTGCGGCCCGCCACAGGCGGTCACGATGCAGGGCAGGCCGCAGGCGAGCGCCTCGACGCAGGCGAGGCCGAACGTCTCTTTCAACGAGGACAGGACGAAGCAGCGCGCCTCGACGAGATGCGCCGCGACATCCGGCGCGAAGCCCGGCAGGTCCACGCGATCCTCCAGACCGAGTTCGCGACGCAGCGCGAGCAGCGCGCCGCGCATCCGCCCCTCGCCGAGAATGCGCAGACGCGCGCCGGGCGTCTTCACGCCGGCGAAGGCGCGCATCAGCCCGACAAAATTCTTGTCGGGCGCGAGACGGCCGATAGCGACGACGAGCGGCGCGCGCGCTGCAATCTCGGCGGCGGAACGATCAGGCGGAAAGGGTTCGGGCGCGGCCGGATTGAACAGCGTGGCCACACGTTCGGGCGCGACGCCGAAACGCGCGATCAGGTCCGAGCGCAAACTGTCGGAGACCGCGACCGTGGCGGCCGTCGCGCCGGTCAGCGCCCGCGTCAGGCGGTAGCCGATGTTGCTCAGCCGCTCGGGTTCGTTTTCGTAGAAGCCGTGATAGCTGAGGATCGCGCGGTCGCGCCGGCCGGCAAGCGCGGCGGCGGCCGAGTGCTTCAGGTTCGAGACGGAGATCGCCGACAGGCTGGCGTGCGGCCGCCGGTTGCGCAGATGTCGGGCAAGCGCCAGCGTCGCGGCGCCGTGGCCCTTCGGCAGAACCACGAGCCGCGCCCGGTCGCCGAGAAACCGGACATTCTCCTGCGATTCGAAATCGACGACGAAATCGACCTCGTCGCCGCGCGCGGCGAAACCTTGCGCGAGCCGCGCCCAGACGCGTTCCGCGCCGCCGCCGACCAGCGCATGCGTGTAGAACAGCAGTCTACGGGCCTTCATCGGTCGAATCGCGCGTTTCCGTCGAACCCACGCCTTGTAGGCGATGGCGCCGGACATGGGAAACGGGCGGCGGCATGAGCGCGGTCCGCCTCCTTCTCCCGCAGGGCGGCGTTTGCCGCTGGCACTTGGAATTGCGCGACCGGCTGGCGGTTTCTGGCGCACGCGTCGGCCTCGCCATGGCGCCCGCGCCGGCGTCGTCTCCGGCGCTGCGCCTCTGCGAAGAGCTCGATCGCCTGCTGTTCGGCGTGAGCGGGATATTGTGCGATCGGCGGGACGATCCGCCGATTGCTTCGTCGCAGGTCGAGGACGATGAAATCGTCGTCGATCTCTCCGGCGCGCCGACGCCGCTCGAAGGCGCCATTGCGCCGCTCTACGACGACGCGCCGGGCGATGTTGCGCGCGACGCCGCGCTGCTCGACGGCCGCATGCCGCGTCTCACGCTGGCGCGCATGCGCGGCGATGCATTCGAGATTCTGGCCGAGGGCCTGCCCGCGCAGGAGCAGCCGTGGTCGCTGTGCGCCGGCCGCGAGGCGATCGCCGCGCGCATTCTCACGCTCGCGCCGCTTGCGCTGCGCCATGCGACGCGGGGTGAGGCGCGCGCGAAGAAAGGGGTGGTCGCGCGGCGCCGCCCGCTCGCTTTCATCGCCGCGGCGCTCGCCGGCCGCGCGCGGGCGCGGCTCGCGCGTCTCCTCGCGCATGACCAGCACTGGCGCATCGGCTGGCGCCCGCTCGCCGCTGGGAGTGGCGCCATGGCGCGGCAGGACTGGGGCGGGGGCGAATGGAGCTGGCTCGCCGACGATCGCGCCCGCTATTACGCCGATCCCTTTCCGTTCGAGCACGAGGGAAGGCTCTACCTGTTCTGCGAGGAATTTCCCTACGCGAGCGGAAAGGGCGTCATCTCCGTCGCTGCTCTCGACGCCTACGGCCGCGCCGACGCGCCGCGCGTCGTGCTCGAGGCCGACTGCCACCTGTCCTACCCCGTCGTTTTTCGGCATTCCGGCGAAATCTGGATGATGCCGGAATCCTCGGGCGGCCGCAGGCTCGATCTCTATCGCGCCGAACGTTTTCCCGATCGCTGGGTTCGCGACCGGACGCTGATCGAGGGGCTCGATATTTCGGACGCTACGCCCTTCGAGGCAGGCGGCCGCTGGTGGCTGACCGCGACCACGGGCGAGGGCGGCTCGAGCTGGGATTGCCTGTCGCTGTTTTCGTCGCCGGACCTGCTTGGGCCCTGGATGCGTTGCGGCGACGGGCCGGTTCTCGTCGACGCCTCCTGCGCGCGCCCGGGCGGCCATGTTCAGGCGATCGGCGGCGCGCTATGGCGGCCGGCGCAGGATTGCGTCGGCGGCTATGGCAGGGGCCTCGCGCTGTGCCGCATCGATCATGTCGGCGTCGACGGCCTGCGCCAGACGGTGACGGCGCGCCTTGGCCCGCCGGCCGGCGCGCCGCCCGACGGCGTGCACACGCTCAACCTCGGCGGCGGCTTCGAGTTCATCGATGCCGTCGGTCCCGCGCGCAAGCGCGGCGCGCCGGGGCAGGGGGCGGCGCCATGATCTCGCGCCGCGATCTCCTCGCCGGCGCCGCCGCGAGCGCCGCGCAACCGCTGCGCGCCGTAGAGCCTGAGACGCTGGCCTCGGCCGCCGCGCGCGCCGGCCTGGTTTTCGGCGCATCCATCGACGCCGCGGCCTTCGACGATCCCGCCTATTTCGATCTCTACCGGCGCGAGACGCAGCTGCTCGTGACCGACGTCGCGCTGAAATTCGACTGGCTGCGCCCGGCTGAAGACGTCTGGAATTTCGCGCCCGCCGACCGCATCGTCGCCGCCGCGAAGGCCGAGGGAAAGCTCGTACGCGGCCATACGCTGATCTGGAACGACAATGCGCCGGCCTGGCTGAAGAAACTGTCGGGCCGCGAAATCGAACGCGTCTTCGACGAGCATATCGACCGGGTCGCCGCTCGCTACGCCGGAGCTCTGCATTCCTGGGATGTTGTCAACGAGCCCTTCTGGCCGATCGACCGCAGGGCCGGCGGCTGGCGCGACGGGCCTTGGTTCGCCGCCATGGGGTCTGCCTATGTGGAACGAGCATTCCGCCGTGTTGCCGCCGTCGACAAGACCGCCAGGCTGACGCTCAACGAGGCCCAATGCGACAACGACGGCGACTGGGGTCGGTCGATCCGGCCGCTGCTCGCCGGCCTCGTCGACCGCCTGCGCGATGCCGGCGCGCCGCTGCACGCTATTGGCCTGGAATCGCATCTGCAGCCGAAATTCCCACACAACTACAAGGAGTTCGCCCGCTATGTCGCCGATTTCGGCGCGCAGGACCTCGAGGTCTATATCAGTGAATTCGATGTAGACGATTCGGTCTATCCGGATAGCGCCGCCGAACGGGACGCGGCGGCAGCGGCGCTCGCGGGCGAGTTCCTGTCCAATGTGTTGGCCGTTCCTGCAGTCCGGCTGATCGCGACCTGGCAATTGTCCGACCGCTACAGCTGGTACCGGAGCCTGCCGCGCAAGCACATGTTCGGCCCGGCGCGCATGCCGCGCCCGCTGCCTTTCGACGACGATGGCCGGCCGAAGCCGATGCGCCAGGCCATGATCGAGGCGTTTCGCGCACGAGCGGCGGGCGCCGGGAGGCCGACGCCGTGAGCGCGCAAACGCCTGAATTTGCTCAGGTCCAGCTAGGACGCCGACGGCTGTCTCCTAAGCAATTCGTAACCATAAACCTTTACGTTTTCCGCAATTGGTTGGCCGCTTGGCCGGCTGCCCGGCGCGACGAGCGAAAGCGTAAGATTCGTATGGCCTTGCGGGCTGAAGGTTATGGATCGTTCGACCGGCCGTACGCCACGGCCGGCGACGATCGCGCGCCTTCGATGGACATCGGCGAAATGTCGCGCGCCGTCTTCTCGCGCCTGCGCCTGCTCGCGCCCTGTCTCGCGCTGACGCTCGGTCTCGCCTTCGCCTACGCGCTGATCGCGCCCAGGACCTATACGGCGACCATGTCGCTACTGCTCGACCCGCGCGAACGCGTGCCCGCCGGCGTCGACGCTGCGCCGATGCCGCAAAACCCGGACTCCGCCCTCGTCGAAAGCCAGATGCGGCTGATCACCTCGCAGATCGTGCTGCTCAAGGTGGTGGACGAACAGCATTTGGCCGACGAGGCGCCCGGTCTCGTCGGTTCGATCTTCGAGGCTTTGCGCTCCGTCACGGGCGGCGCGGCGCCGGGCGCCGACCTGCGCCGCCAGGCGGCCGCCGAGCGGCTCGAAAAATCGATCGCGATGAAGCGCAGCGAGCGCAATTACGTCATCGATGTCGAGGTCAAGGGCCGCACGCGCCAGCAGGCGATCGCCATCGCCCAGGCGCTCGCCGACGCCTATCTCGCCGCCAAGGCGCGCCTGACCGACGACGTCTCCGATCGCGAGCGCGCCGCGATCGACCGCAAGCTGAACGATCTGCGCGAGCGTATGGAAACCGCCGAACGCAAGGCGCAGGACTATCGCGACAAGCATGAACTCGTCGTTTCCGAGGGCCGTAGCTCGCCGGAACAGCGCCTGAAGGACGCCAACAGTGCGCTCGTCGTCGCGCATGGCAAGCGCGCCGACTTGGAGGCGCGTTATGCCCAGATCCGGGCGGCGCTCGCCGCCGGCCTCGATGCGCAGACCGTCAACGAGGACCTGCGCTCGCCGGTGATCGAGAAGTTGCGGTCGGATTATGCCGCGCTCGCGCGCGACGAGGCCTATGCGCAATCCGTCCTCGGCCCGCGTCATCCGAGCTATTTGACGATCCAGAAACAGATGGAATCGACGCGCACGCAGATCCGCGCCGAACAGCACAGGATTGCCCAGGCGACCGAACGCGAGTTGAAGACCGCGCGCGAGGCTGAGCGGACGGCGACCAAGCTCGTCAGCTCGCTCGAAATCTCGACCAACAAGGTCGGCGACAAGCGCGTCGAACTGAACGATCTCGACCGCGCCGCCGCCGCTTTGCGCACATCCTACGAGAAGGCGCTCGCCGCGCGCGAGACGGTGCGGCGCGATCCGATTTCCGCGCCGCTCGCCATGCTGATCAGTCCGCCCTCGGCCCCCATGGCGCCGTCGAGTCCCAAAACCCTGCCGGCTTTCCTCATCGCCTTCGTCGCCGGCGTCAATCTGTGGATCGCTGCGGCGCTGGTGTCGGAGTATCGGTCGCGCCGGCGCCCAGCTGCTGCTCCGACGCGGTTGAAAGACGCCAGACGTCCGACCTCGCTTGGCGCTGCGGCGACAAACGCAAGGCTCTGGGCGCCGCCGCCGCGCAGGGAGCACGAAATTCCCGACTTGCCGCGACACCGCGGCGCGCCGGCGCGCGCCGGCCCGGCGTCGATCGCGCCCGCGATGCGCGCATCCGGAGACTATCGCGCCGAAATCGACGCTCTGTTCGACAGCCTGCTCGATGCGCTCGCCGCATCGGGCAGAACGCCGTTTGTCCTGGTCGGCGGCGCGGCTTCCGGCAGCGGCGCTTCGGCCATCGCCTTGTCGCTCGCTCACGCTGCCTGCAACCGCGGCCTGCGCGTCCTGATCGTCGATCGCAACGCGCGCGCGCCTGCGCTTTCAGATTTCGCCGACGATTTCGAACCGGCGACGCTGCGCCGTAGCGGCGCGCGCGCGCGCATTCTGCGTCGGGACGGCGACGGTGAAATCCTGCTCCAGCCGCTCGGCGCGGACGACGGCGCCGATGACGGCGTCGACCACGACGACGACGCCTTCGATCTCGTGCTGATTGACGCCGGCCAGCTCCGCGCGGCCGCCCGCATCGCGCGCGACAGCCGGTCGATCGACGCCATGGTCGCGGTCGCC
Source organism: Methylobacteriaceae bacterium (assembly GCA_020638135.1). GTDB lineage: Bacteria > Pseudomonadota > Alphaproteobacteria > Rhizobiales > Beijerinckiaceae > JAJXWB01. Next base: position 70,356 of record JACKJE010000002.1, on the reverse strand, counting down.
CGCAACGGCGCCGACCTCGCGCGCGTCGAGGAGGAACTCGAACGTCTCGGTCTCGCCGATCTCTGTGTCGCTCTCGCCTTGACAGAGGCGCGCGGCAGGAGCGTGCGATGATGCCCGTGCGCGCGAGATCGCCGCTCGACCGCGTCGCCGACGCGCTCACGCTGCTGGCGGCGGCGTTGCTGTTCGGCGTCTCCGCGATGACGCTGTCCGCGCTCGGCGTCGCCTACGATCAGGCTGGCGGCAGTTTCCTGCAGAAATTCCATCCCGCGACCTACATGGCGAGCCTCGCGCTCGCGGTCCGCTTCATCGCGCGCGCGCGTCCCTTGGGCTGGCTCGCCGAGCAGACCGCGCGCTTTCCCGGCGCAACCTATTTCGTGACGACATGGATCGTCATGATCGTCTTCGCCGCCGTCGCACAGAAGGCGCCGATTTCGCCGATCATCGACAGTTTCCTGTGCAGCGTCGCCTTTCTCGTCCTCTATGCCGACGCGGACGAACGCACGCGCGCGACCATGCGGGTCGCGCTGCACGCCTTCATGTTCGTCAACGCCTGCATCGGCATCGTCGAATTCGTCACGCACTGGCGCCTCACGCCCTATGTCGCGGCCGGCAAGGTCATCCTGCACGACTATCGCTCGACCGCGCTGCTCGGCCACCCACTCGTCAACGCCGCCGTCGGCGCGGCTTACTTGCTGATGCTGCTCTATGGCGCCGACCGCGCCGTCGGCTGGGGCCTGCGCCTCGTCCTGGTCGGCGTGCAACTCGCTTCCTTCGTCACATTCGGCGGCCGCACGGCAATCGTGCTTTCCATCGCGCTCGGCGCGCCGCGTCTGGCGCGGCCGGCTCTGGAGGTTCTCGCCGGCCGGCGTTTCGATATGCGCGCCGCGCTTGTGGCCGCACTGTCGGCGCCGGTCCTGCTGGCTGCGATCGTCCTGCTTGCGCAACGCGGGACATTCGACGGCCTGCTCGAGCGGTTCGCCGACGACAAGGGATCGGCCGATGCGCGCCTGCTGATCTTCCAGCTGTTCGACTATTTCAGCTTTGACGAACTGCTGTTCGGCCCGGACCAGCAGCGCCTCGCCTCGATCCAGAACACGCTCGGCATCGAATACGGTATCGAGAGTTCCTGGTTCGGCTTCCTGTTCGGCTACGGCGCCTTCATGACCCTGTTCTTCCTCGCCGCCTTCGCCGCGCTGATGTGGGAGTTCTGGCGGCGCAGCAGGCCGGGCGCATGGGCGCTGTTCCTCTACATTCTCGTACAATTGAGTTCGGCCGCCGGCATATCCGTGAAGTCGCTGGTGTTCGACCAGTTCGTCGTTCTGCTGCTCGCCTTCTTCTGCGACTGGCCGCGCGAGCAACGCGCGCCGGCGGCGGCGCGCCGCGCCCTGCGTCTTGCGCCGGAGCGCGCCTGATGGCGCGGTCGCTCGTCAGGAATACGATTCTCTATCTGCCGGCGCAGGTGCTCGGGCCGTTCGTGCAATTCGCGGTCATGATCGCGTGGACGCATCTGCTCGCGCCCGCCGCCTTTGGCGTCGTCACCTTCGTCATCGCCGCGCAGGAATTGACCGCGTTGATCGGTCTCGTCTGGTGGTCGCTCTACATCCTGCGCTTCCGCCAGCGCTACGAGGGGGTGGACGAAACGCGCTTCCGCGCGATGGATGGCCGCATGGCGCTCTACGGATCGGCGACGCAGATCGTCTTCGCGCCGCTTTGCCTGCTCGCCGTCGGCGCCGTCGCCGATCCCACGACGACGATCGCCGCGGCCGCCTATCTCGTCACCCGTCTTCTGGTGGTTCATTACAGCGAATGGGCGCGCTCCCAGCATCGCATCCGCGCCTATACGGCGGCGCAATTCTCCGGCCCGATCCTCGGCTCCGGCCTGTCCGTGCTCGCCATGCTCGTATTCGGCGCGACGCCGGCCGTCGTCTTCTTCACCATGGCGCTCGGCCAGGCGGCAGGCGCCGCAGCGGTCATGAGCGCGCTCGGCGTGCGGCCGCAGGTCGGATTGTTCGATCCCGCCGTTTTTCGCGAAGCCCGCCGCTACGGCGCGCCGCTCATTCTCTCCGGCCTGTTCGGCTGGGCGGCCATCAACGGCATTCGCCTGCTGGTGGAGGCGGGCGCTGGCGCCGTCGGGCTCGGCCTGTTGTCGGCCGGCTGGGGCCTCGGCCAGCGCGTCGCCAATTTCATCGCCATGATCTGCACCGCCGCCGCCTTTCCGCTCGCCGTCGACCGTATCGAGGCCGGCGACCGCAAGGGCGCGCTCGAACAGGTCGCGCTCAACGGCACGCTGATGCTGGCTTTGCTCGCGCCGGCGACCGTCGGCGTCGCGGTTCTGGCAGGCCCGCTCGTCGATCTGCTGATCGCCGCGGACTACCGGATTGTCACGACCGTCGTCCTGCCGATCGCGACCGCCGCCGGCGCCATTCGCACCTACAAGACGCATACGACCGACCAGGCGGGCCTGCTGCTCGAGCGCACGAGTGCGCTCACCGTTTCCAATTTCGCGGATGCGACGCTGACGCTGATCGGCGCGGCGATTGGTCTGGCCTACGGCGGCATCGAGGGCGCGGCGATCGGCTGCCTGGTCGGAACCGTGCTCGCAGCTATCGGCGGGCTCGTCTATGCCGCGCGCTGGCTGGAGCTGCCGATCGATTTCGCCGCCGGCCTGCGCATCGTCCTTGCGGTCTGCGCGATGTCGGCGAGCCTCGTCCTGACGCCCGCGCCGAGCGGCGCCGTCGCGATCGCCGCAAAGATTCTGCTCGGCGCTTTCTGTTACGGCGCGGCCATCCTCGTGCTGTTTCCGGCGCTGCGTCGTTTCGTGACTGTGCGGCTGACGGCGCGTTTCGGCTGATCAGTCGTGGTGCTGCGCTTTGCCCGCCGCAGCGAATCTGACCGCGGGTTGCGCGCTGAAGGCGAGCGGCAACCGGCGCAGCGCGATCAGCACGAAGACTTCGGCGCAGCGCCAGTAGCGCGGCGCGAGCCGCAAGGGATCGGCGCCCATCCGCCACGCCCATTCCATGCCGAACCGCTGCACCCAGCGCGGCGCGCGCTTGACGGCGCCGGAGATGAAGTCGAGCGCCGCGCCGACGCACAGGAATCCGACGCCGGGGCAGAGCTGCTTCAACGCCTCCGCGACGAACTCCTGTTTCGGCGCGCCGAGACAAATGAAACACAGCCGCGCGCCGGACGCGCGCACGCGGCGCGCCAGACTTTCGAGCGCGTCCCGGTCGTCTGGCTCGATGATCGAGGCGTCGGCGCCGGCGATGAGCAGACGCGGAATGCGTTCGCGCAGCACTGGCAGCGCGCGCGCCTGAACATGCGGCTGCGGCCCGATGAAGAAGACGGGCACGCCTGTCTCCGCCGCCTTTTCGCACAGCGGCAGCGTCAGGTCGGCGCCGGTCGTGCGCTGCAGCTCGACGCCGAGCCGGCGGAAATACCAGACGATTGGCCAGCCGTCGGCCGAGACCAGGTCGGCCGCCGCGTAGCACGCGCGAAACGCCTCGCTGCGGCGCAGTTTGACGACATGGTCGAGATTGAGCGTGAACAGCGTGAACGCGCGTCCGTCCGCCAGTCGCGCCAGCACCGCGTCTTCAGCCTGCTGCGGCGTGAAGAGATTGACGCGCGCGAGGCTCATCGTCGGTCGCGATATTTTGCGGCGCGCAGACGCGTCGCGATCTGGATGTCGGCGAGCCGCGACAGGCCGCGCGCGACCGCGAAGGGCAGCGCGAACCGCCGCGTCGCCTGCGCCGCGCCGCCGAGCCCGGCGAGTTTCGCGATCGCGTCGGCAAGCGTCCGCGTCACGCCGGCGCCGTAGACCGCGCGGTCCAGCAGAGCGATTTCGACCGGCGACAGCGCGACGGTCGCCTCCGCCTGCGGCGCGACTCGGCAGAGCGCGGTCATGTAGATCGCCCGGCGCGCCCGCAGCGCGACCGCTGTGATGCGATGCGCGAGTGCGCCGCCGCCCGCCGTCGCCGCGCCAGCGTGACGAAATATGTCGGCATAGGCGCGGGCCGCCTGACTGGTCATTTTCCGTTTCCCTCTCGTCCGTCCGGAATGACGGCCCCTGTGATGAGGCGCCCGCCGTTACGCCGCCGGCGGCTCTCGGATTTCATCCCCTCCGCCCGTTCCGCGCAATTCAATTCAAAATTAATAGTTATTTTACCAAACCCGCACGGCTCCGCTCGAGCTGTGGCCGTCCCCGACCGCTGCGGACGCATGGCAGCCGCGTGCGCGCCGCTTGGCCGGGCCCTTGCGGCGCTGGCCGGATGTATGGACATTGCCCGGCCCTTCCGCCGAGCAAGTCCATCATGCACGCCCCGCACGCCCCCGCCGATCCGCGCTATGCGCCCGACGGCGCCTACGCCAACGTCCGGCTCGGTGTCTCGCTGCTCGCCGCCACGCTTCTGGCGGCCGGCATGTGGTCGATCGTCGTCGTCATGCCGAAGGTGCAGGCCGATTTCGGCGTCGCGCGCGCGACCGCCTCCATGCCCTACACGCTTTCCATGGTAGGCTTCGCCGCCGGCGCCATGGTCCTCGGCCGCTGGGCGGACCGCATCGGCATCGTCCTGCCGCTCTGTGTCTCAGCGGCGCTGCTGGCGGCGGGCTTCGTCATCGCCGGCATGGCGCCCGGCATCGAAGTCTTCGCAGCCGCGCATCTGCTGATCGGCTTCGGCGCGGCGGTTGGCTTCGGCCCGCTGATCGCCGACATCTCCCACTGGTTCGTCAGGCGGCTCGGCCTCGCCGTCGTGGTCGTCGCATCCGGCAATTACGTCGGCGGCGCCGTCTGGCCGCTCGTCCTCAACCAGACCGTGCCGGCCTTCGGCTGGCGGCACAGCTACATCGTCATCGGCCTCGCCGTTGCAGCCGTCGTCCTGCCGTTGAGCCTGGCGCTGCGTCGCCGCCCGGCCGAACATACGTTCGCGGCGGCGGCTGCCGCTACCGCGGTCGCGCAGGCGAACCTCGGCCTGTCCGTGCGCACGCTGATGACGCTGCTCTCGATCGCTGGCGTCGCCTGCTGCGTCGCCATGTCCATGCCGCAGGTCCATATCGTCGCCTATTGCAGCGACCTCGGCTATGGCGTGGCGCGCGGCGCGGAAATGCTGTCGCTGATGCTCTTCCTCGGCATATTTTCGCGCGTCGCCTCGGGCTACGTTTCGGACCGCATCGGCGGCGCGAAGACGCTCTTGATCGGCTCGGTCATGCAGGGCGTGGCGCTGCTGCTCTATCTCTTCTTCGACGGGCTGACGTCGCTCTATGTCGTCTCAGGCGTTTTCGGCCTGTTCCAAGGCGGCATTGTGCCCATGTACGCCGTCATCTGCCGTGAACTGCTGCCGCCGCGCGAAGCCGGCGCCCGCATCGGCGTGCTGGTGACGGCGACCATCGTCGGCATGGCCTTCGGCGGCTATTTCTCCGGGCTGATCTTCGACTGGACCGGGTCTTACGGCATGGCGTTCCTGAACGGCGTGTTGTGGAACGCCGTGAACGTGACGATCGTCGGCTGGCTGGTGTGGAAGCAGATGAGGCAAGGCGGCGCCATTGCGCAGTCGGCCTGAAGCATCTGCGTTGCGCGCCGCAGGCGACAAGCGCCTCGGCCGTTGCAGATTGATGCCTGACGCCACGTCCGACGCCGCTCTGGTGCTCGCTCGGAACCTGGAAGTCCCCCGGTCTTGACCGGGGGATTTCCAGCGAGCGTCGTCAGGCGTCGCGCAGCAGGTAGCGCTGAATCTTGCCGCTCGCCGTCTTCGGCAATTCGTCGACATATTTGATCCAGCGCGGGTACTTCCAGGGGCCGACCGTCTTTTTCACGAGCGACTTCAATTCTTCGAACAGGGCGCGTTCATCCTCCGGCAGGCCGCGATCCAGCACGACGAACGCCTTGGGCTTGGTAAGACCGTCGGCGTCCTGCGCCGGCACGACGGCGGCTTCCAGCACGCGGGGATGGCGTGTGAGCGCGTCTTCGACCTCGTAGGGCGAGACCCAGATGCCCGAGACCTTGAACACTTCGTCGGCGCGGCCGTGAAAGACGAAGGCGCCGTCGGGGCGGCGAAAATATCTGTCGCCGGTGCGCAGCCAGCCGCCGACGAAGGTCTTGCGCGTCTTTTCGAGCTGGTTCCAGTAGCCTGCGGCGATCGAACCGGACCGCACCCACAATTCGCCGGGCTCGCCGTCCTGCGCGGGATTGCCGGCCTCGTCGCGCAATTCCAGATCGAAGCCCTCGAGTGGTTTGCCCGACGCCTGATAGTCGACGGCGCCGGGCGTGTTGGTGAGAAACAGATGCCCAGCCTCGCTGGAGCCGACGCCGTTGACGATGTCGAGACCAAAGCGCTGCTTCCAGGCCTCGCCGATGTGCGCGGGCAGAGGCTCGCCCGCCGAGAAACAGATGCGCCACTTCCTGGATGCCGTTTCCGGCTGACATTCGGGGTCCGCGAGGATCGCCGCATAGAGCGTCGGCACGGCAAAAAACATCGTGGGATTGAAAGCGCGCAGCGTCTCGAACACGGTTCGCGGCGTCGGCCGTTCGGGGTAGAGGACGGTCGTCGCGCCGACCCAGTTCGGACAGATCAGCGCGCTGCCCAGACCGTACGCGAAGAATATCTTGGCGGCGGAGAAGACGACGTCGTCCTCGCCATAGCCGATGCGCTGCACGCCGGCGTTCTGGGCCATGACGCGCAGCGCGCCGTGAACGTGCATCACGCCCTTGGGCATGCCGGTCGTGCCCGACGAATAGAGCCAATACGCGATGTCGTCCGCACAAGTCCCCGCCGGAGACGCGCCTTCCGTGAAGGCGCCGAGCAGCGCGTCGAACCGCGGGCGGCCGGGCGGTCCGCCGCCGACGACCACGATCTCGCGCAGATGCGTCAGGCCCGCGGCGGCTTCCTCGATGACCGGGAGCAGGGCGGGCGAAACGAACGCGACTTTGGCCCGCGAGTCCTCGAGGAGGTTGTGATACTGATCGACCGTGAGGCGCGTGTTCATCAGAACAGGCACGACGCCGGCCCGGACCGCGCCCCAGAACAGGATCGGAAAGTCGACGGTGTCCAGCAGGACGAGCGCGATCCGGTTTTCCTGCTCGACGCCGAGCAGCGCCAGCATCGCGCCGACGCGCGCGGCGCTTTCGCTCAGCTCGCCGTATGTGATGCTGCGCGCAGGATCGACGAAAGCGATCTTCGCCGCGCGTCCTTCGGCGATCTGGCGGTCGACGAAATCGACGGCGGCATTATAGTCGCGAAGGCTCATGCTGCGCCTCCCGCACGGCGTTGCGGATAGGTGAAACTAGTCGCCGTATCGGATTGCTGCTTGATTTCGGTCAGGCGCGCCTCGTTTTGCTGCGATGCGAAATGACAATTCTTGACTTCGGTCAGGCGATCGCCCGGTCCCCCATGCAATTCTGACGCGGAGGAGGACGTCCCATGCACGGATCGGCAAAGCCGCGAAAGCGGCTCGTGCGCATCGAGGTCAACGGCCGATGGTGCGAGGACGCCGTGTCGGATGGCGATCTTCTCGTCGATTACCTGCGCGACGTCGCGCATCTGACGAGCGTCAAGGTCGGATGCGACGGCGGCGAATGCGGCGCCTGCACGGTGCTGCTCGACGGCGTTCCTGTTTCCGCCTGTCTGACGCTCGTCGTTCGTTGCGAAGGGCGCAATGTCGAAACCGTCGAAGGGCTCGTCAAGCAAGGTCGGCCGAACCGATTGCAGCAAGCGTTCCACGAGAAGCTCGGCGCGCAATGCGGCTTCTGCACGCCGGGCATGATCATGGCGTCGGAAGCCCTGCTGCGGCGTAACCCGCATCCGAGCGACGACGAGATCAGGGCGGCGCTCGCGGGCAATCTCTGCCGCTGCACGGGCTATGTGAAGATCATCGAATCCGTCCGACATGCAGCGGAGGCGTCCGCATGAGCGCGGTCTACAAAGCGCGGACCGGTCGCCAGGGCGTTCCTTTGATCGACGGCGTCGACAAAGTGACGGGGCGTGCGCTCTACACCGCCGATCTCGACCGCAACGGCGCGCTCGTCGGCCGCATCCTGCGCTCGCCGGTCGCGCATGCCGAGATCGTCCGTATCGACGTGTCGAAAGCGTGCGCGCTCGATGGCGTCGCCGCAATCGTCACCGGCGCCGACTGCCGTTTCACTTACGGCGTGCTGCCGATCGCGATGAACGAATATCCGTTGGCGCGCGAGCGCGTGCGCTATCGCGGCGAACCTGTCGCGGCGGTGGCGGCCATCGACGAGGAAACCGCGCAGCGCGCGCTCGATCTCATCGAGATCGAATTCAAGGAACTGCCGGCCTATTTCGAATCGAAGGACGCGCGCGCGCCGGACGCCGTGCTGCTGCACGACAAAAAGCCCGGCAACATCGAACGCGAAGTGCATCACGATTTCGGCGACCTCGACGCCGGATTTGCGGCGGCCGATCTCGTCCGCGAACATCGCGTGACATGCGCGGAGATCAACCACGCGCAGATCGAACCGCACGCCTGCCTGGCGGAATTCGATCCCGTGAGCGGCCGCCTGACGGTGCAGGACGTCTCGCAGGTCGTCTACTATCTGCACCTCACGCTGGCGCGCTGCCTCGAACTGGACGAGGCGCAGATCCGCGTCATCAAGCCGTTTGTCGGCGGTGGTTTCGGCGCGCGCGTCGAAGTCCTCAATTTCGAGATCGTCACCGCCTTGCTCGCGCGCGCGGCGGGCGGCAAGGTCTTCATGCAGCTGACGCGCGAAGAAACTTTCCTGACGCATCGCGCGCGGCCGCAGACCGATATCGCGCTCAGGCTCGGCATGACGAAGGATGGGCGGTTCACCGCATGCGCCTGCGTGGTGACGCAGCGCGGCGGGGCCTATGCCGGTTACGGCGTCGTGACGATCCTCTACGCCGGCGCGCTGCTGCAGGGGATCTACGACATCCCGGCGATCAAATACGACGGCTATCGCGTCTATGCGAACCTGCCGCCCTGCGGCGCGATGCGTGGCCACGGCGGCGTCAACACCCGCTTCGCCTTCGAGACGCTGGTCGATCGTATGGCGCGCGAACTGGGCCTCGATCCCTTCGCGGTGCGCCGCGCTAACCTGCTGCAAGCGCCAATGCAGACGATGAACGGGCTGATGGTGCAGAGCTATGGCCTCGCCGAATGTCTGGATGCGGTCGAGCGGGCGAGCGGCTGGAAGGAGCGGTTCGGCCGCATGCCGCCCGGCAAGGGACTGGGCATGGCCTGTTCGCACTATGTGAGCGGTTCGGCCAAGCCGATCCATTTCACCGGCGAGCCGCATGCCGTCATCCATCTCAAGCTCGATCACGATGGCGGCGTGACCGCGCTGACCGGGGCAGCCGACATCGGCCAGGGCTCGTCGACCATGGTGGCGATCGCTGTCGCCGAGACGCTCGGCGTCGGGCTCGACCGCATTCGCGTCGTCTCCAGCGACACGGCCGTGACGCCGAAGGACAATGGCGCCTATTCGTCCCGCATCACCTTCATGGTCGGCAATGCGGCGATCGCGGCGGCGAACAATCTGAAGGCGCTGCTCACGGCGGCCGCGGCCCGGACGCTCGACGCCGCCGTCGAGGAAATCGTCTGCGAAGGCGGGTATTTCCGTGTCGGCGACATGGGACAGGCGGCGCTGTCGTTCAAGGAGGTCGTGGCGGCCGCGCTGGTGGACGAGGGCGCGATCTCGGTGAAGGGCGCATTCACCTGCCCGGTTGAATTCCAGGGCGGCAAACATCGCGGCGGCGCCGTCGGATCGACCATGGGATTCAGTTACGCCGCGCAGGTCGTCGAAACGAGCGTCGACGACGCCACCGGACAGGTCACGGTCGACAAGGTCTGGGTGGCGCTCGATTGCGGCCATGCGATCAATCCGCTGGCGGTCGCAGGCCAGATCGAAGGGTCGGTCTGGATGGGGATGGGACAGGCGCTGTGCGAGGAGACCCGCTATCTCAACGGCCTCGCAGCCCATGCGAGCTTCCTCGACTACCGCATGCCGACCATCGTCGAGTCGCCTCAGATCGAGGCCTTTGTTGTCGAGAGCCACGATCCCAATGGTCCGTTCGGCGCCAAGGAGGCCAGCGAAGGCGCGCTCGCCGGATTTCCGCCGGCGCTGGTCAGCGCGATCGGCAATGCGACCGGCGTCGACCTCCACGAAATTCCCGCGACGCCGGACCGGTTGCTCGAAGCGATCGGCAAGAGCAGGCTCAAGGCGGCCGCCGCCGCGCGCAAGGCGAGGGCCGCGTCATGAGCGTCGAACTCGCGAACATCTCGATCGCGCGGCCCGCCACGATCGAGGAGGCCGTGGCGCTCGCCTCCGGCCCCGACGCCCGCTATCTGGCTGGCGGCACCGACTTGCTGGTGAACATGCGCCGCGGGATCACGCGCGCGGCGCGGCTGATCGATCTCGCCGGGGTCGACGCGCTCAAGTCGATTTCATGCGACGCGAGCGGCGTTGTCGTCGGCGCAGGCGTCGAGCTCGCGCGGCTGATCGAGCACGAGGAAATCAGCCGACGCTTTCCGGCGATCGTGCAGGCGGCGGCCGCGATCGCCGCGCCGGGCCATCGCAATGTCGCGACGCTCGGCGGCAATCTCTGTCTCGACACGCGCTGCGTCTACTACAACCAGAGCGAATGGTGGCGCAGCGCCAACGCCTGGTGTCTGAAGAATCGCGGCGACACCTGCCATGTCGCGCCACAGGGCGAGCGTTGCCATGCCGCGTTCAGCGGCGATCTGGCGCCGGTCCTGCTCGTTCTCGGCGCGGAAATCGAGGTCGCCGGCCCCGCGGGGCGCCGTCGCATGCCGCTCGCCGAGCTCTATGTCGAGGACGGCCGCGCGCATCTGACGCTGGCGCACGGCGAACTGCTGGTCGCCGTGCATCTGCCGGCGGACGGGCGCAATGCGGCTTATGAAAAAGTGCGCCTGCGCGGCGCCATCGACTATCCGCTGGCCGGCGTCGCGGTCGCGATGACAATGCAGGACGGGCGGATCGAAAGCCTGCGGGTCGGCCTCACCGGCCTCAATTCGCGCCCGTTGCTGGTCGCGGGGACAGAGGCTTTCGCCGGCCGCGCGGTCGACGACGACCTGCTCAAGGCGGTCGATCGCCTCGTGCAGCACCAGGCGCAACCCGTTCGAACGACGCTCGCCGCCGCCCATTATCGCAGACTCGCCGCGGCGGCGGTGGCGCGACGGCTAGTGCGGCGCCTGGCCGGCGGATGATCCCTGCTTGCGCAGCACGCCGCGCGCATTGGCCCGCTCGTCCGTCGCGAATTGCCGCAGTTTCGCAATGTCGTCGATCGTGACGCTGGCGGCGCTCACCCTGACGCCGATCGTGCGCAGACGCGCGAATGCGCGCGAAAGCGATTCCGGCATCAACCCGAGCTGGCGGGCGATCAGCGTCTTGTCGTAGGGCAAAGCGCAGGCGCAACGCCCGCGTTCGACGCTGGTCAGGGACGCGATGAATTCGGCGACGCGCTGAAGGCCGCTCTGCCCCTTCAGATGCTCGACCTGCCGCACGAGATAATTCATGTGTTCGGAGATCGACGCGACCATCGACATGTAGATGGCCGGATTTTCCCGGATGCAGCGCACGATGTGGTCAGCGGGCAGGCACGCGACCCTGGCGTCGGTCACCGCTTCCGCCGTCACCAGATAGCAATTGCCCGCAAAGGCCGAGGCCTCGGCGAAACTGCCGCCGGACGTGATCATCTCCACGACCGCTTCTTCCCCCGCGGGGTTGTTCCGGTAGAGCTTCACCCAGCCGGAAACGACGATGAACAGGGCGGTCGCCGGATCGTCCTGGCGCACGATGATGTCGTGCGGCCGCAGGACGGCCGCATAGCCGGGCCGCACCACTTGTGCGATCGTTTCGGGCTTGAGCGCATGGAAAGCGGCGACGCGGCTGATGACCTGGAGATCGCCGGCCGTAAGCTTCATCAGCCTTCTTTGAGCGGATCGAGGCCGACGACGGAAGTATGGCCCTCGCGTTCGCCGAGCACGGACAATTCGCATGTCCGCACGACGACTTGGTGCGGCGCCGGGCCGTCCGCGCCGCCGGCGGTCTGTCGCGGGCAGGAGACAGCGCCGCCTGTCCAGCACGGCTCATGCTGGCCGCAGGGCACGACGCCGTCGATCGCAACCGACCTGTCGACGAAATAGAGGGCGTTCTCGCCCGCTTCGACGACATGCCCCGCGATGCGCGAATGCGGCCGGGCATGATCTTGCGCGCTGGCGTGCGTCGCGCCGAAAGCATAGCCGAGGCTTTCATGCCACAACTGGCAGGCGTCGACCTCGACCAGCACCTCGTCGGCGGTCAGCATGTGCTCGTCCGGCCCAATCGCCTCTAACGGCAGGGCCGCGCCCCTCGAGAGCCAGGTTTCGGGCTTCTCTGTCACGGGTTTCCTCCGCGCGCTCTGACGACGCTTCAACCCATTGAACGCCAGTGTGCCGGCGCAATGCCCGAGCGCCATTGACCGAGATCAAGTCAAGATGGAAAATTGTCGCTGCACTGCACTGTGATTGGACGCCCCTTCCGCGCGCCGCTCCGCATCGCCGGCAGGGGCGAGCGACGCCCCCTCACATTACAACACCACCACCCGCGCCCCCTTCGATACGCGCCGGTAGAGGTCGACGACGTCGGAATTCAGCATGCGGATGCAGCCGGACGACACGGCCTTGCCGATCGTATCCGGCTCGTTCGTGCCGTGGATGCGGAACAGCGTGTCCCTGGAGCCCTTGAACAGATAGAGTGCGCGCGCGCCGAGCGGATTTTCGATCCCGCCTTCCATATGATCGGGCAGGTCCGGGCGGCGCAGCAGCATGTCCTTGGGCGGCGTCCAGCCCGGCCAGTAGGCCTTGCGGCCGACATGCGCGACACCCTTCCATCCGAAGCCCTGCCGTCCGACGCCAATGCCATATTCCATCGCCCGTCCGCCGCCGAGCGACAGGTAGAGTTTGCGTGCACGCGTATCGACGGTGATCGTGCCGGGCTTCTGGCCGGTCGGATCGGCGACGGCGGCGCGCGTCTGCTCGCTCCAGTCGATCTCGTCATCGTAGTTTTCCGCGGTCGAATAGGCGGGATCAGCGTCGGCCGGGAGGGCGGCGGTCGCACGGCCCCGGCGCGGGCCAAGCTGGCGCGGACGACCCGGCGCGGTCGGCCGGTCGTAATCCTCGTCGCTCCGCGCGTTGCGCCCCGGCCGCGCCAGCGGGCGGCCGTATTCATAGTCGTCATCCTCGACATAAACGTCCGGCGCGCGCTGCAGGCTGTACATCGGCGGCCCCGCCCAGACCGGCGTCATTCCCTGCGCGGCGGCGCCTGTGACGCCGAGGGTCGGGGCGAAGGGCAGGAACAAGAGCAGCAGGGCAAGATTACGCGCCATAGCCGGTCTCCAACGCTTGAACCGCCCGCCACGCTAGAAAGCCAATGTGGCGACAAACTGTCGGCCGCGCGCCGGACAGGCGACTGCCGCCCGCCGTAATTCGATTGCGCTGCTGGAAAGAATTTCAAGGCTTTGGCTGGTGCTGCGAGAGAGGATTGAATTCTGCTAGCCAATTTGATTAGTGATTAAAATCATACACTTATAGGAGCGCAGACGTCTCGGTTTGTAACATTGTGACGGGCCGATGTTTGGAACTCAGCGATGGTTCACCTGGTGAGGTCACCCATTGCCTAAGGCGCTTTCCGCTCACTACCGGCAATCTGGACAGCTCTCACGAAAGCGCTGATTTCGCTCAATCGCGTCTAAGCGGCGGTCAATTTCCTGCTGGCGACGGTCGTAGGCGTCTCGCGTCTGCGTCTCATTATCCACGCAGTCCATAAACGCATCGAAAGACTGCCTCGTCGCGGGATTGCAGGCCGCCCAGCTCGCGCCTTGTGTCAAAAGAAAGAAGGTGAACGCAAGAGCGGATCGCATTCTGGTGTCTCCGGCAAGAATGTATCCTAGACCGTCATCGATTCCCTTCGCTGCCGGTCGGCATATCGAAGAGGATCACAGAATCGAGCACTATTTGCACCGTTTCCTTGCCGCAGCAACAGCAGCGTCCGAAGCGCCGATCTTTTGCTGCCAGTCTGCGCCGAAGAGTTCCTCCCAATACAGAAGGTCACTTACTGTTCGGACGGAGTTCGGCGGACGCCCACGTCCCGCCGCGCCTTTCGTCCGCTTTGACAGATCGATCACCCTCCTCAGCCGCCTAACAAAATCTACACTTCGTGCGGCGTTCTCGAATTCCCGGTCAAGGTCCAAGAAAGCGATCTTCACGCTTAGCTGTGTTGATCTGCTGCCCTCCAGGTGCTCCAAGAGCTCTCTCCAGCATCCATTTTTCTGAATCCGAAGGTAACGCCGATAGGCTGTCTCCCATTTGCCGAAGGAAGCGGGCAAATTTCGCCACGGAAGTTCGCTGTCGGCGATAAAGAATATCGCTTCGAACAATCTTCTTGTATCTGCCGGCGGCCGTCCTCGGGGAAACAATCGCGATGCCGCAACCTGCAACACGCGAAATTGCTCGTCAGAAAGCGGACGCTCGGTCGAGGCGTAGGATTCTTTTGTCAACACGTTTATCGCCACACACAGACGGGATTTTTTGTGAAATTTAAAGGGCTCCCGAAAACCACGATAGGAGCATTAGAAATGAACTCAGAAACCCTCACAGCCGACTCTTTCGCTACCAGCGCCTTTTGCCAAAGCGTATCTCGTGTGTATCAGCTCATACAAAGCGAAATTCGACGAAACTTGTCGCCAGGTGTGCGCATTCTGTTAGACGCCATAGAATCGGATGCGGTTGACAATGCGGCAGATGATATTTGGGCCGACTGGCTATCGAGGTCTCTCGCTCTCGGACCGAGGTCAGTTTTCCCAGCTACGATACATGGTGATCTGATCGAAATTCACGTCGCACAAATAACGTCGCACGTTCTTTCTGATGGTTTCGTGGCAAACTTCAAGGCGGCCACGGGTCGATGGCCGAGCCACTACCTAAAGGAAGTTAGGAGGAAGATAGAACGTGGTGGTTGTGCCGCCGATGTGATGAATCGCCATCAAGACAGATGGGACTCGTCCGCCGGTCCAAGTTTGCTGAGGTCTTTGCGCAACGCGCTAAGTGCTATCGCACCCTAACGGCTTCTGAGCATACTGCGGATGGAGATTCCCCCCCCCCCGCCGAAAGAAGGGCTGCGCGCGCGCAGCCCTTCCTAACAACAGAGGGGATAAACTGCGTATTGGAGGTCAACAGAAGGCCCGATCGCTTTCGCGCAGTAGGTGGAATGCATTTACCTACATCTGAGGCCCGAATCCCGGAGCTTTCGCTCACCATTCGGTCGCGCGGAACACCGCGCACACTCCGGCAGATTTCTGTGCCGATCAAACCGGAGCCGAGGTCGCATCCCTGCGACGCTCGTCTTTTGCACCTATCACAGGTGCCGCTTTCAGCCCGTCTGGACTAGGCTCTCACCGCTCGCTGGGGAGACGAGACGATTTTCCCTTCGCCTGCGGCAGGCTCGCTTCCGGTCTGAGTCCCGGACCACGATGAAGTAAGGCCGCTATGTGCTTGCCGAGTGCCGAAGATGCCCGAAGGCTGATGGCGCGTGGCGTGCTTGGGTCGGAGGGTGCTTTGGCGACTTTGATGCTTGTCCGAAGACACGATCATTGTAGCAATCGCGGGCGCGTGCTGCAAACGAGATCACGACTTTGACCGCTCAGAAAAAGCTAAAATGAGAATGCGCCTTGAATTTTTTTCGTCGCGCGACGTATCGATCCCCATCAAAGGGAGCGATGGCTCCTAGGACTTCCCCTCCAATTGCGCGAATGCTGGGAGGTCTGTGCAATCGGCGCGCATTCACTCAAGCACAACGACCTCGTCCTTTTCCGCTTCATCGCCGTCATCGTCTAGTGAAGCGCCTTCAGACGAGTATGCGTCGCACTCATCGATGCCCTCGGCGTGCTTCGCTTGCATGGCGCTGATTTCTTGCTCGGTGAGATCAACGATCTCGATCACCGGGAGATCATCTGTGCTTTCATCAGGACCGAGCCCAAGTGCGCGCCATTTCATGTTCTGGGTGCGCTCAAGAGCTTGGGTGGCAAGTGAGATTGCCTTCATAACGGCACTCGAACGAAAGGCGGCAGAACCGCCTGCTTCCGCTTCTTCGAGCTGAGTCATAATGAGACGTTCTAACCGGCGCGCGTTGTCAAACTCTGTAGCTCGGGCCTCGCGACCTAGCCGCACGCGTTCTTGTCGGTCTGCCCCGAATGCGGCGAAGATGGCTTCTGCAACTTCCCGCGCAACGACCTTCGATTGGCTGCCCTTTTCGGAACTGTGCTTCCTGAAGTGAATCTGTAGAGCGCGGCGGCTGACTCCATATTTTTGCGAAAGCTCCTCCAGCGAAGCCTCGCCTACTTCCCATTCAGCCCGCACCTGCGCCCAGTCAGTAGAAGTGAGGCGCACATATTTTCGCTTTTTCCCGGCGCTATCTGACGAACTCACGGACTACTCACTCCGATTTTCTCTAAAATGCGAGCCACCTGCGTCGCTTGCCATTCTTTGCCCCGTGCTGTTTTGACACCCTCGGCGTTCAATCGCTTCGCCATCTCGTTTAGGGAGCATCCCTGAGCCTGCATCGCCTTGAGCATCGGCGAGAGGTCTGACGCCCTTTGACGCGCCTCTGCGGATCGAACGAGAGCGCTCGCCTTCGCGCCTTCACGGCACACTGCGGGCAGATTGCCTCTGTTGCCGCCAAGAGAGACACCACGCCTGCGCGCAGCCGCCAGTGCATCACGGGTGCGGCGCGCAATCATCTCGCGCTCCTTCTGCGCGACCATCGCGAGGATGCCGACAGTAAAGTTGTCAGCGTGCGGCATGTCGCAGGCAACGAAGCGAACACCAGCCTTCTGGAGGCTAAGCAGGAAATGAGCGTCGCGTGAGAGCCGGTCGAGCTTCGCGATGAGCAATGTGGCTCCACGAAGACGGCACATGGCGAGCGCTGCCGCCAATTCAGGCCTGTTGTCACGCTTGCCACTTTCAACTTCAACAAACTCCTTGAGCAGCTCCCACTGCCCCCCGTTCAGGAAATCACGGACCGCCTGCCGCTGCGCCTCAATTCCGAGGCCAGATCGCGCTTGCGCGCCCGTCGAGACGCGCAGGTAAGAGACAAATACGCCGGAAGCCATCGAGCGCCCTCTGTGTGAGCGATATTACAATAGCAGCAACGGTCATTGTTGTAAATGTAATAGATCCATGCATAGGCTTTAGGACAGCTTAGTTGGATATGCTAACCTATCCCGAAAGAGCGATGCTCGACACTGGCTCCAAGGCGTGAGGCAACTATGAAGGGCAAGAGCTCGAACATGATGAAGCTCCCTACAAAGCTTGGGGATGAGCCTCTGTTCGACGCAGTGTTCGAGCTGCGCTTTGTTCCAGCAGTTCCTGCCGCATCCTCAGTTCTGACCGGCCTTTTCTTCCAAAGCTTAGCTGAAAAAGGAATTGTGCCGGAAATCGAGCATTTACCGGCCCGCGAGTTACCGTTGGCGTTTCGAAATCAAGATCCGACTTGGAAGTATCAGCCCATAACGCGCTTAAAATACGCAGATTTTTTAATAAACGTTGGCGATTTTTCGATTGGCGTTGGTTGTCAGATGCCATACGCTGGCTGGTCTGCTTTCCGGATAGAGATTTTGTCGGCGCTTAAGACAGCTCTAGGAACAAAACTTATTACGGAGATAGAACGATACAGCGTCAAATATGCTGATTTGATCGATAAAATCCCCCTTGATAGGCAATTAAGTAGCATAAATTTAGAGATCAATGTTGGGGGACATGAGTTATCGCGGAATATATTTTCGCTCCGTGCCGAGATACCTCAAGGCGACATGCTGCACATTATCCAAATCGCCTCCAACGTAACCCTTTTGGTGCCTTACAACCGGACGGGTCTTCTCATAGATGTGGATACAATAATTCAATGGAAAACCTCTGATTTTCAGGGCTTTCTTGAAGAGGCTCCAGAGCGCCTTGATCGCATCCACTTGGAAAACAAGAAAATGTTCTTTAAATGTTTGCGTGAGGAGACACTAAGAGGACTGGAGCCAGTCTATGACTAATCTCGCTGAGGCAATCCAGCAGTCATCCACGGGTCAAATGCAGGCTCCGTTTGCGTTTTCAGGCTCTTTCGGCGCAGTTTTGATGGCGAGCCTCGCTGCATCCGGCTCTGTTGGCTTACCTGAGAGCCGCATACGAATTCCGATAATCGAGGAAGGGACTTACAGCCAGCATCACGGACTTCTATCGAGAGCATATGCTCAGGTAAGTTATGATTTTACTGGTGAACTGGCGGCGTTTTATGCGCAACTCGACGGCGCGCAGCAGGAGCTCGCAGCAGATATATCTAAAATAGTCCGGGCGAATATGTGGGAATTATACGAAGAATGATTCTGCTTTAAACGAATCGGCAGGGAACGGATATGCAGTCGGACGCAATTTTGTCTGCGGATCGTCTAAGAGAGCAGATACCTAGCTATTTAACAGGACCGCAGCAGCAAGCTTTGGTCGCTGCATTAGGCAAACTTCCCGATCATAAGGACTATTTTTTGAACAATACAAGATTTTCTAACGTGCTCCTCCAAGGAGATTGTTGGGGAAACTGTGCGATCTTCAATTATTCAACCGGAGACAAAAAATCAGTCAAATGTCTTATACTTTCTAATTCATGCGACGTATCGGACGAAAATAAGAGAGATACAGTTCCAAGAGTTGTTGTTGCGCCAGTGATAGCTCTTGAAAAATTGAATTCGCTTCTGCGGAAGAATAATGTATCTGAAGATAGGATTGATGAAATAAATCGCGCGGTAAGAAATCAAGCGTTAACGAGCATCTTTTATCTACCCGATGCAGTCGGCGGGCTTGGTAAGGAATACATCACTTTTTTGGATGATCTTCACTCTATTCCATTGGATGCATTTCTTATTTCATGCTCAGGTCATAAGCGTTTTTCCTTAAATTATGTAGGATTTTATTTGCTAATATTCAAAATATCCCTTCACTTCTGCAGATTGAAAGAGGGCGTGGATCGGAGTTAGCGCTCAGCTATGGCAATGTAGGGGACCTGCCCAAGGGTAAAGGCCTTCGCTTTCAATGAAACATCGCCATAGCGCTCCCCGGCGGTTCGTGGCGAGTGCCCCTGAATTGCATCCATTACATTAGGATCCAACCCCAAATCGCGGCCGACTGTCTTCAATCGGTGCCTCCAGCCATGGTTAGGATCGACGCCCTCTGGGACGATGCCCAGCGACCGAAGCCATGTTGCCAGCCGCTTTGCCACCTGTTTGGAAGGGTGTTGTGGGCTCGTTCGGTTGCTCGACTGTTCATAAAACAAGGGCCCGCAGTCACACTTCCGCACAAAATCTAGAAATCCTATATCTATGAGCTGTTGGTGTATCGGCACATCTCTGTATTGGCCTGTCTTCACCGATCCGGCCTCTGGCGTAATTCGGATATGCGGTATTGGGGGATCTAACCGCACGTCCTCCTTCCGAAGCTGGCAGATCTCAGCGATTCGCGCTCCGGTGAGTGCGCAAAGCCAAATTGCCCAACGCTTTGCACCTGTCATCTTCGCGCCCTCACGCGTGCGCTGATTCGCGGACACCTTCGGGATGTAGTTTGTGACGGCATTCAGGATTGCAGTTGCTTCATCGTTGGTAAAGCCGCTCTCGCGGTCGCGCGTCTTCTTTGGCACGCGCATTTTGACCCCAGCAGCGACGTTTACTTCCAGCTTGCCGGCATCGACGGCCCACGCCAGAACCGCTTTCAGGCTGCTCAGATACACATCGCGGACTGTCTTGGGGGCAAGATCCATCAACAGGTGTTCTTTCCACCGAACCACATCCGGCCGAGTCAACCGATGCGCGTCGTCGTGCTTCAGAAACTGCTTCAGCGCCACGAAACACGGGCGCCAGCGGACTTCGGCTGCAAAGCCTCGCCCTGATCGTTTCAGTTCAGCGACATAGCCTTCCAGCAGGTCTAACAGAGGCAGCGCCTCAGCGGCTTCAGCCGCTGGCAGTGGCCGCTTTAAGATTGGGAATGTAGGTTCCCCATCGAAAGTGCCCCCATCGCGCTCCAATGAACGCCGCAGCGCGTCTAATTCGACTCCTGCGAGCATTCGGGCAAGAGCCCGCCATTCAGCCGAACCGAGCTGAACGTCTGTCATGCCGCGTTCCCGGAAGAGATCGACGCTCGGCCCCATAATCGCGACCAACTCATCCGGCGCGCAGGACCCCGATAATGCCAATCGGAGGCTGCGCTCGCGACCTGAGGCGAAGATCGCGTTATGCGAAGCCATGGTGCGCAACGGGAGGTGAGGGGGCTCGACCCAAGCGCCGTTCTCGTCCTGATATCTTTCGTTTTCCTCCGGCAGCGGCAGGAGGTTCCGTAATCGTTCATCTTCGCGAAGCAGCGCCGAGTAGTGAAGGTGAGCGATCTCGATATTGGAGGCAAAGCGGCGCGCGGGAGGCTTTGCGGCGTTCGCGATGCGCCGCGCGGTCGCAAGGGTATCGAGTAGCGCGGCTAGGGCTGCTGGGTGCTTTCTAGTAGCCTCGCGTAGATCCGGGCCCAGAGGCGTCCTCAGCTCGCGCTTGCCCACAATTTCACGCAGGTCCGCCGGCACCGCGATGCGCGCGAAATACCGGCCATTACGATTTAGGAGATTCCGGACCTTGCCGCCCATCGGAGACCATTTTGTAACATTCTTTGTAACATAAGAATCGACAAAACGGCCTATATTTCAAGGTCTCTTTGTTAAATCAGACGATTAGATGGTGCTGCGAGAGAGGATTGAACTCTCGACCTCTCCCTTACCAAGGGAGTGCTCTACCACTGAGCTACCGCAGCTTGTTGTCGGGCGCGGCGCGGGGCCGGCGCGGACGGCGCGCTTGTGCCACAGCGTCGCGGGCATGACAAGCGCGGTCGGAGGCAGGTCGCGCGCCCAGGCTTGCGGCCTGCCGCCTTCGCCCCTAAACATGCGCCGGATCGGGGCAGGGGCTTTTCACGCATGGGCGCGTCCAGTGGCGCAAAGGGTGGAGCGGACCGCAACGGCAGGCTCGCCAGCGCGTTGCGCGACAATCTGCGCCGGCGCAAGGCGGCCAGCCGTCCGGTCGAGGATGCTGCGGCCGAACGCGCGGCGGATGCGCGCGTAAATGCCACACCGCCCGACAAAACGTCAGGCGAGCGCCACGAGAGTTGAAACGGCCCTTGGCCCGCCACAATGCCGAGGGCCTGTGAAGCGCTTGCGACGGGGCGCAAATTAGGCGGCCCGGCCGCCGACCGTGTTTGAGGGGCAGGCCCGGCCGCGCCCGGAAGCGAGGATTGATGGATCGCATTCGCATCGTCGGCGGCCACCGTCTCAACGGGACCATTCCGATCTCCGGCGCCAAGAACGCCGCCCTGCCGCTGATGATCGCATCGCTTCTGACCGAGGGCACGCTGACGCTGGAAAATCTGCCGCGTCTGGCCGACGTCTCGCAACTCGCCCGCATTCTGGCCAATCACGGCGTCGACTACACGATCGAGGGCAAGCGCTCCGGCGATTCGGATACGCAGGGCCAGACCGTGCACCTGGCCGCCCGCCAGATCGTCGACACGACGGCGCCCTACGATCTCGTCTCCAAGATGCGCGCCTCCTTCTGGGTTCTGGCGCCGCTGGTCGCCCGCATGGGCGAGGCGAAAGTGTCGCTGCCCGGCGGCTGCGCCATCGGCACCCGCCCGGTCGACCTGCTGCTCATGGCCATGAAGCAGCTGGGCGCCGAGATCGAGATCGAGGGCGGCTACGCCATTGCCCGCGCCAGGAACGGCTTGAAGGGCGGCGACATCATGTTCCCGAAGGTGACCGTGGGCGGCACGCATACCGCGCTGATGGGCGCGAGCCTGGCGCACGGGACGACGGTCATCCACAATGCGGCGCGCGAGCCGGAAATCGTCGATCTCGCGGAATGCCTGATGAAAATGGGCGCCAGGATCAAGGGCGCCGGCACCAAGACGATCGAGGTGACGGGCGTGACCCGCCTCAACGGCGCGCGCCATGCCGTCTTGCCCGACCGCATCGAGACCGGCACCTACGCCATGGCGGTCGCCATGACCGGCGGCGACGTGCTGCTGCAGGGCGCTCGCGCCGATCTCCTGCAGGCTGCGCTCGACGTGGTCGAGCAGACCGGCGCCAAATGCGTCCAGACCAACGACGGCGTCCGTGTGACGCGCAACGGCGGTTTTTTTTTTAATGTTACGGCGACCAGCCGGTCGATGTCGTCACCGAGCCCTACCCAGGCTTCCTGACCGACCTGCAGGCGCAGCTGATGGCGCTCGTCACCTGCGCCGACGGCGTCTCGCGCATCACCGAGACGATTTTCGAGAACCGATTCATGCATGTCTCGGAACTCGCCCGCTTCGGCGCGCAGATCCGGCTCGATGGCGACACCGCGATCATCGAGGGCGTGCCGAAGCTCAAGGGCGCCCCGGTCATGGCGACGGACCTGCGCGCCTCCGTGTCGCTGGTCATCGCCGCGCTGGCCGCGGAAGGCGAGACCACAGTGAACCGGGTGTACCACCTCGACCGCGGCTTCGAGGCGCTGGAGAAGAAGCTCGGCGCCTGCGGCGCGGAGGTCGAGCGCATTTCGGCGGGCTAGGTCATAAACTCATAAACGGGTAGCGGATCGGCTCGGGGCATGATTCAAGGTTCCAGGAGGAGCCTTGATGAACGCGCAGCGCCGTTACGAACTGTCTGATTTTGAGTGGTCGATCATCGAGCCGCTGCTGCCGAACAAGCCGCGCGGCGTTCCCCGCGCCGACGACCGCAAAGTGCTCAACGGCATCTACTGGCGCCTGCGCACGGGCTCGCCGTGGGCCGACATCCCCGAGCGCTACGGGCCGGCGACGACCTGCTACAACCGCTTCGTGCGCTGGCGCAAACTGGGCGTCTGGGACCGGATTTTCGAAGCCGTGTCGAGGGCCTACGACGGCGACCTGCAGATGGTCGACTCCTCGTCCGTGCGCGTGCATCAACACGCCGCCAACGTCAAAAGGGGGCCAGACGAAGCGCAGGCCGCCGCTGGGGACGTCACTGCAAGCCGATGCATGGGGCGCTCGCGAGGCGGACTGACCACGAAAATCCACGCGCTCGTGGACGCCAACGGTTTACCGATCCAGATCAAGCTCACGGAAGGCCAGGCGCATGACGGCAGAAGCGCCGTCGATATGCTGGACGCGCTGGGGTCCGGACAAATCCTGCTCGCAGACCGTGGCTATGATAGCGACGCGTTGCGCGCACGTCTGGCCGAGCGCGGCGCATGGGCCAACATCAAGCCGATGCCGGGGCGCGTGAACATTCCCGCCTTCAGCCGCTTTCTCTACCGATACCGCAACCTCGTCGAACGCTTCTTCGGCAAGCTCAAGCATTTTCGCGCCGTCGCCACCCGATTCGAAAAACACGACGCCAACTACCTCGCCCTCGTCAAACTCGCATCCGCTAGAATCTGGATGCGCTTTATGAGTCGGTGACCTAGCTTCCGCATCAGACCCGTTAACCAGCGCGAGAAGCGGGTCCGGCCGCCACGCCGGCGCCAAGCGACGATTAACCGGCCTGCCATACCGTGCGGTCCACCCAACGGACCTGCGGAGACCACATGGGCGAGCCGGCAATCTACATTTCCACCACCGACGTCGCGCTGAACGACGCGCCGATCCCGAAGGACTGGATCGTGTCCGGCGAGCCGCGCGCCCGCATGGCCGAACTTTCCCGCAGTCGCGACGGCGCCGCCGTCTCCGTGGTCTGGGACTGCACAGCCGGCGAATTCGACTGGCGCTTCGGTGTAGACGAATGGGTCCACATTCTCGAAGGCGCGGTGGAAGTCCGCGACGAGCAGGGCCAGTGGAGCGAACTGGCGCCGGGCTCTGTGGCCTTGTTCCGGGCCGGCGTCGTCTCGCGCTGGCGGGTGCGGACCTATGTCCGCAAGCTCGCGATCTGCCGCGTGGCCATGCCCGTGCCCATGGGTTTCGCGCTGCGCGCCTTCGTGAAGCTGCGCGGCATGCTGACGGGCGGATCGCACAACGCCGCCAGCGCGGCCTGAGGCTGCGGGCGCTTGCGTAGCGCGCCGGTCGGCCCCACATGGCGTGTGCGAGGCCGTCATGACACAGCAATGCCCCGATAGCGACCATCCACTCCGCCTCATCGCCTTCGATCCGGAAGACCTCGAAGTCGTTTCCGCCCATCTGCAGGACGCGCTCGTGCGCGTCGGCGACATGGCCTGGCTGCCCGAGCAGGACCGCTTCGTTCTCGGTCTTTCCCGATTCGACTGGATTTCCGCCGACGCCGGCCAATGCGAGCGGGCGGTCGCCGCCCTGCAGTTCGACCGCGTGCGCACGGTCCGCCAGAACGGCGTGCCGCAGCGTGAGCCGAACAGCGTGCTGAACCTGCTCGCCATTTCCTTCGAGGCGACCGACGCGCCGGCGGGCCTCGTTTTGTTGACATTTTCGGGTGGCGCGGCGCTGCGGCTCGATGTCGAATGTCTCGAAGTCCATCTGCGCGACCTCGGGCCCCGCTGGACGGCCAAGTCCCGGCCCGGCCACGCGCTTGACGCGGGCCCCGCTCAAGGGTCATGACCTGACGGACCAATTCGGGGCGCGTCCCGCCGCGCCTGATTCCGGAGCTGAGAGATGACCCTGCGGCTCGACGCGACAGCCGCCGATTTCGACGCGCGCTTCGCCGACCTGCTCGCCATGAAGCGCGAGGTCTCGGAGGACGTGGACGCCGCCGCCCGCGATATCATCGCCGACGTGGTTGCGCGCGGCGATGCGGCGCTGATCGACCTGTCGAAGAAGTTCGACCGGATCGACCTCTCAGAACGCGGCCTGGCGATCGGCAAGGCCGAGATCGAGGCGGCGGTCGCCGCCTGTCCGAAAGCCGCGCTCGACGCGCTCGACGTCGCGCATGGCCGCATCGTCGCTTTCCACGAGCGCCAGAAACCTGCGGACCTGCGCTTCACCGACGCGGCCGGCGTCGAGCTCGGCTGGCGCTGGACGGCGGTCGAGGCGGTCGGCCTCTACGTGCCCGGCGGCACGGCCTCTTATCCCTCGTCGGTACTGATGAACGCCGTGCCGGCCAAGGTCGCGGGCGTGCCGCGCATCGTCATGGTCGTGCCGACGCCAGATGGCGCCGTCGACCGGCTCGTACTTGCCGCCGCTTCTCGCGCGGGGGTCGATGAAGTCTACCGCATCGGCGGCGCGCAGGCCGTCGCCGCGCTCGCCTACGGCACGAAGACGATCAGGCCGGTCGCCAAGATCGTTGGTCCCGGCAACGCCTATGTCGCGGCGGCCAAGCGCCGCGTCTTCGGCCAGGTCGGTATCGACATGATCGCCGGCCCCTCGGAAGTTCTGGTCATCGCCGACGCGTCCGCCAATCCCGCCTGGATCGCCGCCGACCTGCTGGCGCAGGCCGAGCACGATACGGCGGCGCAAAGCATTCTCATCACCGACAGCGCGGACCTCGCCCGCGATGTCGAGCGCGCCGTGGAAGCGCAACTCACCACGCTGCCGCGTGAAAAAATCGCGCGGGCGAGCTGGAGCGACTTCGGCGCGACCATCGTCGTGAAGAACCTTGCTGACGCGATCCCGCTCGCCGACCGCATCGCCGCCGAACATCTCGAGATCATGGCGGAAGACGCCGAAGGTCTCGCCTCGCGCGTGAGAAACGCCGGCGCGATCTTTATCGGCGCGCATACGCCCGAAGCCATCGGCGATTATGTCGGCGGCTCCAATCACGTGCTGCCGACCGCGCGATCCGCGCGCTTTTCGTCGGGGCTTGGCGTGCTCGACTTCATGAAGCGCACGTCGCTTCTCAAATGTTCGCCGCAATCGCTGAACCTGCTCGGTCCCTCCGCGATCGCACTCGGCGAGGCCGAGCGGCTTGAAGCGCATGCACGCTCGGTGGCGATCCGCATCAACAGAGGCGCGGCATGACGACAGACACAAAGAGGCTGGTCGCGATCACGCTCGACGACGCCTCGATTGGCCGCGGCACGCCTGATCAGGAGCATGAGCGCGAGATCGCGATCTACGACCTGATCGAGGAGAACAAATTCGCATTGCCGGGCCATGACGGCGGCCCCTATGCGCTGTTCATTGCGCTGCACGACGCCAAGCTCGCCTTCGATATCAGGGACGAGGGCGGCGCGACGATCGTCATGCACATTCTGTCGCTCACGCCGTTCCGCAAGATTCTGGCGGACTATTTCATGGTCTGCGAGAGCTATTACGCGGCGATCCGCACCGCCACGCCTGCACAGATCGAAGCGATCGACATGGGCCGGCGCGGCCTGCACAACGAGGGCGCGCAATTGCTCGCCGAGCGGCTGAAAGGCAAGGTGGAATGCGACCTGGACACGTCGCGTCGTCTGTTCACGCTGGTCACCGCGCTGCACTGGAAGGGTTGAGCCGGCGTGCCGCGCAAGTCTGAAGCGCCGGGAGACTGACGATGGAGAGCGGCCGTCGCCCGCAATCCATTCTGTTCTGCTGCACCTTCAACGCCGTTCGTTCGCCGATGGCGGAGGCGATCGCGCGCTATTACTACGGCCGCGAAGTCTATTTCGCCTCGGCCGGCGTCAAGGCCGGCGAGCTCGATCCCTTCGCGGTGGCGGCGATGGACGACATCGGCATCGACATCGCCAAATACAGGCCGCACACGTTCGAGGACCTCGAGGATCTGAGCTTCGACCTCATCGTCTCGCTGTCGCCGGAAGCGCACCACAAGGCGCTGCGCTTGCCGTCGATTCGTCTACGCACGCTCGCGGTCGACGTCGTCTAGGGCTCGCGCGACCATCGATCCGACGGCTTGAAGAAGCGGATCACGTGGCGCTGTTGTCGCCGTCAGGGTGAGCGCGAACAGATGCTCGACGCCTATCGAGCCAGCGTGCGCGAGCTTGGATTGCGAATGCGTCATCGCGGTCGTCGTCGCTGCCAATGTCGCCGTCGGTGTGATCGCCGGCCCAGCCCAGCCGTCGATGAATCACGCGTCTGCCCGAGCGGATGCGTCATCCGCCGGGCTCGCGGTCACGCGCGGCGATCCAGCGCGATCAGCGCGCTCATCATCGATCCGAACCGCCCGTGAAATAATCCGCCGATCCCGCAATCCGACGGCCGTCGCGAACCCCGCCGCCAGCGCCTTTCATGCAAATTCGCGCCTGAGCAGGAACATCACGCCGGCCCGCAATCCTGCGGCCACACGAACCCGCCGCCAGCGCCGGCCGCGCGCTTGAGCAGCCACCCGCCAGACCGCAACGCGATCGGCGCGATCGGTGTGGCGATGAAGATCGAGGCGGGCAATGCCTCCAGTCCTCGTCGTACGCGCGAAGAGTCATCGGCACGCGCGCCATCAGCCAGTAGCCGCCGAGCCGCATCAGGATGGTCACCGCCGCCGTCGCGAAAAATGACGGTCCATGGACCGATGGACGCGTTCATGCGGCCTCGTCGATCAGCGCGGGCCGACAGGGCGCCGCCAGCGAGCGCGCCGGCGACGATGAACCAGCCCGGCGCGAACTGCGAGACGATGATCGCGACCAGCCCCGCGATGACCAGCGGCGCGTAACGTTTCGCGCGCGTCGGACCATCGGCACGGTCAGCGTCGCGAAGACGATCGGCAGCACGAGATCGAGCCCGTAGCGTTCGGGCCGCGCGACCAGCGCGCCTGCCAGATAAGCCGATCGCCGTCGTCGCCACCCAGCCGAGATAGAGCGGGACATTGGCGCCGATGACCGGCCCGTGGTCGCGCCCGCCCGCCGCGTGATGGCGCGCGCCGATGGCGAAACTGGCGTCGGTCCGTGAACAGCAGGCTGAAAATAGACGAGACTGGCGGTCGAGGCCCCTCGATCCAGGGCCGGAAGGTCGCGCTCATCAGCAGGAAGCGCGCGTTGATCGCCGCCGTCACGCCGACCGCCGCCAGCAGCGCGCCGAGCGTCCAGTCCGGCGTCCAGACCTGCAGGGTGAGCATCTGCGAAGCGCCGGCGTAGACGATCGCGCTCTGGCCGATCGATTCGGCGAAACGTGAGCCCTGGTCTGGCTCGCCGCCGCCCTGACTGCGAGGCCTGAAAATCAGCGCGCCCGGCTGGAACGGCAGGGATTCGACCGCGCCGCGCCACATGCCGACTGCGCCGGCGTCGGCGCGCGCGATGGGTTCGGTTCTGGCGCGCGCTTCGCCTGCGACGGCGTGCATGCTAGATCCATCGCCGGCATGCCGTGCATGCCAGATTGCGCCTGCGCATGCGCGCATGCCGCCTTCAGCGCCATGGCTGTCCGCCGCCGCAGGAGGGCGCCCGATCGAACCGCTCGCCCTGTCGTTCGACTATCCCGGCGGTCGCGCGGACATCTTTGTCGCGCGCCTCGACCAACCAGCGCGCGACCTCGCGCCGCCCGCGCGCGCGCTCGCGCGCCGGCTCGTCGCCCGGCGCGCGGGCTGCGCGGATAGACGGCGTCGTCCTCGGCCACGATCCGCAAGGCGCTTCCGCGCATCGCGGCGCTGGCGGCCCCGCTCCATCTGTCGCTCGCCGGCCGCGACGATATCGTCGCCGCCGCCGTCGCCAGATGACCGCGTCGGCGTCGACGTCGAGGTTGATCGCTGCGCCTTTCGAGACGCCGCTCCATTCTGCTGCATCCCGCCGAGCAGCGCCGCTCTCTGAGACGGCGGGGCAGGGGCGCGCACGAAATGTTCCTGCGCCTCTGGACCGCAAAGGAAGCCCGGCGTGAAGGCGCTGGGCGAACGGCTTGCGCGCGAACCCGTCCGGATCGAGATCAGGCTCGGGCGCAGGCGCCGCGGATTTTCGAGGTCTTCGGACTGCGGTCGCCGGATCGCGGCGGCGCTGGCCCTGACGGGCGCGCGCGCTCGTTCGTCAACAGCCCGTCATGCTCGCCTGCATGATCGCGCCGCGCTGATGGGTCGGCGTTACTTTCGGCACTTGTTCGCAGGCGTTTCATCATTGGAATTGCTGCGTGGCGCGGTCGGAGACTTTCGCTTGCAACGAAAAGCCGTGGCGACGATCATCGGCGCGCTTCGGCCCCGGTCGCCGGAAGCAAATTTGAAGCGACGTCCGTTCCCGCCGGATGTTCGAAGAAAGACCAGTGTTGCTGCGGCACAACATACGTCGGCGGCATTGAAACAGGAGTTACAAATGGGCTTCTTCGGCTCCATCATGAGCAAGATTTTTGGTGTTTCGCCGGCTGCCGCGGAGGAAGCGAAGCCAGCGGCCCCAGGCGCTGGTCCGGCTGCCCCGATCGCGGCGGTGCGGGCTCCGTCGACGTCGCCGCCATTCTCATTGACGATCTCGTCGACAAGCAGGATCAGGAGCTCAACTGGCGCGTGTCGATCGTCGACATGATGAAGGCGCTCGGCCTCGATTCCAGCCTCTCGGCGCAAGGAGCCTCGCCAAGGAACTGCACTTCGATGGCGACACGTCCGACAGCGCCAGCATGAACATCTGGCTGCACAAGAAGATGATGGAAATGATCGCGGCCAACGGCGGCAAGCTGCCGGACAATATCGGCAAGCACTGATCATTCCGGTCACTGACGATTGAGAAAGCCCGCGGCGCAAGCCGCGGGCTTTTTGCGTTTCACCAGCTATCGACGAATGGCCGCTTGCGGGAATCTCACGACGCTGTGGCGCCAGCAGGACAGGAGTCGAGGCCGCGGATGATCCAGCGCCGCGTCTCCACGGGGTCGATCACCTGATCGATCTCGGAGCACGGAGGCGATGTTGGTCGCCTTGCCGACCTCGTAGGATTTCGCGACCATCGACTGGAAACAGCTTTTCGCGCTCGCCGAGATCTTCCACTGCTTCCAGTTCCTTGCGGAAGCCGAGCCGCACCGCGCCTTCCAGCCCCATGCCGCCGAATCTGCCGTCGGCCATGAGATCGTGAAGGTCTGCGCGTGAAATCCGCCGCCGGCCATGGCCTGCGCGCCGAGGCCGTAGCCCTTGCGCAGCACGATGGTGAAATAGGGAATGTCGAGCGAGGCGGCGGTCACGAACATGCGGCAGACATGGCGCACGAGCGCCGTCTTCTTCGCCTCCGGCCCGACCAGCGGAAGCTCGGCGTGTCGCGCACAGCGACACCATGGGAATATCGAAGGCGTCGCAGAGCTGCATGAAGCGCGCGAGGCCTTGTCGGCTGCGTCCGAATCGATCTGCGCTGCCGAGATGCTTCCAGATTGTTGGCGATGAGGCCGAACGGCCGCCTCGATGCGCACGAGGAAGGCCGTCACGATGCCTGCGCCGAAAACCGCCGCGCAGCTTCGAGCACGGAGCCTTCATCGGCGAGCGCATGGATGACGTCGCGGATTTCGTAGACGCGCAGGCGGTTTTCAGGGATCGCGCGGCGCAATAACGTTGATCCGGCGCTTCGCTCAGTTCGGCGACCGGCCCCCGGAAATACGACAGGTATTTTTTTCGCGACCGCACAGGCCTCGGTTCGTCCTTCGACGAGAACGTCGATCACGCCGTTCGGCCATTGCACGTTGTCGGCCCGACTTCGTCGGGATGATAGACGCCGAGCCCGCCGCCCTCGATCATCGCTTTCGGCCCGCCCATGCCGACGCTCGTGTCCTTCGTCGCGATCACGACGTCGCAGCAGCCGAGCAGGGCGGCGTTGCCGGCAAAGCAGCGGCCGGAGACGACGCCGACCAATGGCACGCGAGGCCGCTCAGCTTCGCGAATTGCGCGAAGGTCGGCACGTCGAGGCCGGTGACGCCGAGCCGCGCTCGGTATCGCCAGGCCGACCGCGCCGCCGCCTTCCGCAAACAGCACGATCGGAATGCGCTGGCGTTCGGCGATGGTGAAGAGCCGGTCCTGCTTCTTGTGATTGCGCTGCCCCTGCGTGCCGGCGAGCACCATATAGTCGTAGGCGACCACCATCGTTCGCGCGCGATCCGCGGCGAACCGATCGCCGTTGACGGTCGCCATGCCAGCGCGACGACGCCGTCGCCTGGCGTATTGCGGATGAGATCGTCCTTCGTGCGCGCGCCGCCTGCGCGGCGATGGCGAGCGAGCCGTATTCGATGAAGCTGCCGTCATCGACGAGCGCGGCGATGTTTTCGCGCGCCGTGCGATGATTGGTCTTGCGCTGTTTGGCGACGGCCTCCGCGCGGTTCTCGTCGAGCCCAAACGCCTGTCGCGCGAAAAACGTCGGCGAGGTCGGGCCGGATCGCGTCGAGATCGATCGTCGCGCACTTTCCGTCCATCTCGTCGCCACGCCGACGTCGGCGGGCTCGACGAACAGGATCGGATCGTCCTTTTGTAGAGCGTGTCGCCCTTGCGCCCGCGTGCGGATTTCGCGCACCACGCCGCCGCAGGGCGCGGTGACGAGATGCTCCATCTTCATCGCTTCCAGCACGGCGATCTGCTGGCCCGGCTTGACCAGCGCGCCCTCGGCGACATCGACCGAAACGATCGTGCCGAGCAGCGGCGCGGAAATCGCGACCGTGCCTTCCGGCCTGCATGCGCGGTCGCGCGCGTCCCGACGGCGCGTCGTCGGACGCCGCCTCGAAATAATAGCGATGGTCTGGCGTCCTGCGCGGTTGAGGCGAGCAACGCGGCCAGATGCGTCTCGATGAAGCGCGTATCGATGCGGTTGGCGACGAAATCCGCATGCGTCAGCAGCGCTTGCAGGAAGGAAATGTTGGTGTCGACGCCGGCGACGCGGAACTCGCCGAGCGCGCGCGCGCTTTTGGCGACGGCCGCGCCATAGTCGGGCGAAGGCGAATGCACGATCAGCTTGGCGATCAGCGAGGTCGAAGGGGCGCGCCCGTGCGATAGCCCGAATAGCCGAATGTATCGACGCGCACGCCGGGCCCCGAGGAATGTCGAAAGCGGCTATCCTGCCGCTCGCTCGGCAGCGCTCTCGCCGGCTGCGCTCATCG
This sequence comes from Methylobacteriaceae bacterium, assembly GCA_020638135.1. Taxonomy (GTDB): domain Bacteria; phylum Pseudomonadota; class Alphaproteobacteria; order Rhizobiales; family Beijerinckiaceae; genus JAJXWB01. The sequence goes on along the minus strand of JACKJE010000002.1, from coordinate 38,451 downwards.
TCTCGGAGATTGACGCGCGACTGGATCGCATAGCCGCGCGCGCGCGCGGCTCCGCAAAGGCCGATGTCGGCGAGGCTCGCCCGCGGCGATCCGGATCTGCGCCTGCACGAGATCGACGCTGGAACACTTCCTCGGTGACGGTATGCTCGACCTGCAGGCGCGGGTTGGCTTCGATGAAGGCGAAATAGGAATCGTCCGATGTGTCGCGCGCATCGACCAGAAATCTCGAACGTGCCGAGATTGTCGTAGTTGGCGGCCTTGGCCAGCGTCAGCGCCGCGCCTCGGCGATTTTTCGCGCGCAACGCCGGCGTCAGGGACGGGCTCGGCGCGACTTCGATCAGCTTCTGGTTGCGGCGCTGGATCGTGCATTCGCGCTCGCCGAAATGCGTGAGCCCGCCGCGCCTGTCGCCGAGAATCTGGATCTCGATGTGCCGCGCGCTCTCGATCAGGCGCTCGGCAGAGCGCGCTGTCGCCGAAGGCGCTCGTGCGCTTCCGACGCGCAGCGCGCGCGAAAGCTTCCGACGATCTCGTCGGCCTTGCGCACGGCGCGCATGCCGCGCCCGCCGCCGCCGGAAACCGCCTTCAGCATGATCGGCGCGTTGATGATGGCGAAGAAGGCGCGCGCCTCGTCGGCGTCGCGCACTATCGCGCCCTGAATGACCGGCGCATTGACGCGCAGCGCCAGTTCGCGCGCCTTCAGTTTGTCGCCGAACAGGTCGAGCGCCTCAGCTGAAGGCCCGACGAAAGTGATCCCCGCCGCAGCGACGGCGCGCGCAAAAGCCGCGTTTTCCGCGAGAAAGCCGTAACCCGGATGCACCGCGTCGCAGCCCGTCTCCTGCGCCAGCGCGACGATCCGCGCGGCGTCAAGATAGGCCGGCACGCCGGATTTCGGCAGGGCATGGGATTCGTCCGCCTTGCGCACATGCAGCGAAGCCGCATCGTCCTGCGAATGGATGGCGACGCTGGCCACGCCGAGCGCGGCGGCGGCGCGCGCGATGCGGATGGCGATCTCGCCGCGATTGGCGATCAGCAGCTTGCGGAAAGGCGGATGGGGCATCAGTGGCGTTTCTCAATTCTTTGTGTCCGACGATTTTGCCCCCTGATTTTGATCGCGTCGAGTCGACCTGGCGCATGCGTGGGCCTAATCTTTCGCAAGAGCAAACGCCCGGAGAGGCCCAATGAACGAGGAAACCCGCTATCTCGAAAACCTGCGCGCGCTCTGGCGCGAGAACTGGCCGAAGGCCATTCCGCAGGAGCCCGTCTATCCGCTCGGCGAGCGCCTGCTGACCGATTATCTCGGCGAATGGGCGCGCCGCACGCCGGACAAGGCCTCGCTGATCTACTACGGCCGCGAGGTGAGCTTCGGTGAACTGGATCGCCTCTCCGACGCCTTCGCCGCCTGGCTGCACGAGCATGGCGTGCGCAAAGGGCGATGCGGTCGCGGTTTCGCGGGCCAATTGCCCGCAATTTCACATCGCCTTCTTCGGCATTCTGAAGATCGGCGCGATCCACGTGCCCGTGAATCCGCTCTTCAAGGGGCACGAACTGATCTACGAACTGAACGACACCGGCGCGAAAACTATCGTCGCGCTGGATACGCTCTTTCCGCTGGTGCAGGAGGTACGAGACAAGACGCAGGTCGACACGATCCTCGTCACCTCGATGGGCGCCATGCTGCCGGATGCGCCGACCATTCCGATACCGGCCGGCCTCGACGCGCCGGCCGTCAAATGCGAAGGCGCGATCGATTTTCTTCCCGCGCTTGCGGCGGTCGCCTCGAACCCGCCGCAGGTCGAGATCGGCCTCGATGACGTCGCCGCGCTCAATTACACCGGCGGCACCACCGGCATGCCCAAGGGCTGCGTGCATACGCAGCGCGACATGGTCTATACGGCGGCCACCACCTGCAACATCGGCATCGATCTCTCGCCCGACGATGTCGGCATCAATTTCTATCCGGTCTTCTGGATCGCCGGCGAGGACATGGGCGTCATCTTCCCTATCTTCGCTGGCGCGACCTACGTGCTGCTCGCGCGCTGGGACCCGGTCGCCTTCATGGCGGCCGTGCAGAGCTATCGCGTCACGGTCGCGAGCCTGCTCGTCGACAATGCCGTGGACGTGATGGACCACGCGCGCGTCGGCGAATTCGACCTGCGCTCGCTGAACCAGGTGCGATGCTCCTCCTTCGTCAAGAAGCTGAACATTCCCTACCGCGAGCGCTGGCGCGCGCTCACCGGCGCGACCATGATCGAGGCCGCCTGGGGCATGACCGAGACGCACACCTGCGACACGTTCACGACCAGGCATGCAGGACGATGACGCCGATCTGAAATCGCAGCCGATCTTCGTAGGCCTGCCGGTGCCCGGCGCCGAATTCAAGATCTGCGATTTCGACACGGGCGCCTTGAAGCCGCTCGATCAGGAAGGCGAACTCTGCGTGCGCTCGCCTTCGCTGCTCAAGAGCTACTGGAACAAGCCGGAGGCGACGGCCGAGAGCCTGCGCGACGGCTGGCTGCACACCGGCGACATCGGACTCATCGATTCCCAGGGCTTTCTCCACTTCCTCGGCCGGCGCAAGGAAATGCTGAAGGTCAAGGGTATGAGCGTCTTTCCGGCGGAGATCGAGGCCATGCTCGGCCAGCATCCGGCGATCGTCGGCTCCGGCGTCATCGGCCGCCCCGATGCGGAGCGCGGACAGGTTCCAGTCGCCTTCGTGCTGGTGCACGAAGCCGCGCGCGCGACGACGAAGGCGGAAGACATCGCCGTTTGGTGCAAGCAGAACATGGCCATCTACAAGGTTCCGGAGATCCGCATCGCCAACGAATTGCCGATGACGGCGACCGGCAAGGTGAAGAAGGAGGAATTGGCGAAGCTGCTGTGAATCCGACCGTCATTGCGAGCGCAGCGAAGCAATCCAGATCCACGCCATGGCTCTGGAATGCTTCATCGCATTTTGCGAAGTCGGATATTTCCGACTTCGAGAGACGCTCCCCGCAATGACTTGTACCGATCTCACAATCCCAATTCCTTCGCGATCTGCTGCTTCAGCTTGTACTTCTCGACCTTGTTGGTCGGCGTCACCGGCAACGCCTCGACGAAGCGGATGTGTTTCGGGATCATGTATCTCGGCATGACCGCGCGCGCATGCTCGCGGATTTCGTCCTCGCTCGGGCTCTCGCCCGCGACCGGCTGCACGAAGGCGACGATATCGTCCTCCGATCCTTCCGCTGCCGGGATCGGCAGCGCGGCGGTCGCTTGCACCTTCGGGTGACGTGAGATCAGCGCCTCGACCTCGAACGACGACACATTCTCGCCGCGCACGCGGAAAAAGCCGCCCATGCGATCGACGAAGCGATAGACGCCCGAACCATCCGGCAGTTCCGCGCAGGCGTCGCCGGTGTGGAACCAGAGGTTACGGAAGGTCTTCAACGTCGCCTCGGGCTTCTTGAAATATTCCTGCAGCAGCAGCCCCGGAAAGCGCGGGCGGATGCCGAGCTGGCCGACGACGCCCGGCGCGCATCTGTTGTCGTCTTCGTCGAGGATGGCGACTTCGAGCAGCGGCGACGGTCGTCCCATGAAGCCGGTCGGCAGCTTGGTCGCGCCGTCGACCACGAGCACGCCGAGTTTTTCACACAGCGCGCGGATCGCTTGTTTCGAATGGCTCTTGCGTAAGCCCTCCGGCACGCCATCCTCGTCGCCGAGCTCATCGATCGCGCCGACGAAGGGATTGCCGGATTCCGTCTGCCCGAATCCGGCGGTGACGAAATCGATGCCGAAGCGTGTCGCGACTTCGTGATGGTTTGGCGGCAGCGGCTGCATGTGCACCATGGACAATGTGTTGGCGCGATCCCTGTCGCTCGGCGGCGCGCCGAGCAGCCAGGGCGTCATCACGTCGAGCAGGATCGCGTAGGAGGCGCCGACTTCCGCGATTCGCTCCCAGAATTGCGTCGGCGAGAACCGGTCCCACAGTCCCACCGTATTGCCCTTCCACACCGCGCGCGCCAGCAGCGCGAAGGCGCCGCCGACGTGATAGAGCGGCAGGTCGCAATAGATGACGTCGTCCTCGCTCGCGAAGGCGCGCAGGAAGAACGTGTACTGGTTGATCCAGCGGAAATTCTGCAGCACGCCCTTCGACGGCCCGGTCGTGCCGGACGTATAGACGATATTGGCGAGGTCGAACGGTCCGGGCGAAACCGGCGGCGCCTTGTCGCGGTGCGCGCACAGCGCGGCGAAGTCGAGCAGGGCGACATTGTTGAACGCGGGCGGGAAGGTCGCGCCCGTGTGGTCGTGATCGCCGGATTTCGGCGTGTGGATGACGAGCCGCGGCGGACAGGCGTCCGCGGCCTCGGTGAGGATTTCGAGAAACGCAGGATCGGTGACGAGCGCCGCCGGCTTCGTGTCGGCAAGCTGATAGGAAAGCTGCGGCCCCTTGAAATTGAAATTGATCGGCGCGAACAGGCAGCCCGCCCGCCAGATGCCGAACATGGCGAGCGCGCTGACCAGCGAATTGCGCGTGAGCACGCTGACCGCGTCGCCCGGCTTCACGCCGGCCGCCAGCAGTCCGCCGGCGAAACGGTCGGTCATGTCGGCGAATTGCGCGAAGGTGAGCTGCACGCCGTCTTCGCCGTAATGAACGAACACCTTGTTCGGCCAGCGGCTCGCGCATTCGGCGAGCTTGTCGGTTGCGATGTCGCCCTGCGCAACCATTTCGGCGAATGCCTGTTCGGGCGTCATGATGCGTTCCTATCGCTTCAGTGTCGGATCGAGCGCGACGCGCAGGGACTCGCCGAGCGCGTTGAAGGCCAGCGCCGTGAAGAGAATGGCGAGGCCAGGCGGATACATCTGCTCAGGCGCGACATCCATGGTCTGGTAGGCGCGCGCCAGCATCGCGCCCCAGCTCGGATGCGGCGGCTGCACGCCGAGGCCGAGAAAGCTGAGACTGGCTTCCGCCAGCAAAGCCGCCGCCAGCAGCAGCGTCACCTGCACGATCACCGGTTGCACGGTGTTCGGCAGGACATGGCGCCACAGAATATGCGGCGTCGAGGCGCCGAAGCAGCGCGCGGCGTCGACGTAGAGTTCGTGCCGCACCACAAGCGTGCGTGCGCGCGCGAGTCGCGCGAGTTGCGGCGCGAACACGATGCCGACGGCGATCATGCCGTTGGTGAGTCCGATGCCGAGCGCGCCGGTGACGGCGATGGCGAGCACGATCGCCGGGAAGGACAGGAGCGTGTCGATCGTGCGCGAGATGACATCGTCGATCCATCCGCCGAAATAGCCGGCCGCGAGGCCGACCGGCACGCCGAGCAGGATGGCGATGGAGACGGCGAGAAAGCTCGCATAGATCGTCGCCGGCGCGCCGTGGATCAGCCGGCTCAATATGTCGCGGCCGAGATCGTCCGTGCCCATCCAGTGCGCGGCGCTGGGTTCGGCGAGCATTTCGTTGACATTCTGCGCCGTCGGCGAATAGGGCGACAGCCACGGCGCGGCGACCGCGACGACAACGAGCAGCGCGAGATAGGCGATGGCGAGCGAGGCCCTGATGTCGCGGCGCAGGAAGGCGAAAAATCCGCTCATCGCCCGATCCTCGGATCGACGGTCGCGCACAGCACGTCGGTGAGCAGGTTGACGAGGATGACGACGACCACCATGGCGAAGACGACGCCCTGGACGACCGTGAAGTCGCGCTGGATCGCCGCATGCACGATCAGCCCACCCATGCCGGGAATGGCGAAGACGGCTTCGACCACGACGGTGGCCGCCAGCAGCCGGTTGAACAGCAGGCCCGTCACGGTCAGCAGGTTGACGGCGACGTTCTTGAGCCCGTGCCGCCACAGGATGGTCGATGTCTTCAGGCCCTTGGCGCGCAGCGTGCGCACGAATTGCGAGCTCATGACGTCGAGCAGCGAGCCGCGCGTCTGGCGCGCGACTTCCGCCATGCCGCCAGCCGCCAGCGCGAGCGCCGGCAGGATGGCGTGATTGATCGCGTCGGCGGGCGAGACCGAAAAGGCGGTTGCGCCGGTCGCCGGAAAGATGTTCCAGCGTAACGCGAACAGCGAAACGAGGATCATCGCCAGCCAGAAATTTGGCACGGCGATGCCGATCGACGCGAGCATCATCGCTGCGCGATCGACGAGCCCGTTGGGCCGCGCCGCCGCAGCAGCCCCCAGCGGTATGCCGACGATCAGCGCCAGCGTCAGCGCCATCGCGACGATCAGCAACGTGTGCGGAAAGCACCGCGCGATCGAGGTCAGCACCTGTTCGCCCGACAGGATGGATTGCGAGAGGTCGCCATGCGCGGCCTTCCACAACCATGCGCCGTATTGCACGAGGAAAGGCCGATCGAGCCCGTAGATCCTCCGGATTTCCTCGATGCGCTCGTCGGTCGCATTGTCGCCGGCGAGCGTGACGGCGACATCGCCTGGCAGAAGTTTCAGAAGACCGAAGACGATGAAGGTCGCGAGCACGATCACGGGCGCCGCCTGCAGGAGGCGGCGTCCGATCACGATAATCGCGGAGCCCTGCGCCACGGTTCAGCTCTCGAGCCAGACGCCTTCGTATTTCGGCTTGCCGAGCAGGTTCGGCTTGAAGCCCCGGACCTTCGGCGAAAGCGCGTCGAGTTCGAACTGGAAGGCGAGCGGACAGACAAGCGCATTTTCCATCACGATGCGCTGCACCCTGGCGAATGCTTTCTTGCGCGCATCGATATTCTCGCTCGCGCGTGTCGCCGTCAGCGCGTCGGGCAGATCCGCCGGCACGTCGGCGCGTCCGGCGTTGAAGTAGGAGTTCTTCGAATACATCAGCGTGTATGTGAGGCTCGGATCCGGCCGCCCCGTCCATGCCGACAGTAGGCCGACGCCCTTCTTGTCCTTGCCGAAGAAGGCCGCGCTCATTTCGGCGATCGAGCCATTGGTGAATTTCGCCTTCAGTCCGACCTTGGCGAGCTGCTCGATCAGGATTTCCTCGCGACGGATCGAATCCTGATCGGTGTAGCCGATCAGGTCGAGCTCGAAGCCCTGCGGAACGTTGGCTTCCTTGAGCAGCGCGCGCGCTTTGGCCGGGTCGAACGGATAGAGCCTGGCGACCTCGGCGTCATAGGCCCAGTGCGACGAGGGCAGGTTCATGTGGGCCGGCTCGCCCACGCCGTCGAGCGTCGCCTTGACGAAGGTCGCGCGGTCGACGGCGTGGTTCAGCGCCTTGCGCACGCGAATATCGTTGAACGGCGGTTTGCCCCAGTTGAAATAGATCTGCTGGCAATAGACCGTCGGGCCGGTCGCCTGCTTGACGCCGGCGGCGCGCTTCAACACGGCCTTCTGCCGCGCCGGCAGCGAATAGGCGACGTGGTTCTGGCCGGCGACGACCGAGCGGACGCCGGTCGCGATCTCCGGAATGATCGCGAATTCGATGCCATCGAGATGACGTTCATTGGCGCGCCAGTATTTTTCATAGCGTTTGACAACGATCTTCTCATTGTCCGTCCAGCTCACGAATTGATAGGCGCCGGTGCCGACCGGCTTGCGGTCGATATTGCCGCTCGCCTTCACCGCGGCGGGCGAGATCATCATGCCGGCGCGGTCGGAGAGAATGCCGGGCAGCGCGGCGTCGGGTTGCGACAGTTTGAGCGTCACCTGCTGCGGCCCGCTCACCTCGACCGAGGCGACCGTCGCCAGATCGGCCTTGATGTTGGAGCGTTGCTCGGTCTTGGCGCGTTCGAGATTGAACTTCACGGCCTCCGCGTCGAGCGGCGTGCCGTCGTGGAAGGTGACGCCGGAACGGATCTTCATCACCAGCGTCTGCGGATCGGTGAACGACCAGGATTCGGCGAGCCCTGGCTTTGGCTTCAGCGTTTCGTAGTCCCATTCGACGAGCGTGTCGTACATGGGAAACAGCATCGTGTGATCCGATCCCGCACCGCCCGTCTGCGGATCGAGGCTCGAAGGGTTCGCGTTGGCCGACACCTTGAGAACGCCGCCCTTCTTCGGCGCGCCTTGCGCGAAGGCCGCCGCGTTGAGCAGCGAGGCCGCGCCCGCCGCGCTGGCCAGCGCCATTGCCTCGCGCCGCGTCAGTCGACCAAGAGTCCTGTCGTCCGTCATGTCACCCTCCCTGGTGTTTCGCGCCGGCTTCAGCGCTGGCTGCTGTTTCCTCGTCGCGGAACTGTTCCGCGAAATGGCACGCCGCCCAATGACCTCGCGCAATCTCGCGCCAGTCCGGCGCGCGATGCACGCACAGGTCGACCGCATGGCCGCAGCGCGTGCGGAAATAGCAGCCGGACGGCGGATTGATCGGACTTGGAATTTCGCCCTCGAGCAGGATGCGCGCGCCGGTGCGCATATGCGAGGGCAGCGGCGCGGGCTCTGCTGACAGAAGCGCGCGCGTATAGGGATGGATCGGCGCCTCCGTCACGGCCTCGGCAGGCCCGAGCTCGACGAGCCGCCCGAGATAGGCGACGGCGATGCGGTCGCTGATATGCGAGACGACCGAGAGGTCGTGCGTGATGAAGAGATAGGTGAGGCCGAGTTCGCGTTGCAGTTCGGCGAACAGGTTCAGCACGTCGCCGCGAATGGACATGTCGAGAGCGGCGACCACCTCGTCGCATACGATGAGTTCGGGCTTCATCGTCAGCGTGCGCGCGATGACGACGCGCTGCTTCTGCCCGCCCGACAATTGATGCGGATAGCGCGCGCCGATTTCGTCCGGCAGGCCGACGCGCGCCATCGCCTGCACGGCGGCGACGCGCCGCTCCTCGGCCGATCCGACGCCGGCGACCGCCAGCGGCTCCATGACGGAAGTCAGGATCGTGCTGCGTGGATTGAGCGCGGCGTTGGGATCCTGGAACACGATCTGCCAGGCGCGCCGCGCGGCGCGAAATTCGCGCGACGACAGCGTCGCGGGATCGACGCCGTCGTGCAGGATCACGCCGGCCGTCGGCTCGACGAGGTGCACGACCGCGCGGCCGATCGTCGTCTTGCCCGAACCGGATTCGCCGATCAGGCCGAACGTCTCTCCCTTGAAGATGTCGAACGAAACGCCGTCGACAGCCTTGACCGTGGCGCCGCGCTCGGCAGCGGCGAATTCGATGCGCAGATCGCGCACGCTGAGCGTAGGCGTCGGAGCTTCGTTCATGCGGCGACCCCGGGCAGCGCGAGATCGCCGAAACGCCAGCATCGCACGCGCCGGCCATTGCCCGCATCCAGCAACGCCTGCGGCCTTTCGCAACCGTCCACGGCAAAGGGACAACGCTGCCGGAAGCGGCAGCCAGCCGGCATCTGGCCGAGAACTGGCACGCGGCCGGGAATGGAGGGCAGCGCGCTGCGCCGCGCGCTGAGCCGCGGCAGCGCGCGCAGCAGGCCCGACGTATAGGGATGCAGCGGGTGTTCGAGCGCCGCGTCCACGTCGGCGTCCTCGACGATCTCGCCGGCGTACATGGTCAGCATGCGCGTGCAGGTTTCCGCGACCACGCCGAGATCGTGCGTGATGAAGAGGAGCGCCATATTCCCGCGGTCGCTGAGGTCGCGCAGCAGTTCCAGAATCTGCGCCTGCACCGTCACGTCGAGCGCGGTCGTCGGCTCGTCGGCGATCAGCAATTGCGGATTGCAGACCATAGCGCCGGCGATCATCACGCGCTGCCGCATGCCGCCGGAGAGTTGATGCGGATAGGCGTGGTAGCGCTTTTCCGGCGCGGCTATGCCGACCGAACGCAGCGCCTCCAGCGCACGGTCGCGCGCCTCCGCGCGGCTCATGTTTCCATGCGCGCGCAATCCTTCCGCGATCTGCTCGCCGACGGTGAAGACCGGGTCGAGCGCGCTCATCGGCTCCTGGAAGATCATGCCGATGCGCCGCCCGCGAATGCCGCGCAATTCCTCTTGCCCGCAGGTCGCGAGATCGACGCCCATGAAATCGAGCCGCCCGGATATATGTGCAACATCCTCGGGCAGCAGGCGCAGCAGCGACAGGCCGGTGATCGTCTTGCCGCAGCCGCTTTCGCCGACGACGCCGATGCGCTCGCCCGGCGAGACCGAGAAGGTGACATCGCGCGTCGCCTCCTGTCGCCCGCCCGCCATTGCAAAGGAGATCGACATGCCGCGGACCTCGAGCAGCGGTCTTCGCGTGATCGCGTCGGTTGCTGGTCGCGTTGCGACATCGCTCATGCGGCGCCGCGCTCCGCATCGCCGGCGACGACGAGCTGGTCGCCGATCACGCCGGCGCGCTCGAGCCCGTCGATGTCCGTCTCCGACAGCCCGAGGAGCTCGCCGAGCACGGTGCGATTATATTGACCGAGCGTCGGCGAGGGCCAGCGCACGGGATAGGGCGCGGCTGCGTCGCGCACGGCCGCTGCGGGCTGCGCGTGACGCCCGATATGCGCGCGCTCCGTCCAGATCCAGAAGTCGCGCGCGACGAGATGCGGATCGGTCAGCAGATCGAGCGGTCGCCGCACGACGCCGGCGGCGATTCCTGCCGCATGCAATTCGCCCATTGCGACGTCGGGCGTGCGCGCGCGCGTCCAGGCTGAGAGCGCCGTATCGATCTCGCGCGCCGCCGCCTGTCGCGCGGCGCGCTCGAGAAGAGCGGCGAGGTCGGGGCGCCCGATCAACGCCGCCAGCCGCGGCCAAGCCGCATCGCTCGTCGCCGCGATCGAAATCCAGGCGTCTTCGCCAGCGCATGGATAGACGCCGCTCGGCGCGTGATCGGGGTGGCGCCCCGCAGATCGTTGCGCCATCGTTCCGTCGGCCGAATGCGCGAGCGCCCAGGGGCCGACCATCTGCATCATGCATTCGACCTGCGAGAGATCGATGTGCTGGCCCTCGCCGGTGCGCCGCGCATTCAAGAGCGCGGCCATCAGCGCCGCCATGCCGGCGAGCCCGCCGACGGGATCGCCATAGGCGGGATGGCCCATCACGGGCGGATCGCCGGGGCGTCCCAGCAATTGCGGCAGGCCGGACGCCTGTTCGAGCGTCGAGCCATAGGCGCGGCAGTCGCGCCACGGGCTCGAGGCGCCGAAGGCCGACATCGACAACGTGACCAGTTTCGGATTTTCCGCGCGCAGGCCGGCAGGCGCGAGGCCGAGCTTCGGCAGAACCTCGACCGAATAATTCTCGACGACCGCGTCGGCTTTCGCGACCAGCGCCCAGGCGAGCCGCAGGCCCTCCGGCCGCGTGAGATCGATCGCGATGCCGCGTTTGTTGCGATTCATTACCGCATAGCGGCCTGTCTTCTCGTACAGCTTTTCACGCAGCACGTTGGGCCGGCGGTCGACGCCGCGCCACCAGTCCGGATAGGAGCAGCCTTCGATCTTGATGACGTCGGCGCCGAGATCGGCCAGCGTGCGCGCGCACAGCGGCCCGGCCCAGCCCATCGTGAAGTCGACGATACGAAAGCCGCTGAGCGGCAGCGCGCCTTTCGGCGCCTGCGGCGTGTCGAATTTCGGCGCCGCGTCGCGTGCGATCCATGTCGGCGCCGACGACCCCGCGTTTGCGAGCGTCGCTTCGACAGCCGGCGGGGTTGCGGCCAGTCGCAGCGGCGAGGCGGGCGCGCTCAGCGTGCGGCCGCCGGCATGAATGTCGACAATGGCGCCGCGCGCCCGGAATTCCGGGGTGGACGCGAGCGCCTCGATCTTCGGTACGACGACGATCGGCAGCCTGCGCTTCAGCCCCTCCGCGAACCAGTGCGCGGCGGGCTTTTCCGCGAGGCGCGGCGCGAATTGCGCTTCCAGTTCGTCGGCGTGCGGCAGGCGTTCGAGGCCCGTGGTGAAATGCGGCACGGCGAGTTCGGGCAGGCCCAGCATTTCGCAGAAGCCGCCCCATTGCGCCGGCGTCACCATGGTGGCGCCGATCCAGCCGTCGCTCGCGCGATAGACGCCGAGCGGATAGGTCGGCGCGAACCGGCCGATGCCGGAGCGTTGCTGCGGCTCGTTGCGGATGGCGGCCTCGGCGACCTGATATTCGGTCAGCGTTACGCAGGCCTCGAACACACTGGCGTCGAAACGCCGCCCGCCGTCGCGCGCGCGCGCCATCAGCCCGGCGCAGGCGGCAATGAAGGCCCACAGCCCCGCGACATAGCCCGCCTGAAAATCCGGCGCCGCCATCGGCGGCCCGTCCCTGGGGCCGACGAGCTGCACGAGCCCTGCGAGCGCGCGTACCGTCGCATCCGTCGCCGGATGATCGCGATAGGGGCCGCTGCGCCCGAACCAGCTGGCGTCGACGACGATCAGGGTCTCGCGCGCGCAGGCGGCGATTTCGGGCGCATCGTCGTCGCCGAGGATCAGCACGTCGCAGTCGGAAAGCAGCGCGGACAGGTCGGCGTCGCGGCGGCGAGCGAGCCGCTTGCCGAAATTCAGGAAGGCGAAGGCGGCGCTCTCATGCCCCGAGGGGCCGTCGAACAGGGGCGAGGCTTGGCGCAGGGGATCGCCGCCATCGGGTTCGAGCTTGAGGACGTCCGCGCCGAAATCTGCGAACAGCCGCGCGCACCAGGATGCGGAGGCGAGCGAACCCGTCTCGAGGACGCGAAGTCCCGCAAAACCCATCTTTCCTCCCGGCGCCGATCCGGAAACCGGCGCCTTGCGCCGCGTTAGCCGCTTTCTGCGGCCGTTGCTGCGAGCATGACGAGCGCGCCTGCGCCCGGCAAGAGGAAACCCGGCAGGCGCCGCGCATGGCCATCATTCGCCTTGCGCGCGGCTGCGCGGTTTTCGCGCATGTAGCGCTAAAGGAGGCGGGTCGAGGTTTCGATGTCGGAGATGATGGTACCGCCACCCCGGCTCGAACGGGGGACCTCTAGATCCACAATCTAGCGCTCTAACCAACTGAGCTATGGCGGCACGCTGTGCGCGGGCGCGAATTTTCGCCGGCAATGCGGCGCGCGTCGTGCGCCGCGCTTCATAAAAGAGCCGCGTCGCGATTGCAAGGCGCGCGGCTTGGTCCAGAAAAGCAAACGCCGCCCGGAGGGGCGGCGCTGCGCGAGGCGGGCGAAGAAGTTACTTCGCCTGCGCCTTCTTGATCTGCGCCTGGATCGGCGCGGCCGCGTCGGTCGCCGCCTTCTTGGCGAGTTCGGCGAATTCCTTGGCCTGCGCGATCGCGGCCTCCGACTGCGCGCGGATGAACTGTCCGTGCATCGACACGGCGTCGGCGAGCGTCTTCGCGCCGGCCAGCGCCTTCAGGTGGTCGAAGGTCGCGTTGGCGTTGACCTTGGTGACTTCCAGCGCCCGGGCGGCGAGTTCCGCCGCGCCCTTCGAGGAGGCCGCAAGGCTCGCCTCGATCGTGTGCGTCGCGTCGTCGCTGGCTTCCTTCATGCGCTCGAAGGCCGCGCGGCCCTGTTCGATCGTCTTGGAAGCGGCCTTGCGCAGATTGTCCTGCACGCTGGACATGTCGAGGGCGGCGACCGCTATCACGGGCGCTGCGGCCGGCTTGGCTGCTGTGGGCTTGGCGACGGGTTTCGCTTCGACCGGCTTGGCTTCCGCGGGCTTGGCTTCCACGGGCTTGGCCGCGACAGGCGCTGCGGCCGGTTTGACCGCTGCGGGCTTGGCCGCTGCGGGCTTGGCGGCGGCGGGCTTGGCGGGCGCAGCGACGACCGGCGGCTTTTCGGCCGCCTTCGCGGGCGCGGGCGCCTTGGCGGGGGCCTCGGGCGCCTTGGTCGGCGCTGCGGCCTTCGCGGGCGCAGCGGGCGCCTTGACGGGTCTACGGACTGCCATCTCTCAATCTCCGGGTCAGAATGATGTTCTCAGGAATGGGGACTCACGACTATTTGGGCGTGACCGCCTTCTGGACCGCGGCGCCGAATTCCTTCGCCTGATCCTGGAGGGTGGTGAGCTGCGCCTTCAGAAATTCATTCTGCAGCTTCAGGACTTCCTGCAGGTCCTTGGCGTGGACGAGCTTCTGCGCGTGGTCGAAAGCGGCCTTCACATTGGCTTCCGCGTAGGACACGGCCTTCGCGCCGACTTCCTTGACGCCGGGCACGGCGAACGGGGTGGTTTCGGTCGCGCTCACCGCCTTCTGGGCGGCGCCGATGAATCCTTCGAAAGCCTTGCGCGCCTGCTCGACGCTCTTTTCTGCGAAATCGCGCATTTCGGCTGGAATCTCATAAGGCGATTGGGCCATTGCCATCTCCCTGTGGCTGCGTTTCCCGACGGGGGCGATTCTCTGCTTCCCCACCCGTAACGCAAGCACACTATCACACTTTTGCTGCGTTGCAACATAATTGTGCGATGCAGCGAGAGGCGTTCATCATTAACCCATCAAAACCTGCGGATTGCGCGCCTGCGCGTAGACCCTGCGGCGCCGCGACGTTAAGACTCCGTTAAGTCTGGCGGCCGGCCGAGCCGGCGCATGTTTGCGTGCAGGGCGTTGCGATGAACGAGGCTGAATTCAGCCCCGAGGTGGCGAAAGAACACGTCGAGGCGGCGCTGGCCGATCCAGCCCTGGCGTCGCTGCGCCTGGCTGGCGCGCCGGTGCTGGTGATCTCGGGCGCGCCCGGCCGCGTCGTCTATGCGAGCGCGGCCGCGCAATCGCTGTTTGTCGGAGACCTGCCTGCGCTGGCGCGCCGCCTGTTGCTCGGCGCCGAGCCCGGCGCGCGCCGCATCGTCGCCCTGTCGCGCTCGCTGCTGCCGGGCGCTGCGCCGCGCCTCGAGCGGCTTCGCTTCTTCTTCGGGCCGGTCGCCGACACGGTCACCGTCCTGTGCCGCCGCGTCACCGTCGCGCCTGGCGAGACCCTGTTCGCGCTCGCCGTTCTCGGTGTCCGCGCGCCGCAGGCGACGACGCGCCGCTCCGACGACGCGCCGCCGCAGCGGCGCCTGACGATCGCATCCGGCGCCGATGACGCGACCGCGCCGATTGCGACGGTCGATGAAGCTGCGCAGGGCGCAACCGTCCCCGCGCTCGCGCCGGAAAGCTCGAATGTCGCGGACGCGCCTTCGGCGGACGAAAGCGACGACCCCACGGAGCTGGAGGAAGCGCCGGAAGAACAACCGCAGTCGAGCGTCACGCCCGCGCGCGGCGCGCGTTTCGCGTGGCGCACCGATGGCGATCATGTCGTCACCTTCGTTGCGCCCGCGCTCGCCGAAGCAGTCGGCGCCGCAAGCGCCGACATCGTCGGTCAATCGCTCGTCGACATCGCGCGCGAAAAATGTCTCGACGTCGACGGCCGCCTGATCGCAGCGCTCGCCGCGCGCGACACGTTCACGGGCGTCGAGACCTTGTGGCCGGCCGGCGAGGGCCTGCGCGCGCCAATCGCGCTCGGCGCCGCGCCCGCCTTCGACGCGGAGGATCGTTTCGACGGTTTCCGCGGCTACGGCGTCGTGCGGTCGGAACGGATCGCGGAGCCTGTCGCAGAACAACAAGCCGAGACCGCGGTTCGCGCGATCGACGCGGCGATGCTTCCTGTCGAACAGGCCTTGCCGCCGCTCGCCGTCGAAAGCGAGGCTGCGCGGCAGGAGGACTTGCATGTTGCCGCGCCGGTGGAAGACGTCGCGGCGACGACGCCCCCTGTTCACGCGCCGGCGCTCGAACCGCAAGCTGGCGGCGAGCCTGCATTAGGCGCGGCCGCGCCGCAATCGCAGCCGGCGGCCGATGACGAAGACGCGCAGACCGTAAGCTTCGTCGATCCAGACGATTGGTCGGCGGAAGCCAATGTTGAATCCGCGATCGCGGAAACCGCGCCGCCGCCCGCCGCCGAAACTCATCAAGATGCGAAAGCTCGCGCCGCCGCGCCGGACGGCGAGCAAGCGCTCGCCGTCGCCAAAGCGGACGAACCGGTCGTGGACGGCGTAACGGATGACGATGCGGAAGACGCCGACGACATCATCGCGGTCTCCGACGCCGGCGAGCCCATGCATCGCGACGACATCGGCGCCGAACCCGTAGCGCCGCCCTCGTATAATGGCGCGCCGCTCTACGAGGACGAGGCGGCCTTCGAGGAGGCGCCGTCAGCGAGCGCCGCGACGTCGTCGCCCGCGCCCGGCAATATTGTTCCGCTGCGGCCACAGCAGCCGGCGCGTCTCGCCGACGTCCCGCATCGTTCGCCCGCGCCCGAACTCTCGCCCGGCGAAAGATCCGCCTTCGAGGAAATCGGCCGCGCGCTCGGCGCGGAGCCCGCCGCGCCGGAAGCCGAGCCGCCGCTGAGCCCGGCGGCCAGCAGGCGTGCGCGCGATCTCATCGATCTCGTGGCGCGGTTCGGCCAGTCCGAAGAGCCTGTCGAAAAGGCCAGGGCGGCGCCGCCGCTCGCGGCAGTCAGCGACGAGGCGTCAGCGAAGATCGCCAGCGCCTTGCCGGAGCGCAACGCCGCCGCCGTGCTGGAGCGCCTGCCGGTTGGAATCGTCGTCAGTCGGTTCAACGTGCCGATCTACGCCAATCGCACTTTGCTGGATCTGCTCGACTACGCCGATATCGACGCTTTCCACGCCGCCGGCGGTCTCGATCGCCTGTTCCACGGCCGCACGCCCGACAGCGGCGTCGCGCAGATCGAGACGCGCGACGGCGAGGTGCTGCCGGTCGACGCGCGCGTGCAGGCCGTCGACTGGGACGGCCAGCCCGCGACGCTCGTCACGCTGCGCCGCGCGCAGGAAAATCGCGCGCAAGAAGCCCGCCTGCAGGAAGATCGTGCGCGCGAAAGCGCCGAGGCCGCGCGGGCCAAATCGCTCGAGCTCGACCTGCGCCAGCGCGACGCCGAGGCGCGCGAATTGCACGCCATCCTCGACACGGCGACAGACGGCGTCGCCGTTCTCGACGCCGACGGCCGCATTCTCTCGCTCAACAGGTCCGGCGAGGCGCTGTTCGGCTTCGACCAGAATGAGGTCGCCGGCGAACCCTTTTCGATCCTCGTCGCAAAGGAAAGCCAGGAGGCTGCCGTCGCCTATTTCGAGGGCGTGAAATCGGGCGGCGTGCAGAGCGTATTGAATGACGGCCGCGATTTCATGGCGCGCGCACGGCAGGGCGGTTCCATTCCCGTCTTCGTCACGCTCGGACGCCTCGGCAGCGGCGCGACGCCGAAATTCTGCGTCGTGCTGCGCGACCTCACCGCCTGGAAGAAGGCGGAGCGCGAACTGGGCGACGCGCGGCGCGAGGCCGAGCGCGCCAGCGCGCTGAAATCGGATTTCCTCGCCAAGGTCAGCCACGAAATCCGCACGCCGCTCAACGCCATTCTCGGCTTTGCCGAAGTCATCATGGACGAGCGCTTCGGCCCGGTCGGCAATGCGCGCTATCGCGACTATATGCGCGACATTCACAAGTCGGGCGAGCATGTGCTCAGCCTCGTCAACGATCTGCTCGATCTCTCCAAGATCGAGGCGGGCAAGGTCGATCTCGATTTCACCAGCGTCGACATCAACGCCGTCGTCGCCGAATGCGTTTCGATCATGCAACCGCAGGCCAATCGCGACCGCGTCGTCATGCGCCTGTCGCTGGCGCCCAGCCTGCCCAACATCGTCGCCGACGAGCGTTCGATGCGCCAGATCGTGCTGAACCTTCTGTCGAACGCCGTGAAATTCAACGAGCCAGGCGGACAAGTGATCGTCTCGACCGCGCTGACCGACGCCGGCCATGCGGTCGTGCGCATCAAGGATACCGGCGTCGGCATGAGCGACGACGAGCTTCAGACGGCGCTGGAACCCTTCCGCCAGGTTTCCACCGCCCGCAAGAACGAGGGCACCGGCCTCGGCCTGCCGCTGACCAAGGCCCTCGTCGAAGCCAACCGCGCGTCATTCACGATCCGCAGCCGCAAGGGCGAGGGGACTATGGTGGAAGTGACCTTCCCGCCGACGCGCGTGCTGGCGGAGTGATCGCGCGCCGCGCGCCAATCGTCAGTTGCGGATGAACCTGACGATCTTTGCGCCGGACTTGTTGAACGAGCATTGGAAGGTCGCGGGCGGCGACTTCGCATTGTTCGTTCCGTTGACGGCATGAGTGCCGTCGACGCGCTGGCCTTCGTACTTGACATCGATGCTGGCGGCGCTGGCCTTATATGCGGCCGCGGCGCGGGCGCGACACTTGGACATCATCGAGTCCGCGGAATTGGCTGGGCCCGTTGCGGCGGGCTTGGCGTCGCGTTTGTCCTCGGCGGCGCGACACCCCTTCTTGTAGGAGGCGCCGTGCTGTTCCTGGTCGAAGCGGCCGGCCAGGCAGTCGTTATAGCCGCGCTTGTATTCGCGCTGCGCGACCGTGGACGCCGACGCGCCGTCGAACGCAGCGAAAGCAAATAGAAAAAGTGCTGCAGGCGTGGCGATCTTCATGTTGAGCTCTCCTGGACGGGCAGTCACGCTAGCGTAGTCGATGCACGATCTCAAATCGCATTTGATGCAAATTACCGCTTCGCTCGCCGACGCCTTGACTTGCGGCGTCGAGCGGTTTGCAATGCAAAGCTTGCTTCGGCAAGAATAGCGTTCGGCGCCACGATCGCTCGATCCGCCCGGTTCGGAAGGGAAATAGCGATGCGCGCGATTTTTTCGGCAACTCGATCACTAGCTTTCATTGCGCTGGCCGCGACGCTGGCGTCAGGCGCATCTTCCGCGCAGGAGGCGCATCGAACGGCGCGCATGAGCTTCAAGGACGGGCGCGCTTCCGTGTCCGGCCAGATTCGCGGCTACGACTTCGTTGACTACGTCTTCTCGGCCGGCGCGTCGGAATCCATCGAAGTCGAAATGAAGACCGCCAACACCGCGACCTATTTCAATCTGCTGGCCCCGGGCGAGAAGGAGACGAGTTTCTTCACGGGCTCGACGAGCGGGATGCGCTTTGCTGGGCCGGCGCCCGCCAGCGGCGATTACACCGCGCGCGTCTACATGATGCGCAGCGCTGCGCGCCGGGGCGAAAGAGCGGCCTACAGGCTCACGGTCGTGCTCGGCGGCAAGAGCGCGACGAATGAAAAAGGACCGGATTTTGCCGATGGCCTGACCGGCGGGCCCGACTTTTGGGAAGTCGCGGGCGTCGCCGCCGGCGACGCGCTCAATCTGCGCGATGCGCCGTCGTCTCAGGCGAAGGTCGTCGCGCGCTTCGGTAACGGGGCGGCGTTGCGCAATCACGGCTGCAAGAATGTGCAGGGCCAGCGGTGGTGTCGGGTCGAGGCGGCTGGGAATGCGAGACAGGCAGGATGGGCGAACGGTCATTACCTGCGGGAATCGGCCGGTCCTGCCGGCGACCCTGCCGCGACCGCCTGTCTGGCGGCGCTGAACAAACTCGCCAAGCGCGCCGACTCCAGCGTCGTCAGCATATCCTCCGCCAAAACCGGGACGACGGTCACGATGAACCTGCCAGGCGCTGAAAAGCCGTGGAGATGCCGGTATCAGCGCGGCAAGATCGTCGAACTCACTTATCTGGGCGAAGGGTGAGCGGCGCGAGCAGCCGGCTGGCCGACAGGCGGCGCTAGCTCTCAGGCGCCCGCGTCGCCATCGAGCAGGTCGAGCGTCACGATGCTGACACCGGGCTCCTCGCGCGACTCGCGCTGCTTGAATCCGAGCGCCTTGCACATCTGCAGCATCGGCTGGTTTTCGGTGAGCACCTGCCCCTCGATCTTGTGCAGGCCGATGCGGCGGCCGTGTTCGATCATCATCTGCATCAGCGTCCAGCCGAGGCCCTGGCCCTTTGCGCCGGGGCCGAGCAGGATGGCGTATTCGCCTTCAGTCAGGTCGGCGTCCATCATCAGCCGCACGCCGCCGAGCATCTCGCCGGTCTCGACCTTGATCGCCGCTACCGCATAGGCGCGCGCATAGTCGATCTGCGTGAGCCGCGCGAGAAAGGCGTGGCTGAACGCCTTGACCGGCGCGAAGAAGCGCAGCCGCAGATCGTTCTGCGGCACGGTCTCGAAGAAGGCGTGATACATGTCCTCGTCTTCCGGCCGCACCGGGCGCACCAGCACTTCCGAGCCGTCCTTGACGTGAATCGTCTGTTCCAGATCCTTCGGATAGGGCGCGACCGCAAAGCGTCGGTTGGATTGACCCGTGCGCTGCTTCGGATCGGGTTCGACGCGGATGCGCGCGTCGACCACCATGACGCCTTCCTGATCGGCGAGCAGGGGATTGAGATCGAGTTCGCGAACTTCCGGCACGTCGGCGGCAAGCTGCGCCAGCTTGACGAGCGTCAGCGCGACCGCGTCGACATCGGCGCGCGGCACGTCGCGATAGTCTTCGAGAATATTGGAGACGCGCGTGCGCCTGATCATGTCGTGAGCGAGCGCGAGATCGAGCGGCGGCAGCGCGAGCGAGCGATCCTCGATGATCTCCACCGCCTTGCCGCCGCGTCCGAACACGATGACCGGCCCGAAGGTCGGATCGTCCGCTATGCCGGCGATCAGTTCGCGCCCGTGCGGCCGCTTGATCATCGGATGCACGGTCACGCCTTCGATGCGCGCCTGCGGCAGCTCGCGCCCGATGCGCGCGATCATTTCGCGGGCGGCCTCGACCGCCCCATCGGGCGTGCGGATGTCGAGTGCGACGCCGCCGATGTCCGACTTATGCGCGATGTCGCGCGACACGATCTTGATGACGCAGGCCCGCGCGCGCGCAATGTAAAGGCGCGCCAGCTCGCCCGCTTCCTCGGGCGTCTTGGCGAAGCGCGCCGGCGCGACGGGAATGTCGTAGGCGTCGAGCAGCATGGTCATCTCGACCGGCGCCAGCCAGCGGTGGCCGCGTTCGATCGCCTGTTTCACGACGCTGCGCGCGCGCTCGACGTCCGGCTCGAAATCCTCCGGCAGGTTGGGCGGCGTGCTCATCATGAACTCGCGCGCCTCGTTCCAGCGCACCATATGCATGAAGCCGCGCACCGCGCCGGACTGGTAGTGCGGAATGCGCGCGGCCTCGAAGACATTGTCGGTCTCTTCGGTCGCGCCGAACCACACGGCGAAGACGGGTTTGGGCGAAAGCGTCCGCTTGCGCGCCTCCTTCACCGCTTCGACCACTGCCTGCGCAGCTTCCAGCGAGCGCGAGAGCGCGCTGGGCGCATGCATCACCATGACCGCGTCGGTCGTCTTGTCGTCGAGCAGCGCGCCGACGACGCTCTTGAAGCGTGCAGGCTCGGCGTCGCCATCGATGTCGAGCGGATTTTCCTTCGCGAGATCGGGCGGCACGACGCCATCGAGTTTGCCCCAGGTCGCTGGCTCGATCGGCGCGAGGCGACCGCGCTGATCGGCAAGGCGGTCGGCCGCCAGACGGCCGAGGCCGCCGCCATTTGAAATGATGGCGAGCCTGTTGCCCGGAAACGGCTTGATGCGCCCGAGCGCCTCGGCCGCCTCGAACAATTCGTCGACATCAGGCACGCGCAACAGTCCGGCGCGGCGGAAGGCGGCGTCATAGACCGTGTCGGGCCCCGCCATGTTGGCGACCGACGAGCCGCCGCGCGGCCCCCGCTTGTGGCGACCGGACTTGACCACGATGACCGGCTTCACGCGCGCCGCCGCACGCGCGGCGGACATGAATTTCTGCGGGTCTTCGAGGCGGTCGATATAGAGCAGAATGGCGCGGGTCCCGACGTCGAGCGCGAAATAGTCGAGCAGGTCGCCGAAATCAACGTCGACCATTTCCCCGGCCGAGACCAGCCCCGAAAAGCCGACGCTGCGGTTCTGCGCCCAGGCGAGCAGCGCCGAACCGATCGCGCCGGATTGCGAGACCACGGCGAGATCGCCGGCCGGCGCGCTCTGCGCAGACAGCGATGCGTTGAGCCCGGCCTTGGGAACGAGCATGCCGAGGCAGTTCGGGCCGACGATGCGCATACGGCGGCGCTGCGCGACCTTCTTGAGACGCTCGGTCAACTCGCCGCCGCGCCAGCCCGCCGGATCGCGCGTCATGACGACCGCGCCGGGGACGCCGAGCCGCTCGGCTTCCTCGACCTGTGCAGCGGCATGTTCGGCCGGCGCCGCCATCACGAGAAGGTCGGGCGGGCTTGCAAGGTCGCTCAGCGTGCGTACGCAGGGTCGCCCGTCAATGTCTTCGTAGCGCGGATTGACCAGCGATATCTCGCCTTTGAAGCCGGCCTCGATAATATTGTCGAACAGCGCGCGGCCCGACGAGCCCGGACGGGGGCTCGCGCCGACAAGCGCCAGCGACTTCGGTGAAAATATCAGGTCGAGCGCCCGCGTGCCCATCGTTGCGTCCTTGCGTCACGGATCACACGCCGAATTGCGTCGGCGCAGCGTGAATCATATCATGCTGCAATGCAGCATGTGCAAGTGACAGTTTCCTTGCGATTGCGCAAATCCGCGGAATAGCACGCAGATTCAAGGATTACGGCAGTGAAGATCGCCTCAGGCGGCAAGCCCGGCGGTCAAATCCTGCATGCTGTAGCTGTCGTCGCCGAAGTACACGTGCCATTCCGTGCACCCGGCCATGTGGGCCCGAGCGCGCTGCGCTCGCCCGGCGGCCGTGTCGAAAATCCGTGTCGATAGCACGCATAGTGGCCGTCGCAGGTCGCCGCTCCGCAGCACGGCGATCGCGACGACGTCGATATAGTCAGCGATCGTCGCCTCCTGCTCGATCGGAATCACCCGGCAGACGTGGCGCGCGCCGGACTGTCCCGTCCAGCAATAGAAGAGATTTGCGAGATCGGAGCCTTCGAGCGCGACAAGGCGCCCGCCCTTGGCGCGACAGGAGGGGGGAATGATTCCAGTCCTGGCGCAGGCGACAGGGTCGCACTCGGTGGCGCAATTGACGCGCGCACGCCCCTGCTCGGCGCAATTGCCGGCGAATTCTTTCAAATCGGCAGGTTGGTCGGTGGGCTGGCTGCGCAACACGGACACCTCTCGGGTCAGCGTTCAACACTCAAACGAATCAAAGCAATACGACAGATATTGATGTAAATTAAAGGATGGTTAAATCTAGGTAAATCGCCGCCGGCCGCATCTTTTCGAGCGGCGCGCCGCGCGCACAACTCCGGCTCGACGCCGTCGAGATCGAAAGTCGCGCGCGGGGGCGAAGCTGGCGCGCTTGCGCACAGCACGGCGGCTCGATGGCATTGACAGGCGCGCTGCGCCTCGTTTGACTTCGCCCAGGCCCGAGGAACGGGCGAGACGGAGGGAGCGATGAAGCGGCTTACACTCGTTTGCATCGGGGTGGTCTTGGCGGCGGGGCCCGCGATGGCGGCGGAAATCGTCGGCAACTGGCAACGTAGCAACGGCGAGTCGCGCGTGCGCATGGCGCCCTGCGGCGGCGGCGTGTGCGGCACGATCACATGGCTCAAGAACCCCGGCAAGAGCGACGCGAAAGTCGGTCAGCGGGTCTTCTACAATATGAAGCCGGATGGCGCGGGCGGCTGGGAGGGCTCGGCCTTCAATCCCGAGGACGGCAAGACCTATACCGGCAAGGCGTCGGTCTCCGGATCGAGCATGACGACCAAGGGCTGCGTGCTCGGCGGTCTCATCTGCAAATCGGTCAGCTGGTCGCGCATCAACTGAACGGTCGGTCCGCGCTCCGCGCTCTGAAATCGATCAGCCTGTCTGCAGTTGAGAGATTACGCTCAACTGCAGACCGATAGATCGCTCCACTCGGGCGCGTAGCCGGCGGAGAGCGCGGCGAGACTCGTCGGCGGCGTCAGGCAGGCGACGGTCCGGTTGCGCGGACGCGTCGATGGCGCGCCATAACCGCTGAACGCCCACGGCAGGATCGCGTCGCCTCGGATCGCGAAGGCGCGACCGGCTTCGGCGTAGATCGCCCCGTCCGGCAATCCGTCGATCGCTCTCGGGTGCATCCGCTTGTCACGCCCGTTGCGCCTTTCGGCGTCGAGCTGCGCGTCCAGCTGCCATGCCCGAAGCCTTCCGGACGGGTCGATCGCGTTGCGATAGGCCAGCGCGCGCTCGCGTCGACATTCGAAGCATGGCCGGTGGCCCGCGGCGAGCGCCGTCGGCTCGTCGAGAAAGAACAGATCCGTGTAGCGCTTGCCGAACACCGTGTTGCGCCGGCCCTTGAAGGCGCACAGGCACGTGATCCACTGCTTCGATTTCCATCGCGACGTCCCGAGCGTCTGGTCGTCGCGATGGAAGCGCCCGCCGCGATTGCCGTAGAACAACCCGCGCTCGGGCGTCGCATGGATTTCGCCGAAGGGATCGACGCGGTTCTGTAGCGGCGAGGCGCGCACTCAGCCCACGAAGCCGGCGGACGGGCTGGAGCAGCGTCCGTCGCGCGCCTTCATGACAGGCGGATCGCACGGCGACATGTCTTCCGCGCACATCGGTCGACAAACCTTGCCGGTGACCGGATCGACCTGTTCGCGCTCCGACTGCGGCGCGCCCTCGCTGTCGTCGGCCTGTTGCGCCACGGCGACGCCGCAATACGCGCCCGCCAGACAGGCGGCCGAAAGCGCCAGCGCGCGACGGCGTGAAAAAAGGTCTGTCATCAACGTACCGATCCTGCTGTGGGGCTGGAGCAGCGCCCGTCCGCGGCCTTCTGCGCCGGGGGGTCGCAGGGCGAGGTGTCCTGAGCGCACATCGGCTGGCAGCGCCCGACAAACGGCTCGTCATCAAACTCGTCGTCATCGTCTTCCAGCCGGCGTCGACGGCGCCGGCGCGGCGCGCGCTCGTAATAGACCTGCGCATGAGCGGCGCTCGCGACGGCGGCCGCCCCGAGCGCCGTCACGGCAAACACCAGCAGTGAGCGTCGCGTCTCGGTCATCATGTCCGCTGTCCTTGCTGGCTCGCGTCAGGGAACCTGCGTTCCGCCGGCGACCGGGCTCGAGCACCGTCCGTCCGTGCGTTTGAACTCCGGCGGATCGCAGGGCGTCATGTCGAACGAACACATGGGCTGACACACGCCCGCAGCGACGCGCGCGGTCTCGTAAACCGGGCGAGCCTTCCGGTGCTTCTGCTTCGCCGCCGCCGGCCCCGCCGCGAGCGCGACCGTCGCGAAAATCACGATCATGAGACGCATGCGGGCCTCCAACACAATTCGTCTCCTAGATGGCGCGCCTGCAGCGCAACGGCAAGTAGGCAAATCAGCGCGCGTCAGCCTGCATGCCGATCGTGTCGACCTGGTAGACGTCGTCGGCGAAATGCACCGTGCCATCGGCCGAGGCCCAGCCGGTCATATAGACCCATACGACCGGCACGGGGTGCGCGAGCCTCAGATCCTGGCGCTCCTTGCCGATTTGCGCGATCAGCGACGCGCGGTCCCAATGGCCCGACCCTTCCAGCAGCCATGCGGCCAGATCCCACACGCCCTGCACGCGCACGCAGCCGTGCGACAGGAAACGGTAGTCGCGGTTGAAATAGCCCTTCGAGGGCGTGTCGTGCATGTAGACCGCGTGCTTGTTGTTCATCTGGATGCGGATCGAGCCGAGCGCGTTATGCGTGCCGGAATCCTGCCGCAGCGTGTAGTTGACCGCCTTTTCGCTGCTCCAGTTGATGGAACGCGGGTCGATCACGGCGCCGCGCCCGTCGAGGATCTTGATGCGCGAGCGCGCGAGATAGCCGGGGTCGCGCCGCATCTTCGGAATGATCTCGTTCTTGATGATCGAGGTCGGCAGCGTCCAGGTCGGATTGAGATTGATCGCGGTGATCCGCGTCGAGACTTCCGGCGAGCGATGGTCGACGTCGCCGACGACGGCCGTGTAGCGCTTGAGCACCTGGCCGTTCGCGATCGCCTCGACGGCGGCCGAGGGAATGTTGACCACGACGTAGCGCTCGCCGAACGGAAATTGCACGCCCGCCAGCCGCTGCGAGCTCGAGGCGAGCTGCTTGAAGCGCACATTCGCGCTCGTGTTGATGGCGCGCAGCGTCGCGCCGGAGACGACGCCGGTCTGCTTCAGCCCGTTGCGCGCCTGGAAATGCTTGACCGCCGCGACGAGCCGCGCGTCCCACTGCTCGCCCTGCCCGACGCTTTCATTCGGATCGCCTTCGATATCCAGTCGCCGGCGCAGGGCCGCGATGGCGGGCCCCTTGGCCTTGGGGCCGACATTGCCGGGCACCTTCGGCCAGCCGCCGTTGTCGACGATCTTGGCATAGCGCTCGGAGGCGACGGCGGTGGCGAAGAATGTCTCCGGCTGGAACGAGGGCGTCGGATCGTCGGATAGCGCCCATTCGCGGATCGGCGGCTTGGGCTTCGGCTTGCGTTTGGCGACCTTGGGCGCCGCCACCTGAGGCGGCGGGAAGCCGGCCGCTTCGCCGGCCGGCTGGGCGGCGGGCGCGGGGCCGGGCGCGGGGCGTGGAGCGACGGATGGCGTCGAGGGCGGCGTGGGCAGCGGCACGAAAACATTGGGCGACGGCGCCGCCGAACCCGGCGCCATCTGGCCGGGCGCAGGCTGCGCGTGCGAAAACCCGGCGGCGGCGACCGCGCCGGCCAGCGCGCACAGCATTCCGAAAAACCTCGTCCGGGCCAGAAGATCCATTGTCGTCAACTCGCGCGCATCAGCCGCTCTTGTCCACCACGTCTATCCATAAGCCGAGGGCCGGCCGGTTTCCAGCGCAAACGCCGGACGACCCGATCCTAACCGACTGATTTCGCCCGTTTGACCCTTCAATCGGGTCAAAACGTGGCGAAGCCCTTTTGCTTCACGCGGCGTCGACGATCACGATGTGCAATTTGCGTGGCCCGTGCGCGCCGAGCAGCATGGTCTGGGCGATGTCGGCTGAACGCGACGGCCCCGTTATCATATTGACGGTGCGGGGCATGACGCCTTTGCCGTAAGCCTCGCGCAACCGCTCGAACACGCTCTCGTAGTCGCCGGCGAGGTCCGCGCCCGACAACACGACAATGTGATTGTCCGGCAGGAAATTCAGCGTCGAGGGATTATCCGGCCCCGACGTCATGATGAGGGTGCCGGATTCCGCCACGCCCGCGAAAGCGTGCGAAACGGCGTTGAGATCGCGTCCGTCCGAGGCGCCCTGCGCCAACTCGAGCGCAGTATCGCCCCAGGGCATGTCGGCGAGGCGCTTGTCCTCGCCCATGCGCAGCGCGGCCGGCAGGTTGTTGTCGCGCAGCCAGCGCGCGGCTTCGGCCGGAACCTCGCCCGGGCGCTGCACGATGGCGACGCTGGCGAAGGCGCTCTCGGCCATCTTCTTGAACAGCCCGATGCGCTCTTTCGCATCCAACTGCCCACGCGCAGGAACGACGCCGCGCGGACTTCCGGACAGCCGCGCCTCGACGGCGGCGCGGCGCGGCCCCTCGGCGCCGTTGACGCGCAGCGAGCGGCGGATGTTCGACAGGATTTCGTCGCGCGCGCTCACTTGGCCCCTCTCCGCTTCTTCCACTCGCTCTGGAAGGTCTTGCCTTGCGGCGCCGGCAGGTCGCGCCAGTCGGTCCAGCCCGAAGCGAAGGGCATGGCGTAGAACTTGCCGGTCTTGCGCGCGTAATAGCCCATCACATGCATGACGATGCGCGTGCCGAGACGATAGAGCTTCGGCCGCTGCGCGACCCACGCCCACAGTCCGAGCCCGTATCGCATAGAGGACGGCGTCAGATGCCGCTCGAATTCGCGCTCGCGCCAGTGGCGCATCATGCCGGGCAGTGGAATGCGCATCGGGCAGACGCTCTCGCAGCGCCCGCAGAAGGTCGAGGCGTTGGGCAATTGCCCGCCTTTTTCCACGCCGATCAGCGAGGGCGTCAGCACCGCGCCCATCGGGCCCGGATAGACCCAGCCGTACGCATGGCCGCCGACCGCGTGATAGACCGGGCAATGGTTCATGCAGGCGCCGCAGCGGATGCAGCGCAGCATGTGCTGAAAATCCGTGCCGATCATCGAGGACCGGCCGTTGTCGAGCAGGACGACGTGATATTCTTCCGGCCCGTCGAGGTCGCCCGGCCGGCGCGGCCCGGTCGACAGCGTCGTGTAGACGCTCATCTCCTGCCCCGTCGCGGAGCGAGCCAGCACGCGCAGCAGCTGCGACACGTCTTCCAGCGTCGGCGTGATCTTCTCGATCGAGGCGATCACGATGTGGCACTTCGGCAGGATCTGCGTGAGGTCGCCGTTGCCTTCGTTGGTGACGATGATCGATGTGCCGGTTTCCGCGACCAGGAAATTCGCGCCGGTGACGCCGATATCGGCCGCGAGAAATTTTTCACGCAATATGCCGCGCGCTTCCGTCAGCAATTGCGTCGGCTCGGTGAGGTCGCGGTCTTTGGGCAGATGCGTGTGCACACGGCGGAAATCGCCTTCCACCTGATCCTTGGTCAGATGCACGGCCGGGCCGATGATGTGCGAGGGGATCTCGCCGCGCAGCTGGATGATATATTCGCCGAGATCGGTCTCGACCGGCGTGATGCCGGCTTTCCATGGCGTCGTTGAGCGCGATCTCCGAGATCATGCTCTTGCCCTTGGTGACGGTCTTGGCCTGCGCTTCGCGCAGATGTCGAGAATGACGTTGCGCGCCTCTTCGGCGGTGCGCGCGAAATGCACTTGTCCGCCCGACGCCGTCACCTTCTTCTCATAGGCTTCGAGATAGAGATCGAGATGGGCGAGCGTGTGGTTCTGATGTCGCGCGCGCTGTCGCGCAGCGCCTCGAATTCCGGCAGTTTCGAGACGGCGATCTGCCGCGCGGCGGTGAAGCCGACGCGCAGTTTCCCCATCGCCTCCTGCAATTGCGGATCGTGCAGTGCCTTGTGCGCATTGTCCTTGAAATGCGGCGTGGTGGGATTGGCGTGGACGCTCATTCCGCCGTCTCCGGCGCGACGTAACCGGCGGCCTCGCCGATCGGCGGCGCCTCGTCGGTCATGTTGGCGAGCACTTCGGCCACGTGCCGCACCTCCATGTCGCGGCCCTTGCGCGACAGGCGGCCGGCCATGTTCATCAGGCAGCCGAGATCGCCGGCGAGCAGCACGGGCGCCTGCGTCGCCAGAATGTCCTGCGTCTTTCGGTCGACGATCTGGCCGGAAATTTCGCCGAACTTGACGGCGAATGTGCCACCGAACCCGCAGCACACGTCGGCGTCCTTCATCTCGACGAGTTCGAGGCCTTCGACCGTGCCGAGCAGCTTGCGCGGCTGCGCCTGCACGCCCATCTCGCGCAGTCCCGAGCAGCTGTCGTGGTACGTGACCTTGCGCGGAAACTTCGCGTCCACGCTTTCGACGCCGAGCACGTCGGTCAGGAACGACACGAGTTCGAAACACTTGGCCGAAAACTTGCGCGCGCGGCGCTGCAGTTCCGGATCGCCCTCGAACAATTCGGGATAATGTTTCGCCATCGTTCCGGAGCACGATCCCGACGGCGCGACGACATAGTCGTACCCCTCGAAAGTCTCGATCACCTGCAGCGCCAGTGCGCGGGCGTCGGCCTTGTCGCCGGAATTGTAGGCGGGCTGGCCGCAGCAGGTCTGGCTCGGCACATCCACCGTGCAGCCGGCGTCTTCCAGCAGCTTGACCGCGGCAAAGCCGACGCTCGGCCGGAACAGGTCCACGAGGCAGGTCGCCATCAGCCCGACGCGTTTGCCGTTCGGCGCCCCCGAATTCATGAACGTCTCCCCAAGCGACGGCTTGCATGCTAGTTTGATCGTCCATCTAGGGGCCGGAGGGAGCCGTCGTCAACTTGTCCCACCGGCCGCAAGGAACGAACCGATGTCGGCAATCGCCTTTCCCGCGCCCGATCCGAAAATCCTCGACAAGCGCGACCAGATCATCGCCGGTCTCGCGGCTCTCGTGCCGCCTGAATGTCTTGTCGTCAGCGAGGACGAGCGCCGCGCTTTCGAAACCGACGCGTTGACCGCCTATCGTCGCCTGCCGCTCGCCGTCGTGCTGCCGCGCTCGACCGAGGAGACGAGCAATGTGATGGCTTATCTGCACAAGCAGGGCGTGAAGGTCGTGCCGCGCGGCGCGGGCACGTCGTTGTCGGGCGGCGCCATTCCGCAGGAAGACGCCGTCGTGATCGGCGTATCCAAAATGTCGAAAATCCTCGACGTCGATTATGCCGACCGCATCGCGCGCGTGCAGGCTGGCGTCACCAATCTCGGCATTTCCGATGCGGTCGCCGCCGACGGCTTTTTCTATGCGCCGGACCCGTCGTCGCAGCTCGCCTGCACCATCGCCGGCAATATCGGCATGAATTCCGGCGGCGCGCATTGCCTCAAATATGGCGTCACCACCAACAATGTGCTCGGCGTGAAGATGGTTCTCGTCGACGGAACCATCGTCGAGATCGGCGGCGACTGGCTCGATGCGGCCGGCTACGACTTTCTCGGCCTGATCACGGGTTCCGAAGGCCAGCTCGGCGTCATCACCGAGGCCACCGTGCGCCTGCTTCGCCAGGCCGAGGGCGCGCGACCAGTTCTGTTCGGTTTCGAGACGCCGGAATCCGCCGCCGCCTGCGTGTCCGACATCATCGGTCACGGCATCATTCCCGTGGCGATTGAATTCATGGACAAGATCGCCATCGAAATCTGCGAGGCTTTCGCGCATGCCGGCTACCCGCTCGACGCCGGCGCGCTGCTGATCGTCGAGGTCGAGGGCTCCGACGAGGAGATGGAGACGCAGCTCAAGAAGATCGTCGCCATTGCGCAGAAGAATGGTGTCAAGACGGTGCGCGAATCCCAGAGCGCGATGGAGGCCGCGCGCATCTGGAAGGGCCGCAAGTCCGCCTTCGGCGCGACCGGCCGCGTCGCCGACTACATCTGCATGGACGGCACGGTGCCGACGAGCCAGCTCTGCCATGTGCTCGACGAGACCTACAAGATCGTCGAGCGCTATGGACTGCGCGTCGCCAATGTCTTCCATGCCGGCGACGGCAACATGCATCCGCTGATCATGTACAACGTCAACGATCCGGCCGAGCAGGAAAAGGCGGAGAAGGCAGGGGAGGACGTGCTGAAACTCTGTGTCGATGTCGGCGGCTGCCTGACCGGCGAACATGGCGTCGGCATCGAGAAGCGCGATCTGATGCCGCGCCAGTTCAGCGCGGCCGACCTTGCGCAGCAGATGCGCGTGCGCGCAGCCTTCGACGATCAATGGCTGCTCAATCCGGCAAAGGTGTTTCCGCTGGAGGGGAGGGCGGCTTGAAGGCGCCCACCCTCTCCCCGCATAAGCGGGGAGAGGGCAGGGTGAGGGGCGAGGCGACTGGCTCGTGCCCGTCTTCACTTCAGGCCCACGCCGAAATTCAATATCGAGCAGCTCCGCCAGGCCCCTCACCCCGACCCTCTCCCCGCAGGCGGGGAGAGGGAGAGAACCCGAGATGACCCACCAGCCCGCCACAGAATCCGATTTCTGCGCCATCGTCGCCGACGCCCGCGCGAAAAAGACGCCGCTCGCCATCGAGGGCGGCGGTACGCGCGCAGGACTTGGCCGCCCGACGCAGACGGCGGAGACCCTGTCGACGCGCGGGCTGAACGGCGTCGTTTTCTACGAGCCCGCCGAAATGGTGATCTGCGCGCGCGCGGGCACGCCGCTCGCCGACATCGAGGCGCTGCTCGTCGAGCGCAAGCAGATCCTGCCGTTCGAGCCGCCGGATCACCGCCGCCTCTACGGTTCGAGTGGCGCGCCGACCATCGGCGCGGTCGCCGCCTGCAATCTCTCGGGCGCGCGCCGCATCTCCGCAGGCGCGGCGCGCGACAGCCTGATCGGCGTGCGCTTCGTCAATGGCGCGGGCGAGGCGATCAAGAGCGGCGGGCGCGTGATGAAGAACGTCACAGGCCTCGATCTCGTGAAGCTATCGGCTGGCGCGCATGGCACGCTCGGCGTGCTCACGGAAGTGACCTTCAAGCTGTTGCCAACGCCCGAGACGAGCGCGACGCTGGTCATCAAAGGTCTCGACGACGCGCGCGCGGTCGAGGCGCTGGCGCAGGCGCTGGGTTCGCCGTTCGAAGTCAGCGGCGCCGCGCATCTGCCGCCGGGCGCCGGCGGCGCCGAAGCCCGCACGCTGCTGCGCATCGAGAATTTCGAAGCCTCCGTCGCCTATCGCATCGCCGAATTGCGCAAGCTCGTCGGCGGCGACGTCACGCTCGACGACAGCGCCTCGCGCGCGCTGTGGCGCGACGTCGGCGAATGCGCCTTCTTCGCGGCCCCCGATGCGCGAGCCGTCTGGCGCGTCTCGACAGCGCCGTCGCGCGCGCCCGACCTCGTGCGGCTCGTGCAGCGCAATGGCGCGGTCGCGCATTTCTACGACTGGGGCGGCGGCCTCGTCTGGCTCGCGGTCGACGCCGCAGGCGATGCGCGCGAAAAGGACGTGCGCGCGGCGGTTGCGACCTGCGGCGGCCATGCGACGCTGGTGCGCGCGCCCGACGAAGTCCGCGCGCGCGTCGACGTCTTTCAACCGCTCGCGGCGCCGCTGATGAAACTGACGCGCGACGTCAAGGCGAGCTTCGATCCCGACGGTGTTCTCAATCCGGGGCGGATGTATGCAGGGGTCTGACGCGCATCGGCCCGTCATTGCGAGCGGAGCGAAGCAATCCATCCACCGGGACTCCGAGGTGGATGGATTGCTTCGTCGCTTCGCTCCTCGCAATGACGGGATCGCCTTTGCGCTTGCGCTCCTCGCCATTCTAATCAGCGAGGCGCTCGTCTACGCCTCCGGACATCCGCTCATCTGCAAGTGCGGCTATGTGAAATTCTGGCACGGCGTCGTGAATTCCTCGGAGAATTCGCAGCACATCACCGACTGGTACACGTTCTCGCACATCATTCACGGCTTTCTGTTCTATGGCGCAGCGAAGCTGATAGGCCGCTTGAGCGGCCGCCAAATTTCCTTCGCCGCCGCGCTGCTCGCGGCCGTCGTGATCGAGGGCGCCTGGGAGGTGCTGGAAAACTCCCCCATCATCATCGAGCGCTACCGCGCCGCCACCATCTCGCTCGACTATTACGGCGACAGCGTCATCAATTCCACCAGCGACATTCTCGCCATGGTCGTCGGTTTCTCGCTCGCGCGGATAATGCCCGTTTGGCTGACGGTTGCAGCGGCCATCGCGATGGAGGTCGGCGTCGGCTACGTGATCCGCGACAATCTCACGCTCAACATCATCATGCTCATTCATCCCATCGACGCCATCAAGGCCTGGCAGAGCGCGCTCTAATCATGCAAACCAATTTCACCCTTGCCGCGCTCGCCGACCCGCAGATGCGGGAATCGGAAAAGATCTTGCGCACCTGCGTCCATTGCGGTTTCTGCACCGCGACCTGCCCGACCTATCTGCTGCTCGGCGACGAACTCGAT
This sequence comes from Methylobacteriaceae bacterium, assembly GCA_020638135.1. Classification (GTDB taxonomy): domain Bacteria; phylum Pseudomonadota; class Alphaproteobacteria; order Rhizobiales; family Beijerinckiaceae; genus JAJXWB01. The sequence goes on along the minus strand of JACKJE010000002.1, from coordinate 5,431 downwards.
TCTCCACGCGGGCGCATCTATCTGATCAAGGACATGCTGGAGGGCGGCAAGCAGGCGACCGGCGAAGTGGTCAAGCATCTCGATCGCTGTCTCTCCTGCCTGTCCTGCATGACGACCTGCCCGTCGGGCGTGCACTACATGCATCTCGTCGATCACGCGCGCGCGCATATCGAACACGGCTACACGCGCCCGCTCGGCGATCGGCTGATGCGCGGATTGCTCGCTTTCGTGCTGCCCTATCCCCAGCGCTTCAAACTGGCTCTGATCGCCGGCCGTCTCGGGCGGCCCTTCGCACCGCTGGTGCGGCTCCTGCCGTCGGTCGGGCCGCGCCTTGCCGCCATGCTCGATCTCGCTCCCTCGTCGGCGCCGGCGGCGCCGGCGGCGCAAGTGGCTCTGCCAGAAGAACGGCGCGGCCGCGTCGCCATCCTCGAAGGCTGCGCGCAGCCGGCGCTCAAACCCTCGATCAACGCCGCCGCAAAACGCCTGCTCGCGCGCTGCGGCGTCGAGGTCGTTCCAGCGCCGGGCGAAGGCTGCTGCGGCGCGCTCGTGCATCACATGGGTCGCGAGCATGACGCCCTCGAATTCGCGCGCGCCAATGTCGACGCCTGGACGCGGTTGATCGACAACGGCGGGCTCGACGCCATTCTCATCACCGCCTCAGGCTGCGGCACGTCGGTGAAGGACTACGGCTACCTGCTGCGCGGCGATGCGGCCTATGCCGAAAAGGCTGCGCGCGTCGCCGCGCTGGCAAAGGACGTCGCCGAATATCTCGGCGGCCTCGACTGGACGCCAGCCATACAGCCGAAGATGACCATCGCCTATCATTCGGCCTGTTCGATGCAGCACGGCCAGAAGATCACGGACCTGCCCAAGACCCTGCTGCGCCGGGCGGGCTTTGTCGTGAAGGACATTCCCGAAAGCCACATCTGCTGCGGGTCGGCCGGCGTCTACAACATCATGCAGCCCGACCTCGCCGGACGTCTGCGCGCCCGCAAGCAGTCCAATATCGCCCGCCTGAAGGTGCAGGCGGTGGCGGCCGGCAATATCGGCTGCATCGCCCAGCTCTCGCAGAAGGCGCCTGCGCCGGTCGTCCACACCGTCGAATTGCTGGACTGGGCCTGCGGCGGTCCCCGGCCGTCCGGTCTGGCTTGAACGCCGCCCATTCGGGCGCCCACGTTTTAGGCAATCTGCCCTCGAAGCGGCGCCGGCTCCGCCAAGCCACCGGCTAACGCCCTGATATTGCGCGGGGCAAACGGCGTCATGCCCCTCTGGCACGCATCTTGTTAACGCACAGACCGGTTCAGCCCGTTCTGGCGGCGCCGGACCGTCCGGAACGAACTCCGGCGGGGCAGACCCGTCGCGTGAAACAGGGCGCAAGCAGAGGCGACAACATGAAAATCGTAATGGCGATCATAAAGCCGTTCAAACTCGACGAGGTCCGGGACGCCCTGACCTCGATCGGAGTGCACGGCCTGACGGTGACCGAGGTGAAGGGCTACGGCCGTCAGAAGGGGCACACCGAAATCTATCGCGGCGCCGAATACGCCGTCAGCTTCCTCCCCAAGCTGAAGATCGAACTGGCGGTCGCCTCCGAGCAGGTGCAGGCGGTCATCGACGCCATCTCCTCGGTCGCGCGCACCGGCCAGATCGGCGACGGCAAGATCTTCGTCTCCCCGCTCGACCAGGCGATCCGTATCCGCACCGGCGAGTCCGGCGACGAGGCGCTCTGATCCGTCCCCCGCAGAATTCTTGAACATCAGGAGCCAAGAAAATGAAATTCAGTCCCCTTCAGAAGGCGACGTTGGCCGCGGTCGGCGTCGGCGCGCTCGGCGCGCTGCTGACCTTCGACACCGCGCTTGCCCAGGCGGCGGCGGACGCCGCCAAGGATGCGGCCGCTCCGGCCGCTGCGGCCGCGCCCAAGCCCAACCAGGGCGACACCGCCTGGATGCTGACCTCGTCGCTGCTCGTGCTGATGATGTCGATCCCCGGCCTCGCGCTGTTCTACGGCGGCCTCGTGCGCACCAAGAACATGCTGTCGGTCCTCACCCAGGTGATGGCGATCGTCGCCATGGTCGGCCTGTTGTGGTGCTTCTACGGCTACTCGATCTCGCTGGGCGACAGCGGCGGCTACTACCTCGGCGGCTTCGGCAAGGCCTTCCTCAAGGGCATTGACGCGAACTCCGTCTCGGCCACCTTCTCGAATGGCGTCGTCATTCCGGAATACGCCTACATGGTCTTCCAGATGACCTTCGCGATGATCACGCCCGCCCTCATCGTCGGCGCCTTCGCCGAGCGCATGAAGTTTTCTGCGGTCATGCTCTTCTCGTTCCTGTGGGTGACGTTCATCTACTTCCCGGTTGCGCACTGGGTGTGGGCGACGCCGGCGCCGGACGATCTCGCCGCCGCCGCCAAGGCGCTCGCCGCCGCCGGCGCGGACGCCGCCAAGAAGGCTGCGGCCGAAGGCAAGCTTGCCGAACTCAGCGCGGCCGCCGGCTGGATCAACCAGGGCAAGGGCATCGGCGAGTTCCTGATGAACGGCTCGGGCGCGCTCGACTTCGCGGGCGGCACGGTCGTGCACATCAACGCGGGCATCGCCGGCCTCGTCGGCGCCATCATGGTCGGCAAGCGCGTCGGCTATCCGCGTGAAGCCATGATGCCGCACTCGCTGACCATGACCATGATCGGCGCCTCGCTGCTGTGGGTGGGCTGGTTCGGCTTCAACGCCGGCTCCAACCTCGAGTCCAACGGCACGACCGCTCTCGCCTTTGTCAACACGATGGTCGCGACCTGCGCGGCGGCCTTCTCCTGGCTGATGGTGGAATGGATGGCCAGGGCAAGCCCTCGCTGCTCGGCATGGCCTCTGGCGCGTCGCCGGCCTCGTCGCGGTCACGCCGGCCTCCGGCTATGCCGCTGGCCCGATGGGCGCGATCGTGCTCTGGCCTGATCGTCTCGCCGGTCTGCCTGATCTTCGTCTCGAAGGTGAAGCGGGCGCTCGGCTGACGACGATGCGCTCGACGTGTTCGGCGTGCACTGCGTCGGCGGCGTCATCGGCGCCATCGCCACGGGCATCCTCGTCGCCCCCTCGCTCGGCGGCGTCGGCCTCACCGACTACACCAACATCACCGGCAACAACGCGGGCACGTACGCCTTCGGCCAGCAGGTGATCTCGCAGATCGTCGCGGTCCTCGCCACGCTGATCTGGTCGGGCGTCGGTTCGGCGATCATCTACAAGGTTGTCGACCTCGTCGTCGGCCTGCGCGTCCCGGCGGACTCCGAGCGCGAAGGCCTCGACGTCACCGACCACGGCGAGCGCGCCTACAACTACTGATTTCCTCCCGAGAGCGCTTCCGGCCAAGGCCGGGAGCGCCGACTGGGAGCGCGCGGCGAAATTGGTCTCCGGTTTCCGCCAGAAAGCGCGCTCCCGTTTCTCTTCAAGGACCGGTGCAATCGGTCCCGCACGGCGCCCGGAGACGGGCGCCGTTTTTTTCGTTGGGAGTCAGCCTTGTCGCGAGGTCGACTTCAATTCGTCTTGACGGCGCTCCATTGTGCGCTGTCGCGGCCGCATTTGGCGGTGCCGTTGATCGCCTTCGGGCCGGCGGCCTTGCCGACATAGGTGCAGGCCACGCCGTCGCTCGGCTGGATGCGCTGGATCACGTAATTGCCGTTCTGATTGTCGCCCGCCACCTTGTAGGTGACGGCCATGCCGCGCTCGTTCTTCATCGCCGCCGCGCCGTTGATCGCGGCGCCCGCGACGTTCACGGTCCAGGCGCCCTTGACCTTGCCGTCGGCGCCTTCGACGACCATCCAGGTCTCGGCGCAGGCGGCGGCGGGGACGAGCGCCAGCGCGAAAGCAAGAGCAATGCGGTTCTTCAAGGCTTCTCTCCCTGTTCGTTGCGTCAATTGAGGATGCGCACCTGCGTGATCGCATTGCCGATCGCCTGGAAGGCGGTCTGCAGGTCGGCGGCCGAGGTCGAGTCGTAATAGCCGGAGGTCGAGGTGGCGCAATTCTGCAGGACCCCCTTGATCGTCAGGTCCGTGACCTGGAAGGCGACCGTGAAGATCGTGATTCCCTTCGCCTTGATGGACGCGCAGGTCTGCGCGGTCAGAGTGTTGGCGGTCGCCGTGTCCGTACCGTAATGGTCGGGATAGTTCGGCGAATGCGTGTTGATGCCGTCCGTCATCAAGACGATGTACTTGCGGGTGCGGCTGCCGTAGCCGGCGCCGTCCGAATAGGGCGCGTGGGGCGAGAGCGTACGCCACGCCCACAGCAGGCCGGGCGCGATATAGGTCTCGCCTCCGGCCGTGAGGTTGTTGATCGCCGTCTGCACCGTCGCCTGGCTGTTGGTCAGCCGTTGCAGCGGCCCCGCGCACCAATAGTCGATCATGGCCGGCACCGGATTCCCGACGCTCACCTGGTCGGCGTTCGCGCCGACGTCGTCCGGAAAATTGCGCGAGCCGACGCAGCCGTGCCAGACATGGTTCACCGCGCTCGGGCAGGACTGGTAGGTGCCCTGCTGCGTATAGCCGTTGCAGTTCTGCCACGAGCAGGGCGAGGAAATGCCGTCGTTCGTGCAGGTCGAGTTGATTGTCGTATAGCCGCCGGTGCAGACCATGTTCGGCAGGTCGGTGCAGGAGCCGGAAGCAGGCGTCGTATAGTCCTGCGCGCCGGTCAGCCAGGTCGCGTTGCGGTCGGCGAGGCCGATGTTGACGAACTGGTTGAAGGGCACGACCGCGACCTTGACGTTGCTGGACGCGTTCGGGATCGAGAATAGCGTATTGTTCAGGTCCGTCGCCGCCGTCTGCAGCGCCGCGATCTTGGCGCCCGCCATCGAGCCGGTCGTATCGAGCGCCATCGCCAGTTCGACCGGGCCGGCCGGCAGGGAGACGCGCGTCGTCGCGCTCACATTGATCGAATTGACGCCGACGATGCCCATGAGCTGTGTCGGCACGGTGATCTGGGCGGTCGCCGCCAGCGCGCCGGACGAGTCGATCGACGCCGTGGCTGTGACATGGGCGCTCGCCCCATAGGGGCCGAGCGCGCCCTGCAACTGCTTCTTCACGGCGTGGGTCAGCGCGCCGCTGGCGAGATTGACGCTCTGGCCGGAAACCTGGGCGACCGCGACCGACAGGGCCGCCGAATCGAGGCTGCTCGTCAGCGTCGCGCGCATGCGGATCGCCGAGGCGTAATCGATCGCTGCGCCGATGGCGAAGGCCATCGGGAGAACCGTGATCGCGAAGATGACGGCGGCCGCCCCGCCACGGTCGTCGCGAAACCTGCGAGCCTTGTCTGAGATCATGTCGAGCAAGAGCATTTTGAGCGCCATCGAATAAGCAATGGCGCGACTATACCGTGAGAGGTTTTCAAATTCGCTTAAGGCGAGCCCGGACAAACTGAGTATTCGTTTTCACAAATCCTTAACTCTGTCGAAGG
>JACKJE010000019.1 GCA_020638135.1 Methylobacteriaceae bacterium | reverse complement strand
GACGGCCGGGAAGCGCGTGCCCCAGATCATTTCGGCGAAGCGCGCCAGCACCTGGCCCGGGCCGAAGGCCATGCCGACGATAATCGCCTGTTCCCCCGTAAGCCCCGCCTGCCGCATGGCGTCGATCATGTGGATCAAGAGGCCGGCGATGACGAGCTGGTGCGCCGCAATCGCCGTGGCGAACCAGACGAAGGCGCGCCGGCGCGCCGTCCCTTCCAGCGGCGTCTCGTCGTCGGGATGGGCATGCGCATCCGCGCTTCCCGCCGTCTCGATAACATCGGGGCCGCGCCCGAGCGCGGAAAGATAGATCGGCAGGCAAATCGCGACCAGGCCGGCGGCGAAGACGAGATAGGTGGTTCGCCAGCCCCAGCGCTCGCTGAGAAAGGCGGTGATCGGCCAGAACACGGTCGAGGCGAAGCCGCCGAGAAAGGTGACATAGGTGATCGCGCGCCGGCCCTGCCGTCCCGCGACCTGGACGAGCGCGGCGAAACCCGCGTCGTAGAGCACGAGCGCCGAGGCGACGCCGAGCAGGGCGCACGACAGGTAGAAGCTCGTCGGCCCGCTCGCCGTCGCCGCGACCGCGAGCGCGCCGGCCGCCCACAGCGTGCCGAAGGCCAGCGTGACGCGCCCGCCGCGCCGGTCGATGGCGCGCCCGACCCAGGGCGCAAAGACCGCGCTGACCAGCAGCATCGACGAATAGCCGGCGAAAGCCGCCTCGATCGACAGGCCGACGTCGGCCGCGATCATCTTTCCGGTGACGGAAAAGGGGTAGTAGATCACGCCCCAGGCGTAGAGCTGCGCGACGCCGACGCCGATCACGGCGTTGCGGAAGCGGCGCTTGTCCTCGTGCGATCCGTCGGCGGAATCGATCATGGCCGATCCTCGCACGGCCAAGCTGCTTGTCTTATGCGCATTCAGCGCAGCAGCGTCGCGGGCGCGCCGATCGATTCGAGATGTTTGACGGCGTCGCGGTCGAAGCTGACGAAGACGTCGCCGCCCATGCGCCGGCCTTCGAAGGCAATGACGCCATCGGCAAAATCGCCGCCGGCGTCGAGCGCGGCGAGCCCGGCTTCGACGGCGGGGCGGTCGACGACGACCTTGCTGTCTGCGATCAGCGTGCGAAGGGCGCCCGCGATCTCCTGACCTTGCCTCCTGTAGCTGCGCGACATCACCCAGACGAATTCCGCGAGGCAAGTTGTGCAGATCGCGACGACTTCGGCCGATTGCAACGCCTCCGCTGCGACAGCGGTCTGGACGGGGTCTTCGGGAAAAGCTGCGTGCAGCAGAACGTTGGTGTCAGCCGAGATTTTCATCAGCGCTTGGGCGTCCACGGCCCGCGACCGCCGGCCCAGCTGTCGGCGATCACCTCGTTGATGTCCTCGATCGACAGGTGAATGTCGTCCGGATTGTCGAAATATCCGATGAAGCCGCTGATGCCCTTGCCGGATTTGGCGGCGCGCATTTCCAGCCGTCCCGGCGCGACGGTTTCGACCACGATCCTATCCCCCGGCTGTACGCCGAGTTCCTTGAGCAGGTCCTTGCGAAAGGTGACCTGCCCCTTGGCGGTGATTTTCAACGTGCTCTTCATGTCGATAAAGTAAGGCAATTGTGCCTTACGAGCAAGAACGATCCGCCAAACAAAAAGGCCGCGGGGTCGCCGCGGCCTTTCTGCATTGCGCGAGCGCGAAGAGATCACTCGTCGCCGCCGGCCTCCGCCAGAGCGGCGCCGACTTCGAGACCGAGATCGTCCATCGAGGTTTCCTCGCGGGCAGTGATGCTTTCGCCGCGCTCCTGACGCTCGGCCTCTTCGGCCGAACGGGCGACGTTGATCGTGACGCTCACCTCGACTTCCGGATGCAGGCGCACCGGCACGCCATGCAGGCCGAGCGTCTTGATCGGATGCAGCGCGATCACCTGCTGGCGATTGACGCTGACGCCGCCCGCCGTGATGGCGTCGGCAATGTCGCGCGACGACACGGAGCCGTAGAGCTGGCCGGTCTCGCCCGCCTGGCGGATGATGACGTAGGTCTTGCCGTCGAGCTTGCCGCCGACCTTTTCGGCCTCGGCCTTGGCTTCGAGGTTGCGGGCCTCGAGCTGGGCGCGCTCGCCCTCGAAGCGCTTCTTGTTGGCGTCGGTGGCGCGCAGCGCCTTGCCGCGCGGCAGCAGGTAGTTGCGCGCAAAGCCGTCGCGCACGCGCACGACTTCGCCCATCTGGCCGAGCTTGGCGACGCGTTCGAGCAGAATGACTTCCATGTTCTTCTCCTTGTAATCTTCAGTTTGGGGTTCGGGACGCGGTCTTGCGCGCCCGCAGGTGGAAGGCGGCGTCGGCCAGACCGACGAGCGCCAGAAACAGGAACGGCCAGGGCGGCATCAGCACGACCAAGCCGTAGAGCGACATCAGCAAGGCGGGCCTGGCCCCGGACCCCCGCGTGAAGACGTGGGCGACGGCGAGCCCCTGCAGCGCGAAGGCCATGCCGAACACCGCCGCGACCACGCCGGCGACGACGCCGGGCAGGCCCCCGAGGAAGACGAGCCCGCAGGCGGCGGCGAACAACGCGCCGAAAGCCGACGGGATCGACAGATCGTCCGCGATCGACGGCCAGCGGCGCGGCAGGTTGCCGGAGATCAGCGAAACGCGCCCGGCGAGATAGAGGTTGACGCACATCGACATCAGCTGCGAGGCGGCAATGCCGAGCGGGGCGGCCATGACGAGGAAACGGGTCAGCCGCGCCGCGTCGACCGCGCCGGAAGCCTTCGAATCCTTGAGCATGGCGTCGACGATCGGTTGCCCTTCCTTCATCGCGCTCGCCAGCAGCGTTTCGAAGCCGCCGACGCGCCAGACGAAATAGGCGAGGCCGCCGCCAACCACGGTCGCGGCGACCAGGGCCGACGTCAGGACGGCGGCCGTCGGCGCGAAATCGCGACCGCCGCGCTCCTCGCCGGTCGGCGCGAGCAGGGCGGCGGCGGCGATCAGCACGGCCGGCGCGCCTATCGAGAGCAGATAGAGCAGGCCGAGCGCGGGATGCAGCATCGTCGCAATGAACGCCGCGCCAATGGCGGCGGCCGCCGCTCCGACCGAGAGGCCGTAGCCGAGCGCTGCGATCATCACAGGCATGGGCGCGAAATAGCCGACCATGACGGTCGCCAGCGACGCGCGCGCGGCAAGCACGAACAGAAGCGCAGCCGCGAGCCCCGCGGCGGCGGCCACCAGCGCGGACGCGCCGTATGTCTTGAGCTTCGTGTCCGTCATATCGAGCTGTCCCGCCTTTCGAGCGGTTAGGAGAGGCGCGAAGGCCTTCCAGCCATATCCGGCAGGCTTGCCGGACCGATGATTGGACCGCGAGCCTTCAGGCTCGCAATCCCGGTATTTGAATGGAGCTGCGAGGTTGAAGCCTCGCGGTCCAGAATTAGCGGATCACGTAGGGCAGCAGGCCCAGGAAGCGCGCGCGCTTGATCGCCTGGGCGAGCTCACGCTGCTTCTTGGCCGAGACGGCCGTGATGCGCGAGGGCACGATCTTGCCGCGCTCGGAAATGTAGCGCGACAGCAGACGCGTGTCCTTGTAGTCGATCTTCGGCGCGTTGGGGCCGGAGAACGGGCAGGTCTTGCGACGGCGGAAGAAGGGACGACGGGCGCCAGCGGACATCAGAAACCTCCCTCGTTGGCGCTGTCTTCACGGCGCGGACGCGGCGGACGATCGCCGCGGTCGCCACGATCCGGGCGATCGCCGCGCGGGCCACGGCGGTCGCCGCGCTCGCCATCGTCGTCGCGCTTGCGCATCATCGCGGACGGGCCTTCCTCCAGCGCCTCGACGCGGATGGTCATGAAGCGCAGGACGTCTTCCGACAGGCCCATCTGGCGCTCCATCTCGGCGATCGCGGCATGCGGCGCGTTGATGTTGAACAGCGAGAAATGCGCCTTGCGGTTCTTCTTGATCCGGTAGGCGAGGGACTTCACGCCCCAATATTCGGTCTTCTCGACCGATCCGCCGAGACCGGCGACGACCTTTTTGAACTGCTCGGTCAGGGCTTCCACCTGCTGGGCGGAAATGTCCTGGCGAGCCATGTAGATGTGCTCGTAGAGAGCCATGTCAGCTAGCCTTTCCTCATCATCGCGTCTCCGGCGCGGAGCCCTTCGAGCCCTGGGAAAAGGCTCGACGAGGTTTCATCGAAGGCGGGAACACGGGAAGAAGGTCCTTTGCGCATGAACTTGTCCGAAAAGTCTGCAACTTTTCGGGTTCACGCGAACCCCTCTGCCTGACGGCAGCTTCCGTTCAGCCCCCGGCCGGAGCGTCACGAAGCGCGCTGTCTATACGGCCCGAGGGGATATGGCAAGCCTTGGCGCCAAGCGGCATCGCAAATCCGGAACGCATGCGGCCTCGATCGATAGACATTACGGACGATCTGCGAACATCTCCTCGCATTCGGCGGCCACGATGTCCCTGCTGAGGCGTGCAATATCGGGCGCTCGCTCGGGCGGCTGAACCTGCCCGGCGCCATCGGCCGGCAGGGAGCAATTGGCAAAAAATGCGTGCATGACCGTGTCTATGGCCTCAGTCGTCACATTTCGCCGAGAGCTGTCGAAGAAGGTCTCGGGCGCCTGCGGCCCAGTCACGATCTCGAAGGCCGGAAAATAGGTCACGTTCGATCGACGACGGGTCGCCTCCTGCGCCGCCACACGCAGAACGGCCTTGCTGTACATCGTAGCCGCAAGGACATGCTGGCCTGTCGCGGTCGCCACTAGCGGCACCGGCGACACCGTGAGAATTACGCGCACGTTCGGGTTGACGGAACGGAGGAGGTCGAGAAATTCGTCCAGATCGCGGTTCGTCTCGGAAACTGTATAGTTCTCGAACGCGTGGCGCTCCGGATCGAATTCGCCTGCAACCGTGCCGGGGCACGCCGGAAAGACCGCGCCGTCGATCCTCGAAACCCAGGCCTCGGTCAGGCCGAGCGTGTAGATCAGGACATCAGCTTGCGAGAAGGCCGCCGCGACGCAGGCAAGATGCTGCGCGGATAGAAGGTCGAACTCGGCGTTCGATCGCGCCTTGAACCGCAATCCCGGCCGAAAAGGATCGATGATCCCGTCGTAGCCGAGCCATCGGTCCTCCGTCGGCCGAAACCGGCCGAGCGCCCTTTGAAGCAATTGCAGGAGTTGCCGCGACGTATAAATGTTTCCGTATTGGGCGCTGAACTTCCCATAGCTCAACGCCTCGTCGGCGCATGATTGAAATGCCGGATGCGGAGTCTCGGTTCTCAGATATTCGAACCCCGCCCGCTCGAGATAGGGGACAAGATTCGCAGCAAAACAGCTTCCCGCGGAGACGACTTTCTCTCCGGCGCGGATCAGCGGCTGCTCGGATGTGACGACTTCATCTGGCCTCCAGCCGGCGCTCACGGCCCTCGACCAGAAGGCGCGCGCAGTAGAGTGCTTGTAGGGATGGTCGATCATGACAGACCCTCAGCGATGCATGGCGCGAAGAACGGTGTCCAGCAGCAGGTGGCCGTATCGGCTGTTCCCATGTCCGACGTCCCGTTCCCAAAATTCCGGTTTAAGAAAACCGTCTGGATCTATCGCGGCTTCGGGCGCCTCGACATACCCCGCGCCATGCTTGTCGGCGAGTTCTTTCAGCAGTTGGTGGATGACAAGCCATAGCTTCAATCGCAGCATGCGCGGAGACAGGCGCGCTTGAGACAGGTCGAGCCCGAGCAATCGCGCCCGGTCCTGGAAATAAGGTTCGCCAAGCATAAGCTCGCGCAAGGCCGCGTCGTCGCCCTTGGGCGGCGGCGTCTCGCAGACGAACGTGCGGCCCGCGGGTCGCTCGGCAAGGCGCATCAGCACCCAGTCGAGGTCAACGAGGAATCGGCATTCATATTCTCGAACGAGGCTTTCCGGCACGATCCGCGACTTGAGCTCCAAAGGCAGGTGCGGATGGGTGGCGACTACAAAATCGAAGGGAATGGCGTGCCTGAAAAGAAATTCGGCAAGATGCTGGCTGCCTTGCCAGAGTATGACGATGTCAGCGTCGGCCGCGTGATCAATCAGCTCTTCCCAGTACGACCTTTCGTAAGGCCCGATGGTCGTCGCAAAACCTCGAACGTACGGCGGAGCGATCGGAATGGGAACGATGGCGGGCGACTGATCCTGCGCATATGAACTGAACTGGAACGTATACACGTGAGAATGGCCGGCGATGAGCACCAGCCGTTCTGACATATGACCCTCAGTATTCATCTGTTCGTCTTGCGTCGCGTGACATTCGTGGCGGCGACGCCGAACTTAGCAGCTGAGCGGGGCCTGCACGAGACGCTCGTCGCAGAGCGGCGGCGCAGGCCCGACTCCTTACCTCAGTTTCCGTTGGCGCCTTGCACGGTGTACACGGCGGGCACGTTGCCGAGCCACGTCGATGAGGTGATGGTAGAGCCATTCGTAAGCGAGGCCACGTTGTTTCCGGCGGCATCGCGCCACAGAATGCTGGCCTTACCGTCGTTGCTGAAATGGCCAACTTCAGCGACCGACCAGGTCTGAGGAATGTTGCCAATGATCGCGGTCGAGGCGATCGACGCCCCGTTCATGATCGACACCGCGACGTCGCCGGTGGTCCCGTTCCTCCACAAAAGGTCGGCCTTGCCGTCGCCGTTGAAGTCGCCCGTACCGGCCAGGGTCCAGGCGAGCGGTACGTTGCCCACCAGCACCGATGACGTGATCGTCGTGCCGTTCATCAGGAAGACGACGACATCGCCGGTCGACGTGTTCCGCCAGACGATGTCCGCCTTGCCGTCGCCATTGAAGTCGCCGACCCCGCCGACCGCCCAGGCGGTTGGAATGGTCGTAACCAGCGTCGACGATGCGATCGCGACCGACGTTGGCGTGCCCGTCAGCGTCGAAATGATCGTGTCGCCGGTCGACGTGTTGCGCCACAATATGTCGCTGCGGCCGTCGCCGTTGAAATCGCCGGAGCCGGCGACGGCGTAGACAGTGGGAATTGTGCCGAGCAGCTGCGACGTCGTGATCGATGTCCCGTTCATCAGGAACGTCACCACATCGCCCGTCGAATTGTTGCGCCAGAGAATATCGGCCTTGCCGTCGCCGTTAAAATCGCCGCTCGTCCCGATCGACCAGTTCGTTGGAACCGTTGTGACGAGCGTAGAGGACGCGATTGACGGCGCGGACTGAATCCCCGGCCCCTTCAGAAGGGAAATAATCGTATCTCCGGTGCTGGTGTTCCGCCACAGGATGCCGCTCTTCGCCTCGCCGTCGAAGTCGAGCCGCGGCTGGTTCATCTTCCAGCCGAGGTCGCGGAACAGCGGCCGCTCGAAATTCGGCATGTGGATCGCGCTCGTGTAGCTCGGCTCCATGATCTGGTCGGGCGTCGCCACCGTATCCCAGTGCGACACGGACGAACCGGACTGGATCGGATTGGGCGCGAACATGCGGACATGCGTGCCCACGGCGCCAGCGGTCAGGAAGCTGGACGCCGCCTGCACATTGGCGCCGGTCCAGTGCAGATTGCCCGTGGCGATCTGCGCCGCGACCCGCTGCGCGTCGGTCATGCTCGGGAAGTCCGGCGTCGCCGCGCCGTGGTGCTCGAGATTGACCATGTAGGTATCGTCGAAGCCGTTGAATTTTGTGCCGGTCGACAGATCGACCAGCGACAGGAACCCGAGACCGTGGCCCATTTCATGGATGAGCACGGCCACGAAATCGATCGTGCCGCTGGGATTATTGCCGTCGAGGCCATAGTACCAGCCAAGCGACTGCAAACAGCCCGGTTGGCCGATGTTGGAGTTGAAATTGGCGTTGATATCATCCGTCGCGGGATCCTGATCGGATCCGCTCAACGCGTTTGCTTCCGCCGCAACGTACCAGGTGTTTGCGCGGGGCGCCCCGGCGAAATTCCTGAACACCGTGTTCGGACCGGCCGACCCCAGCACCGCCGAATTCTGCGTGCAGGACAGAGCCGAGAATTGCGCGCCGACCCGGATCGGAACGGAGCTGGCGACGCGCTGCCCCCAATGGTCCGCCGCGAACTGAAACGCGATGAGGCGCTGCGCGCCCACGGTCGTGCCTGTGTTGCCGCCGACGGGCGAGGCGGCCGTCGCGTCGTTGAAGCCGACGCCGGCGGCGTTGTTGTTGATGACCACGATCTGCGCCGCATCGGCGGCCGACCAGAACGATGCGCCTGCCAGGAGCGCGAGCGACAGGACGGGCGCCAAAGCCCGATTCTTGCATCTCGGCATGAATATCCCCTTGTGCTGAACGAAGACTTGTCGAACGCGGCTTACTTGGCGGCGCGGCTAGGGGCCGCTTCGCCAGCGTGCTTGAGCTGCGCGCGTCCGTCGGGACCGACGGTCGCGATCAGCGGGCTCTGGAAGCGCCCTTGCAGATTGACCTTCACGCCGCCCGCCGAACCCGAACTGGGCACCTCGACCAGGCCCTGGCTGGACCGGCTGAAGGCATTCTGCTCGGCCGGCGACAGCGTCATCGACGGTTGGCTCGGCGGCGGCGAATGCGTGATCTGCCCGGTCGTCGGATCGACGTAAACCTTCATGCCGCCGACCGCGGCCGTGTCGCCCGATGGGGTCTTCTCGTCGCCAGCCATCGCCGAGCCTCCGGACATTGCGAGCCCTGCGGCCGCGCCGATGGTCGCCGCGATGGCGATCATGCGCCGGCCCCGCTTTGAATGGATCAGGCTTGTCATAAGCGCCCCCTTTCTTCCTCGCCGCCCGGAGCGGCCGCTACTTCTTGTTGAATACCGGATTGGGCGTCGACGAGCCCGGCGCCCGCGTAACGCACAATCCATCCATATATTGCTGGCCCGCGGGGCAGGTCGACGCGCTGACGCATTTGCCCTCCCGCATCGTCTGGCCGATGGGGCAGGCGCGCTTGATCTCGCACTGCCCGTTCTTGCTTTCGAACCCCGGCGGGCATTCGGCCAGCGCGGCGCCGGCGGTAAAGGCGAGAAAAACAATCGCAGCGCTCAAGTTTTTGATCATGTCGCTCCAGCCAGGGAACCATTCCGAAGCAAATCATCCGCTTGCGGCGGTGGCAGGATGAAGCAGCGCCGGGAGAGGGTCAAGGAGCCCGCGTGTGTGTTTTGACACGTTGGCGATCTCAGAAGAACCTTCTGAAATTTATCGATTTTCTTGAATAAAATGCTGGAACGCCGAAAGGCCCGTGGCGTCTAGTTCCGGGCGCTCGGCCCGGTAGCGCGCCGAATCGAAATTCGGCCCGGGCGAACGGCCTTCCCGGTGTCCGTATCTTGCGAAATGAAGCGCCGGATCGACGCCTGCCGCGCGCACGTCGGGATAGTTTTCGAGATACCAGACAGGGTCGAACAATCCGCTGGCGTGGACCTGCCCGACGCTGATCCGGCGGCGCCTCAGCCAGCGCATCAGCGGTAGCAGTGGCTTGCGCGGGGCTGCGCCGCGCTCGGGCGCGGAGCCGGGGGGCCCGACAGTAGCGGCGTCGCCCGCCGCCAGCCCGCTCATCAGGCCGAGACCGTGCAACCTGTGCCCGATGAAATAGGCGTCCTCTGCGACGCGAGTGCGCAACGCGTCGAGCGCCCGCCCGGGAGAGGTCTCGGCCGGCGCCAGCGTGTCGAGGCCGAGCAGCGTGCCGACATGCCGCGCATAGTCGGGCCAGGCGTCGATTTCCCGCGAGCGCGCCTCGGCCGACAGACGGTCGCGCAGGCCGCCATCGGTCGCGAGCCGTTCGATCGCGCGCGCCAGCGCCGCCGGGTCGGCCATGTCCGCCGTCAGGCATCCGCCGCCGGCCGCAAGCTCCGCCATCACGCCGTCGCTGTGACAGACGCACGGCTTGCCGAGCCACAGGCTTTCAAGAATCGGCAGGCCGAACCCCTCGACCAGCGAGGGATAGACGGTGAAGGACGCCGCGCGCGCCGCCTGCGCCAATTCGTCGTCGGACACGGTCTGCCGCCATTCGATCGTCGCGTCGCGCGCGACTGCGGCGCGAACCTCGTCGGCAAGCGTCTCCGCGCCGTGGTAGGAATTCCCGATCAGCGTCAGACGCAGATCCAGCGTCGGCAGCGCCCGCCTTGCTTCGGCATAGGCAGCCAGCAACGCGCGATGGTTCTTGCGCGGCTCGACCGTCGAGACGCACAGGATCCAGATCGCATGTGAGGCGGCGCCGGGCGCCGCGCTGCGCGCCCGCGGCGTAGCGCCGAGCTGGCCGGGCAACCAGGCGACGCCCCGCCGCGCTGGCAGCGGCAGGCCGCGCCGTTTGAGATAATCCTCGAAGCGGCCGAGGCTGTAGCCGGATATGGCGATGATGGAATCGACGCCCGAGAGCGCTTCGAGATAGGCCGGCGCCGCACGACGCACATCCGGGCCGCACAGATGCGGAAAATCGATCGGTATGAGGTCGTAGAGGATCGCCGCCGTGCGCATCCCGTGCGCATGCCCCCAGGCCACGCGCTCGGCCGTATCGCCATCGAGCACGAATTCCGCAATCAGGAGGGTCGCCTCGCGCGCCGCGCGGCCGGGCGACCGGCGCAGCATGTCGTCCGGCGTCGGTTCGCGCTCGCCGGAAAAAAGCCGCATCAATCTCGTGACGGGCCCGCTGTATCCCGCGAGCAGCGCCTCCCGGTCGCCGCCCACGAACCGGTAGGCCCGCTGCTCCGGCTCCCAGTAGACGAAGATGAGGCGCGCCGCCTCGCGTCGCCGCAATTCCGCCGACAGCCGACGCGCGACCCTGACGACGCCGGAATTGGCTGCGTCGCGCGAGGCGTTGGTGACGTCGACGAAGAGCAGCTTCTCCGGTGCGCAAGGCGTTTTGCCGACGGCGATCGCCTCGAGCGCGATCGCATGATAGGCGTCGAGCGCGCGCGCCCAGGAGAATGCATCGCGATAGGCCGCGATCCGACGCGACGACAGAACGCCGGCCGGCGCCGCGCCAGACAGCGTGCGGTCGATCTTGTCGGCGGCCTCGACGATTCCCGAACACAGGAACCACGGATGGAGGATCGTCTCCGGATGCGCGCCGATATTGAAGGCGAAGACCGGCTTGCCGAGAATGCTCATCTCGCCGACCGGCAGATTGAACCCTTCCCACAGCGACGGCGAAAATCCGACCTCGGCGACCTCCATGACCCGCGCCAGCGCCGCATCGCTCGGCTTGCCGAGACAGATGACGGAAGGCGCGAGGTCGGCGGGCGCGGCAGCCTCCTCGTCGTCAGCGAGAACCAGCAGCCGCAGATCGGCGTCGGCTTCTGCCGCGCGCGTCTGCAATTCACGCAGAAGCCCGTAGGCCGCCTGCGAATTCTTGTAGCTCTCCGGCTCGAACCGCCCGAGATTGAGGATGAGCCGCGCGCCGCTTCTTGCGAGCGCGCGCAGCCGATCGACCAGCTCTTCTTCGGCTTCGTCGGGCAGCCGCTCGTCTGCTCCGCCCCGCGACGCGAAATGATCGACCCCGAGCGGGGTGACGCGCACGCCTCGCGATGTCGCACGATCGGGAATCGTCTGGCTCTCCGCGATGAACCGGCTGATCGGCAAGACCCGGTCGAAATGCGGCAAAGCGAGGCTGCGCAGCCGTCGCACCGCGCGCTGCGGACCGGCCCTGTTCTCGTCGAGCCCGTCGTGCGGCACCGCGCCGGCGTCGATGAAGATCGAGGGAACGCCGTATTTGTCGCCGATATGCGCCGCGCAGAAGAACGGCCAGCCGCCGCTGACGATCAGGCTCACGGGAGCCTCGCTCGAGATCGCGCCCCAGCTTTCGTCGAGAAAGCGCACGCACTCCTGTTCGGTCGCATAGAGATCGCCACCGGGCGCCATGGCCGGAACGAGGACATGCGCGTCGATGGCGCGGATCAACGCCTCGTCGCTGCGCAGACAGGCGAAAGTGACGCGCCAGCCCTCGGCGACGAATTTCTTCGCGAGTTCGACCAGGATACGATCGACGCCATAGCGGAAAAGAATGCGCTCGTTGCAGATGAGGACGTGCTTGCGAGCCATCGGCGCGTCCACTCAGACCGCCGGATGTTCGGCAGACAGCGCGAACGAATCCGCTTCCGTGATCGCCGCGAGGAGATCGGCGAGATCGGCGCGCTTTTGACGGCGCGGCGCATTCTCCGCGATTGCAAGCAGGGCGGCGATCGCTTCGCCGAAACCGGCATAGCCGATCGATGCGCCGCCTTCGCGCAAGAGAAATTCGAGGGCCCCCCCACCGGACGGCGCAACCACTGTCAGGCCGCTGCGCAGCGCGCGCGTGAGCAACGATGCGCGGCGTTCGTCCGACCACAGGAATAGGGCGCTCGCGCGATCCCACAATCGGGCGTCCGCCCAATCCGCAGTTATGAAGCGGATACGCGGCTTTCGCTCGAACAGGGTGAAATTATTGAAGAGCTGCGCGACTTCCTGTGTCGGCCAGCCCCCGTCGCAGAGGATGATCGCATCCCCATCGTTCGTGACCACAGGTTCCGCGCTATAGATATTCTCGTAAGCGGCGACAGCCGCATCCTGCGCGAAGGCGCCGCGCCGTGCGCGGTTGTATGCGCCGTGTGTTCGCGCCTCCTCGGGGTTGTCGACGTAGCGGGCGATGCTGGCCGCGAGATCCTCTGCATCGCCGCTCGCAAACAACAGGCCGGACCTGCCGTCGTCGACGAGATCGACATGGCCGCCAATGCCGCTCGCGATTTGCGCGGCGCCGGCCGCGATTGCCTCGAGCATCACGACCGGCTCGTTTTCAGGCCAGAGCGACGGCAGCGCCACGACATCGGCCCGCGCCATCAATGTCGGGATATCGTCCTGGTCGAGCTTGCCGAGAAAGTCGACATGGTCCCGGTAGGCGGGTCGCCCGGCAAGGTCCGCGATTTTCTCGCGCATATGTCCGTCGCCGACGATCGCGATCTTCCATTTGCCGGCGAGCCGGGACTCCGCGAGCAGGAGATCGACCGCCTCAAACAGCAGGTCGAAACCCTTGTGCGCGCCGAGATAGCCGACGACGGCGACGCGCAGCTGCGGGCCCTCGGACTCGCGGGGGGCGTCGAAACGCGCGAGATCGACGCCGTTGCTCTGCACGCGCATGCGCGCGCCGTCAAATCCTTCCGATCGGTAGGCGTCGGCCAGATAACGGCTGGGAAAGACGAGTTGATCGACCAGCGACAGGCACACGCGCACATAGTCGCGCGCCAGCCGGAACGGCAGCGCCTTGCCCGCCTCGTCCGCGACATTGGGCGTGCAGAAATGGCAGTCTTCGGTGTCGCGACAGACGAACCCCTCCGGTCGCAGCAGCGTGTTGCGCGCGCAATAGCCCCAATGATCGTGCATGGTGCAGACGGTCCGCAGGCCGAGCCGCTTCGCTTCGAGAATGAGATTGGCGCCGAGACCCGCGAGATTATGGAAATGCACGACGTCGGGCGCCACGTGCAGCGCGACCGCGCGAAACGCCCGGCCGGCCGCCTCCCACCGGAATGCGCGTTCGGGCTCGAGCGAGCGCAGCGCAATCGAATGGACCTCGACGCCGTCGACCATTTCGAACTCGATCTCGCCGCCGTCCTGATCCGCTCGGGGCGGGCGGCCTGCAAATACGCAGACCTCGTGCCCGCGCGCCAGAAGCGCGCGCGCATGCCGATGCGCGACGATTTCGGCGCCGCCGACGGCGAAAGGCGGGTAGAGGTTCGAAACGATCAGGATTCGCATGGCGTTCCGCGCGAGACCGTTGACAGCTGATCGCGTCGAAAAGGATGAGCGCCCGAGGTGACACCCGGGCAAACCGCAATTATCGTTTTCCCTCGGAAATGTCGAGCCTTTCTCACATGCCCGCCGGCGGGCGCCCCTCGATCGCCGCCCGGATCGGCGCGCGCGCCCGCGCCATGCTCGACCGGGCTCGAGGCCGCGCGATCGCGGGGCATGTCGACGCGGCGCGCGAGGGCGTGCTTTACGGTTGGGCCTGGCGCGCGGACGCGCCCGACTGCCGGCTGCTCGTCGACATCTTCGTCGAGGGCCGGTTCGTCGGGCAGGCGCTCGCGCATCTCGACCGGCCCGATCTCCGGGACGCAGGGATCGGCGACGGGCGCTACGGTTTCGAACTGCTTGTCGGCGACCGGCTGACATCCGACCTGCGTGGCGTGCGCGCCTTCGCGCTCGCCGGGCGTCGGCGCGTCGAACTCATGTCGCCGGCGTCGCGGCGCGAAACGACATCCATAGGCGATCCGCAGGACTATCTGCGTGCGACATTCGCCGGCCTCCGGGCCCGCGACGGGTGCGAAGCGTCGCCGCCAGGGCGCGCGCCGCAAGGCGCGCATCCGAGATGGGAGCGTCTGCTTGCGCCATCCGCGCCGGGAGGGCCGACGAACTACATCGCGCACATCGCGCATCGCGAGCGTATTGCGTCCGATAGCGACAAGGGGCGGTTGCTGCGCGACTATCTTCTACGTTACGGCCGGCGCCGGGGCAGAATGCGGGCGCCGCTTTCAGCCGGCGATATCGCCTATCTGACAGCAGGGCCGAATGGCGACGCGCCGCTGGCGCCGGGCAGGGCGCAGGCCCTTCTGGGCAGGGGCGCGCGGAACGACGATCTTGCGGCGGCCTGCGCCTGGGCGATCTACGACAGCGCGTCGCTGGGCGTCGAGGACTGCCTCGTGCCAGCCTCGCATCGCCGCGCGCTCGCGACGCCGGACAGCGCAAGCGAGAGCATGACGGCCCCGCTCTCGCCGTTCATGCGCCGCTTCCTTGCTGGTTCGCCGGCGCTGACTACGATTCCCTGGGACGACGAAGCCGGTCGCAAGCTGGCCTGGTTCGCGCTCCTGCTCTTTGCAACCGTGATGCCGCAAGTCCTCAATTACATGCCGGCCGAGGGCGTTGCGCGCTTCGCTCTGGCCGGCGCGCCGGACGAGGCGGCCTTCGACGATTTTCTGGCGAAGCTTTTCGGGGCGACCGGCTACTCGACCGCCCGATGGCGCGCCGACATCGCGCGCGCCGGCTACGATCTCGCGCGCCAGGACTTCGCCAGCCGCACGCAGGACGGCGGCCGGCTGTATGCGGCGGCGCGCCCTGCGCCCGAAGCGCCGCTGGTCGATGTGCAGCTCGTCGGCCCGTTCACGCGACGGCTCGGCGTTTCGGACTCCTGTCGCGCGCTGGCGTCGGCCCTGCAGCAGACCGGACGGTCGCTGCGCCTGTGCGACTACACGCTCGACCATCCCAATACGTCGCGCGACAGCGGCCCACTCGCGCTTGCGCCGCCGGGCCCCGCGCGCGTCACGATCCTCCACCTCAATCTCGAGGACATTCCGGCGGCGATCGCCTATTGGCCCGATGTTTTCACCGACACGCGGCTGGTCGCCTTTCCCTATCTCGAACTGTCGAAGCCCGAGGCCGTGCATCGCCTCGGCCTTGAGCTTGTCGATGAAGTCTGGGCGGCGTCCCGGTTCATCGCCGACACGCTCGGCTCGCATGCGCCGACGCATCTCCTCGGCACGGCGTGCAAACCCGTCGCCGCAATTGGGCGATCAGCTGCGCGCAGTCGCGCCTTCGGGACATCGATCGACAAGGAGGCCTTCGTCTTCCTGACCGCAGGCGACGCCTATTCGGGCGCGCATCGCAAGAATCCACTTGGCGCGATCGCGGCTTTTCGCGCGGCGTTCCCGGACGAGACCGACGTGCGGCTGGTCGTGAAGACGCATAGCCGCCAACGTATCGGCGAGGCGTCCGAGCGTGAGACGTGGCAGGCCGTTGATCAGGCCGTCCAAAACGATCCGCGCATCCTGCTCATGGATCGCGTGCTCGAAGACGATGAAATGGCGGCGCTGCTCGAAGGCGCCGATTGTCTCGTCTCGCTGCATCGCGCCGAAGGATTCGGCTATCACCTGATCGAGGCCATGCGGCTTGGCGCGCCCGTCGTGGCGACCGCCTATTCGGGCAATCTCGACTTCTGCACGCCGCAGACGGCGTGGCTGGTCGATTGCGCGCTCCGGCCCATCGTCGCCGGCGAATATCCACGCGCTTCCGCCGATCAAACCTGGGCCGAACCGGACCTCGCCTCCGCAGTCGCCGCCCTGCATGCGGTTCGCTGCGAAGCGCAAACCCGCGCGCTCAAGACGGCTGCGGCGCGAGAGCTCGTCGCCCGCGACTTTTCGACCGACGCGCTTGCGGCGCGGGTCGGAACGCGGCTCGCGCGATGTCTCGGCGAGGTATGATTCCCGCGGCTGTCCCATATTGCGCCTGAATATAGTTGGCGCGTCTCCTGCGCCGCGCTGCGCATGGAGGCCACGCCATGCTCAATCTGTCTCGTTTTGGAACAGATCGCTCGGGATCTGTAGCGGTCCTGTTTTCCGTCGTCCTGCTGCCGGCGGTCATGCTGGTGGGCGCGGCGACCGACTACGCCCGTGTGGCGGCGTCGAAGGTCAAATTGCAGGCGACGGTCGACGCGGCCGTGCTCGCCGCCGGCCTCGACATTTCCGGCGCATCCGACGCCGTCCTGCAGACCAAAGCGGAAGCCGCTGTCGCCGCCGCATTTCCGGCGGGCTCGCCCGTCCGCGTAGCCAGCGTCGCGTTGCAGACGGTCAACAACAACATCGTCGTGACCGTGAATGCGGAGACGACGACGAATTTCGGCCGGATATTCGGCGTGACGCGCGTCTCGACCACGACGACGGCCGCCGTGCCGAAACAGACCGGCCGCAAGATGGACGTCGACTTCCTGCTTGACGCTTCCGCGTCCATGGGGCTCGCGGCGACGGCGACAGGCCGCGATCAGCTGCGCGCCGCCGTCGGCTGCGCCTTCGCATGCCACGACCCCGAGGGCGGCCAGAGGATCAGCAATCTTCAGGTCGCGCAGAACCTCGGTATTCTCACACGCCTCGACGTGCTCAAGAACGCCGTGGGAACCATGATCGGCCGCATCGCCGCGACGCAGGGCCCACGCGACCTGTATCGTGTCGCCATCGACACGTTCGACGACACGCCGCAGCGCGCCGTGCCGCTCACCACGGATCTCGCCTCTGCGCAGCGGTTCATCCAGAACTACCGGCTCGGCGGCAACACCTCGTTTTCGGGCGCCATGCCGGTCTTCAACGGCGACGTCGGCTCGCAGGGCGACGGGTTCGCGACGCCCAGGAAGTTCGCGATCATTGTCACCGACGGCGTGCAGGGCCGCCGCGACCGCGTCGGCGGTTTTCATCCCTTCGACGATCGGCTCTGCGACACACTGAAAGGGCAGGGCGTCACGGTCATGGTGCTCAACACCAAGTATATCCCGATGCCGACGGAGGCCGCCTACCAGCAGACGGTGGCGCCGATCCAGAACCGGCTCGAGCCCGCTCTGATGGCCTGCGCGACCACCGGCTATTATTTCGCGGCGACCGACCAGGCCGAGATCGACCTTGCCTTCAATCGCATCTTCGACGCGATCCAGGCGCGTCTCCGGCTCGTGCGATAGGATTTTCGCTAGGCGCTGCAGCCGTCGGCCAGCGCGGCGACGACCGGCCAGCCGACATGGCCGGCTGGATCGAGTTGGCGTAGCGCCTCCAGAATCTCGGCGGTCTGCGCCCTTTCGTCGCGCTTCAGCCGGATGAAGGCGAGCGCCTTCAGCGTGTAGAGCGCGAAGCGCGCGGCCGGTTGCTGCGCATCCTGCGGGCGGCGCCATCTGCGCCAGTCCGCCGGCCAGCCTGCCTGACGCGCCGCTTCGCAAAGGCCGAGCTGCGCTGACGCCAGCGCCTCGTCCAGCCGACCCTGATAGGTGTGGATCTTGTAGAGGCAGAAGTGGACCGGCAATTGCGCCGGCGCCTCCTCGAGCGCGCGCTCGAATTTTTCCCGCGCGAGATCGGGGTTGCAGCGATAGGCGAGCACGCCCTCCTGCAACAGCGCATTCGTCGCCTCCGGGAGTTCGCCGAAATCGACGAGATCGAGCGGCGTCGGTCCAGACAGTGTGGCGGCTTCCATCATCGCATGCTCCTTGCAGATCTCATCGAAGCAAGCTGCGCGCCGCGACAAAATCGGGCGGATGGCGCGCGCGTGTCGGATGCCCGACAGGCGCGGCGCCTTGCCGACATTGGCGTGCGAGACCGAGGAGCCACGATGATTGCGCCGTTCGAAACCGATCTGGACTTGCCGAAAGTCTTCGTTCGCCACGCCTTTGCCTGCCACACGCAGCGTCCGCCGCAGCATCCGCGCGGCTCCTGCGGCGCGGCCGGGGCCGCGCCGCTGTGGGAACGCATGGCGAAGAAGATCGAGGCGGCGGGCGTGCCGGACATCGGCTTTTCGGCGAGCGGGTGCATGGGTTTTTGTTCGGCGGGCCCGCTGATGGTCGTCTATCCGGAAGGCGTCTGGTATCGCCCCCAGACCGAAGCCGACATCGACGAAATCTTCGAGACGCATCTCAAGGGGGGCCGCCTCGTCGAGCGGCTCGCGATGGCGCTTACGCGCTGATCCCGGGCGCGGGGCAGGCGGAATGCGCGGCGTCGCCATGCGCGCAGCCCTGTACGCTGGAGACGTCGCTGTCGCCGACCAATCGCGCGACGAGATCGTTGTCGAACCCCGCGCGCCGCACGCCGTCGGCAGCGATCAGCGGCCTTCGGATCAGCAGAGGATCGGCGAGCATCGCGGCAATCGCGCTCGCTTGCGTCTGCGCGGCTGGATCGAAGGCGCCGCTCTTGATGCGGGGCGACGCCTTGTTGAACCAGAACGCGACCGGCAAACCGACGAAATAGGATAGCAATTCGTTGCCGGTCCACGGCGCCGAAAGCAGGCTGCGCGCATCGACCGAATGGCCGGCCGCAGCCAGAGCCGCTTTCTGGCGCGCATTGGTCGCGCATCCCGGTTTCTCGTAGAAGATCACGTTGCTCATCGCCCACTCCTTTGCGGTCCACACAGCAAGCGGCGTTCCAGTCGCCTGTTGGCATATCGCTTGCGAAAACCAGCCGGAGAGGCCGTCGGTGCAACACGCGCGTCGGCTTTGCGACATTCGCTGCACGGAGAGCCCGATGAGCTTCGAGATCACGCCCAAGGCCGAACGTTTCATTCGCATGATGGTGATGACCGACGGCGGACCGGGGGCTGGTTTTCGCCTCGCCGTCAGTCCCGGCGGCTGCTCGGGGTTGAATGCGGACATGAGCGTGCGCGCCGAACCGGAGGCCGGCGACGGCGTCATCCAGCGCAACGGCTTCCGCCTGTTCGTGCCGACCGAGAGCCGCATCCTGCTCGAAGGCGTGACGATCGATTTTGTTGACAGCGTCGCCGAGACGAAACTCGTCTTCCACGATCCCAAGGCGACCTGCTGCTCGACCCGTTGAGGAGGCCGCCATGAGCGAACCGAGATACGCGCTGAACCAGCAGGTGCGCGCCGCCGCCGATCTCGTCAACGACGGCACTTATCCCGATGTCGCGTCCGACGAGCTGCTTGCGGCCGAAGGCGCGCTCGGCGAAATCATCAAGATCGGCCACCAGGAGGAGACGAGCGCAACGGTTTATCTCGTCGAATTCGGCGAGCGCGCGATCGGCTGTTTCGAGAGCGAGCTGGCGCCGGCGTAATCAGGCCGGTGGATCGCGCTTCTCCAGCGCGATCAGCAGCGAGGCGATCTGCGCGGAATGATCGAAGCCGCCGGCGAGCGCGGCGACACGCGCCTGTGCGAGCGGCATCAGTTCGACCGCGATCTCTTCGCTCTCTTCGAGTTGCTGCTCGCCGACGCGCCGCGCGCCTTCGGCGAGCACGATGAATATCCTGTTGGTCTGGTTCTGCGGATTGTTGGTGATGGTCGCCACGAGCCGGACACGATCGGCGACATAGCCCGTCTCTTCCCGCAACTCGCGCAGGCCTGCGGCAACCGGGTCCGTGTCCTCTGCATCGACGCAGCCCGAGGGGATTTCCAGCGTCACGCGACGCGCGCCGTGTCGGTATTGCCGGATGACGACGAGGTTTTCGTCCGCGTCGATCGCGATCACCTGCACCCAGTCGGGATAGTCGAGGATGTAGTAGGGCTTGATCTCGAGCCCGTCCGCACGCACGCAATCGTCGGCGCGCAGGTCGATCCACCTGTCCTTGACCAGCGTCCGCGACGCCGTGACGCGCCAGGGCTCGGGCAGCTTGCTCATGCCGCCGCCAGCCTCAGGACCATTCGGAGAAATGTCCGTCCGGATAGATGCGCCATGCCTTGAGCCCCGACTTGGCGATGACCGTGCGCCCCGCCTTGGCCTGCGCGACGAGATGCTTGAACACCAGCGGGTGGCGCCAGGCCATCGGCTTCGACGGCTCGCAGACCGCCTGATAATCCTCGTTGTCGGGATCTTCCATCAGGATCGTGCCGACCTTGTCGGGGCGCAGCGTGGCGGGCAGGTCGCGCTCCATCATCCAGTCGCATTCGAAGTCGCGGCACACTTGCGGGCGCGTCGAATAGGCGTCGCAGCCGCCGCTCTTGATGCAGTGCTGGCAGACCACGCCCATCGGCTTGTTGAAATGGTCGATTTCGAGCGCGGAACAGCACATCGTGCAGGTTCCGCAGGACTTTCCGGGAATGGCCATGTTTTCCGCTGATTGAAACGAATCGTCGCGGCCATTGTGGGGTTCGGCCCGTCACATTCAAGCTCTGGCGTCCTCAGCCCTTGGCTGGCGCCAGGAACGGCGTGACGACTTCGCGAGTTCGCGCAGCGGGTACGACCGGAACGATTTCGATCGTGGCGCCGGTTCCGCGCCAGTGCAAAACCCACTGCTGGAACAATGCCGGATCGTCGCAGCGCATCAGCTGGAAGCATCGCGCGAAAGTCGGCTCGACCCAGCTGTCGACATATTCGAGCCCATCCGGAAGTCCGCGACCGGCGTCGCGCAAACGCTCGTAAACGGGGACCATGTCGTTGTCGCGGAAGCGCTCGATGACCATGAACAGCACGCGGTCAGCCCTTGTCCATGACAAGCAGGTCCGGCCGCTTCACCTCGATCTCGACGAAGGCGATCGGATGGTCCGAGCCGTTCTGGATGTCATGCTCGACGCCGGCGGGCCGCGCATAGCTCGTGCCCGCAGTCATAGGCCGGTCCTGCACGACGCCATCGACCTCCGCGCGCAGATTGCCGTCGGTCAGCATGACGACGAAATAGGGCCAGCCGTGCCGGTGCATGCCGGTCACCGCGCCGGGTTCGAAATCCCAGCGCGTGATGCGCACGACATTGTCGTCCTGGAGTTGGGTGGCGACGGCGGGGATGTCGCAAATAAATGGCATTCCGCAATGTCGGCGCGGGCCGCCGGCAAGTCAAACGGTCGCGCCGACAGTCTGATTCTGTTTGGTATTCTCTTGTGTCAACGGATCTCTAACCACGCTGGTTCACGCGGCGTGAAGGAACGGGCTCTAGCGTCGCCGGAGCATTTTTGCATTCGATACGTCGGGGCGACTCCGAGACTACAACGACGCTGGGATTTCGATGATGACGAAGCGTGTTTCAAAGGCCGTCCAGCGGTTCTTCAGGCGCGATGACGGTTCCGTCGCTGTTCTCACGGCTGTAACGGTCATTCCTGCGATGGCGGCGATTGGCGGCGCCATCGAATTCTCGCGGTTGAACAGCGTCAGGGTCGCAGCTCAGGCCGCGGCGGACACGGCGGTACTCGCGGCTGCCTCCAAGGCGAACCTGTCCCAGACGGAGCGCCAGGCGATCGCGGCAGGCGCTGTCAACGCCATCTTCGGCGCCCGCGCGGCGGCTCTTCGGCTGCAAATCGTCGAGACCGACGTGTCCGCCGGGCTCTACGAGGTCAAGATCACCGGAGACGCGCCGACCGTATTGCAAAAGCTGATCGGCATGGAGCGGCTGAGTTTTTCAGTAACGTCCCGCGCGACGACGAGCGGCGTGTCGGCGGCGAAGCCTCTCGAACTGGCCCTCGCGCTCGACAATACCGGATCGATGTCCGCCAACATGGGCGATCTCAAAGCCGCCGCGAAGGCGATGGTGGACGCGGTGATGGGCGCAGGCGGCGGCGCGGCGCGCGTAAGCGTCGTTCCTTACGTCGCAGTGGTGAACCCGGGCCTGACCGATGCGGCGAGCGTCGCCAATTACATCGACACGACAGCAGTCAGCCCGTTCAACGGTCAATGGTATCGCGACTACCAGGTTACGCAGGGCGCAGGTTGCGTACCGAACTGGGGCGGCTCCGGCGGCGGTTCGGGCGGCGGCGCCGGATCGGGCGGCACTGGCGACGCTCGCGACATTCTCGACATCCTCGCGCCGATCCGTCGCATGGCTCAGGAATTATTCGGCGTGACGTCAGCTCATGCAGCGGATGTCACCCCGAACACGGTCGCCCCGCTGACGCTGCAGTCTTGGACGTCGCCAGCGACGGGAATTACCTACCGGATTCCCGTCGGGTTCTACGCCTTGGACGCCAACTACCCGAACAACGGAGCTTGCGACTGGTTCAAGCAACCGGCGATCGTCAGCCAGTACGAACTTTTCAAGAGAACGCGTGACCAGAACAACAATCCGACGAGATGGAAAGGTTGCGTCGAGGTTCGCGTGTCGAAGACCGAGCAGACCTGGTTGAATGCGAATCGCGGTTGGAGCTATCCGGCGTCCACCGATTACGATGTGACGGATACGCCGCCCTCGACCGCGGATTCGCTGTCGCTGTTCGTGCCCTATTTCTGGCCGGATGAACCGGATTTCTCGCCCTTCAACACTACGATTGCCGTTCCGCCTGGTCCCTATTCTTCAGCCACGCAGGGTTTCCACAATAATTATCTCATGGATACGAATGGGCAGATTCAGGCTTCCTGGGGATGGACGCCCGTGGCCGCCATCGACTACGGGGCGGGCAGCTGGCTCATGAAATACGATGGCGCGACAAAGGCCGCGATCATACAGGAGACGCCCGATGCGGCTGGCTACACGTATGGTCCGAACGCGGGTTGCCCGGACCCGGTCTTGCGGCTGACCAACAACACGTCGACCGTCAAATCGAAAATCGACGGTCTGAGCTACTGGCAGAGCGGCGGCACGATCATTTCGGAAGGATTGATGTGGGCGTGGCGCACATTGTCGCCCAGAGCGCCTTACGCCGATGGCGCGGCCTATGGCACGCCCGGCGTCGAAAAGGTGATCGTGCTCATGACCGACGGCGTCAACGAGTTGATCGACAATGGCAACAACGCTGCGGCGCTTACGACCAAGAACGTCTCTGACTATTCCGCTTATGGGTATCTCGGCGACACGCGCTTATGGAACGCCAATGCGGTGACCAACTACGCCGCCTTCAATACGCTGATGGACAATCGCCTACTCGCTGCCTGCAGGAACGCCAAGGCGGCCGGCGTGAAAATTTACACGGTGACGTTCAATCACGCCGGATACCTGACGTCGGCCCAGCAGGCGGCGGCGCAAACCTTGCTCGGCCAATGCGCCAGCCAGACCAATTACGCTTATACCGCGACCGACGCGGCTTCTCTCACCGCCGTCTTTACCGCGATCGGCGCGTCAGCCTCGGGCAGCGGGCTACGTCTGGTCAAGTAAGCATGCGCGAGCCGTCGAAACGCGGCCGCGACATCGGGCAGGCGTGTTCGCCGCCGACTTGACTCGCTTCCCGCCCTGCGCCACTCACCCGGCCAATCCAAGGGAGGCGCAGATGGCCAAGGCGTTCGTATTTCCGGGGCAGGGCTCGCAGGCCGTCGGCATGGGGAAGGCGCTGGCCGAGGCCTTTCCGGCTGCGCGCGCCGTCTTCGACGAGGTGGACGCCGCGCTCGGCGAGAAGCTGTCGGCTCTCATGTTCGAAGGCCCGGAAGCCGATCTGGTGCTGACCGCCAACGCCCAGCCGGCGCTGATGGCCGTCAGCCTCGCCGCGACCCGCGTGCTGGAGGCCGAAGCCGGCCTCGATCTCGCGCGCGACGCCAAATTCGTCGCCGGCCACTCGCTCGGCGAATATTCCGCGCTCGCCGCCGCCGGCGCTTTTTCGCTCGCGGATGCGGCCAAGCTGCTGCGATTGCGCGGCAAGGCGATGCAGGCCGCTGTGCCGGTCGGGCAGGGCGCCATGGCCGCGCTGCTCGGCCTCGACTACGAAACCGGCGTTGCGGTGGCGGCGGAAGCCCAGGCCGAGGCCGGCGGCGTCTGCCAGATCGCCAACGACAATGGCGGCGGACAGGTCGTGGCGTCGGGCTCGAAGGCGGCTGTGGATAAGGCGATCGAGATCGCCAAGGGCAAGGGCGCCAAGCGCGCCATGCTGCTCGCTGTCTCCGCCCCCTTCCATTGCGCGCTGATGCAGCCGGCCGCCGATGCAATGGCGGAGGCGCTCGCGTCGACAAACATCGTCGCGCCGAAAGTCCCCGTCGTCGCCAATGTCATCGCCAGCGCCGTCAGCGATCCCCAGCAAATCCGCGATCTTCTGGTGAAGCAGGTGACGGGCACCGTGCGCTGGCGCGAATGCGTTGGCTACATGGCCGCCAATGGTTGCGACCGCTTCGTCGAACTCGGCGCCGGCAAGGTGCTGACGGGCCTCTTGAAGCGCCTCGCGGACGGCGCCACCGGCATGAGCGTCGGCTCGCCCCAGGATGTGGAAGCGTATAAGGCGTCATAAACACGCCCCTCATGCTGAGGAGCGGGCGAAGCCCGCGTCTCGAAGCATGGGTTTGCGACCATCCTTCGAGACGCGTCCTGCGGACGCTCCTCAGGATGAGGTTTCGGGAATTTGAGAGAGGAGCCTTTCATGTTCGATCTGACCGGCAAGACAGCCCTTGTCACAGGCGCCTCGGGCGGCATCGGCGCGGCGATTGCGCGCGGGCTTCATGCGCAAGGCGCGACGGTAGCCCTCTCGGGCACGCGCGCGGAAGCGCTGGAAAAACTCGCTGGCGAACTGGGCGGCCGGTCGCACATCCTGCCCTGCAACCTCTCCGACAAGGATGCGGTGGAAAAGCTCGTGCCGTCGGCCGAGGCCGCGATGGGCCAGCTCGACATTCTCGTCAACAATGCCGGGCTCACCCGCGACGGCCTGTTCATGCGCATGAAGGACGAGGACTGGGACACGGTGATCGCCGTCAACCTGACCGCGACCTTCCGCCTCGCGCGCGCCGCCGTGAAGGGCATGATGAAGCGCCGCTGGGGCCGCATCGTCTCGATCACCTCGATCGTCGGCGTCACCGGCA
Organism: Methylobacteriaceae bacterium; assembly: GCA_020638135.1. Classification (GTDB taxonomy): domain Bacteria; phylum Pseudomonadota; class Alphaproteobacteria; order Rhizobiales; family Beijerinckiaceae; genus JAJXWB01. Next base: position 34,994 of record JACKJE010000019.1, on the reverse strand, counting down.
ATCCGGGCCAGGGCAATTACGCGGCCTCCAAGGCCGGCATGATCGGCATGTCCAAGTCGCTCGCCGCCGAAGTCGCCTCGCGCGGCATCACGGTCAATTGCGTCGCGCCGGGCTTCATCGAGAGCCCGATGACGGATGCGCTGAACGACAAGCAGAAGGAAGCGATTCTCGGCCAGGTGCCGGCCGGCAAACTCGGGCAGGGCGCCGACGTAGCCTCCGCCGTCGTCTATCTCGCGAGCCAGGAGGCGCAATACGTCACTGGCCAGACGCTGCATGTCAACGGCGGAATGGCAATGATCTGAGGCTCTTGCACTCGTCGAACCTTGCCGTTGGACAAGCCGCGGCTCAGCCTCCAGACTACTGGCGAGCCCAAAGGAAGTATGTTATCGGACGCGCGGAATTTGTCGGGGCGGGACCCGCCGCGACGTTGCAAATCCGGGGCGTTTGCGCTCCAGATGGTCACAGAAGACAAGGACTGAACACATGAGCGATGTCGCCGAGCGCGTGAAGAAGATCGTCGTCGAACACCTCGGCGTCGAAGGGGAAAAGGTCATCGACACCGCCAATTTCATCGAGGACCTGGGCGCGGATTCGCTCGACACGGTCGAGCTCGTCATGGCCTTCGAGGAAGAATTCGGCGTCGAGATCCCTGACGACGCGGCCGAGACCATCGTGACGGTCGGCGACGCCGTGAAGTTCCTCGAGAAGGCGACCGCCGCCTGATCGGCGGCGCTCTTTCGCGTCGAACAACAGCGGGCGTTTGCACATGTCGTCAATGCGTAGGGTCGTTGTCACTGGCCTCGGTCTGGTCAGCCCGCTGGGCGGCGGGGTCGAGACGAGCTGGCGGCGCCTGATCGCAGGCGAAAACGGCTTCGGCCGCATGCAGGGCTTCGAGATCGACGATCTGGCCTGCCAGATCGCCGCGCATGTGCCGCGCGGCGACGGCTCCAACGGCACCTTCAATCCCGACCAGTGGATGGAGCCGAAGGAGCAGCGCAAGGTCGACGATTTCATTCTCTACGCCATGGCGGCCTCAACCGAGGCGCTGCGCGACGCGAACTGGAAGCCCGAGACCTACGAACAGCAGATTTCGACCGGCGTCATGTTCGGTTCCGGCATCGGCGGCCTCTCTGGCATCGCCGACACCGCACTGCTGCTGAAGGAACGCGGCCCGCGCCGCGTCTCGCCTTTCTTCATCCCCGGCCGCCTGATCAATCTGGCCTCTGGCTATGTCTCGATCGAGCACGGTCTCAAGGGCCCGAACCATGCGGTCGTCACCGCCTGCTCCTCGGGGGCCCACGCCATTGGCGATGCTGCGCGCCTGATCGCGCTCGGCGACGCCGATGTCATGGTTGCCGGCGGCGCCGAATCGGCGATCTGCCGCGTCGGCATTGCGGGCTTCGCCGCCTGCAAGGCGCTCTGCACCTCCTTCAACGACCAGCCCTCCAAGGGCTCGCGTCCCTACGACCGCGACCGCGACGGTTTCGTCATGGGCGAGGGCGCCGGCGCCCTGGTGCTGGAATCGCTCGAGCACGCGCAGGCGCGCGGCGCGAAAATCTATGCCGAACTCGTCGGCTACGGCATGTCGGGCGACGCCTATCACATCACCGCGCCGTCCGAAGACGGCGACGGCGCCTATCGCTGCATGACGGCCGCGCTCAAGCGCTCGGGCCTGTCGGCCGCCGACATCGACTATGTCAACGCGCACGGCACCTCGACCATGGCCGACGGCATCGAATTGCAGGCGGTCGAGCGCGTGCTCGGCAATTCCGCCTCCAAGACGTCGATGTCCTCGACCAAGTCCGCGATCGGCCATCTGCTCGGCGCGGCCGGCGCAGCCGAGGCCATCTTCTCGATTCTGGCGCTGCGCGACCAGATTGCGCCGCCGACGCTCAATCTCGACAATCCGGCCTTCGAGACGCCGATCGATCTCGTGCCGCATGTCGCGCGCAAGCGCGAAATCCGCGCGGCCCTGTCGAATTCCTTCGGCTTCGGCGGCACGAACGCCTCGCTGATCTTTGTCGGTCCGCCGAACTGATCCGACCTTTTTTGGCCATAAAGCGAGCTAGTGTCGGTCGCTTGCTGAAAAGCCGCGCAATTCAGGTGGACCGCCGGGTATGAGCACTGTCGAACCGGACAAACGGGAGACCCCGCCGCCTGCGCCAGCCGCAGCCGCGCGCGGCGGCATTTTCTCTCGCCGGCGCAGCCTGAAGAGCCCGAGCGAGGCGCTGCAGCCCGAGGCCGCCCCGCCGCCGCCGGAACCCAAGAAGAAGAAGCGCCGTGACGGCGCCCTGTCGGCTTTCTCCGGCTTCCTGTCGTTCCTCGTCGTGCTCTGCGTCGCCGGCGGCGTCGGCCTCGTGCTGATGCAGCGCAAGATGCGCGAGCCCGGCCCGTTGCCGAACGACAAGGTCGTCTATGTCGCGCCGGGCACGGAAGTGCCCGACATCATCGCGCTCCTCGAAAAGGAGGGCGTGATCGACAATTCCGCGCTCCTCAACATCGAGCTGCTCGTCGAGGGCGCCCGCTCGAAACTCAAGGCCGGCGAATATCTGTTCCGTCAGAACGCCAGCCTGCGCGAAGTGCTGGATACGCTCGTCAACGGCCGCCAGATCCTGCACGCCGTCACCATTCCCGAAGGCCTGACCAGCCAGCAGATCGTCGAACGTTTGCGCGCGAGCGACGTGTTGATTGGCGACCTCAAGGACATTCCCCCGGAAGGCTCGCTTCTGCCCGAGACCTACAAGGTCGCGCGCGGCACCAATGTCCGCGATCTCGTCCGCAAGATGCAGGACAGCGAGAAGAAGCTGCTCGCGCGCGTCTGGGCGCAGCGCAGTCCCGACCTGCCGCTGCGCTCGCCGCACGAGATGCTGACGCTCGCCTCGATCGTCGAGAAGGAGACGGGCAAGGCCGACGAGAGGCCGCGCGTCGCTGCGGTCTTCATCAACCGGCTCCACAAGCGCATGCGCCTGCAATCCGATCCGACGATCGTCTACGGTCTGGTCGGCGGGCGCGGCACGCTCGGGCGCGGCATTCTCGCCTCCGAAGTCCAGAAGTGGACGCCCTACAACACCTACGCAATCGACGGTCTGCCGCCGGGCCCGATCGCCAATCCCGGCCGCGCCGCGCTCGAAGCCGTCGCCAATCCCTCGCGCACGCAGGAGCTCTACTTCGTCGCCGACGGCACGGGCGGCCATGTCTTCGCCTCCTCGCTCGACGAGCACAATCGCAACGTCGTGCGCTGGCGCCAGATCGAGCGCGAAAAGGGAGCGGCGACCAATGTCGACCGCGCTATCGGCGCGCCGCCGCCGGCGCCGCCCGCCGTCCGTCCCGGCCAGCGCGGCGAGGCGGAGCCCGCCGCGAATTTTGGCCGGCTCGCCGCGCTCGCCGACCCGATGGATGTGGCGCCCGAGCCCAGTCTCGCGCCCGCCGAAGCCGTGAAAGCGATCGACCGCGTCGCGCCGAATCTGACGCCGGCCGACGAACTGAAGGAACTCGCCTCCTTCGCGCCGCAGCCCTGGACGCGGAACAAGCCGCTGTCGAACGTCCAGTTCGAGGCGCCCGCCCAGACCGCACAGGAGAACCCGGCGCAGGAACCGAAGGGCAAACTGGTCGCCAGTTTCGACGACCCCGGCATCAAGGTGCGCGGCGTCGACGGCGACGACACGCTCGACGGCCCGATGAACGATTCCGGTTCTCCGGAACTCTATCCCGTGCCCGCAAAGACGCTCGCCGAACAGCGGGCGCAGGCGGCCAAGCTTGGATTGCCACAGGCGGCCCCGGGGACGGCTGACGCGGCCGCCGCGCCGCCGGCGCCCGTCGCCGGCCAGCCGCGCAAGCCCGTCGCCTTCGACGCGTCGGAAGGCACGGCGCTCGATCCGTTGCGGAACAAGAGCTGGGATCTCAATACCGCCAAGAGCGTCTCGAACGCGCTCGCCTATCACTGATCCCGCGTCGCAGGACTACTTACTGCGGCTTGATGATGGAAAATCCCTGCAGGTCAGGATGATCGCAGGTGAGCATGGTCGGCTGCCTATTTATGTCGACCCACGTCAGGCAATAGTCGGGGCGCCCCTTGATCCGCAGGGGCGCGCCCCAGGTGACCGCATCGGCCGCCTTCTTCAGGTCGTCGGCGAACGTGGGCGGCAATTTGTCGGTGACGCCCTTTATCTCGCCGATCGCTTTCCGCAGTTCGGCGGCCACGGTTTCCAGCGTCGCGTTGACCAGCGCGACATTGCCCTCGACGCAATCGAGCCGCTCTTTCACGGCGTTGATGCCGCTGCACGGCTTCAGTTGTGCAGCCAAGCCTGAAGAGGCGGGAAGCAATACCCCGATCGCGACGATCATTCCAAAGTTCTTTTGCATGACGAATTCCCCCGGTTTTCGACTTGTCGATACTGGGACATGAAAGTCGCTAGCCCTGTGAGGCCTCTCACAGCAGGCCGTCGGATTTATCCTTCGCGCGGGTCAGGCTTCGGACTCGGCAAAGCGCGCGGATGGTGATCTAAGAACGCCCAGATCAGGTCGGGGCGCGCATGGCCATTCACAGCATGACGGGATTCGGCAGGGCGTCCGGCCATTCGGGCGCCTGGGGCTGGGCCTGGGAAATCCGCACCGTCAATTCCAAGGGCCTCGACCTGCGGCTGCGCCTGCCGCCGGGCTTCGACGCTGTCGACATCGAGGCGCGCGCCGCCATTTCCGCCGCCCTGACGCGCGGCGCCTGCCACGCCACGCTGACGACCACGCGCGAAGGCGCGGCCGCCGACATCCGCATCAACCGGGCAGCGCTCGACGCGCTGATCGCGCAACTCGCCGACGTGCCCCTCAACGCCAATGTGAGGCCGGCCTCGCTCGACGGGCTGCTGGCCCTGCGCGGCGTGGTGGAAACCGGCGAGGCCGAGGACGACGAGGCCGCGCGCGCCGCGCTCGCGAAGGATGTTCTTGCAGGGCTCAAGACCGCGCTCGTCGCGGTCAGCGCCATGCGCCTGTCTGAAGGCGCGGCGATCGGCGATGTCCTGGCGCAGCGCATCGCGCGCATCGCCGAACTGACGCGCCAGGCGGAGGAAACGCCCGGCCGCGGCGCGGACGCGGTCAAGGCCCGCATCGCCCGCCAGATCGAGGCGCTCGGTCAGACGCAGGGTCTCGATCCCGCGCGCCTGCATCAGGAGGCGGTGCTGCTCGCCTCGCGCGCCGACATCCGCGAAGAACTCGACCGCCTGCACGCGCACACGCGCGCAGCGAGCGAACTCTTGCAGAAAGGCGGCGCGATCGGCCGTCGTCTCGATTTTCTCGCGCAGGAGCTCGGCCGCGAATCGAATACGCTCTGCGCCAAGTCGAACGACGCGGCGCTGACCGCGCTCGGCCTTGAAATGAAGGTCGAGGTCGAGCAGTTCCGCGAGCAGGTCCAGAACATCGAATGAGCCGAGTGCAATGAGCGACCCGACCGACAGCGCCAGTCAGTTCCAGCGGCGCGGCCTCATGCTGATCCTGTCCTCGCCCTCGGGCGCGGGCAAGACGACGCTGACGCGCATGCTGCTGCAGGCCAGGGACATCGACCTGACCCTGTCGATATCGGTCACGACGCGCGCGCGACGGTCGAGCGAGGTCGACGGCATTCACTACAATTTCATCCAGCGGCAGCAATTCGAGCGCATGCGCGACGCCGGCGATCTGCTGGAATGGGCGGAAGTCCACGGCAATTTCTACGGCACGCCGCGCTCCCCCGTTGAGGCGGTGCTGCGCCAGGGCCGCGACGTTCTCTTCGACATCGACTATCAGGGCGCGCAGCAGGTGCGCGAGAAGGCGCAATCCGATGTCGTCACCATCTTCATCCTGCCGCCCTCGATGAAGGAGCTGCGCGCCCGCCTCGAGCGCCGCGCTGAGGATGCGGCCGCGACAATCGAGAAGCGCCTGGAAAACGCCCGCAACGAAATCCGCCGCTGGGCGCAGTACGACTACGTCCTCGTCAACGACGACCTGCAGCGCACCTACGAGGAATTGTTGCAGATACTGCGTGCTGAACGATTGAAGCGCGCGCGCCGACAGCACGGCGTCGAGGCCTTTGTGGCGAAGCTGCTGGCGGAATAGGTCAGGCGCGCGCCTTGCTCTCCTGCGCGAGAGCGTCTGCGATCACGTCGCGCATTTCCTGCGCCGCCGCCAACGGGGCAAGCTTGACCGAGCGCCCGTCCTTGAGCCGCAGAACGACCGCCTGAAGTTCGATGTCCCTGTTCATTTCGCGCGGCACGCTGGTCGTCTCGATGTCGACGTTTTCGATCTCGCTCCACGCCAGCCGCGTCACACCCTGCAAGAGACGGCTGTAGACGATGCCTGTCTCGCTGACTTCGAGCGTCGGCAGGCCGCGCTTCCAGGAAATGGCTGCGAGCGTCGCGAAGCCGAGGCCCGCCAGCGCGACGATGGCGCCGATCAGTGGCGCAATCGCGCTCGGCGCCTTCTGGATCATCATGACGCCGACGCCGATCGCGCCGACGCCAATGGCGACCGCGAGCGCTCTCTTCGGGCCGCCCATTCGAAACACGATCGGCAATTGTGTGGCGCTCATCCGGGTCTCCCCCGCGCGGCACTATCGCCCATCCCCGGGGCCGCGCGGGTGTTCAAACGCACGCGCCAGACCGACAAAGCCGTCGACATCGACTTCCTCCGCGCGCCGTGTCGGTTCGATGCCGGCGGCGCGCAGCAAGCCCTCCGCGTCGCCGCCCGGCGCAACGCCCTTCAGCGATTGCCGCAGCATCTTGCGGCGCTGGCCAAACGCCGCCTGCGTGATCGCGAGCAGCGCGCGCTTATCGCATTCCATTGGCGCTGCGCGCGGGCGCAGTTCGACGATCGACGACGTCACCTTCGGCGGCGGCGTGAAGGCCGAGGGCGCGACGTCGAACAGGATGCGCGCCTGCGTGCGCCAGCCGCAGAGCACGGCGAGGCGGCCGTAGTCGGCGCGTTCGGCCGGCGTCGCGACGATGCGTTCGGCGACCTCGCGCTGGAACATCAGCGTCAGCCGATCCCAGGCCGGCGGCCAGACCTCGGCTTCGAGCCAGTTGGTCAGCAGCACTGTGGAGATATTGTAGGGCAGGTTGGCGCAGATGCGCACGGGACTGCCGCTCGCAAAACGCGTGCACAGCGCCTGCATGTCGACGTCGAGCGCGTCGCCCTCGATCACCTCGAGCCGTCCCGGATAATGCGCCGAAATTTCCGCAAGCGCCGCAAGACAGCGCGCGTCGCGCTCGATCGCGACGACGCGTTTCGCGCCTTCCGCCAGCAGAGCGCGCGTGAGGCCGCCGGGGCCCGGCCCGATCTCGATGACGGTCGCCTCGTCGAGCGGCCCCGCCGCGCGCGCAATTCGACGCGTCAGATTCAGGTCGAACAAGAAATTCTGGCCGAGCGCCTTCTTCGGCGCGATGCCGAACCGCGCGACGACGTCGCGCAGCGGCGGCAGGCCGTCGGTCATGGCGAGAAACCGTCATGGCCGGGCTCGTCCCGGCCACCCACGCCGAGCGGCGAGACACGCGATCGGCAAAGCGGCGGACAGGCTTCCGCCCTCTTGCGCAGCGGCGCGGCGTGGATGCCCGCGACAAGCGCGGGCATGACGACGAATATGTTCATCCGCCAGCCAGCCGCGCGGCAAGCCGCAGCGCCTCGATCAAACTCGCGGGGCTCGCCACGCCCTTGCCGGCAATATCGAAGGCCGTGCCGTGATCCGGCGAGGTGCGCACGAAGGGCAGGCCGAGCGTGACATTGACGGCGCGGTCGAAGGCAAGCGTCTTGATCGGGATCAGCGCCTGGTCGTGCGTCATGCACAGCGCCGCGTCGTACTTTTCACGCGCCGACTCGTGGAACAGCGTGTCGGCCGGGTAGGGGCCGCGCGCGTCGATACCCGCCGCGACGAGTTCCGCGATCGCCGGCGCGATCGTGTCGATCTCCTCGCGTCCCATTGCGCCATCCTCGCCGGCATGCGGGTTGAGGCCGGAAATCGCCAGCCGCGGCGTGGCGACGCCGAAGCGCGCGCGCATGTCCGCCGCGACGATCTTCGCGGTCTCGACGATCAGCTCGCGCGTCACGAGGCGGGGAACGTCGGCGAGCGCGACGTGGATCGTCACCGGCACGACAGCGAGCTCTTCGGCCCACAGCATCATCACCGCGCGCGTCTCGCGTCCTGTGTGACGCCTCGCGAGCTCGCCCAGGAACTCGGTGTGGCCGGGATGCGAGAAGCCCGCGCGATAGAGGACCTCTTTCGCGATCGGATTGGTGACGACAGCGCTCACGGAACCGTCGAACGCCAGCCTAACCGCGCGTTCGATGGCTTCGATGGTGGATGGCGCGTCCGATGCATCGGGCTTGCCTCGCGCACCTCCAGCGCGCGATCGCAGCGGCAGCACCGGCAGCGCTTGTGCAAACGCTGCATGCGCCGACGCGACATCGCATTCCGCGATGCGCACATCCTTGCCGAGCATGCGCGCGCGCGATCGCATCAGATCGGGATCGGCCAGGAGGATGAAGCGCGGCAAGGTCGTGTCCGCGCGCGCGGCCTCCCAGGCGGCGATAGCGATTTCGGGACCGATGCCGGAGGGATCGCCTTGCGTCAGCGCGAGGAGGCGTTCCGCGCTCACTGCGACTGCTTCAGGCCGTCGTTCTGCGGCACGAAGCCGAGGTTCGCGCCGACTTTCGCTTCGCCGAGCGTGCGCAATTGCAGCGTCATCAGCAGCGTCTGGTTGCGGCCGGGCAGGCCGGTCGACGCGTTCACCTGATAGACCGAGGTGTAATTGATCGTGAACGTCGTGCAATCGTCGTGATAGCCGGCGCCCAGTCCCAGTCCTGCGAGCGACATGAGCGGCGCATAACCCCACAGCCCGTTGATCGCCGCGGTATTGTTGTAGAGGTAGCGCGACATGTCGAACTGGACATTGCCGTTCACGAAATAATTGTTCGTGATGTCGTAGCGCGCGCCGAGCGACAGGCCCTGCCGGCGCACGTCGAACCCGATCAGCGGCTGCGCCGAGTAATTGGCGTATTGCACCGTCGTGGTCAGCGGTCCGAAGGTCGCGCCAGCCACGAGGTCGAGACGGCGCAGATGCATGTTGGCCTGGTCGAAGCGCGCCTTGGCGACGAAGGACAGGAAGCCCGCGGGCGCAAAGGCTATGCGGCCGACATAGTCGGAGCGACGCGTGTCGAGGCCGGAACTCAGGCCCACATTGGCGGCGTCCGGCGTCGCATAGCTGTTCTTGCCGGCGAGCTGGTGCGACTGGCCCGCCATCACGTTGATGAAGCCGCCGTTGTTGAAGTTCAGCGTAAACTGCCCGCCGTAATTGACGCGCACGCCTGTCTCGAAGCGATCGTAGCCCGAGTATTTGTTCCAGGAGAACAGGTTCGTGTCGTCAAACACGAGGCTCTGCGCGTCGATGTTCACCAGCGAATTCGAGCCGATGACATTGGGTCGCGCGACGACCTGCACGATCGGCTCGAACGTCACCGTGCCGATGTTGAGACGGGCGAACAGCGGATAGCGATATTCGACGCCGACGCCCGGCGTGAATTGTCCGCGCGCCACATTGTCAGCGCCGAGGAAGTTGCTCTGCGAGGCGTTGAACAGCGGCGACAGCGTCGTGTTGTACATGCCGTAGACGCGGTTCTGGTCGTAGTTCAGGTAGCTGGCGCTTGCCCGCGCGAAAACGAACGGCGTCCACACCTGGCCCAGCGAGTCGATGAAATTGCGCTTCCAGGAGAGCTGCGCGGTTGCGCGCGCATAATCGCCGCCGACGCCGCGCAGCAGGCATTGCGAGCCGTTGCGGTTCGGGGCCGGCGCGTAGACCTGGCAGACGTTGTAGAGGCCGTAGATGCTGTCGAAGGTGCGTGGCTGGATCGACTCGTAGAGCGCCGCCTGCGCCGTCGTGTAAGCGAAGTTGGCGTCGAGCTCGATCTCGCCGCCGAGCGGGAACATGTTCGGCCGGAGCGGGAACACCCTGTTGTAGTCGAGTAGCGGTGCAGCCGTGGCGAGTTGCGGTTGATAGTCGCGCGGCGACAGACCCTGGAAGAAATAGCCGCGCACGTCGAACCAGCTGCGCTCGCCCTTGCCGGTGAGGTAGACCGTCGATGACGTCTCGCGGAAGAAGGGGTTCGCGTTCAGCGGATTGGCGAGCGAATAGTCGGAGAAGAAATAGCGGTCGCTCAGGATCGTGGCGTCCCAGCCGAACTTCCACTTGTCGCTCAGCTCGAATTCGCCGTTGGTCGTGATCGCGCCGCGCAGGCGCTTGTCGCTCGCGCCGAGCGGCGGGTTCGGGAAGGCCGAGGGATTGGTCTGGCTGATTCCCTGGATGCGGAACGCATATGTGCCGTTCTCCAGCCGGTGCTTCCATTCGAGATCGCCGAGGAAGCCCTGCTTGGCGAGCACGGTCGGCGTGAAGGTCAGGTCGATGTTGGGCGCGACCGCCCAGTAGATCGGAATGCCGCCGCCGACGCCGAGATACGTGCTGTAGGGCATGTAGCGCGGCGACAGAATGCCGGAGCGCCGCTTCACCGTCGGGTCGGGCGCGGTGAAGAAGGGCAGGTAGGCGATCGGCTGGCCGAAGAATTCCAGCGTCGCGTCGGTGAAGTAGAGCGTCTTCTCGTCGGCGTCGTGGATGATGCGCTTGGCGCGCACCCGCCACAGCGGCGGCACGGTCGCGTCCTCGCAGGGCTTGCAGGCCGTATAGGTGCCGTAGTCGAATTTCGTCTGCTCGCCCGAACGTTCCGCGCGCGGCGAGCTCATGTAGGTGTTCTGCGGCGTCTCGACGCGCAGGCTGTCGACGAACCCCTGCTTGAGATCGTCGGTCAGCTCCATCTCTTTGGCGTGGATCGTCTGGCCGTCGGCTTCCGTCAGCTTGACGTGGCCGGCCGCGCGCACGCGCGAGGTCTTGCGGTCGTAGACGACCTGGTCGGCCTCCAGCACGCGGCCCTTGTAGTAGATCTGGACATTCCCGCGGGCGGTGACCGTGTCCTTGTTGTCGTCCTGGACGAGTTCCTTGGCCTCGACGACCATGCGCGGCGCATCGGCGCTCTGCGCCTGTTCGGCTGCGGCCAGAGCCGTTCCGCTGGCGGTCGTCAATGCGAAGGGAGAGGCGAAAAGACAGGCAAGCGCAAACGCGCCCGCGCGCGTCGCGCGCAGGACCGCGGACTGGGCTATTGCGCCAGCCATCGAACGTTCAACAGGGCAGCGCGCGCGCCCCATCAACCGTCCTCCTGATGCAACAACGCAAGCGCACCCAACAAACTCCCGACCAGCGCCGGCGACCATGCCGCGATCGACGGGCTGAGAAGCCCTGCATCGCCCATGTCCCCGACCATCTTCGTCGCCACGTAAAGCACGAAGCCGGCCGCTACGCCACCTGCAACCATTTTACCAACGCCACCAAACCTGAAAAATCTTAAGGAAAAGGCTGCGGCTATGAGAACCATGGCGATCAGCATCAGCGGCCGCGCCAGCAGGGTCTGGTAGCGCAGCGCGTAGGTGCGGCCCTCGAGACCGGCTTCCTCGGCGCGATCGCGGAAAACAGGCAATTGCCAGAAGGGCACCGAATCCGGCGACATCAGGCTGCGCATCACGTCGTCGGCCGTCAGCTCGGTCGCCAGATAGTAGACGCCGACCTTTTCCGCCTCGGCGCCCGGCCGCACGATCGTCGCGTCGGTCAGTTTCCAGGCGCCCGGCAGGAGAATCGCGCCGGGGGCGTCGACGCGCTCGACGAAATGGCCGTTGGGGTCATCCAGATAGACGGTCACCTTGTCGAGCCGGCTTCCCTTGTCGAGGATCTTGTCGGTCTTGATCGTCGCCCGTCCGTCGACGCTGCGCTGGCGTAGCCACACGCCGGCGTCCTTGTCGGCGCCGGCCTTGCCGAACATCTCGATCTCCATCTCGTCGGCGCGCTGTTTCATCGCCGCCGCCATGGGATTGTAGAGAAATACCGAGGCGAGCCCGATCAGCAGGGCGATGGCGAGCGGCGGCACGAGAAAGCCCCAGACCGACACGCCCGAGGCGCGCGCCACCACGAGCTCCAGCTTCCGTGTGAGGTTGACGAAGGCGACCATCGTGCCGAACAGGACGGCGAAGGGCAGGATCTGCTCCGAAGCCACGGGCATGCGCAGGAAGGACATGAAAGCCACAAACCCGGCGCCGACTCGCGAGTCGGCCGATCGGCGCAGCAATTCGACGAAATCGATCAGGAACGACAGGGCGCTGATCGACAGGAAGACGACGAGAATCTGCTGCAGGAAGCGGCCGGACAGGTAGCGGCCGAGGGTCAGGCCGATCATGCCCGCCTCGCGCGCCGCTGCGCCGCGTCGACCCTGTGCGCCGCCTCAATCATCGCTTCAGTCGACCACCTTCATTCTGTCTTGGTCTGGCTACCGCTAGAGGCCGGAAACAGCAAGCGTTTCCGCGGTTTCCACGGGCTCTGCGGCCATTTCGCGGGCGCCCGTTGCGTCCGGGACACTCCCGCCCACACAGAGCATGGCCCTGCGGCCTTTTCCGGGCGGAGCGGCGATTGACCCTCCGGGGCGCTCGGTCGATATAGAGCGGCCGGCGTTCGCCGCGCTCCAGCCAATCCCAGAGGGCCAGATGCCAGCTTCACCGACGGTCGAATTCGTTTCCCTCGCCGACATTGTCGCCGCCGGCCCCGCCGCCAACGGCGCGGGGGAGGGCGCGAGCGCCCTGGTCGTGCTGGCCGGCGAGAGCATGGCCTTCGGGCCGCAGACGCAGCGTGTCACGGCGCCGGCCGCGGCAGCCATCGAGCGCGCCGCCCGCGCGGCCAAGTTCAAGGGAAAGTCCGGCTCCGCGCTCGACCTGCTCGCCCCGCATGGCCTCGGCTGGGACCGCCTGATCGTCGTCGGCGCTGCGCCCAAGAAGGATGATTCGGCCAAGGACGCGGCCGAGCCGATGGATTTCGTCGGTCTCGGCGGGGCCGCCTTCGGCAAGCTCAACGGCGCGACCCGCGTCGCCGTCCTGTTCGAGCCGCCGGGCGCGGCCGACGCCGCAGCAGCCGCCGATTTCGCGCTCGGCGCTGTCCTGCGCGCCTACAAATTCGACCTCTACCGCACCAAGAAGAAGGACGATGCGGATAAGGACGCCCCGGTCGCGCTGACCATCGCTGTCGCCGACCCCGCCGCCGCCCGCGCCGCCCACGCCCCGCGCGCGGGTCTGGCCGATGGCGTCGCGCTCGCCCGCAATCTCGTCAACGAGCCGCCGAACGTCCTCTATCCCGAGGAATTCGCCAATCGCGCCAAGGAATTGGAAAAGCTCGGGGTTTCCGTCGAAATCCTCGACCGCAAGGCCATGACCGAACTCGGCATGGGCGCGCTGCTCGGCGTCGGCCAGGGCTCGGTCCGCGAGAGCCGCGTCGTCGTCATGCGCTGGAACGGCGCGGCGACGCCCGATCAGCCCGTCGCCTTCGTCGGCAAGGGCGTGTGCTTCGATTCCGGCGGCATTTCGATCAAGCCGGCCGCCTCCATGGAGGACATGAAGGGCGACATGGCGGGCGCGGCCTGCGTCGTCGGCCTGATGCACGCGCTCGCCGCCCGCAAGGCCAAGGTCAACGCCATCGGCGCGATCGGTCTGGTCGAGAACATGCCCGACGGCGGCGCGCAGCGCCCCGGCGACATCGTGCGCTCCATGTCGGGCCAGACGATCGAGATCATCAACACCGACGCCGAAGGCCGGCTCGTTCTGGCCGACGTGCTCTGGTACGTGCAGGACAAGTACAAGCCGCGCTTCATGGTCGATCTGGCGACGCTGACCGGCGCGATCATGGTCGCGCTCGGCCAGGAATACGCCGGCCTGTTCTCCAACAACGACGAATTGTCCGAGCGCCTGAAGAAGGCGGGCGAGGCGACGGGGGAAAAGGTCTGGCGCATGCCGCTCGCGCCCGCCTACGACAAGATGATCGACAGCAAGTTCGCCGACATGAAGAACACCGGCGGCCGCTACGGCGGCTCGATCACAGCCGCGCAATTCCTGCAGCGCTACGTCGAGAAAACCCCTTGGGCCCACCTCGACATCGCCGGCACCGGCATGGGCTCGCCCTCGAGCGACATCAACCAGAGCTGGGGCTCCGGCTGGGGCGTGCGGCTGCTGGACCGGCTGGTGAGGGATTTTTACGAGGGGTGAGGTTCGCCTCTCCCTCTCCCCTCACTCCTTGTCCACCAGCGCCTGCACCCGCCGATAAAACTCCTCCCGCGCCGGGTTTTCGGGCCCCTTGGTCGCGCGCGTCCAGTCGGCGTTCGACGCGATCACCAGCTTGCGCTTGGGGTCGATGAAAATCCCCTGGCCGAAAATGCCGCGCGCCGCCACGGAGCCGTCGTCGTAGGTCCACCACTGGAAGCCGTAGCCGCGACCGGGGATGCCGATGTCCTTCTGCTTTGTCGTCGCCTGCGCGAACCAGTCCGTCGGCACGATCTGCTTGCCGCCGCCAAAACCATTCGCCAGCACGAACAGGCCCATGCGGGCGTAGTCGCGGGTCGCCGCCTGAATGCAGCAGCCGGCAATTTCCTGTCCGGTTTTTGCGAGCAGCCAGGTCGCCTTGGCCTCCATGCCGGCCGGCTTCCAGATCTTTTCCTCGAGATATTCGGACAGCGGCCGTTTCGTCGCCGAGGATACGAGCAGGCCGACGAGGTTCGTCTCGCCGGTGTTGTAATGCCAGACCTCGCCCGGCGGGTGGGCGCGTGGCAGCTTGCGCATGTAGCTGACGATGGCGTTTTCGCCGGGGTCGGGCTTGACCTTGTTGAATTGCGAGACGTCGGACTTCGGGTCCTCGTAATCCTCGTTCCATTTCACGCCGGAGCTCATCGTCAGCAGCTGCCGCACGGTCACGTCGTCATAGGCCGAGCCCTTGAGACCCGTCACATACTGGCTGACCTTGTCGTCGAGGCTCTTGATGAAACCGTCCTGGATCGCCGCGCCGACGAGCGTGGAGGTGAAGGATTTGGCGACCGAAAAGCTCGTCCAGCGCCCCTGCGCGTCGAAATCGAGCGCATAGCGTTCGAGCCGCACCTTGCCGTCCTGCAGGATGATGAGCGCTGAGGCGTTCTGCGATTTCAGATAATCGTCGAGGCCGGGAATGGTCAGCGGCTTGCCCGGCGGCAGCGGCGTCGGCGTGGCGGAGGGCGCTATTTCCCGCGCCTTGGCGAGAAACGGCAGCCGGTCGAGCGCGCGAAAAGCGGCGTTGCGTTGCGGCTGCGACCAGGTCAGCACGTCGGCGTTGGTTGGCAGATACATCAGGATGCCGCGCGTCTCCTTGTCGAGAGACGCAAAGAAGCCCGCGCCCGCGAGCGCCAGCGCGGCGCCCAACCCCAAAGCAATATTGCGCTTGCGCATGAATCCTCCCGTTTGTCTCGTTGTCGGCGTCCGATTCCGCGCGCAGGCTAGCAATCGTCGCGGCGCTGCGCCATGAAACGGGACAAGCCTCCGGAGACCCATGGAAGTCTGGTTCTACCATCTCCTCAGCCGCCCCCTCGAGAGCGCGCTGCCCGCGCTGGTCGCGCGCACGCTCGCCAACGGCTGGACGGCCGTTATCCAGGCGACGAGCCCGGAACGGCTCGCCGCGCTCGACGATCTCCTGTGGACATACGACGACCAGTCCTTCGTCGCCCATGGCTCGGCGCGCGACGGCGACGCCGCGCTGCATCCGGTCTGGCTGACGCTCGAAAACGACAATCCCAACACGGCGTCAGCGCGCTTCTTCGTGGACGGCGCCGACGCTGTCGTAGCGCTCGCGGATGAAGCCGCACGGCCGAAAGAGCGCGCCATAATCATGTTCGACGGCCGCGACGAGGACGCGCTGAACAGGGCCCGTATGCAATTTCGTCAGTTGCGCGAGCAGGGATTCGCACTGTCCTATTGGCGGCAGAACGACGAGGGGCGCTGGGAGAAGTCCGCTTGACCGACGATTTCGCGGCGCGCCGGGCCGCCGCCCGCCAGCGCCTCGACGCCATCGACCCGGCGAAAAGCGGCAAGCTCGACGACCCCTACCGCCACGACTGGTTTCGAGCGGTCTACGATCTCGCCGAAGGCGACGAGGCGGCCGTACCCTGGGCGGACAAGCAGGCGCATCCCTTGTTGAGGGATTGGCTCGACAGCCGCCCCATCTCAAACCTCCGCGCCCTCGATGTCGGCTGCGGCCTCGGCGACAATGCCGAGGCCTTGGCCGCCGCCGGCGCGCAGACGACCGCCTTCGACCTCTCCGAAGACGCAATTTCCTGGGCGAAACGTCGTTTCCCGCAATCCCGCGTCGACTATCGCGCCGCCGATCTCTTCAGTCCGCCTGCCGAATGGCGTCAGGCCTTCGATTTCGTGCACGAGTGCTACACGCTGCAGGCCCTGCCGAACCGCCTGCTGCCGGAGGCGGGAGGCGCGCTCGCGTCCTTCCTGAAGCCCGGCGGCCGCCTGCTTGTCATCGCCCGTTCACGGCCCAACCCCGCCGCGCCGGACGGTCCGCCCTGGCCGCTCGCGCGCGGCGACATCGAGGGCCTGACCGCGCACGGCCTGATCCTCGAAAGCCTCGAGGAGCTGGCGCCGCCCGACGAGCCGGCTCACTGGCGCGCGCTTTATCGGCGCGCCGCATGAAGGACGACGCCAAACCCGCCGACTACATCGACTCCGCTGCGCGTGGAGAATTCATCCGCGTCGGGCTTGGCGTCCTGCTCGTTTCCTTCATGACCGCGCATGCGACGCTGTTTTCGATCGTCTTCGCGCGCAATGGCCACGATCTGCACGCGATCGGCGTCATCCTGTCGTCGGCGGCGCTGCCGATCATCTTCTTCGCGCTGATCTCGAGCGAATTTTCCGCGCGCATCGGCGTGCTGGCGACGCTGCGGCTGGCGATGGTCCTCTGCATCATCGGCTTCGCGAGCTTCTACTTCACCCGCGCCAGTTTCACGGGCGCGATCCTGTCGCGCATCGTGCAGGGCGCGGGACAGGGCCTGTTCCTGTCGGCCGCCATCACCTACGGCCAGAGCCGGCTCACGCCGGCGCGCCTTCTCTACCTGCTTGGCGTCTTCTCGGCGATGATGCCGCTGTCCCAGGCGCTCGGCCCCCCGGTCGGCGAATGGACGCTCGCGCATTTCGGCGAAGACGCCATGATCGCCATCGCCGTCGTGCCGGGACTGGCCGGCGTGGCGCTGACTTTCGGCGTGCGGCCCATCGCCTCGCCGCCGCGCGCCGGCGGCCTCGATCTCGTGGCGAGCTGGCGCGCGGCGCTCATTCTGCCGCTGGTCTCGGTGGCGACGGCGGGCGCGCTGTTCGGCTTCGCCGTCGCCTATCTCGCGCCGGCGCTCGAAGCCCGCCACATCCCGATCGCCGCCTTTTTCACGGCGTCCACGCTGACGATGTTTGCGACCCGGTTCCTGGGCCTGCGTCGCGTCGAGGCGGTCGACCGCCGTCTGCTCGTCGCCGCCGGGCTCATGCTGGAGGCCATCGGCTATGTCGCCGTGTCCGGAGCGGGCGCGCGCGCCTGGGTCGTGGCGATTGGCGGCGTCCTGTTCGGCTTCGGCCATTCCATGATCTATCCGGTGCTGGCGGTCTGGGTGACCGACGGCGTCGAACCCGACCGCCGCGCCGGCCCGCAGGCCTGGCTCAACGCCTTCTTCAATCTCGGCATTTACGCCACGCCGCTGCCTGAAACCCTGCTGGTGGCCGCCTACGGCTACGAGGCGACCATGGTCGCGATCGCCGCGCTCGCGGCTACGGTCGCGATCTGGCTCGCTGCGCGCGCCATGTTTTCGTCACGTTGACGGAGACACAATTCATTCAGCCGGAGTTCATCCGCTCTGCTTTTGTATTCGCACTTGTGCAACACAAGAACGGAGGGGCCGATGTCGAGACGGCGTGTAGACTTGCAGTCGCCGGCGCGGCAGCGAGCGCAGTAGCGCGACATTAGGAAGCCCGTGTGCGCTAACTATGTGCGCAATCATGCTTTTCCGCTCTCGCATTTTGTATTCGCACCCGCTAGCCTGACTGCTTGCGGCAACAGAAGGAGGGATTCGAATGTCCAGACTGAAACTCGTGATCGCTTTCTGCGGC
Source organism: Methylobacteriaceae bacterium (assembly GCA_020638135.1). GTDB lineage: Bacteria > Pseudomonadota > Alphaproteobacteria > Rhizobiales > Beijerinckiaceae > JAJXWB01. The sequence continues at coordinate 16,948 of JACKJE010000019.1, read as the reverse complement.
GCCCTATTGGCCGGGGGGACGGCCATGTCGGTCTCGTCGGCCTCCGCCGCGCCGATGGTCGATCCGTTCGTCGCCGGCTCTACGCAGACGACGGCGCCGAATGTCGAGAAGGCGCGCATCGTCTGCAACGCCTGGGGTCGCTGCTGGCGCACCGGTCCGCGCTTCTACGGCCCGCGCTACTACCGGCCGCGCTATTACCGCCGGCACTGGCGTCCGCGTCGCTACTACCGCCGTTGGTGACCGGTCAGGCGCTTTCCGCTTCGGCGGAGAGCGCCAGCCATTCATCCTCGGCTGCCGCCAGAGCAGTCGCAAGTTCGCCGCGCTGGTTCGCCAGCGCGGCTGCTTTTTGTGGGTCCTTCGTGAAGGCGGAGCCGTCCGCCAGCGTCTCGTCGATGCGCGCGATCAGGTCGCCGAATTTCTCGATCCGCTCTTCCAGCGCCTGAATCTTTTTCTGAGAGTTTCCACGCTTCTCCCTGACAGGACTCGGTTTTTTCTCAACCGCCTTCGACGCCTTCGAGCCTCCATCTCCGCCGCGCGACGCCTGCAGCACCAGCTTCGTGTAATCGTCGATGTCGCCGTCGAATTCCTTCACGGCGCCGTCGGCGACGAGCCACAACCGGTCGGCGCAGGCCTCCAGCAGATAGCGGTCGTGCGAAACCAGAACGACGGCGCCCGTGTATTCGTTGATCGCCTCCACCAAGGCGGCGCGCGAATCGATGTCGAGATGGTTGGTCGGCTCATCGAGAATGATGAGATGCGGCCCGTGGAAGGTCGACAGGCCCATCAGCAAGCGCGCCTTCTCGCCGCCCGAGAGTTGCTCGACTTTCGTGTCGGCGCGTTCGCCGGAAAATCCCATCTGCGCGGCGCGCGCGCCCGCACCCGTGATTCCGGCGCGTCCGGCATCAGCCTCGCGACGGCGCGATAGGGCGTGTCGGAAAGATCGAGATCGTCGACCTGATGTTGCGCGAAAAAGCCGACCTCCAGCTTGGTCGCCCGCACGATCTCGCCGCCCATCGGCTGTAGCCGACCAGCCAGCAGCTTGGCGAAGGTCGACTTGCTGCTGCCATTACGCCGAGCAGGCTGATGCGGTCGTTTCGTTCGACAGCGAGATTGAGCCTCGACAGCACGACGCGCCTGCCAGCCGGACCGACGCGCGCCCATGCGATGATCGGCGGCGAGCTGCTTTCGGCGAAGGCAGGTCGATCGGCAAAACGTCTGTGTCGACGATCGCCGTCGTCGGCTCCATCTTTTCCAGCATCTTGAGGCGCGACTGCGCCTGCCGCGCCTTGGTCGCCTTGGCGCGAAAACGGTCGACGAAGGCTTGGAGGTGCTTGCGTTTGTCTTCCTGCTTCCTGGCGGCCTTGGCCTGCACGGCCATCAACTCGCGTCGCTGCGTCTCGAAGCCGGAATAATTGCCCTTCCACAGCGTCAGTTTCGCGCGGTCGAGATGCAGGATGTGATCGCAGACATCGTCGAGCAGGTCGCGATCATGCGAGATGACGATGGCGGTCGCCGGATAGGTCCTCAGATGTTCGACCAGCCACAGCGCGCCTTCGAGGTCGAGATAATTGGTGGGTTCGTCGAGCAGCAACAGGTCGGGTTGCGTGAAAAGGACGGCCGCGAGAGCGACGCGCATCCGCCAGCCGCCGGAAAATTCCGACAACGCCCGGTTCTGCGCGGCTTCATCAAAGCCGAGGCCCGAAAGAATACGGGCGGCGCGCGCGGGGGCGGAATGCGCGTCGATATCGGCGAGCCGCGCGTGAATGTCGGCGATGCGATGCGGATCGTGCGCGGTTTCCGCCTCGTGCAGCAGCGCGGCGCGCTCCGTGTCGGCGGCGAGCACGAAATCGACCAGCTTCGTCGGCCCGCCCGGCGCCTCCTGCTCGACGCGCCCCATTTTCGCCCGACGCGGCAGCGTTATCGAGCCGCTCTCGGCGGCGATTTCGCCTGATATCAACCGGAACAGCGTCGTCTTGCCCGCGCCGTTGCGCCCGACGAAGCCGACGCGCGCGCCCTCGGGGATCTGTGCGCTCGCGGCGTCGAACAGCACGCGCGGGCCGAGGCGGTAGGTGAGGTCGGCGATGGTGGTCATGGGCGCGCTCTTATGGCCGCCGAAACCGCCACGCGCAATCGTCGCGTCGCCTCAAACCGCGACGCGCCCTGCCGCCACACACCCCCGCGCCACATCCGCCAGCGCCAGCATCGCCGCCTTGCGGGGCATGTCACGCCGCCACACCAGACGCACGCGGCGGGCGACGTTCTCGCCTTTCAAGCGGCACGGCGACGAGCCCGTCCTTGCCGCGCCAGCCGTCGGCCGCCATGTGCGGGGCGAGGGTCAGGCCGAAACCGGCCGCAGTCATGTGCAGCAGCGTCTCGAGGCTCGCCGCCCGCATGTCCGCGCCGGTCGCGCCGCCGAGATCGGGATGGCCGCACAGATCGAGCGCCTGGTCGCGCAGGCAATGGCCGTCCGCCAGCAGCAGCAGGCTGCGCGGATCGATCTCGTCGACGCGCACGGACTTGCGCTTCGCAAACGGGTGGCCGGACGGCGCCATCAGGCAGAACGGCTCGTAGAGCGCGATTTCCTCGAGCCGCTCGCCCGGATCGGTCGCATGATCGCGGCGTCGAGCTTGCCGTCGGCGAGCAGCGGCAAGAGGTGGCCGGTCAGGTCCTCCACCAGCCGGATCGGCGCGCGCGGCAGGCCGCGGGCGGCGGCCGGCAGCAGGTAGGGCGCGAGATAGGGCCCGACGGTGGCGATAATGCCGAGCCGGATCGGCCCCTCCAGCGGATCGCGAGAGGCGGCGGCGGCCGTCTTCAGGTCGTCGGCCGCGCGGATCACGCGGCGCGCATGGGCGACGATCGCCTCGCCGCGCTCGGTGACGCGCGCCACCCGCCCGTCGCGCTCGAAAATCTGGACGCCCAGCTCCTCCTCGAGCTTGAGGATCTGCCCGCTCAATGTCGGCTGGCTGACATTGCAGGCGGACGCCGCGCGCCCGAACTGGCCGAGATCGGCGACCGCGACGACATATTGCAGGTCACGAAGGTTCATGGACGATAGGAATAGCCGATCAAATCATACGGAACAATCGATTTCACCAATTCAAACGCGCGAACTAACCTGCGGCCCTCGATTTCGGTTCCGACAAGCCAAAGGGAGCGCACCATGGACACGAAAACCGACAACAAGGCCGGCAAATGCCCGGTCACGCATGGCGGGCTGACGTCTGCGGCTTCGGCGACCATGGACTGGTGGCCGAACGCGCTCAACCTCGACATTCTTCACCAGCACGACGCCAAGACCGACCCGATGGGTGCGGCCTTCAACTATCGCGAGGAGCTGAAGAATCTCGACGTCGCCGCGCTCAAGGCCGATCTCAAGGCCCTGATGACAGAGAGCCAGGACTGGTGGCCGGCCGACTGGGGCCACTACGGCGGCCTGATGATCCGCATGGCCTGGCATTCGGCCGGCACCTATCGCATCGCCGACGGCCGCGGCGGCGGCGGCTCGGGCAACCAGCGCTTCGCGCCGATCAATTCCTGGCCGGACAACGTCAACCTCGACAAGGCGCGCCGCCTGCTGTGGCCGATCAAGAAGAAATATGGCGCCAGGATCAGCTGGGCGGACCTGATGCTGCTCGCCGGCAACATGGCTTACGAGTCTATGGGCCTGAAGACCTTCGGCTTCGGCTTCGGTCGCGAGGACATCTGGCATCCCGAGAAGGACACCTACTGGGGTTCCGAGAAGGAATGGCTCGCTCCGACAGGCAGCTCCGGCAGCCGCTATTCCGGCGAGCGCGATCTCGAAAACCCGCTGGCCGCCGTCATGATGGGCCTCATCTACGTCAATCCGGAGGGCGTCGACGGCAAGCCCGACCCGCTGAAGACCGCGGCCGACATGCGCGTGACCTTCGCCCGCATGGCCATGAACGACGAGGAAACCGTCGCGCTGACGGCCGGCGGACACACGGTCGGCAAGGCGCACGGCAATGGCAGCGCCGCCAATCTCGGCCCGTCGCCTGAAGGCGCCGACATCGCCGAGCAGGGCCTCGGCTGGAACAACCACGTTTCGCGCGGCATTGCCGGCGATTCCGTCACCAGCGGCCTCGAAGGCGCCTGGACCACGCATCCGACCAAATGGGACAACGGTTTCTTCGACATGCTGTTCGGCCACGACTGGGAGCTGCGCAAGAGCCCGGCCGGCGCCTGGCAGTGGGAGCCCAAGAGCATCAAGGAGGCGGACAAGCCGCTCGACGCGGAGAACCCGAAGGTCCGGCACAATCCGATCATGACCGACGCGGACATGGCGCTGAAGATGGACCCCGACTATCGCAAGATTTCCGAGCGGTTCCACAAGGACCCCGCCCATTTCTCGGATGTCTTCACCCGCGCCTGGTTCAAGCTGACCCATCGCGACATGGGCCCGAAGGCCCGCTATTTCGGCTCCCGACGTGCCCAAGGAAGACCTGATCTGGCAGGATCCGGTGCCCGCCGGCCGCAAGGATTACGACGTCGCCGCGCTGAAAACGAAGATCGCCGCGAGCGGGCTCAGTGTCGCCGACATGGTCGCGACCGCCTGGGACAGCGCGCGCACCTTCCGTCATTCGGACAAGCGCGGCGGCGCGAATGGCGCGCGCATCCGCCTCGCGCCGCAGAAGGACTGGGAAGGCAATGAGCCCGCCCGTCTCGCCCGCGTGCTCGGCGTGCTTCAGCCGCTCGCGGCTGCGGCCGGCGCGAGCCTCGCGGATACGATCGTGCTCGCCGGCAATGTCGGCGTCGAAAAGGCGGCCAAGGCAGGCGGCGTCGACATCGCCGTTCCCTTCGCGCCCGGTCGTGGCGACGCGACGGCCGAAATGACCGACGCCGAGTCGTTCGAGGTGCTGGAGCCCTTGCATGACGGCTATCGCAACTGGCTGAAGAAGGACTACGTCGTCAGCGCGGAGGAGATGATGCTCGACCGCACGCAGCTCATGGGCCTGACGGCCTGCGAGATGACGGCGCTGGTCGGCGGCATGCGCGTGATCGGCGCCAATCACGGCGGCGCCAAGCACGGGCGTCTTCACCGATCGCGAGGGCGTGCTGACGACCGATTTCTTCGTCAACCTCACCGACATGGCCAACACCTGGAAGCCGGCGGACAAGGGCCTCTACGAAATCCGCGACCGCAAGACCGGCAAGACCAAGTGGACCGCCACCCGTGTCGATCTCGTCTTCGGCTCCAATTCGATCCTGCGCGCCTATGCCGAGGTCTATGCGCAGGACGACAGCAAGGAGAAATTCGGAAGGACTTCGTCGCCGCCTGGACCAAGGTGATGAACGCGGACCGTTTCGACATCGCCTGAACGAGCGGCCCTGGACTCAATGGAACGGCGCGCCGGGCGACTGGCGCGCCGATTTGCCTGTCGGGGCCGGCGCCGCTATAAGCGCGCCGCATTTCACCGGTTTCGAAGAAAGACGAGAGCCCCATGGCGACCGAACGCACCTTCTCCATCATCAAGCCCGACGCGACGCGCCGTAATCTGACCGGCAAGATCAACGCGCTGATCGAGGGCGCGGGGCTGCGCATCGTCGCCCAGAAGCGCGTGCACATGACGCGCGCCCAGGCGGAGACCTTCTACGCCGTCCACAAGGAGCGTCCTTTCTTCGGCGAGCTGGTCGAGCAGATGTCGGCGGCGCCGGTCGTCGTGCAGGTGCTGGAAGGCGACAACGCCATCAAGCGCTATCGCGACGTGATGGGCGCGACCAACCCGGAGAAAGGCCGACGCCGGCACGATCCGCAAGGAATTCGCGCTCAACATGGGCGAAAACTCGGTGCACGGCTCCGACGCCCCGGAGACGGCGGCGATCGAAATCGCCCAGTGGTTTGCGGGCAACGAGATCGTCGGCTGATACGCCCACGCCGATAGCTTCGCTCGATTGACAGACGGCCGTCGCGTCCGGAACGCGGCGGCCAATTCGATTCCGGCTCAGCTGCTCATCATTTCCCTGGCCAGCATATCGTAGGTCGACGACCACGCCATTTCGACCTCTGGGGTCCAACGTTCCCCCATCTTTTCGCGGAGCGTCTTGAGCAAGGCGGCCTTGAATGGCGGGAAATGCTCAGCCACGACCCCGACCTCGCGATGCCGGGCGCCGAGATTGCGAATGATCGGAAGAAGCTTGTCGGGCGCGCGCAGATTGCTCACGACATAGGCGAGTATCTGTGCAAAGCGCATCGCCTGTTCAGTCGTTCCGTGAGAAACAGCGCGCGCATGGTCGGCGCGATCTCGAACAAATTGTCGTAGAACGTCTCGCCCATTTCGAGCGTCACGGGTCCGAATGCCGTAAAGGAATCCTCCACGATCTGCGCCTGATCGCGCGTCACGACGTCCCCCTTTGGCCGCCGCGCTGGCGACGCGGCCTGACCCACGAATCTGCATACGTTAGTGTATGAGATTAAGTATGTGATATAGCTAACTTATTTTGAAACATATCTAATGTTTCCAACAGTTTTTTCGCATCTTGCCGTGCGCGCGGTCAACAGCGATCATGCTGGCGGAGTGCCCGCAATGACCGCGCCAGCGCGAATCGAACGCCGTTATTCGACCTGTCCGCACGATTGCCCGTCGGTCTGCGCGCTCGACGTCGAGGTGCTCGGTCCCGATCGGATCGGGCGTATTCGCGGGGCGGCAAGCCAGAGCTACACGGCGGGCGTCGTCTGCGCCAAGGTCGCGCGCTACGCCCAGCGCGTGCACCACCCGACCGCTTGTTGCATCCCCTGAAGCGCGTCGGCCCGAAGGGTTCTGGCGCATTCGCTCGGATTTCCTGGGACGAGGCGCTCGACACGATCGAGGAAAAATTTCTTCAGGCCGAGGCGCGCCATGGCGCCGAAAGCGTCTGGCCCTATTACTACGCGGGCACGATGGGCCGCGTGATGCGCGACGGCATCAATCGCCTGACCCACGCCAAGAAATATTCGCGCTTCTATTCGACCATCTGCGTCAATCTCGCCTGGCCCGGCTACATCGCCGGCACGGGCCGCCTCGCCGGACCCGATCCGCGCGAAATGGCCAAGAGCGATTGCGTGGTCATTCAGTACGAAATGCGGTGCCACGCAGGTTGGTCGTGATGACGCACGCGACCAGGCAGTGTTATATGGGCGCCAAGATCGTCGTCGAAGATCTACCGCAACGCTAATGATGGAGCAGGGGCCGATCTCGCGCTCTGCCTGCGGCTGGCGGACGGCGCGCCTGCCTGCGCTGCGCGTGCTGTTTCGTTGGCGGAGGGCCTCGCCGCTGATCGCGACTTCATGGCGAAATACACCGACGCGCCGGACGAACTGGAAGCGCATCTGCGGACACGCACGCCCGAATGGGCCTCCCGCGATCACGGGGCGTCATCGGTCGCCGAGATCGAGGAGTTCGCGCGACTGGTCGGGCGCACGAAACGTACCTTCTTCCGCCTCGGCTACGGTTTCACGCCAGCGCAACGGCGCGGTCAACATGCACGCGGCTAGCTGCATCGCAGCCGTCACCGGCGCCTGGGCGCACGAAGGCGGCGGCGCCTTCCACAACAATGGCGCGATCTACAATCTCAAGCAGATGGTGGTCGAGGGCCAGGACGTCGTCGACCGCTCCGTGCGCGTGCTCGACCAATCCCGCATCGGCGCCATTCTCACGGGAGAGGCCGACGCGCTGAAGGGCGGACCGCCGGTGACGGCCATGCTGATCCAGAACACCAATCCCGCCTGCATAGCGCCGGATCAGAACAAGGTGTTGCGCGGTTTTTCACGCGAGGATCTGTTCGTGGCCGTGCATGAGCAGTTCATGACCGATACGGCGAAGCTCGCCGACATCGTGCTGCCGGCGACCATGTTCCTCGAACACGACGATTTCTATCCCGGCGGCGGCCATCAGCATATCGGCTTCGGCCCAAAGCTGATCGAACCGCCCGGCGAATGCCGCTCCAATCACGAAGTTATCTGCGCGCTGGCCAAACGCCTCGGCGCCGAGCATCGCGGGTTCGACATGAGCCCGCGCGAACTCATCGACCGCACGCTGAAGGATTCGGGCTGGGGCGGCCTCGAGGCGCTCGAAAAGGTCACCTGGATCGACGCGCAGCCGCCGTTCGACAAGGCGCATTATCGCGACGGCTTCCATTGGCCCGACAAGAAATTCCGCTTCAAGCCTGACTGGATCCGCACGCCGTTCGCCAATGACGGGCCGCGCGGGCCGTGGCGCGACATGCCCCAACTGCCGGATCATTGGACGGTGACGGAAGAGGCGGATCACGACCATCCCTTCCGCCTAGCCACCAGCCCCGCCCGAAACTTTCTCAACTCTTCTTTTACCGAGACGCCGGAATCGCTGGCGCGGGAACAACGGCCGACGGTGATGCTCCATCCGCTGACGCCGCCGAGCACGACATCGCCGACGGCGATCTCGTCACGCTCGGCAACGGGCGCGGACAGGCGCGCCTGCATGCCAGACTGTTCGACGGCGTGCAGAGGGGCGTGTTGATTTCGGAAGGCATCTGGCCCAATTCAAAATTCGTCGATGGACAGGGCATCAACGTATTGACCGGCGACGATTCCACCGCGCCTTTCGGCGGCGCGGCTTTCCACGACAATCGCGTCTGGATCCACAAGAGCGCCTGAGGCATGAGCAAGCGACGCCATCGCGCGCCAGTGGAGCAGGGCGACATCGACGGGCTGTGCGCGATCTACGCCACGCTCAACGCCTGCAAACTGATGTTCGGCCATACCGAGAAGCAGGACGAAAAACTTCTCGAAGTTCTGTGCAAGAGCGTCGCCGATCTCTTCCCGCAGATCATCTGGGACGGCACGGGCGTGCCGACGCTCTATCGCCTGTTCCGCGCCGCCGACGCCTGGGTCCAGAAGAAGCACAAGGCCCGCCTGCTGTGGGGCGCGCCGCTGATGCGCAGCAAGGTTGCCAGCGTCGAAGAGTTCTTCGAAAGATTGCGCGAGGGCATCGATGCGCATGGCGAAGGGCGGGCAATGTGGATCGTCGGCCTCGGCAAACCCTGGGATCACTGGACGGTCGTCGACCGCATTTCCGGGCGCACGGTCTGGTTCTTCGATTCCTGGGGCATGAAGCACTATCGCTTCGACAGTTTCACGCTCGACAAGACCAAAGCCGGCGACAAGAAGGGTCAGAAGATCATGATCGACGCGCACCAGACGTTTCTGCTGCGGTTGGGTGGGCTCTAGCCCATCGCGACGTTCTTGCCCCGGTCGCCATGCTTGGCCCGATCCAGCGTGAGGGTCCACCAGCCGAAAGCGCACCAGCCGCCGATGTAGACGACGCCGGCGGCCAGCACGACCCAGCCCGGCGCGGGTCCGACTGCGCGCGCGAAACCATTTCTCTGAAGCTCGCCGCCGGCGTCGGATGAATCGCGAGTTTGCCGTAATAGGCGACGGTCTGAATCAGCAATATCCATCCGTAATTGCGCCTGAACCGGCGTCCCATGGCGCGCGCGAGGCTGATGTGGTGGACCGGGTTCGTATAGTCGCGCGCCAGAACGTCGCGCCACCGTTCGTTGTATTCTTCGCCGCGCAGGATCGGCGCATAGAGATGCGTCTCCATCCAGCGCGCGCGGGCGCGCCACACGTTGAAATAGCGATAGCGGCGCGCTTCCATGTTGAGGAAGAACGCGATGAGCAGGCCAACGAGCAAGAGAGGAAGGGGCGACGCCTCGGCGCTCGAATAGGTCGACGACAGGGCGATGCCCATGGTCACGATGGTCCAGTTGGTCGTGTTGTCGAGGCGCGTCCGCCAGATCGTCGAACGATAGACTCGCCACGATAGAGATGCGCGACCGCGCCGAGTTCAGCGGCATTGAAATCGGGGTGCGGCTCCTCGTTCGGCTGCGGGGCAAGCGACATCGTCATCCTCCCGGCGCTGCGATCTTCGTCGCTGTCGCCATCGGCAGACTAGGCCCTCGGGCAGCGAGCGGCCAGATATCCCTTCAGATATTCGCGAGAACGCGATTGCCCGATATCCGCACCCGGCCGGCGGCGACCAGCGCCAGCGCCTGCGGATAGATGCGGTGCTCCTGCTTCAGGACGCGCGCCGCCAGCGTTTCGGCGTCGTCTGAATCCTCGACCGGCACGGCCGCCTGCAGGATGATCGGGCCTGCGTCCATTTCCGGCACGACGAAATGCACGGTGCAGCCGTGGATCTTCACGCCGTCCTCGAGCGCGCGCTCGTGCGTATGCAGGCCGCGATAGGAGGGCAGCAGGGCGGGGTGGATGTTGAGCATCCGGCCCTGCCATTGCGCCACGAACCACGGCGTCAGCACGCGCATGAAGCCGGCCAGGCATACGAGGTCGATCGCATTGTCTTGCAGCACGGCCTGCATCGCCCGCTCGAAGGCTTCGCGATCCTTTCCGTAGGTCTTGTGATCGATCGCCGCGGTACGAATGCCGCGTGAAGCGGCCCACTCGAGGCCGGCGGCGTCGGGACGGTTGGACAGGACGAGCGCGATCTCGGCCGGAAAATCCGGCGCAGCTGCGGCTTCCGCCAGCGCCATCATGTTGGAGCCGCGCCCCGAGATCAGGATGGCGACGCGCTTCTTTGTCACAGCTTCAGCGCCCCGCGCGTCGTCACGCGCTCCTCGCTCTGCGCTTCGGTCACTTCGCCGATCCGGATCGGCGCGAGGCCGGCGTCGGCCAAGGCCTTCTCGCCCTCGGCGGCGCGGGCTTTCGAAACCACGACCACCATGCCGATTCCGCAATTGAAGGTGCGCAGCATTTCCTTCTCCGCCACGCCGCCTTCGCGCGCAAGCCAGCCGAAGACGGGAAGGACGGGAATGGCGGAGAGGTCGAGGGAAACGCCAAACCCCTTCGGCAGCACGCGCGGAATATTCTCGGGGAAACCGCCGCCGGTGATATGGGCGAGCGCGCGGATCGCATCCGTCGCCTTCAGCGCCGCGAGCAGCGGCCGCACGTAGATTTTCGTCGGGACGAGCAGGGCTTCGGCAAGCGTCTTGCCCGCCTCGAACGGCGCCGGCGCGTCCCATTTCAACCCCGTGCGCTCGACGATCCGGCGCACCAGCGAAAAGCCGTTGGAATGCACGCCGGAGGAGGGCAGGCCGAACAGCACGTCGCCCGTTTCAATTCCACGCGGCAGCAACCCGCCACGCTCGGCCGCGCCGACCGCGAATCCGGCGAGATCGTAGTCCTTCTTAGCGTAAAGGCCTGGCATTTCGGCCGTCTCGCCGCCGATCAGCGCGCAACCGGCGTCGACGCAGCCGGCCGCGATACCCTTGACGACAGCGGCGCCTTCTTCCGGATCGAGCTTGCCCGTCGCGTAATAGTCGAGGAAGAACAGGGGCTCGGCGCCCTGCACGACAAGATCGTTGACGCACATGGCGACGAGGTCGACGCCGACCGTGTCGTGGATGCCGCTGTCGATCGCGATCTTGACCTTGGTGCCGACGCCATCGTTGGCGGCGACCAGCACGGATCGGAAAAGCCCGCTGCCTTCAGGTCGAACAGGCCGCCGAAGCCGCCGATCTCGCCGTCGGCGCCCGACCGGCGGGTGGAGCGCACATGCGGCTTGATGAGCTCGACCATGCGCGTCCCCGCGTCGATATCGACGCCGGCCTGCGCATAGGTGAGGCCGTCCTTCGGCTTGTCCTGCATGGCTATCCCCGGGTTTGCGGCGGGATTATCGGGTCGCGGCGGCGCTGGCAAGGCGTCGCGGGCCGGCGCGTGAAGCCGCGCACAGGCGCCCTGCGCCGCCGTGGCGTATGAATGGGCGAGGAGACCCGAAATGTTGCGGACCCTGTCCATTTGCCTGGCGCTGTCGATCGGCGCCGCCGCCGCCGCGCAGACCTGCGACTATCGCCAGCCCGCGCCCTCGGCCGCGATGATCGAGGCCGAAAAGATGCGCAAGGCCGAAAGCAGCCCCTTCGCGCTGATCATGCACCTGCGCGCGACCACCGAGAGGGAGCCGCGCAACGCGCTCGCCTGGCAATGGCGTGGCTCGGCCGAGGCTGCCGGCGGTGATTATGGGGCTGCGCTCGAATCGCTCGACAAGGCCGTCAGCCTCGATCCCTGCGACCCCGCCGCGCGGCTGACCCGCGCCGGTCTTGCCGCCAAGCTCGGCCAGCTGAAGCTCGCCTTCGACGATTATTCCGCAATCCTGTCGCGCGATGCCGCCAACGCCCTCGCGCACCGGCTGCGTGGGGACATATTGTTCGACGTCGCGGAATTCTCCGCCGCGCTCCTCGACTATGACGCGGCGGTCGCGACCGGCTCCACCGATGTCGACCTCCTGCTCAATCGCGGCGGATTGATGCAGGAATTCGGCCGGTTCCGCGACGCGATCGCCGACTACGACAAGATTCTCGCCAATGAGAGCGACAACGTGGAGGCGCTGGTCGCGCGCGGCTATTCCGAATTCTTCCTGCAGGACTTCGCCGCAGCCGCGCCCGATCTCGCCACGGGCGCAACGATCAACCCGAACGCCGCCGCCTGGACCTTTCTGGCGCGCGCCCGGCTCGGCCAGACCGACGCGCTCGACCGCCTCGTCGAGGATACGAAGAAACTGCCGCGCCAGAACTGGATCGGCCTGGTCGCCGAATATCTGAAAGCCGGCGCATCGGATGAGCGCCTGCTGCGGCTCGCTGCCGAGGATTCCGAGCGCCGCTGCAACATCTATTTCTATCTCGGCGAACTGGCGCTCGCCAAAGGCGAACGGACGCGCGCGAAGGCGCTGTTCGAAAAGGGAGCGGACGCCTGCCCGAAGGACCCGACCCGCACCAATGGCTCGCTGCGCGAATACGTCGCCATCGCGGAAGAACTCAAACGCATGAGATGATTGGCGAACCGCCCCGTCTATGGTCGCTTGACCCCGGGCGCGCGGCGCCTGCTAAATGCGCAGGACAGGCGCGGGCGCGGGCAGGCGGCGTCTGCGCATGGGGAAGCGCTTGAGTATCCGCAATTTCGGCAGCCTGCCGAATATCATCACCATTGGCCGGCTGCTGCTCGTTCCGGTCATCGTCTCAATGATCGTCGCCGGCGAGTGGCGGGAGGCCTTTTTCGTATTCCTGCTCGCGGGCGTTTCGGACGCCGCCGACGGCTGGCTCGCAAAGACCTTCGACCTGCGCACCGAGCTCGGCGCCTTTCTCGATCCGCTCGCCGACAAGGCGCTGCTGATGTCGATCTATGTCGCGCTCGGGGTCGCGCTCGCCATTCCCGCCACGCTCGCGATCCTCGTCGTCTCGCGTGACGTCATGATCCTCGGCGGCGTCATCGTCGCCTGGCTGTTCGACAAACCCGTCGAAATCCGACCGCTCTATGTCTCCAAGGTCAACACGACCATGCAGATCGCCTTTGCCGCGGCTGTTCTGGGCGCCAAGGCCTTCGGCTTTTCCGGCGAATATTGGTTCTGGCCAACGACCTACATCGTGGCGGCATTGACGCTGGCTTCGGCCGGCGCCTATCTGGGCCCATGGATCAGGCACATGGGCCAGTAACGCAAACGGCGCCCGCCCCGACGCGCAGCGCTATCGTCGGGCGCGGCCCGCGTCTGGCCGACATCGCGCCCTGGCTCGCCGCGATCGCTGCGGTCGCCCTGTTCCTCTACCTTTTCTCGGGCGTTCTGATGCCCTTCGTCGCCGGCATCGCGCTCGGCTACCTGCTCGATCCCGTCGCCGAAAAACTGGAGCGCCTCGGTCTCAACCGGCTCGGCGCGGCCCTGTTCATTCTCGGCATATCCCTGATCGTCGTCGTCTTGGCGCTCATCCTGATCGGCCCGATCCTGGGCCACCAATTGTCGGCCTTCAGCGAGAACCTGCCGAAGATCGTGCTGCGCTTGCAGGCGCTCGTCTCGGACTGGAGCGCCAAGCTGCTCGAAACCTCCTGGGGCGGCGATCTCGCGGCCAAGCTCGGGCTCGGCGCCGGAGGCCCCGGCGACCTGCAGAAGGCCTTCGGCGATTTCGCCGGCGACGCCGCCAAATGGCTCGGCGGCTTCGCCAAGTCGCTGATAACAGGCGGCGCCGCGCTGGTCGGCCTGCTGTCGCTCGTCGTCGTGACGCCGGTCGTCGCCTTCTACATCCTCGTCGACTGGAACCACATGATCGACGCTGTGAAGTCGCTCGTGCCGCCGCGCTACCTTTCGGAAGTCAGCAAGCTGGCCGGCGACGTCGACGCCGCGCTCGCCGGGTTCCTGCGCGGGCAATCCCTGGTCTGCCTGTTTCTGGGCCTGTGGTACGGCCTTGGCCTGACGCTGATCGGCCTCAACTACGGCTTCCTGATCGGCATTTCCGCGGGCTTTCTCAGTTTCATCCCCTATGTCGGCTCGCTGAGCGCGCTGGTCGTCTCCGCCATTGTCGCGCTGGTGCAGGGCTGGCCGGACTGGACGATGCTGGCGATGGCGCTCGGCGTCGTGGCGTCTGGCCAATTCCTCGAGGGCAACGTGCTCTCGCCGAAACTCGTCGGCGAATCCGTCGGCCTGCATCCGGTCTGGCTGATGTTCGCGCTTCTGGCTTCCGGGTCGCTGTTCGGCTTCACCGGGCTGATCGTCGCCGTGCCGGTCGCCGCCGCGCTCGGCGTGCTCCTGCGCTTCTTCTTCGCCCGCTACCGCCTGAGCCCGTTCTATCTCGGCGAAGACGCCGAGGCCGAAAACCAGCCATGAGCGCGACGGGTCCGGGGGACGGGGCGCGGCCGGCCGCACCGCAGCTTGCTTTCGAATTCGCGCCGCAGCCGCGCTACGGCGACGACGACTTCCTGATCGCGCCGTCCAACGCCGCCGCCCACGCGCTCGTCCTGTCGTGGCCCGCCTGGCCCGATCCCGCGCTGGCGCTGGTCGGCGCGCGGGGCGCGGGCAAGAGCCATCTGGCGGCGATCTGGGCGCGCCGCGCCCAGGCCGTGCTCGTACCGCCGGAGGCGGTCAGCGCTGGCGCCGATCTCGGCGACTTCTACGGTCGCCACATCCTTCTCGAGGGCGCCGACGGCGTCGCCGACGAGCAGGGCCTGTTTCACCTGTTCAACCTCGTGCAGGAATCTCGCGCGACCATGCTGATGACCGGCCAGGCCGAACCCGAAGGCTGGGGCGTGCGCCTGCCAGACCTGCGCTCGCGCCTGCGCCGCGCGCCCGTCGCCCATATCGAGCCGCCGACCGACGACCTCGTGCGGGCGGTACTCGTCAAATTGTTCGAGGATCGGCAACTCGCCGTCGAGGCGAATGTGATCGACTATATCGCCCTGCGCATCGACCGCTCGCTCGACGCCGCGCGCGCCATCGTGGCGGCGCTGGACGCCGAGGCGCTGGCTCGGGGCAGGGCGGTCGGGCGGGGCCTGGCGGCCGATGTGATCGCCAGACTCGCCAGCAACCGACTTGCCAGCGATGAAGAACTGTAACGAAAATCCGCCATGGAGACTCGCGAGAGTCCAGCGACCGGACCAGGACCATGACCAGCGAGACAGACGCCGACCTTCAGCATGAACCCGCAAGCCAGGTGAAGTCGGTCGCCGACATTCACGTTATGGACGACATCGGCGACCTCGCCGAACGTCCGGCCGAACTCGCGGTCTCGCCGGCGCGCTTCATCAACCGCGAATTGTCGTGGCTGGAATTCAACCGCCGCGTGATGCTGGAAGCGTCGAACCGCAATCATCCGTTGCTCGAACAGCTGCGCTTCCTGACGATCTCCGCCAACAATCTCGACGAATTCTTCATGGTCCGCGTCGCCGGTCTGCGCGGCCAGATGCGCTCGGGCGTCGAGGAGCGCTCGCAGGACGGGCTCACGCCCGCCCAGCAGCTCGGCAAGATTCACGAGCGCGTCGCCCTGCTCGCCGCCGAGCAGATGCGGCGCTGGCGTGAATTGCGGCCCGAACTTGCCGCCGCCGGCATCGTCATCGCCGAGACGGAGGAGCTGACCAAGGCGCAGCGGGCGTGGCTGGAGGATTATTTCGTCCTCAACGTCTTCCCGGTCCTGACCCCGCTGGCGGTCGATCCCGCCCATCCCTTCCCCTTCATCCCCAATCTCGGCTTCACCCTCGCGCTGGAGCTGGCCGGCGAGAAGGACAAGCAATTGCGCACCGCGCTCGTGCGCATGCCCAACAAGGTCGACCGCTTCGTGCGCATCCCCGAGATCGTGGGCGGCGGCGGGCCAACGCAGTTCATCCCGCTGGAAACGCTGATCCTCATGCATTCCAGGCGTCTGTTCCCGGACCACGAGGTCGTCGGCAAGGGCCTGTTCCGCGTGATCCGCGACAGCGACCTCGAAGTGGAGGAAGAGGCCGAAGACCTCGTGCGCCTGTTCGAGACGGCGCTGAAGCGCCGCCGCCGCGGCTCGGCGATCCGTCTCGAAATGGAATCGACCATGCCCGAGGAATTGCGCGCCTTCGTCTGCGAGGAGCTGGAGGTCGAAGCCGACCAGATATTCGTGCTCGACGGCATGCTGGCGCTCAACGATCTCTCGCAGATCATCGCGCTCGACCGGCCGGAGCTCAAATTCCGCCCTTACAATCCGCGCTTCCCGGAACGTGTGCGCGAAAACGGCGGCGACTGCCTGCAGGCGATCAAGCAGAAGGACCTGATCGTCCACCACCCCTACGAATCCTTCGACGTGGTCGTGCAATTTCTGCAGCAGGCCGCGCGCGACCCGCAGGTCGTCGCGATCAAGCAGACGCTCTACCGCACCTCGTCCGACAGCCCGATCGTGCGCGCGCTGATCGAGGCGGCGGAAGCCGGCAAGTCCGTGACCGCGCTGGTCGAACTCAAGGCGCGTTTCGACGAGGAGGCCAATATCCGCTGGTCGCGCGACCTCGAACGCGCGGGCGTGCAGGTCGTCTTCGGCTTCATCGAATTGAAGACGCACGCCAAGCTGTCGATGGTGGTCAGGCGCGAGGGCGGCTCGCTCGTGACCTACTGCCACATCGGCACGGGCAATTATCACCCGGTCACCGCGAAGATTTATACCGACGTCTCGCTCTTCACCGCCG
>JACKJE010000018.1 GCA_020638135.1 Methylobacteriaceae bacterium | reverse complement strand
AACCCTGATGTTCAGCCCGATGCCGCCGCTGGTGGTGGACGGCGTCGCGGCCTGTTCCCGGCTGCACAAATTGTGGGAGGCGCCGGATCGCGACAAGACGCTGGCCGGGATCGCGCCGCGTGTCCGCGGGATAGCGACCGGCGGCGGCCACGCGCGGATCGACGGCGACATCCTGAGCCGTCTTCCCAAGCTCGAAATCGTCTCGTCGTTCGGCGTCGGCTACGACCATATCGACGCGGATTGGGCGGGCAAGCACGGCATCGTGGTCACGAATACGCCCGACGTGCTCAATGACGAGGTCGCCGATACGACATTCGGGCTGATCCTCAGCGCCGTGCGGCAGCTGCCGCAGGCGGACCGCTACCTGCGCGAGGGCCGTTGGCTCAAGGCGCCGTTTCCGCTGACCGCCTCGCTGCGCGGTCGCACGCTCGGCATTCTCGGGCTCGGGCGCATCGGCCGCACGATCGCACGGCGCGCGGAAGCTTTCGGCATGAAAGTCGTTTATCATAGCCGTCGCGCGCAGGATGACGCGCCCTATCTGTATTTCCCGACGCTCGCCGGCATGGCGCGCGCCTGCGACATTCTCGTGGCGATCACACCGGGCGGGCCGGAGACGAAGCATCTGGTCAATGCCGAGGTGTTGGAGGCGCTTGGGCCGAACGGCATATTCATCAATGTCGCGCGCGGCTCGGTATGCGACCAGGAGGCGCTGATCGCGGCTTTGCGCGACCGCACGATACTCACGGCGGGTCTTGATGTTTACGCTGATGAGCCAAATGTGCCGCGGGAATTGATTGAAATGGAGCATGTGGTCTTGCTCCCGCATGTCGGATCGGGCACGAAACATACGCGTGACGCGATGGGGCAGCTCGTCGTCGACAATTTGAAGTCATTCATTAGCGGCCGTGGGCCATTGACGCCTGTCGCCGAAACGCCGTGGCCGGCAACACGGCGCGCGTTCTGAGGGGCGCACGACAAGGAGGGGGTCATCAATGAAACGCCTGTCCGAATTCGCTAGGGTACGGGCTCCCCGCAAGGCGTGGCTGGCGATAGCTATCCTGGCGGCTTCGCCGGCGCTGGCGCTCGACGCCAAGAGCGAGCAGAGCGCGACCGGAGTGTGGCGGCTGAGCCAGGGCGCAGGTCGCGAATGCACGATCCAGTTGCGGTCGGAAGCGCGCGGGCAGGGGCGCGCGATCGGAATTCCGCCCGGCTGTCGTCATGCGATGCCAGGCGTCGCCAAGGTCGCCGGCTGGAAACTGCAGGGGCCTGACCGGATCGAATTGCTCGACAAGGGCGGCGCCTCTGTTCTGGCTTTCGCCTCGGACAATGGCGAACTGACCGCGAAAGGCGCCAGGGGCGAATATTACGCGCTGGTCGCGGCCAACGAGCCGCGCAAGCCGCAGCGCGCGCCGCAGGCCCAGCACGCGGCGCGGGGCCCGAGCGTGCCGGCGGGCGAAATTCCGGGCCGCTATTCGATTCTGCGCGAGACGAACAAGGACACAGGCTGCATGCTGACGCTGCATCCCGGCGGCAAGGCGCAGCTCGCGCCGGCCTGCCGCGACAACGGGATCGTCGTATTCGATCCGGTGGGTTGGTCCTTCTCCGGCGGGCGCCTGATACTGCGCGCCCGCAAGGGCCATCACGCCAATTTCGAATATACGGAAGACCAGTCCTGGCAGAAGGACGCGAAAGAGGGCGGCAAGAAGCTCGGCTTCAGGAAGATGTGAGAAGGCTGAATCCCTCTCCCGCTGCGCGGGAGAGGGTGGCCGCGCGAAGCGAGGTCGGGCGAGGGCGCCGCGAATGCGGCGGACGCGCGTGTATTGACGCGGCCCTCATCCGTCATGCTTCGCATGACACCTTCTCCCGCAAGCGGGAGAAGGAAGGGACGTGTCACCCGCCCACCTTGCCGCCCAGTTCGTCGGCGATATGCGCGCGGATGATGTCGTCGAACGAGGTTTCGGCGACGAATCCGAGTTCGCGGGCGCGGCGCGCCTCGAAACGTTCCGGCCAGCCCGACACGATCTTGATGATCGCTTCATCCGGCCTGCGCTCGATCAGCGAGACGGCGGTCGCGCCGGCGACGCGGCGCAGCGCCTCGATCTGTTCGCCGACCGTCACGCAGACGCCGGGCATGGACAGATTGCGGCGCGGGCCGATTTTTTCGCCGTCGATGGTTGCGGCGTGCAGGATGAAGTCGACAGCGGCGCGCGGCGTGGCGTGCGTGTGGCGCACGGTTTCCGGCACGGGCAGGACCGCCTTCTGGCCGACCAGCGGCTCGCGGATGATGTTGGAGAAGAAGCCCGAGGCGGCGGCATTCGGTTTGCCGGGGCGCACGCAGATGGTGGGAAAACGCAGGCCGACGCCGTCGAAGAAGCCCTTGCGCGTAAAGTCCGCGAGCATGAACTCGCCGCAGGCCTTCTGCGCGCCGTAGCTGGTCAGCGGCGTCAGGTGGAATTCGTCGGGGATCGGGTCGGGGAAAGGCGCGCCGAAGACGGCGATCGACGACGAGAAGACGACGCGCGGCTTGTATTCGCCGTTCGAGAGGATGTTCTCGGCGCGGATCGCATCGAAAATATAGCGCGTGCCGTCGAGGTTGACGGCATAGCCCTTGTCGAAATCGACTTCCGCCTCGCCCGAGACGATCGCCGCCAGATGCACGATCAGATCGGGGCGGTCGGCGATCAGGCGCGGGGCGAGGCCGCGGTCGGCGATATTGGCGGCCTCGCTGGCGACCGCGAAGCTCGCCCCCGGCAGGTCGCCGGCTGCGACAATGTCGACCATGTGCAGCGCCGTGACCGGCTTGCCGCCAATCGCGCCGTCGCGGGCGAGCCGCTGGCAGAATTTGCGGCCGATCATGCCGGCGGCGCCGGTGACGAGCACTTTCATCGCATTCCCCCTGTTTTCCGAGTTCTGTGACAATTTCGCAACGACATATCTCGTGCCGTCCAAAGCTCTGTAAAGATTACGCAAGTGCGAGATGAGGCTATTCCGGCGAGGCGTTGCTCGCTTCTATTGGACGAAAATACGACAGGCCTCGCCGCATTCTGCCCGCATCCGCCATTCAACAGACGCCTCCCGGCTGGGAACCCCCGACCCATCAGGAGAATCTGTTGAAAAAGACTGTGCTTATTCTTGCCATGACCATGCTCGCCAGCGGCGCGGCGGAAGCCGCGTGGACCGGCAAGGCGTCCTACTACGGCGGCCGCGGCCGCACCGCGAGCGGCGGCCATGTCGGCCATCTGACCGCCGCGCACCGCACCCTGCCGTTCGGCTCGAAAATCCGCGTGACCAACCTGCGCAACAAGCGCTCCGTCGTCGTGACGGTCAATGATCGCGGCCCCTTCGTGCGCGGCCGGATCGTCGACGTGTCGACGGGCGCGGCCGGCGTGCTCGGCATGAAGGCCTCGGGCGTCGCGCCCGTGCGCGTGGAACTGGTCTCGCGCTGACATCGGGTCAGCTTCTCAAATCGTCATGCCGCCGTCGACCATATACATCTGGCCGGTCGTGAAGGCGGCTTCGTCGGACGCCAGATACAGGGCGATGTCGGCGATTTCGCGCGCCGTGCCGAGGCGTCCCATCGGCTGGCGCGCGACGAAGCTTTCGCGCGCCGCCTGTTCCGTGATGCCGTTGTTGGCCGCCAGCGCCTTGATGCGTTCGTCGAGCGAGGGGCTCTGCACCGTGCCCGGCCCGATGGCGTTGCAGCGGATGTTCTTGCCGATGAAGTCGGCGGCGACCGCCTTGGTGAGGCCGATGACGGCGGCCTTCGACGCGCCGTAGACATGGCGGTTCGGGAGGCCGCGTACGGACGACGCGATCGAGGAAATATTGACGATCGAACCGCCGCCGCGCGCGATCATGCTGGGCAGGAAAGCGCGGATCGTGCGGTGCATCGATTTTACATTGAGATCGAACGAGAAATCCCAGTCCGCGTCGCTCGTCGTCAGGACCGAGCCGTGATGCACGAAGCCTGCGCAATTGAAGAGAATGTCGACGCCGCCGATCTCTTTCGCCATTGCATTGACGGCGTCGGTCGAGAGCACGTCGAGCTTGCGGCAATCGGCGCCCTTCAGCGGCGCGAGGCTTGCCTCGTTGAGATCGGTCGCGATCACTTGGGCGCCTTCCTCCAGAAAGCGCAGCGCCGTCGCCTGACCGATGCCGGCGCCCGCCGCCGTGCAGAAAGCGATCTTGCCCTTCAGCCTGCCCGACATTCTTTTCTCCCTAATCCAGTTTCTTGATCATGTGGACGACGATCCGGTCGGCCAGCGTCTCACGCGATTCCTCGACGAAGCCGTGGCGCGCGTACCAGCCGAGGTTCTTGAGATAGACGCTGGCGGTATAGAGGCGGATCACCTTGCGCTTCTCGTCCTGCGCGCGCTTTTCCGCAATCGCGAGCAGGCCGCGCCCGACGCCGGTTGCGCGCGCGCGGGGATGCGCCGAAATGCTCCAGATCAGCATGTCGTCGGGACGGAACTGGAGGATCAGCGCGCCGTCGGGATCGCTGCGGCTGCCCGCGAACCAGACTTCCATGTCGTTTAGAATCTGCGCGTAGTCCGCCTGCAAGGGAATCGGCGTCGCGCCCAGAATCTCTTCGTTTTCGGCATAGGCCGCGCGTTGCAAAGCGACCAGCGCATCCAGATCATTCTCGTTCGCACGTTTGAGTATCATCCCAACCCTCCCGCGCCCATGAGTTCGCCCAGGCTTATCCGTTGTCGACCGTTCGCATCGAAATTGCCCGGCGCCAGCCAGGTCTCGAAGGCGGCGCGCCGCGCAGGCCATTCGCTGTCGAGCATGGCGAACCATGCGGTGTCGCGGTTGCGGCCCTTGACGATCATGTGCTGGCGAAACAGGCCTTCGTAGGAGAAGCCGAGCCGCATCGCCGCGTGCCGCGACGGCGCGTTGAGGTCGTTGCACTTCCATTCGAAGCGGCGATAACCGAGCTCGTCGAAAATGTAGCGCGCCAGCAGATAGATCGCCTCGGTCGAACCGGTCGTGCGCTGCAGCGGCGTCCCGAATGTGATGCCGCCGATCTCGATGACGCGATTGGGCGGATCGATGCGCATGAGGGTCAGCGCGCCGACGGCTTTGCCAGATTTGTCGATCACGGCCCAGTGCACGGGATCGGCGGATTGCGCGGCCGTTGCGCACCAGGCTTCGAAGCTCGCGATATCCGCATAAGGGCCGGTGAAGAGGTAGCGCCAGATGTCTCGCGCGTCGTCGCCGTGTGTCGCCGAATAGAGATCGCGGGCATGGGCCGCCGTCAGCGGTTCGAGGCGAATATGCGCGCCGTCGAACGCGCGCCGTTCCGGGCGCGGCGCTGGCGTCGCGTCGACGGGCGGACCGATGGGGGCGGAAGATGTCATGGCCGGGCTTGTCCCGGCCATCCACGCCCCTCCGCAACAGCGCGCGTTGCTCTGCTATTCACGACTGTTCTCCAGTCCTTGCAGCGCTCGACGGCGTGGATGCCCGGGACAAGCCCGGGCATGACGGCCGTGGTGTCAATGATTATCCCGCGGCACGGGCGAGACGTGCGCCACGTCCTTGAACTCGACCGCGGGTTTCAAAACCATGCCCTCATCGAATTGCGCCACCATCGATCGCTGAATTTCCTGCCAGGGCGTCTGGCTCTTCGGATAAGGGAAGCCGCCGCGCTTCTGCAATTCGGCGCGGCGTTGCACTAGCTCCACGTCCGAGATCAGGATGTTGGCCGTGCGCTTCTTCAGGTCGATGCGCACCATGTCATTGGTGCGCAGCAATGCGAGACCGCCGCCGACTGCCGCCTCCGGCGCGGCGTTGAGGATGGAGGGCGAGCCCGACGTTCCCGATTGCCGGCCGTCGCCGATGCAGGGCAGCGAGAGAATGCCGCGTTTGATGAGGGCGGCCGGCGGCTGCATGTTCACCACTTCCGCGCCGCCGGGATAGCCAATCGGCCCCGTGCCGCGAATGAAGAGCAGGCAATGCTCGTCGATGCCAAGCGCTTCATCGTCGATGCGGTGATGGTAATCCTCGGGACCCTCGAAGACGATGGCGCGGCCCTCGAAGGCTTCGGGGTCCTTGGGGTTCGAGAGATAGCGGTCGCGGAACTCCTTCGAGATGACCGAGGTCTTCATGACCGCGCTGTCGAACAGATTGCCCTTGAGGATGATGAAGCCCGCATCCTCCAGCATCGGCTTGTCGATCGGCTTGATGACGTCATTATCCGTGACCTCGCGGCCCCGGCAATTGTCGCCCATCGTCCTGCCGTTGATGGTGAGCGCATCCTCGTGGATCAGCTTGCGCTTCATCAGTTCGTTCATGACCGCGGGCAGGCCGCCGGCGCGGAAATATTCCTCGCCGAGATAGAAGCCTGCAGGCTGCATGTTGACGAGCAGCGGCACCTTGTGGCCGACCGTCTCCCAGTCCTCCACGTTCAGTTCGACGCCGACATGGCGCGCAATCGCGTTGATGTGGATCGGCGCATTGGTGGAGCCGCCGATCGCCGAATTGGCGACGATGACGTTTTCCAGCGCCTTGCGGGTGATGATGTCGGAGGGTTTCAGATCCTCCCAGACGATCTCGACGGCGCGCCTGCCGGTCTCGTAGGCGATCTGGCCGCGCTCGCGATAGGGCGCGGGGATGGCGGCGCAGCCCGGCAGGCTCATGCCGAGCGCTTCGGCCAGCGCGTTCATGGTGGAAGCCGTGCCCATCGTGTTGCAATGGCCGACGGAAGGCGCCGAGGCCGTCACCGCGTCCATGACTTCGGCTTCGCTCATGCGGCCGGCGGCATGTTCCTCGCGCGCCTTCCAGGCGACGGTGCCAGAGCCCGCGCGCTGGCCGCGCCACCAGCCATTGAGCATCGGCCCGCCGGAGAGCACGATCGCCGGAATGTTCACGGTGGCCGCCGCCATGATGCAGGCGGGCGTGGTCTTGTCGCAGCCGGTCGTCAGCACCACGCCGTCGAGCGGATAGCCGTAGAGCAGTTCGACGAGGCCGAGATAGGCGAGATTGCGGTCGAGCGTCGCCGTCGGGCGCTTGCCGGTCTCCTGAATCGGATGGACCGGGAATTCGAAGGCGATGCCGCCGGCCGCCACGATGCCCTCGCGCACGCGCTTGGCGAGGTCGAGGTGGTGACGGTTGCAGGGCGAGAGGTCAGAACCCGTCTGCGCGATGCCGATGATCGGCTTGCCGGACTGAAGTTCTCCGCGCGTAAGACCGAAATTGAGGTAGCGCTCGATATAGAGCGCTGTCATGCCGGGATTTTCGGGATTGTCGAACCAGAGTTGCGAGCGGAGTTTCCGCTTTGCCCCCGGCGCTCCCGAACCGTTTCCGCCCGCCATTCCTGTCTCCCCGAGAATCTGATGCGCCTAGAATGCTACCTCGCGTCAGGGGAATCAATTCGCCGCGAGCATGGCTGTCAGACGCCCTCGACGAGGACAAGATTTGCCGAAGAGCACTCATTGCGAATGGCCTTGAGCCCCTGATAGACGGGGCCGTGGTAGAAGGTTTCCGCAGCTTGTTTCGAGGGGAATTCGAGCACGACGAGGCGGCGCGGCGACCAGTCGCCCTCGTAGACCTCGTGCGGCCCGCCGCGCACGAGGTAGCGCGCGCCAGCGGCTTCCAGGGCGGGTTTCACCGCCGTCATGAAGTCCTGATAGCGGGCCATGTCGCGGATTTCGACGTCGAAGATGATGTAGGCGGCCATGCGCTCCTCCCGTGACGGCGGCAGCCTAGCCGGAGCGGACGACAAACAAAAAGCGCCCGAAGGCGCTTCGCGGTCGACAGAATGAATTGGGACATGAATGGTGGGCGCGACAGGGATTGAACCTGTGACCCCTACGATGTCAACGTAGTGCTCTCCCGCTGAGCTACGCGCCCTCAGCCGGCCGGGCCGGCGAAAGTGAGCCGGGGTATAATGGCTCGCGCGACGCCGCGCAAGCCGCTCCCAAGAATTTGGATATCAGGCCGCCAGCAGCCGCTGCACCTCGGTCACGAGGTCGCGCAGGTGGAAGGGTTTCGAGAGAATTTTCGCCTGCTTGGGGGCGTTATTGTCGGGGTTCAGCGCCACGGCGGCGAAGCCGGTGATGAACATGACCTTGATGTCGGGGTCGAGCTCGGTCGCCCGGCGGGCGAGCTCGATTCCGTCCATCTCCGGCATGACGATGTCGGTCAGCAGCAGTTCGAAAGGCTCTTCGCGCAGGCGGTTGTAGGCGGAGAGGCCGTTATCGAAGGAAATGACGTCGTAGCCCGCGTTCTGCAGCGCTTTCACGAGGAAGCGGCGCATGTCGTTGTCGTCTTCGGCGAGCAGGATCTTCAAGGGATTGGCGGGCGATTCGGTCATCTCAACCTCGTTGCAGACGATTCATAGAGCCCAAATTGTGTAAAAAACGAGTGAAACCGCACACTGAAAGACAAGCCAAACGCCTCGCCGGGCTCACTTCTTCGCCCGTGGACAGGCGGGGCGGGCGCTGGCACATTATATTCGCCGAAGCAGGAGCGAAGCGCGCGTGGCGGGCGGTCGGACCATCATTTCCGGGGAAACGGGCGAAACGGCCGCACTCGAGCCGGAACTCGCCACGCCCGTCGAGATCGTCGAGCCGGTCGGCGCGGCCTGCCCGCTCGTTCTGTCGTCGCCGCATTCGGGTTCGGTCTATCCGCGGCGGTTCCTCGCCTCCTCGCGGCTGGACGGGGCGACGCTGCGCCGCTCCGAAGACGCCTTTGTCGACGAACTTTTTTCCGGCGCGATCGCGCTCGGCGCGCCGATGGCGCGGGCGCGCTTCCCGCGCGCCTATCTCGACGTCAACCGGGAGCCGTTCGAGCTCGATCCGCGCATGTTCGAGGGCAAGCTGCCGGCGCATGTCAACACGCGCTCGCTGCGGGTGGCGGCCGGGCTCGGCACGATCGCCCGCCTCGTCGCGGAATCCCAGGAAATCTACGCGCGCCGCATGCCGGTGGCCGAGGCGCTGCACCGGATCGAGGCGGGCTACCGGCCCTATCATGCGGCGCTGCGTCGCCTGACGCAGCGGACGCTCAAGGACTTCGGGGTCGCGGTCCTGCTCGACTGCCATTCCATGCCCTCGCATGTCGCGGGCGTCTCGGGATCGTCGGGCGGCAAGGCGGATATCGTGCTCGGCGACCGTTTCGGCACCAGCTGCGACCCGGAACTGACCGTGGCGGCGGAATCAGCGCTCAGGGCGCGCGGCTATCGGGTTCTGCGCAACAAGCCCTATGCCGGCGGCTTCATCACCGAGCATTACGGCCATCCGGCCTCGCATGTGCACGCGCTGCAGATCGAGATCAATCGCGCCGTCTACATGAACGAGACGACCTTCCACAAATCGCCCCGCTTCGCCCAGCTTGCCGAGGACCTGACCGCAATGGCCCAGGCGCTCGCCGATTGCGCGGGCGGCCTCGCCTGCTGGCGGGCGGCGGCGGAATAGGCTCTTCGATCCGCCGAAGATGGGCGACCCCCGAAAATAAAGAGGCCGCCAGCGTGAGCCAGCGGCCAAGTCTTGGGAGGAAACGCCCAAAGAGGGCATGTCCGGACTATGCCAGTTTGCTGATGCAATATCAAGATATCTGAATGTGAATCTCCTGCGGCAGGGCGCCGCACGCGCCGGGCTCAGTCGCGCTCGGGATGCAGGTCAGGCGCGCGCAAGTAGAAAAAGCAGGCGATGGCCAGCTGCAGCGCCAGCAGGCCGTAGACCAGCCGGAAGGCTTCGGGCGGATAGATGCGCACGCCCTCCACAATTTTCGAGCCGAAGGCCTCGATCACGAAGCCGGTGAAGGCCTGCTGGGCGAAGGCCCCGCCGATGACGCCGGTATTGATGAGCGTCATGCCGCGGCCGGTCAGTTCGCGCGGGAAGAGCGCCTTGCCCTGCGCGGTCAGGACCGGGGTGACGCCAAAAAAGAAGCCAAAGGCCGCCATGAACACGGGCAGCGCGGCGGCCGGCAGCGAGACGAGCGCGCCGGCCGCCAGGGTCGCCAGCGCCAGCAGGACGCCGATCAGCGCCGGGCGGCGGTAGCTCGCCAGCCAGCGATCGGAGGCGCCCCAGAAGAACAGGCCGGCGATCTGCGCCACCGCCAGGATCAGGGTCATGCGGCCGCGCGATTCGAGCGGCAGGCCGTAGACCTGCGCGAGCCACGGGCCGATCCACAGGCCGATGATCGAGGCGAAGGCCGAATAGGTCGCGGCCTGGATGAAGAACATGCGCCAGAAGCCCGAAATGCGCGTGGCGGCGACGACGCCGGCCGCGGCCTGCGCCAACGTCTCCGAGCGCGCGCGGCGCCGGGCGAGCGTTTCGGGCGTCTCGTGGGCAAACAAAAGGACGCAGGTCGCCATGATCGTGGCGACGACGGCCGCGGTCAGGAAGGAATTGCGCCAGCCGACCGAGCCCGCCAGCCAGGCGAGCGGCGCGGTCGCCGCCAGCATGCCGAAGGAGCCGCCGCCGATGTGGATTCCGGTGATGGTCGAGAATTTTTCCGGCGGAAAGCGCTCCGCGTAGAGGGCGAGCGGCGCCATCAGAAAGGAGCAGCAGCCGAAGCCCATCAGCATGCGGGCGAGCGCCAGCTCCAGATAATTGCGGGCGAGCGCGAACAGGATGGTCGAACCGATCATCAGCGCGGCGGTCGCCAGCATGGCCGGGCGCGGGCCCCAGCGGTCGATCGCCATGCCGAGCGGAATCTGGGCGAGGGCGAAAGAGAGGAAGAAGATCGAGGACAGGAAACCGAGCCGGGCGGCGTCGAGGTCGAAGGCTTTGGCGAGATCGGGGCCGATGACGCCGAGCGCATTGCGGAAAAACTGGCTGAGCATGTAAATGCCGACCAGCGCGGCGACGATCAGCGCGCCGGAGGCGGCGCGGTCGCGCTTCAGGGGCGCGGCTTCGCCCGAAGTGGAAGTCATTGGCGTTTTCGTCCCGGCCGGCGCTTTGTTGCGCCCGAGCGGGGGCGACGCCGCGATTGGTGGTATCACGGCGGCGCGAACGGGCGCCAGAGACGAGGACGAGCATGAACGCGGTCGATTTCGAGGCTTTCGTGGCGCGGCTCGCCGACGCGGCCGCCGAGGCGACAATGCCTTTCTTCCGCTCCGCGCTCGGCGCGCAGAACAAGGCGGGCGCCGGCGCCTTCGATCCGGTGACGGAAGCCGACCATGCCGCCGAAGTCGCCATGCGCCGGCTGATCGAGGCGCAGTTTCCCGGTCATGGAATCATCGGCGAGGAGTTCGGGACAGCGCGGGCGGATGCGCCCTATGTCTGGGTGCTCGATCCGATCGACGGCACCAAGAGCTTCATCTCCGGCCTGCCAATGTGGGGCACGCTGATCGGCCTCAAGCATAATGGCCGGGCCTGCTACGGCATGATGAGCCAGCCTTTCACGCGGGAACGGTTTTTCGGGGACGGGCAGGCGGCGTTCTGGACGGGGCCGGCGCATCGCGGGCAGGGCCAGGAGCGGCGCAAGCTGCGCACGCGGCCCTGTGCGGATATTTCCGAAGCGACGGTCATGACGACCTCGCCGCGTCTGTTCGCGCCGGAAAAGCGCGAGGCCTACATGCGCGTCGAGAACGCCGCCCGCCTGCCGCGTTATGGCGGCGATTGCTACGCCTATTGCGCGCTCGCCGCCGGTCATGTCGATCTGGTGATCGAGGACGGACTCAACGCCTATGACATCGTCGCGCTGATCCCGATCATCGAGGGCGCGGGCGGCGTGGTGACGAATTGGGACGGCGGCGACGCGGCGCAAGGCGGCTCGATCATCGCGGCCGGCGATCCGCGCGCGCATAGGGCGGCGATGAAGCTGCTGCGGGGCTGAGCGTGCTCGCGGCGGCCGGCCGGCTTCTTTTTCTTGTGGTCGTCATCGCGCCGGTCGGCGCCTGGTCGTCGTTGGCGTTGTGGTTTCGTGCGCCGGCGCCGGAATGGCTGCGCCTTGCGCTTGCCGCCTGTTTCGCGTTGCTGGCGCTCGGCGCCGCCTTTTTCCTTCTGGTTCGCAAGCGCTGGCGGCCGCTCGCAGGTCTTGGCGTGGTTTTTCTCGGCCTGCTTGCCTGGTGGAGCACGATCGCGCCGCCAGGGTCCGCGAATTTCGCGCCAGACGTCGCGCGCCAGACGACGGGCAAACTCGACGGCGATCTGCTGACATTGACCGACATCAGAGATTTCGACTGGCGCAGCGATGCGGATTTCACCGAGCGCTGGACGAGCAAGACCTACGATCTGACCAAGTTGCGCACGCTCGACCTGTTCCTGTCCTATTGGGACGGGCCGCGCATGGCGCATGTGATCACGAGTTTCGGTTTCGAAGACGGTGAGCAGATCGCATGGTCGATCGAGGTGAAGCGGCTGAAGGGCGGCGAATTCTCGCCGCTCGCCGATCTCTTCAAGACCGATCCGCTCGCCATCGTCGCGGCGACCGAGCGCGACGTCGTGCGCGTGCGTTCGAACGTACGGGGCGAGGACGTGCAGATGTATCGCCTCGACGTGTATCCGGAAACGATGCGCGCGCTGCTGATGATCTACGTGCAGGACGCCAATGCGCTGGCGAAGGAGCCGCGCTTCTACAATTCTCTCACGACCAATTGCACGACGACGGTCGCGGGACTGGTGAAGGCGATCGGCAAGCCCGTGCCGCTCGACTGGCGGCTGGTCATCAACGGCTATCTGCCGGACTATCTGCACGAGAACGACGCGCTGTCGAAGAAGGCGCCGCTCGACGAGCTGAAGCGTCTCGCGCATATCGCCGAGCGCGCCAAGGCGGCGAACGACGCGCCGGACTTTTCGCAGCGGATTCGGGTTGGCGTTCCGGGGTCGTAGGCGAATGCCGTCATTGCGAGGAGCGTTTTGCGAAGTCGGATACATCCGACTTCGGATTTTGCGACGAAGATATCCAGGTGTCGCAACTCGGCTCTGGATTGCTTCGCTCCGCTCGCAATGACGGCGGACAGCGCGCGGGCAGGAAGCGCTCCCTCAACTCCACGCCCTCGCCCCTTCCGGAATAATCTCCGGCGCGGCGTTGAGCGTGTCGACCGCGAAGCCCGCGATCTTCTTGTAGGTGTTCGCGTGTTCGGCAAGCTCCTCGCGCGAGATCACGTCCTCGATTTTTCCGAATTCGCCGCCGCAGCGTTCCTCGATCACGTCGAGGATCGCGTCTGGCCCGGCGGTGCGATTGGTGAGCACGACCTTGGTCGTCGCCGGCCGCATTTCCGATTCATAGGCTTCGAGCGCTTGCGGCGTGGCGCCATGATCGACAAAAGCGCGGCCGAGCTTGCGCGCATCGACGATCGCCTGGCCGGCGCCGTTCGATCCCACGGGATAGGCGGCATGCGCGGCGTCGCCCGTCAGCGTCACGCGGCCAAAAGTCCAGCGCTCGAGCGGGTTTCTGTCGACCATCGGATATTCGAAGACTTCGGTTGCGCCCTGCACGAGTTCGGGAACGTTCAGCCAGTCAAACGTCCAGTCCGTATAGCGAGGCAGGAAATCTGCGAGATTGGCGCGGCGGTTCCAGTCTTCCTTGTTCCAGTGCGCGTCCGGCGGAAAGGCGAGGTTCGCGATCCAGTTGATGGTGGCGAGTCCCGTATCCGGATCGATCTTGGAAATGGGATAGGAGACGAAGCGGCAGCGCGAATGGCCGACCATAACCATGGATGCGCCGGTCCTGAACGGTTTCGCGCGGGTCGTTCCACGCCACAGCACGGCGCCCGCCCAGATCGGCGGGCCTTCGTTCGGCGCGATCTGCGCGCGGATCGCGGAATGGATGCCGTCGGCGCCGATGACGATCGCGCCGCGCTCGGTCCGCTTCGCGCCATCGGCGGAGACGAGATGCAGGATGGCCTCGTCGCCGTCATTGTCGAAGCCTGTCGCGGTCCAGCCGGTCTCGACACATTCAGGTCCCGCCCGTTCCACGAACGCGCGAAAAAGCATCATGTGCAGGAGGCCGCGATGCACCGAATATTGCGGCCAGCGATAGCCCGCCCACAGGCCGCGCGGCTCGGTCCAGATTTCCAGTCCCTTCTTGGAATACATGCCATAGTCGCGCGTGCGCACGCCGATCTCTTCGAGCCCCTGCTCGAAGCCGAGAGCATATAATTCGCGCACCGCGCTCGGCTGGAGATTGATGCCGACGCCGAGCGGTCTTATCTCGCGCACGCTCTCGAAGACGCGGACTTTCAAGCCGATCTGATGGCAGGTGAGCGCAACGGCGAGCCCCGCGATGCCGCCGCCGGCGATGAGTATGGTCATGGTCTTCCTCCCGCCTGATTTCAGGCCGGCCGCGCGGCCTTCGCACCTTCGGGGATCGTGCGCGGCGCCTTGTTCAGCGTCTCGATGGCGAAGCCGGCGGCGGCCTTGTAGCCGGCCATGAAATCCGCGCGCTCCCTGGCCGAAATCACGTCGTCGATATTGTCGAAGACGCCGCCGCAGCGCTCGTCCACCATGTTGAGCAGGCCGAAGGGGCCCGCGCCGCGATTGCGCAGGATGACCTGCGAAATCGGGCCGCACAGTTTTTCGTCGTAAGCCGCGAGCGCGGCCAGCGTGACGCCGTGCGCGACCATGCAGGCGCCGAGCGTGCGCGCGTCGACGATCGCCTGGCTCGCGCCGTTGGAGCCGGTCGGATACATGGCGTGCGCGGCGTCGCCCATCAGCGCGGCGGACCCGTCACGCCAGGTGGAGACGGGGTCGCGGTCGATCATCGGATTTTCGTAGGCGACTTCGGCGCCGTTGAGCAGCGCCGGCACATCGAGCCAGTCGTAGGTCCAGCCGTCGAAATGGTGGATGAAATCCTTGATCTCGGCCTGCCGGAACCAGCCGGTCTGCTGCCAGCCCGCGCTCGGATCGAGCGTGATCTCGGCGATCCAGTTGATCATGGCCAGTCCCGTCCGCGGATCGGGATGCGAGATCGGATAGATGACCATGCGATGGCGATGCGTGCCGAGGCCGATGAAGGACGAGCCGGTGCGGATCGGTTTCGCCATGGTCACGCCGCGCCACATCAAGGCGCCGCCCCAGTGGATCGGCGGCTGGTTCGGATGCATCTGCGCGCGGATCGCAGAGTGGATGCCGTCGGCGCCGATCAGCAGCGCGCCTTTCGCCTCGCTCGCCGAGCCATCGGCATGCTCGATCCTTGCGGTCACGCCGTCAGGCGTCTCCTCGTAGCCTGTCACGCGCGCGCCGAGTTTTACCGCGTCGCGGCCGGCGCGGGCGACGAACGTCTCGTGCAGCAGCATGTGGAAGTGACCGCGATGCACTGCGTATTGCGGCCAATTGTAGCCGGCCTCGCGCCCGCGCGTCTCCGAATAGATGTCGTGGCCGTTGAGCCCGACCAGCGCCCATTCCCTCGCCGGCAGGCCGACGCGGTCCATCTCCGCAGGGCCGATCCCGAGGTCGTAGAGCTCACGCACGGCGTTGGGCTGAAGATTGATGCCGACGCCGAGCGGCCGCATTTCCCGCACGGCTTCATAGACGACGCAGGGCACGCCGATCTGCTGCAGGGTCAGCGCGGTCGCCAGCCCCCCGATGCCGCCGCCGGCGATGATCACGGGATTGTTCTTCATTTTTTCCTCCCCTGCGGCGTTCCTTAGCGGGCGGGCGGCGGCCTCACAAGCCGGCCAAACCGCGCTGGACCTTGACGCGCGCTTGGTCGATCCTGTGCGAAACCGGAGGGACCGATGGGCGCCGAACAGAAGATCCAGAAACTCGGGCTGACGCTGCCGCCGCCGGCGCCGCCGGCCGGCAATTACGTTCCCTACAAGCGCACGGGCAATCTGCTGCTGCTGTCCGGCGTCGGCCCGCACAAGGCGGACGGCACATTCACGACCGGGATCGTCGGCGGCGATCTGTCCGTCGAGGAGGGGTACAATGCCGCGCGGCAATGCGGGCTGGTCCTGCTCGCCAACATGCGCGCCGCGCTCGGCTCGCTCGACAACGTCGCCGAAGTCGTCAAGGTGCTCGGCATGGTCCGCTGCACGCAGGATTTCGGCAAACAGCCGGAGGTGATCAACGGCTGCACCGATCTGTTCGTCGAAGTGTTCGGCGAGGCCGGTCGGCCCTCGCGCTCCGCGGTCGGCATGTACGCGCTGCCGCGCGGCATTGCGGTGGAGATCGAGGCCATGGTGGAAGTGAGGGCGTGAGGCGCGTGCGAACGATTCTCGCGCTGGCGGCGACGCTCGCCGTCGTTGCGGCGACGCCGGCCTGGAGCTGGAGCAATCATGCGCTCCTCACCTACTGGGCCTTCAAGAACACGCCGGAGGTCGCCGCGGCGCCCGATGTCGTGGTCGAGAGTTTCGACGATTTCCTGCGCGCGCAGGAGAAGGACGTCGCCGATCTGCTCGACGGCGTCGAAAGCTGGGCGCGCACGACTATTGCGAAATATCCGGCGCGGCCGGATGAACTCGCCTATCGGGTCGATCCGGCGCGCGACGCGGCGGGCCGTCGCAGGGCCTTCGCGGAGGCGATGCGGATCGCGCCCGATGTGCGGCTCGCTCTGTTTGCGCAGGCGCTCCCCGGCTTTCCGGCCGATCCTGCGCGCGCGATGCGGTTTTCCGAAGTGAGCACGCTGCGCGAGCCCGCCTTCTCGATGATGCGCTTCACGCGGCTCGAGCCCGGCGACAAGGTCCCGGCCGTGCTTGCGCTCGCCTCGAGTTCGGATGAACCCGATTTCGGCGTCGACATCAATTGCTGGGACGACAGCCCGTCCGAATGGGGCAAGCGCTACAAGTTCGGCAAGCTGCCCTTCGGCAATCCCGCGCTCGATTTCGCGACGCAGGCGCCGTTCCACATGGGCTTCTATCACCAGTCCTGGATCATCTATCGCGCCGCGCCCTTCGTCGCGCGCACCTATCCGATGCTGCGCGTCCACCAGTTCGTCGGCCTGGCGCGGCTCGCCTTCCGCACCAACCACGCCTATTGGGGCTGGCGCTTCGCCGGCATGGCGATGCATTACGTGCAGGATCTGGCGCAGCCCTATCATGCGAGCATCCTGCCGGGCGTCTCGACATTGCGCATGATCGCGGCGAATACGGTCGCGATGGTCGGCTGGAAGGGCCCGAAGGACGCGATGGTGGTGCTGGCGTCCAATCGTCATCTCGCGTTCGAGCGCTACGAGGCGCTGCTGATCCATCGCGACACGTCGGCCGGCGGCAAGAGCCCGCTGATCGAGGCGCTGCAGGCGAAAGCGCGCGACGGCGTCTATCCGAAATGGTCCGATCTCTATCTGCGCGATGTCGTGACGCAGGAAGCCTTCGATTTTGGCGAGACGTTGAGCGCCGCGCTGCTCGCCGCCTTTCCGCCGAAATACGTGTCGGACCCTTCTTACGATTTCGGCGCATCCGGCGGCAGCGGCGCGCTCATTGCGGAGGTCGCGGAGCGTACGCCGGAGCAGCGTGCGGAAATCGAGGGCGCGGTGAACGAACTGATGGGTCATTTCGGCGCACACAGCCGCAATCTCGTGCGTGCGATCGGGGAGACGCGCGAGCGCGTCAAATAGCCGCCTACA
Source organism: Methylobacteriaceae bacterium (assembly GCA_020638135.1). Lineage (GTDB taxonomy): Bacteria > Pseudomonadota > Alphaproteobacteria > Rhizobiales > Beijerinckiaceae > JAJXWB01. Next base: position 44,220 of record JACKJE010000018.1, on the reverse strand, counting down.
GCAACCGCGTGCGGATCGTGCCGTCGATCTTGCCCATTTCCTCGTAGACCTGCGCGCGTTCGGCGCTGGCGCCGTCGGCGTCGATCACGACATAGCCGATGTCGGCGTCGGTCTGGAGATATTGCGCGGCGATGTTGAGGTTGCGGCCGGCGAAAATCTGGTTGAGCCGCGTCAGCACGCCCGGCACGTTGCGGTGGATGTGCACGAAGCGCGTGCCGCCGACATGCGGCGGCAATTGCACCTGCGGAAATTCGACCGCGCCGAAGGTCGCGCCGGTTTCGGCATAGTCGGCGAGCTTGCGCGCGACTTCTGATCCGATGCGCTCCTGCGCTTCTTCCGTGGAGCCGCCGATATGCGGCGTGAGAATGACATTGTGCAGGCCCTGCAGCGGCGAGGAGAATTTCTCCTTGTTGGAGCCCGGCTCGACCGGAAAGACGTCGATCGCCGCGCCGCGCAGATGGCCGCTCTTCAGCGCCTCGGCGAGAGCGTCGATGTCGACGACGTGGCCGCGCGCATTGTTGATGAGATAGGCGCCCTTCTTCATCGCGCGCAAATGTTCCGCGCGGATCATGTTGCGGGTGATCGGCGTGTCGGGCACGTGCAGCGAGACGACGTCGGAAACCGCGAGCAGCTCTTCGAGCGTGTCGGTCGGTTCGACATTGCCGCGGCGCAGCTTGTCGGTCATGTCGAAGAAAATGACGCGCATGCCAAAAGCTTCGGCGAGACCAGCGAGCTGGCTGCCGATATTGCCGTAGCCGACGATGCCGAGAACCTTGCCGCGCACTTCGAAGGAATTGTCGGCGGTCTTCTCCCACGCGCCGGCGTGCGCGCCATTCGACTTCGGGAAGATGTTGCGCATCAGCATGACGATCTCGCCGATGACGAGTTCGGCGACCGAGCGCGTGTTGGAGAAGGGCGCGTTGAAGACGGGCACGCCGCGTTTGCGGGCGGCGGCGAGATCGACCTGGTTCGTGCCGACGCTGAAACAGCCGATCGTCATGAGATTGGGCGCAGCGGCGAGCACGTCGGCCGTGATCCTGGTGCGCGAGCGGATGCCGAGCACATGCGCGTCGGCGACGGCCTTGCGCAGGTCCTCGCCGTCGAGCGCCTTGGTCAGACGCTCCACGTTTTCAAAGCCCGCCGCGGCGAACAGGTCGACGGCGGTTTCATTGATGCCTTCGAGCAGAAGCACGCGAAGGTCCTTGCGGTCGAGCAGAACGGTGTCGATCATGGTTCTCTGATGTCTCGCAGTGTCAGGCCGCGCGCCGGCGTCCGCCGAACAGGCGGCGCCACCACGGCGGATTGAAGATGCGCTGCGCGGCCTCCTGGTCGGTGGCGCGCCGGAGCGCTGCGGCCTCCTCGCGCCCGCCGGGCACGAAGGCGTCGAAGGCGGCCCAGAATTGCGCGCGGATCGCGTCGGTTTCCTGCAGCAATTCGTGGCGCGCGCCCGATAGCTGGATCATGCGGCCGGCCTTCAGCCGGTTGGCGAAGCGCGCCATGGCGGGGATCGACACGACGTGATCGTCGGCGCCGACCACGATCAGGATGGGCGTTCCGGTGCGGCGGGGAAATTCGGGATCGGCGAAATCGCGCGTGACGCGCAGCGCCGCATTGATCCAGCCGATGGTCGGGCCGGCGATGGCCAGTTGCGGCGCGGCCTCGACGATGGCGGCGTTGCGCACGTAGCGTCCGGGATCGGAGGTCAATTCGTTGCCCTCGAAGGGCTCGGACATGCTCGAGCGGCGCGAGACGCCGGGCGCGTAGGAGGCGCCGAGGCCGACGGCGTCGGCGATCTCGACGACGACACGCGTCGACGCGTGGGCGGCGCGGCCGGCGATTTCGATCATCGGCGAAACGAGCACGAGGCGCTCGAAGGGCGAGCGCCCGGCATGGGCCTGCGACAACAGGACGGCGGCCGCCATGGAATGGCCGAGCGCGTACCAGGGCCTGGGGCAGAGGAATTGCAGCACCTGCTTGCGCAAGGCTTCCAGATCGCGCTCGAACATGTCGAAATCGTCGATATGGCCCTTGAAGGGATCGGGCAGTTCGCGCGCCGACAGGCCCTGACCGCGCCAGTCCATGGCGACGACGGAAAAGCCGCGTTCGACCAGCTCCCCGATCGTCTCGAAATATTTCTCGATGAATTCGCCGCGCCCGGTGAAGACGCAGACCGTGCCGAGCGATTTCGGCCCGGGCGACCAGCGCGCGATGCGCAATAGCGCGCCGTCTTCCGCGCCGACGGCCGAGATCAGCGCGCCGGGCGGAACGGGATTGTCAGGCGTGCCGATCAGTTCCATGCGCGATGTGCTTAGCGCGGTTTTCGAGAAATATCGACTGGAGGCCTTCCCTCCCCTTTATGGGGAGGGTGGCGAGTGGAGCGAGCCGGGTGGGGTGGGAGCCGCTCGTATCGCGAACCAAGTTTGTCCTGGTCGATCGAGCCCCACCCGCACGGCTTCGCCGCGCGACCTCCCCATAATGGGGAGGTAGGGCGCCCGAGCCTGCTACGCCGCCTTCGCCTGCGTCGCGGTTCCGCTGGCCGCCAGCCGCGCGCGCTCGGTGTTCGGGCGCAGGAGCAGGAGGCCGATCACGCCGGAAGCAATCATGATCGCGCCGTTGATCTCGAAGCCGTGCAGATAGCCGGCGAGCGGCGAGGCGGCCTTTTCGATGACATTGCCCATGACGAAGGCGGAGAGGACGCCCGCCACCGTATACAGGCCGCCGTAGATCGCGATGATCGCGCCGCGCTGGCTCGTCGGCGTGAATTCGCCGAGCATGGGCGGGCAGACGACATAGATCGAGCCGCACAGCCCCGAGCCGAACACCAGGCCGGCGATCAGCAGGCCGCGGCTCTCGATGTGGGGCATGGTCATCAGGATCAGGCCGCCCAGGACGAGTGGCGCGGCGCCGAGAATGCCGCGCGCGACGCGCGTCGAGGCGCCCGCCGACATCATCCGCTGCGAAATCCAGCCGGTGACGAGCACCACGACCGCGCCGAACACCCATGGCAGGATTGAAATCAGGCCGGCCTGCTTCTGGTCGAAGCCGAGGCCCTTGACGATGAAGGGCGTGAACCAGGTGAGCCCGACCGACAGCACCCAATAGGCGCCGAAGGTCGCGAGCACCGATCCCATGAAGGTCGGGGTCGTCAGCAACGCGAAATAGGGATAGCGGCGGCTGTCGTCGACGCCGCCCGCGGCGGCGCCGACCAGCGGACCTTCCTTGCCCATCATCAGCCAGAGCACGACCCAGATCAGGCCGACGACGCCGAGCGCGCCGAAGGCCATGTGCCAGGAATGGTTGACGATGACCCAGTTGAGCGCGGGCACGGCGATGATGACGCCGAACGCCGAGCCCTGCGAGAGAATCGCGGTCGGCAAGGTGCGCTTCTCGTCCGGGAACCACTTGTAGATTGCGTGCGCCGCCACAGAGAAGGCCGGGCCTTCGCCCGCGCCCAGAATAATCCGGCAGATCATCAGCGTGGTGAAGCTGACCTGGCCGAGCATCGGGAACTGGACGAGCGCCCAGACGAACGCCAGCACGAGCAGAACCCAGCGCGCCTCGACCCGGTTGGCGATGAAGCCGACGACGATGGCCGAGATCGAGAACAGGAAGAAGAAAGACGAGCCGAGCAGGCCGAACTGGCTGGGATGCAGCTTCAGCTCCTCCATGATCGGCACGCCGGCGAGGCCGACGACGATCTTGTCGGCGAAATTCACGACCATGTAGAGGAACAGGAGCGCGGTGATCTTCCACGCGCCTTTCGGCGTCGCTTGAGTGGCCATGCGGGGGCCTTCCTTGTTGTTTCGTCCCGGGGCGGCCCCGTTGTCCGGGCCTCGTCTCAGCTTGCCCGATCCGGCACAGTTCGCAAGGAATTTTGCCATTGGCCCCTTGTGCGTCGGAAAGGCGCGCCCACATCAGGACCGGCGCGGGCCATTCGGACGCGTCGAAACCCACCGGCGCTTTGTGGCCGGACATTCCGGCGCAAAGGCCGCATGTCGCTCACTGGAGGATATGCCATGCGTACATTTGATCTTTCCCCCCTCTATCGTTCCACCGTCGGCTTCGATCGCCTGTTCTCGATGCTCGACCAGGCCGCGGGCGCCGAGCCCACATCCTATCCGCCCTACAATATCGAGCGCACCGCCGAGAACGCCTATCGCATCACGGTGGCGGTCGCCGGCTTCGCCGACAATGATCTGACCATCGAGGCGCGCGAGAATACGCTGACGATCCGCGGCTCCAAGGTCGCAGCCGAAGGCGAGCCGAAGAACGAGACGCTCTATCAGGGCATCGCCGCGCGCGCTTTCGAGCGCCGCTTCCAGCTCGCCGATCACGTCCAGGCCACGGGCGCCAAGCTCGAGAACGGCCTGCTGCACGTCGATCTCGTCCGCGAGATCCCGGAAGCGCAGAAGCCGCGCCAGATTCCGATCGGCGGCGGCAAGCCGCAGGTCGTCGAGGCGAAAGCCGCGTAATCAGAAACAAGCGAAACGAGAAGGGCGTCCTGCGGGACGCCCTTTTTGTTGGTCTAGTTGTTTGTCTTGCGCGCCGCCTGGCCGTACGCGCTATTGCGCGGGCTTTTCAGGCGAAGTGTCCTGCGCCTTGGCGACGGGCTGGACGCGCGGCCCGATATCGGTCGGCTTGGCGGCCGGGGTTTCGGGCTGCGATTTGGTTTCGGGCGTCAGCGGCGGCTTTTCGGCCGGCGCCGGGGTCGTCGGCACGGAGGCCTGCTGCGGCGCGGGGGTCGCCTCGGGCTTGGGCGCAGCGACGGCGTCCGGCGCCAGAGGGGTCTTATCCCTCGGCGTCGCTGCGCTCGTCTGGGGTGTTTCGGCGGGCTTGGGCGTCTCCGCCGCCTTCGGAGGCTCCGTCGCCGCGGGCGCTGCGGTGGTCTTGGACACGTCCTGGGTCTTGGACATGTCCTGGGTCTTGGACACGTCCTGGACCTTGGGCGCGTCTGTGACCTTGGGGGCGTCCGTGACCTTGGGCGTCGCGGCGGCCGGCGCGGGCGGCTCGGGCGTCTTCACGGCCTGCGAGGGCGCGGGCGTCTGCGGTTTTGGCGCGACTTCGGTCGCGGGCCTGCGGGCGGCGGTCTGCGACTTCTTGTGCCTGGACTTGGTTTTGCGGCCAGCCGGCCGGTCGTCGAGGTCGCCGGGGCCTGCGCCGAGCGCGGTGCGGCGCAGAAGTTCGCCGCTATAGCCGTCAATGACGAAGCGCACGCGTTGCCCGCGCGTGTTCTTGCCGATGGCGATGACATTGTCGCCTGCCAGACGCGGCGCGGCGGCCAGCCGGTAGCCCTGCGCGGCGACGATCCGCCGGATGACGCGCGGCGGCAGGACACGGTCCTCGATGAAATCGTCGTCGGGCTCGACGACGCGCGGCTGGCCGGACCAGAGGCCCCAGGGCATGATGAATTGCGCGGCCGCTGGCGGCGCGGCCAGCGTGATCGCGCCGAGCGCGGCGGCGCCGGCAAGCAGGGCGAGCCTGAAAGGCCTGACCATGGAATCTCCTTCGTCCCGAGAGCGGACGACCCACCGTTCCGGCCAATTGCGGAAAGAAATGGGCGGCAAACGTCCGGTTTGACGGCGGCGGCGAAAAACTACCCGCGCGCCGCCGCGAGAAGGGCGGAGACGGCTGCGGGCTGGGTCGCGAAGGAGGGGATGAGCCGGACAAAGACCTCGTCGGCGGCCGGCCGTTCGCCGGGTTCGAGCGCGCGCGGCGTCCAGGGATGGTAGCGGGCGCCGGCTGCAGCCATGCGTTCGTGCATCGGCCGTGGAACGATGGCGAAGACCTCGTTGATCTCGCGTTTCCATGGCAGGCGCACGCCGGGCAGGGCGGCGAGCCCCGCCTCGAGTTCCGGCGGCCAGCGCATTGTGCCTGCTGGCGAGATCGCTTACAGGCCGCGCCCCTGCAGATAGCTCCATCTGCGCGCCGAGCAGGCGGCCTTCGATAGTGTGCCTGCCGCGCTGCGCGGTAGGCGAAGTTTCTGCGCGTTCCGGCCGAAAAGATCACCGCTTCGGTGTGCGCGCGCCATTCTGGTCGCGCCGAAGATAGACGTCGACGCCGGCTTCCAGCCTGCGTCGATGCCGGCGTGGCGGGCGCGACCAGCGCATTGGCGAAGCGCGCGCCGTCCATGTGGAGGCGCCATGCGCCAGCCCATGGGCGATCGCGCAAGGGATGCTGTTCGGCCGGCGAGCGCGCCGCATCTGGTCGCCGACAGCGAGAGCGCCTGCGGCTGCTGGACCAGCGCTGCGCGGCATGATGGCGAGCGCTCGCCGAGGCCGCTGAGGTGATCTTGCCGGTGGCGGAATGCCGACCAGCTTGCGCTGGCGGCGAAAAATTCGGCGCCCAGTACCTGCCGGCGGCGATATGCGCAATTCGTGGCAGAGAATGCGCCTCAGGGTCCGTGACCGCCGAAAGCGCAAGCGCATTGGCGTAGTGCCGGTCGACCAGGAAGATGGCGACTCTGCGTTCGAAGATCTTCGACAGCGCAAGCGCGGCGCGGCGTCCACTGTCACGCGGCGGCCAGACCGGCCCGGCATTGGCCCCCATCAGCGCCGCGAGGATCGCGGATGCGCGCCGCTGGAATTATCGCTGGTGAAGTCGAGATGAACGCTGGCCATGGCGCCAGGCGGTCGGCGGCGGGCAAGCGGACTGAATCTTGCCTGCGCATCTTTAGGCTTTGCGATGCTTGTGGCCTCGGCCGGCCGCGCAATTTCCACGGGCCGGAAGGGGGTGTCCAAGCGAGTGAGCGATCAAATTGCAGAATGTCGCGGGCCGCCGATAGGACAGCTATGGCGGACCATTCGGCGCGACCAGCAAAATTCCAGAGGGCCGGTGGGCCTGCTGACGTCCGAAAGCGTGACGGAAGCGTGCGGTCGTGCGACAGACGCGGCGAAACGGAGCGAGCGATGAGCGAGGCGAGGACGTGCAGTGATGAAGCGAAAACCGGGTCGAGTTTCCGGCGCGACGGCGCTGATCCTGTTCCTGCAACGCTGACGACTGAGGACGCCCGCCATGACTGAGTTTTTTCGCAGATCTGCGAAGCTCGGCTGCGACCCGGAGCTTGGGCGCTGCGATCCGCATCTGCCAGGTCCGCAGGGTCTTGCTGACCCTCCAGGAGCACGATGCCTGCGGCGTCGGGGTTCGTCGCCGACATGAAGAACCGCAGAGCCACGACATCGTGTCGATGGGCCTGCGACCTGAGACATCTGACCACCGCGGCGCGTCACGCCGACCCGAAGCTCGGCGATGCTGCGGTATTTCTCACGCAGATTCCGCACCGTTTCTTCGCTGGAGGAATGCGCCAAGTTCGGATTCACCCCGCCTGAGTGCCGGCCATTACGGCATCGGCAGTTCTTCTGCCGACCGACGCCTCCAGCGTGAAAAAGTGTTGCGCGCCCTGGTCGCGCGCGCCGTGGAGGAAGAAGGGCTGACGCTGCTGGCTGGCGCGAGGTTCCCGTCGATCCGAGATCTGGCGCGAGCGGCAGGCGAGGTCGAGCCTGCGCATCGGCGGTCTTCATCGGTCGCGGCACCGGCGTGACGGACGAGACGATTTCTGGAGCGCCGCCTTTCGTCGTGCGCAAGGTGATCGCGAACAATATTTATATCCGCAAGGTGTCGATGGCGGAATTTCACGCCTCCATGTCCTGCCGCACCATCGCTCCCTAACCAGGCATGGTGCTGGTCGGCCAGCCTGGCGGCTATCAAGGACCTCGCCGATCCGCGCTTCCGATTCCGCGCTGGCGTTGCATCAGCGCTTCGCCACCAATACGTTCCGTCCTGGCGGCTCGCCCATCCTATCGCATGGTTGCGCACAACGGCGAGATCAACATGCTGCGCGGCAACGTCAACTGGATGGCGGCGCGTCGGCTCTTCGGTCGTGAGTTTGCCAGCCCGATATTTCGAAGCTGGCTGATTCCTGCGGAGGCCAGTCGGATACGCGTAAGCTCGACAATGCGCTCGAATTCCTGGTAGGGCGCTATTCGCTCGCCCACGCCATGATGATGCCGATCCCGACCTGGGCAATCCGCTGATGGACGAGGGCGTCGCCATTTTCTACGAATATCACGCCGCGCTGATGGATGTGGGGCTCGCCGCGGTCGCCTTCACCGACGGCCGCAGATCGGCGCGTCGATCGCAATGCCTGCGGCGGCGCGTTATCTCGTGGACCGACGACGGTCTCGTGGTGATGGCGTCGGAAATGGGCGTGCTGCCGATCCCGGAAGAGAAGATCGTCAGCCAAGCGGCGGTTGCAGCTGGAAGATGCTGCTTCGTCGACTTGCAGAAGGCCGCATCGTCGGCGACGAGGAGATCATGCCAAGCTCGGAGCGAACATCCCTGCAAGGACGGGTCGCGCGCACGCAGATCGTGCTGGAAGACCTCAGCCTGTCGGACCGCGCCTCGCGCACCGACGTGTCGCTGCCGATCGCCAGCAGGCTTCGGCTACACAGGAAGACACCCGATCCTGATGGCGCTGATGGCGACCGGCCAGGAGTGCCGTCGGCTCGATGGGCACGGATACGCCGGATCTCGGCCATGTCGAAGCTTTCCAGTTTTACACCTATTTCCAAGCAGAATCTCGCGCAGGTGACGAACCGCGATCGATCCGATCCGCGAGGAGCTCGTCATGAGCCTGGTGTCGTTCATCGGGCGCGTCCGAACATTCTCGACTCGACGAGGGTTCGGCCAAGCGAAGCGCCTCGAAGTGCGCCAGCCGATCCTGACCAATGCGGATCTGGAGAAGATCCGTTCGATCGGCCATTTCGAGGACACGTTCGACACCAAGATGCCGACATCACCTGGTGGAGAAGGCGCGGCGGGTCTGCGCGAGGCGCTGACCAAGCTCAACGAGCGCGCCGAGAAGCGGTCAGGCCGCTACAACATCGTCATCCTGTCTGACCGCAACGCCGGCCCGGACCGCATTCCGATTCTGGCGCTGGCGACGGCCTCCGTGCATCATCACCTGATCCGCAAGGCCTGCGCACGTCGGTCGGCATCGTCGTCGAGATCGGCGAAGCGCGCGAAGTGCATCATTTCGCGTGCTTCGCAGGCTAGGCGCGGAAGATCAACCTTATCTCGCCTTCGACGCTTCGTGCCGGCATGGCCGGTAATTCCCCGAGGAAGTCGACGGCAAGGAAGTGGTCAAGCGCTACATCAAGTCGATCGGCAAGGGCCTGCTCAAGGTCATGTCGAAGATGGGCATCTCGACTTATCAGTCCCTATTGCGGCGCGCAGATTTCGACGCGGTCGGCCTGTCGAGCGCCTTCGTCGCCAATTTTCGCGGGCACCGCGACGCACGAGGGCGTCGGTCTCGACAGGTCGCGGCCGAGACGGTCGTGCCACGCCCACGCCTTTCTGGCGACGCCAGTCCTATCGCGGCATGCCTGGATGTCGGCGGCGAATACAACCTGCGCATCCGCGGCGAGGCGGCACAACTGGACGGCGACGACGGTCGGCCTGCTGCAGCATGCCGTGCGCGGCACTGCGTCGACAAGTATCGCGTCACGCCAAGGCGCTGAACGACCAGGACGAGCGCCGCTGACGATCCGCGGCCTGTTCCGCATCAAGGGCGCGGACGAGGATGGCCGCAAGCCGATCCCTGATCGACCAGGTCGAGCCGGCGGCCGATATCGTCAAGCGTTTCGCCACTGGCGCCATGTCCTGCGGCTCGATCCGCGCGAGGCGCACCACGCTCGCGACGCACGATGAACCTGACGGCGGCAAGTCGAACACCGGCAGGGCGCGGCGAGAACGGATCGTTTGCTGATGCCGAACGGCGATCTGATGCGTTCGTGATCACAGGTGGCGTCCGGCCGGTTCGGCGTTGACGGAATACTCGTCAATTCCGACATGATGCAGGATCAAGATGGCAGGGCGCAAAGCCCGGCGAGGGCGTACAGCTGCTCGGGCCACAGGTCGATGCGGTGACGCCAGGTGCGCCATTCGACGCAGGGTGTGGCCTGATCTCGCCGCGCGCATCACGACATCTATTCGATCGAGGATCTGGCGCAGCTCATCTACGATCTGAAGAACGTCAAACCCGCCGCAAACGTGTCGGTGAAGCTTCGTTCCGAAGTCGGCGCGGTCGCCGCTGGCGTTCTCGGCGCGCGCGACCATGGACGATCTCGGGCTTCGTGGCGGAACGGGCGCTTCGCCGACCTCGATCAAGCATGGGTCGCTGTGAGATCGGCTCGCGGAGACGCACCAGACGCTGGTGCTGAACCGCCTGCGCGCGCGCATAGCGGTGCAGGTCGACGCGGTCTTTGACGCCAGCCGAGGTCGTCGTCGGCGCTGCCTTGCCGAGACTGGAGCCATTACCGCGCCGCTGATCGCGGCGGGCTGCGTGATGATGCGCAAGTGTCACCTCAACACCCGCCCTGTCGGCGTGGCGACGTAGGGACCTGGTGCTGCGCAAGCGTTTCGTCGTTAGCCCGAACACGTCATCAATTTCTTCTTCTTTCGTCGCCGAGGAAGTGCGCGAGCTGATGGCGCAGATGGGCGCGAAGTTCGACGAGATGACCGCATGGATGCTCGACAACAAGCAGGCACCGACCACTGGAAGGCCAAGGGCCTGACTTCGCGCCTGTTCCATTGCCGCAGGCGCGGCAGGCGTAGGGCATCTGTCGCCACTGAGCGTCAGGACTAACGGTCTCGAAAAGGCGCCTGACCAGAAGCTGATCGCACGCGCGCGCGGCGATCGACACCGGTCGGTCCGGGGACCGAAACCGCATCCGCAACGTTGACCGCACGACGGGCGCCATGCTGCTCGCGAGGTCGCCGGGCGCAATCGCCATGCCGGCCGCCGAGGACACGATCCACATCAAGGCGATCGGCACGGCCGGCCAGAGCTGGCGCTTACGCGCGCGTGGCGTGACGCTGGAGCTGGGCGAGCTAACGACTATGTCGGCAGCCTGTCGGGGCGGGCGCGTGATCGTCTATCCGGCAGGCCGCCGCCAAGATCGATCCGGGAAGTCGATCATTGTCGCCCGTTCTCTACGGCGCGATCGCGGGCGAGTGCTACTTCCGTGGCGGCGGGCGAACGCTTGGCGTGCGTATTTCAGGCGGATCGTCGTGGAAGGTCGGCGATCACGGCTGCGAATACATGACCGGCGGCATTGTCGTGGTGCTCGGCGGACTGGCCGCATTTCGCGGCGGGTGCATGTCGGGCGGCATCGCTATGTGCTCGATGAGGACGGCCTGTTCGAAAGCGCTGCAACATGTCGATGGTCGACCTTGAGCCGGTCGGCTGAGGAGAAGAGCTGATGCAGGAGGAATATCACCAGGGCGGCGATCTCACGACGTCCGGCAAGGTCGACGCGATGCGCGACTGACGCGCTGACGCCAGCGCCTGCACCCGCTCATCGCCATCACGCGCTGGTTCCTGACCTGCGCCAAGGCGATCCGACGACTGGGCGAACGTGCGGCAAGTTCGGTCAGCTGATCGTTATCGCCGCGCGCTCGCCGAGCTGAACGCGGCGATGAAAGAGGCGCAGGAGGCGAATGCGTCTACGGCGACACCGGTTCGGGCAACGCCTGAAGGTCAAGTTTACGGCGGACCGTCTCGCCCGCCGTACGACTGATCAGGTCGACCTGATGAAGGGCGACGCGCACGAAATCGTTCCTGGCGAAGAACAGGTTCTGGCGAGGTTCCGGTCGTCGAATCGACGATAGGCGGACGCTAGCGCACCGAACGCGATCATTCGCTATCTGCGCGCGACAGCGAGCTTGCCGAAGGACGCCTTCGCGCAGGCGAAGGTCGACGAGTGGCTGTCCTGGGAGCAATACAGCCACGAGCCTTCTGCGGCGGTGGCGCGCTTCCAGATTGGTTTATCTCGGCGAAGAAACCTGATGAGCGCGAGGGACGCGTCGTCGAAACGCGGAAAGCGTTGGAGACGCTCATGGAAGTGCGCTGGGTCGCGACTATCTCGTCGGCGAGAGCCTCATGGTCGCTGACATTTCGCTCGTCGCCTACACGCGGGCTTGCGCAGCATGGCGGTTTCAACCTGTCGCATCGCCCGGCGGTGAAATGGATTGCGCGCCGTGCGCGACCTGAACATATCAGTCCGAACAACCAGAGCCGCCGGCGGCGCGAGACACGGATAATCCCATGGCAAGGTGACCGGCTTCGAGATCGATCGGCGCAGGACCGCAAGGCGTCCGCCGCCGACCGCGTGCGCCACCAACGAATTCGTCATTCCCCTGTCGGAAGACGCGACAGAGACCAGCTCGCGCGCTGCATGAATTGCGGCATTCCTTATTGTCACAACGGTTGCCGGTGAACAACCAGATCGGACTGAAACGATCTCGCCCTCACGCGGAGGGAACAGGCCGCGCGCAACCTGCATTCGACCAACACTTCTCGGAATTCACCGGACGCGTGCCTGGCTGCAGGAGGCCTCCTGCACGCTCAACCTGCAGGACTGTCATGATCAAGACGATCGAATGCGCGATCGTCGACAAGGCCTGGGAATGGCTGGCCAACTGCCGAGCCCAGCAAGACCAGGACCGGCAAGCAGGTCGCCGCCGTCGGCCGTCGGCCGGCATGGCGGCGGTGCAAGAGCTCGCACGCGCCGGACACGAGGTTCATCTCTACGAGAAGCACGCCAAGGCCGGCGGCCTGCTGCGCCATGGCATCCCGGACTTCAAGATGGAGAAGATCATCGATCGCCGCGTCGCGCAGATGGAGGCGGAAGGCGTGGTCTCCACTAATTCGAATGTCGGCGTCGATGTCCCGGCGAAAAGCCTCGTTGACGAATATGACGCCAGGCGTTTGCCGGCGGGCGCCAGATCAGCCGCGCGATCTGTTCGTGCCTGCCGCGAACCTCGGCGGCGTGCATTTCGCGATGGAATTCGCCGCAGCAGAAGCCGCCGCGTCGGCAAGGAGAGCCAACGAACGAGCCGATCTCGGCGTCGGGCAAGCATGGTGGTGATCGGCGGCGGCGATACGGGCTGGATCACAGCACGGCACGTCGGTGTGCAGTAGGCGCGCTGTCCGTCACGCAGCCTCGAAATCAGCCGCAGCCGCCGGCTCGGGCAGAATAATCGCTGACTTGCCGAGACTGGCTGCCTGCTGCGCACGTCGTCGTCGCACGAGGAAGGCAAGTGAGCGCGACTTCGCCGTGCTGAAGCGCTGAGGGCGAGAACGGCGTGGTCAAGAAGCTGAAGTGCGTGCGCGTCGACGGCAAGATGGGCGGTGCCGGGCTCGGAATTCGACATCAAGGCCGATCTCGTGCTGCTGGCGATGGGCTTCGTCTCGCCGATCCACGAGGGCATGCTGAAGGAGCTCGGCGTCGCCTTCGACAATCGCGGCAATGTGCTCGCCGACACGATGGGCTACGCCTCCTCGCTCGACAAGGTTTTCGCCTGCGGCGACATGCGGCGCGGGCAGTCGCTGGTCGTATGGGCGATCCGCGAAGGGCGTCAGGCCGCGCATTCCATCGACAAAAAGCTGATGGGCCGCACCGACCTGCCGCGCTGAGGCAAGCCTCGACCGACACGAAAAAAGACGCCGCGATCATCTCGCGGCGTCTATTTTTTTCGGGCGCGCGACGGTCAGCGCAGCACGACGACCTTCGTCCCGATCTGCACGCGATTATAGAGATCTTCCACGTCGGCGTTGAGCATGCGGATGCAGCCTGACGACACGGCCTGACCGATCGTGTCGGGCTCGTTCGAGCCGTGGATGCGATAGCCGACGTCGCGCTTGCCGGAATAGAGATACATGGCGCGCGCGCCGAGCGGATTGTCGATGCCGCCAGCCATGTGGCGCGGCAGATCGGGGCGGCGCTTCAGCATGGCGGGCGGGGGCGTCCAGGCGGGCCATTCGGCCTTGCGGCCGACATGCACGACGCCGCTCCATTCGAAGCCCTGGCGGCCGACGCCGACGTCGTAGCGCATGGCGTGCCCGCCGGCCATCGAGAGATAGAGATAGCGGTTTTCCGTATCGACGGTGATCGTTCCGGGAGCCTCGCCGGTCGGGTCGGCGACGACGATGCGGGTCGTTGTCTGGGTCTGGCGACCGAGGTCGAGATTGTCGTCCTGCGTCACGGAGGCATTGTAGGTCGCAGCATAGTCGCGGTCGGCCTGCGCGGCGGAGTTCAGGCCGAAGGCCGAAGCGGAACCCGGGTGACAGAAGGGCGATCGCCGGTCGCGCGAAAGCTGCAAGCTTGGACTTCATGGCGCGCCTCTGATGTCTCGATGTTCGAAGCTGGCGATCGCCTTGCCTTTGCTGTGAGAAATGCACGCGCCGGAAAAGGTGCGCGACGGTCAGCGGCGCGGCCAGCTGAAATCGTCGGCGCGGCCCGACGGGGCTGGCAGCGCGGCCGGTCGCGAGTTCGGGCGCGATGCCGCGCGCGCCTGCTGTGGCTGCTCTGGACCCGGCGGGCCGAGCACTCGCCGTTCGGTCAGCGGGGCGCGGTCAGCGGCATGACTGACCAGAACTCTGGTTTCGGCGGCGGCCGGCGCAGGCGGTGGAACGGGCAGGGCGGCTTGTGGCCCGGGCGCGCTGGGCTGGCCGTCGCTGTGTTCGGAGTGCGCGGCGCGGCCAGGCCGGTTGGCTGTTGCGGCGCCGGCAGGGAGGCGTCCGGCTGCGGTCTGGCGCGGTCGGTCAGTCCGCGCATCGCCTGCTCGACGAAAAAGCGCGAGCTTGCGCTGGCCGGCCTTGGTGAAATGCACGCCGTCGCTCGTCCTGATCTTTCACGATCCGGCCACGGACGTCAGCCGAACACGTCTAGCGGCCTTTCTCGTCAGCGAAGGCGTCCCAGATGTCGACATATTTGCCGCCGGGCCGCCCCGACGCGCGCACGATAGATTTCTGTTGAGCTGCTGCAGTCGTTCGAATAGCGCTCCGCGCGCATGATCGGCAGCCCGATCCAGTAGAAGGAACGCCCTTGGCCTGATCAGTCTGATGATCGCGTCGACGCGGGCGGTGTAGATTTCCTCCAACGCGGCGACAATGGTTCGTACCGGCCGGCGGCGTCGCGCACCCTGCCGGTCGCTGGTGCCGATCATCACGACGATGGCGCTGAATGCGTCCGGGCTGGCAGAATGTCGTGCAGGTTCTGCGCCAGTCGTGAAGCCGTCGCGCACGAGGCCCGAACTGTCCCTTCGTCTTTGCGAATCATCGACAGGCTGATGCCGCCGTCGGCCTCGTGTCGATCAGGCCCTGCCCGAGATGAGCGTGATATTGTCGCCGATCACGGCGACGGCGAGCTTCGCGGCGGCTGGCGCAGGCGCGGGCGCTGCCGCGACCGGCGGCTGCGCGGCGCCGCCTGCGGGGGTGTTCGCGCGGCGTCGGCGGTAGCGGGTTGCTGCGGCGCAGGCGCGGCGGGACCTGGCGTCGCCAGAGCTGGGATCGACTGCAGGCGCTGTGGTCGGCGTTGTTGTCGGCCCGGCGCGACGGCCGCAGGCGTCGTGGCGCTCTTCGGCTGCCGGTTTCGGCCTGCGCCAGATCGTGGGACGCGCGAAGTTGTCGGTTGGGCACGAGGCGGGATGCGCGGCGCCTGGCGCGGCGCCGGACGCCATGCTCGGTGCGCGCCTGCTCCTGCAGCCAGAACGAGGCGTTGACTGCGTTGAATCCTACCTGCGCGCAGCGCTGGCGAAACGCAGGCCACGAGGGCCGCCAGGACGGCGAGGCGCAAAGTGAGGAAGGCGCGAAGCGGGCCATGGCCTGACTATACAGCGAACTCTGTCGCGACGAAGGCAGCGCGCAGGCTTGACGCTTCGGCGACGCGGCCGCATCGTCCGGCCACGATTTCTGCGCCAGGGGACGACGCGGCCATGATTTCACGATTGCTGATTGCCGGCCTGACTGCGGCCGCCAGCGCTGGCCTGCTCGCCACGGCGCCTGAAGGCGGCCGATGACGCCGGCCGAACGCCGCCACATGCCGCTCTCGCCCGATATGCCGGGCTGCGCCGATCCTTCGGTGCTCGCGCGCATATCGTCGCGCTTCGCCGCGCGCGAGTGGAAATACTGGGACAGCGGCCTTTCGATTGCGAACTTCGAGCGCGTTTCGGAAATCGGTTACCGCAGCAATGGCCTCGATTATGTGCCGCGGCGCTATTGCGTCGCGCGCGCGGTCTTCTCCGACGGCGCGACGCGCAAGGTGACCTACGCCATCGCCAGCGACCTCGGCTGGCTCGGCGTGCTCGGCTATGGCGTGGAATGGTGCGTCGACGGGCTCGACCGCCATCATGCCTACGGCGGCGCCTGCCGCGCCGCACGCCCGTAAGCGCGCGGTCGTCCGAACAGAAGAGATTTCGATGAAAGCCAATTTCCTGGTTCGCTTCTTCCGGGTGCGGCGCGCTCGCCGCAGCCGCTCTCGGGCTTGCCGCGCAGGCGACGCCCGCGCTGGCGCAACGCTCCGACTGCATTCTCGACAATTGCGCGGACCGTCGACCGCCGCGCGGCTACGAGCGCGGCGGTCGCCGTGACGACGGCTATGACCGCTACCGTGATCGCAGCGCGCCGGGGCCGCGCGGGGCGAGTCGTGGCGGCGATTTCGATTTCTACGTGCTGTCGCTGTCGTGGTCGTCCGGCTTCTGCGCGACCGGCGGGGCGGAAAAGGGCAAGTCGCAATGCGAGCGCGGCGCGGGGCTCGGCTTCGTCGTGCACGGCCTGTGGCCGCAATACGAACGCGGCTTCCCGCAGGATTGCGGCGGCGGCCAGCCCTCGTCGATCGCGCTCGAACAGGCGCGCGGCCTGTTTCCCGACATGGGCCTTGCGCGCTACGAATGGCGCAAGCACGGCACGTGCTCGGGCAAGAGCCCGACCGAATATTTCGGCGACGTGCGGCGCGCGCGCGACATGATCGTCATTCCGCCGCAGTTCGTTCACGCGCGTGGTGACCAGTCGATGAGCCCGCAGGATATCCAGCGCGCCTTCGAGAGCGCCAATGCGCGGCTGCGGCCGGGCATGTCGGCGGTCGGCTGCCGCCAGGGCGTGCTACAGGAAGTGCGCTTCTGCATGTCGAAGGATCTGCGCGATTTCCGGCCGTGCCCGGAGGTTGCGCGCTCGAGCTGCCGGACGCGCGAGATCGACGTGCCGGGGCCGCTGTAGGCCTCCGCACGACGCGCGCATGAACTACGCCCATGTCTTCCATGCCGGCAATTTCGCCGACGTGTTCAAGCACGCGCTGCTTGCGCGCATCCTCATCTATCTCAATCGCAAGGACGCGCCCTATCGCGTGATCGACACGCATGCCGGCGAAGGCGCCTACGATCTTTCGCGCGAGGAGGTGGAGCGGACGGGCGAATGGCGCGACGGGATCGGGCGGCTTGCTGGGCTCGATCGCGCGAGCGATGCAGGACAATTGCTCGCCCCCTACCTCGACATTGTCGGCGCCTGCGACGACGAGGGCCGCCCGCTCGTCTATCCCGGCTCGCCGGTCATTGCACAAAAACTCACGCGAAAAACCGACAGGCTGGTATTCTGCGAGAAACATCCAGCCGCATTCGCCGCGTTGAAGGCGCGTTTTGCGCGCGATCGTCGCGTGAAGACGCTCGACCTCGACGGCTGGACGGCGCTCGGCGCCTTCGCGCCTCCGCCCGAGCGGCGCGGGCTCGTGCTGGTCGATCCGCCCTATGAGGCGCGCGACGAATTTTCGCGGCTGGCGAAGAGCTTTGCCGCCGCGCACGCCAAATGGAGCACCGGCGTCTATGCGCTCTGGTATCCGGTGAAGGATGCGCGCGACGCCGACGGGCTCTGGAAAGCGGTGCGCGCGAGCGGCGCCAAAAGCGCGCTCAGGCTGGAGTTCGCGGTCGCGCCGCCTGGCGCGCCGGGGCTCGCGCGCACCGGTCTCGTCGTCGTCAATCCGCCCTTCGTGCTCGAGGCGGAGGCGCACGTCCTGCTGCCGGCGCTCGTGCGCCTGCTGGAACGCGAAGCGGGCGCCGGCGCCTGCGCGATCGAGACGTTCGGCGGCTGAAACAAAAAGGCCCGGCGTCGCCGCCGGGCCAGTCGCTGGAGAGTAAAGTCTTCCAGTTCGCCTAGAAGTGATAGTTCACGCCCGCGCGGATTTGGGAGACGTTGAGGCCGGTGTTGATCCAGTCTGGCGAGAAGGTGAAGAGCTCCTTCGAGCCGAGCGACGTGAACATGTATTCCGCCTTGCCGGAGATGCGGTCGGTGAAGGCGTATTCGAGGCCGGCGCCGAGCGCCCAGCCCGCCTGGAAGCTCGAATTCGCCCCGAAGAAGGGCACAGCGCGCCAGTCGTTGACGTTGACGCTGACCGAACCCATCGCCAGACCGCCCGTCAGATAGATCAGGGCGCGGTCGGCGGCGAAGCCGGCGCGGCCGCGTATGGTGGCGAGGCTCGTCAGCTTGCCGCCGCCGTTGAAGCCGAAGAAGGGCAGCTGCGCGCGGTTGTTGATGCCGGTCAGGTCCCAGTCGCCTTCGAGGCCGAGCACGAAATTCTGCGCCGCCTGCCAGTTGAAGCCGCCGGTCACGCCGCCCGAAAAGCCCGAGGGTTTGCCGAACAGCTGCTCGGCGCCGTTGCGGAAGGAGCCCCAGCCGTAGCCGGCGTTGAGGCCGAGATAGAAGCCGGTCCAGGTGAAGACGGGGACGGGCGCCGCATAATCATACGAACTCGGCGCGCGGCGGCTCGGCAGGTCGGCCGCAGAGGCTGCGCCGGCGACCGCCAGGCTCGCCAGGGCAACGCTCGCCAGAAGGAAATGTTTCATCGTCTTACTCCGCAACGCAACACGAACATCGTTGTTTTCGTGATTTGTTATTGAAGCGTTCAGGTAAACGATCGCTTACCGTTTCACCGTTCATCAATATGGCGACTCGGCGGCGGAAGAAATATTCACGTTATGGCGTGTAGTTTGTGGTAAATATTTCATTTATTGATCCTAATCCTCTGTTGTTGTCGATTCTTTGGCAAGAATTTGTATCAAATGGGCTGTGCAGGAGGGTTAATCGGGCGTTAAAAAGGGCGTTCGACGATGTGCGGGGACGCCTTTGTAGGCGGGCGGCGTCCTTCGGCTATTATGACGGACGCCAGGGGAGAAACGATGCGGCAGGGCGGAACGGTTCTGGTGACGGGCGCAGCGCGGCGGATCGGCCGTGCGATCGTCGAGCGTCTGGCTGATGACGGCTACGCGATTGCGATCCACGCGAGCGCGCGGTCGCTGCCCGAGGCCGAGGGGCTCGCGCGCGAGATCGCGGCGCGCGGCGGGCGCGCGGACGCGCTTTCCGCCGATCTCGCCGATCCTGCGGAGGCCGGCGGGCTCGTCGCGCGCGCGGCGGCAGCGCTCGGGCCGCTGACGCATCTCGTCAATAGCGCCTCGATTTTCGAGCCCGACACGGCCGCCGATTTCCAGGCGGACGACTTTGACCGCAACATGGCGGTCAATCTGCGCGCGCCGTTGCTGCTGGCGCAGACGTTTGCGGCGGCGCTGCCGGCGGAGGCAGTCGGATCAATCGTCAATCTGATCGATCAGCGCGTGCTGCGGCCCGATCCGCACTATTTCAGCTATACGATCTCCAAAGCCGCGCTTTGGGCGGCGACGCGGACGATGGCGCAAGCCTTTGCGCCGCGCGTGCGGGTCAATGCAGTCGGTCCGGGGCCGGTGCTGCCGAATCAGAACGAGGGGCAAGCGGCTTTCGATGCGGAAGTGGCGGTCGCGCCGCTGCGCCGGGCGGTCGATGTCGGCGAAATCGCCGATGCGGTCGCCTGGCTGATGACGGCGCCGGGGGTGACCGGTCAGATGATCGCGGTGGATGCGGGCCAGCATATCGCCTGGTAAGGCGGAGCTTCCGCAGCGTCAGCGGAAATTTGCCTATAATTTCAGCACAGTTAGAAGGCGCTGTGAGAACAATACGGTGCGAATTGTCGCGGGCCAGATCGCGTCCGTGGCGGCCGAAACGCAACCATTCGTAAACGTGTCGCCGCCAACCCTTGTTATGGGCAGAATTGTTTCAGAAATTCGCATGCGACTCATCCGGCCAGTTTTTGGTTGCCTACGCGAATTCGCGCGGCGATTTGTCGGGAATCGGGATGGCGGCGTCGCCATCCTGTTTTCGATTGTGGCGCTTCCGGCGCTGATGGTCACCGGCGCAGTGATCGACTACACGCGCATGACGACAGGGCAAGCCGTCCTGCAACAGGCGGCCGATTCTGCCGTCATTGCGGGCCTGCAGGCGGGCGCCGCCCAGCGCGACGCGGTCGCCGCCGCCACCCTCAACGGCGCGCTCGGCGGGGCTTCGCTGACAAATGTGACGCCGAGCTGGACGCTGAACGCCGACGGTTCGTACACGGCGACGGTTTCGGCGCGACAGAAACTGATCCTGACCTTCTTTGGACAGCCGTCAGGCAATATCCGCGTTACGACGACAGCGGCCACGGCCACGGGCACAAGCTCGTCCACGAGCAATAAAGTATGCATTCTCGTGCTCGACCCCACGGCGAGCCAAGCGCTGCTGGTCAACAGCAATGTCACGCTGAATTCGTCGAACTGCGAGATCGATGTCGCCTCGACCGCCAGCCCGGCCGCGATCTTCAATTCCGGCGATGTATTCAACATCGCCAAGATCTGCGTGAAGGGCGTGAACACGATCCAGAACGGCGGAAGCGTCAGCAAGCTCTCGACGAATTGCGCGACGGTCTCCGATCCTTTCGCCGGCGCGCTGCCTTCGGTCGCTGTTGGCGGCTGCACGGTCAGCAACCAGAACTATTCGGGCGCGAACACGCTCTCACCGGGAACCTATTGCGGGACATTCAATTTCAACGGCACGGGCACGCTCAATCTCAACCCGGGGCTCTACGTGTTCAGCAACGCCCACTGGAATCTGAATTCCGGCTGGACGATCAACGGGAGCGGCGTGACCTTCTATTTCGCGGATTCCAACAGCTACATCCAGATCAACGGCGGCGCCTCGATGACCGCTTCGGCGCCGACGAGCGGAACCTATGCGAACATTTTGATGTTCGAACCGGCCGGCCTGACCAAGTCGTCGTATACGATCAACGGCTCGAACGGACACCAGCTCAATGGCCTGATCTATCAGCCGAGCCGCAACATCACGTTCAATTCGCAGTCGAACCTGACGGCCGAGAATTTCACGCTGGTCGTCAACACGCTCATTCTCGACACGTTGACCTGGAATTTCGCGACATCGCCGAAAACGATCGCGCCCGCCGGCACGGCGAGCGGCCCGGCGGTCGTCCGCCTCATCAGGTAGCGCGTCAGTCCGCGCTCGGCAGACGGCGGATGGTGAATTCGATGTCGCCGTCCTCGCAGACGCGCCAGAATTCGATCTCGGTCATGTAGGCGGCCTTCGGATAGAGATCGAACCATTCGCGCGCCTTGGCGCGGGCCTCGAGGCGCGGCAGGCGGAAGGTCTCGCGCCGCCAGGCGCCGCCCTGCTCGCGCGGGCGGCTGCGGCTGCGGGCGCCGAGCCGGCGCGCCAGATCGCCGGGACCTGCGCGTCGCCGAACCGCGGTATCGTCATTCATCGCCATGCTCCCGGGGGGCAGTGAGAAGATAGCGCGGGGGACGGGCGGCCGCGAGTCTAATCGCCGCGGGCGCCCCGACTGGCGCGTCGGCGCGAAAAGCCTTATGAGACTGCCGCGATTTGATCGAAATCCTGCCGGATGATCGGCAGGCATGCCATAATGCGCCTTCGGTCAGTTGGACGACGTTTCGGATGAAGCAACGCCGCGCCGCTTTTGTCATCGCCGGCCTGGTCGCGATCCCCATCGCGGCGGGGGCGGCTCTGGCGCGCCTCGCGCCCTGGGAGAGCGAGCGCGCCGCTGCGCCGGTCGAACCGCAGGTCGCCGCGCCGTCGCTGCGGCAGGCCGCGCGCGAGCGCGCCCCGGCGCCCATCCAGCTCGCGAGCCTCGGCCCATCCTCGATTTTCGCCCCGGCCTTGCGGCTGCGCAGCTATCTGCCGGCGCGCGAACCCTCGACGAGCGCGACGGCGCCTGTCGAGCCGCAATCCGCCGAACAGCCTGCCGCTGAATCGCAGGCCGCCGAGGCTCCAGTTCCTGCGACGGACGCCGCGCCGCTGCTCGCCGCGCCCCTGCCGCCGTCGCGCCCGAGCGATCTGCTGGCGCTGATCGCCCCGCCGCTGCCGCCGACGCGGCCGGACAATCTCGGGGTTCCGGCCGGCGAGCGCGTCGTGGTCGCCTCGCTCGCGCCGACGGCCGTCGCGCCCGCGCCCGAAACCAGGCCGCCGCTGGTCGAGCCTGCGCCGACGCCTGCGCCTGCGCCGACCATCGTCGAGAAGCCGCCGGTCGCCGACGTGCCCTTCGCCAAGGGGCAGCAGGCCTTCGTGCGCATCTTCAAGAAAGAGGGCGAACTCGAACTCTGGCTGCGCAAGGGCGAGCGGCTCGCGCTCTACAAGACCTATCCGATCTGCAAATGGTCCGGCCATCTCGGACCCAAGACGCGCGAAGGCGACTACCAGTCGCCCGAGGGCTTCTATTCGGTCTCGGCGAAGCAGCTGCATCCCAAGTCGAAATATTATCGCGCCTTCAACGTCGGCTTCCCGAACGCGCTGGACAAGCAGCTCGGCTACACCGGCGCGGCGCTGATGGTGCACGGCGATTGCCAGTCTGTCGGCTGCTACGCCATGACCGATCGCGGCATCGACGAGATCTACAATTTTGTCGCCGCCGCCATCGGCGCCGGACAAAAGGAAGTGCCGGTGCACATCTTCCCGTTCCGGATGACCGCGTCGAAGCTCGCCAGCGAGACGGGAGCCGGCCTGCTCGCCTTCGCCTCCAGCGGGCAGGAGCAATATGCGCCCTTCTGGCGCAATCTGAAGGAAGGCTACGACCTGTTCGAGAAGACGGGCGAGCCGCCTGCGGCCTACGCCTGCAACGGCAGATACGCCTTCAACGCCAGCGCCGCCTGCAAGCGCATCGCCGGCTGGTGAGTTCTACGCCGCCCTGACTCGAGCCTGCGCGTCGAGCGCGCGGACGCCGGCCATTTCCAGTTCGTCGATGCGCGCCGTCAGTTCGATGGTCGAGGGCGTGAAATTGGGGCGCAGCGCATTGGCGAAATGTTCGGCGGCGCGGATCACGGCGCGCGCGCAATGCTCGGTTTCGGCGCTTTGCTCGACGCTCGCCAGAGCCTCGCGCAGTGCGGCGCGCAGGCGATAGCAGAAGGTCGGGCGGGCGTCCCAGTCGGCGCGGGCGACGAAGCGGCGCAGGTGGGCGATTTCGGTGTCGAAGGATCGGGGATGACGCGGGACGCTGAACATGGCGTCCCTATCGCAGAACCAGTCCTAAAAATACATTATCGCCGCGCCATCATTCATGCTCAAATTTTCCGCATCCGCTGGCTTCCTCGATCAGCCGCGCGATTTCCGCGGGATCGCGCGGGAAGCCGGCGCGGATCCATTTCATCTGCAGGGTCTTCAGCGTCGCGCCAATGGCGCAGCCCTCGGTCACGCCGCGCTGCTTGAGATCGTCGCCGCTGACCGGCAGTTTCAGTCGCGCAAAGCCTCGGCGTCCTCACGCGACTTCAGCCAGTTCCGCGTCATCAGGCGCGGCGCGGGATTCGACATGCGCGATCGCGAGCGCTCGCCCGTCGATCGACGCCGTGCAGGAAGACGAATTCGGCGAGTTGCGTTCGCTGGGCGGCGCGGCGCTCTGATGCAGCGCTTCGAGGCGCGCTCGCCGCCGCGTGCAGGCGACGGTGCTCGGCGTTCGACAGGCGCAGCCAGTCGCGCAGGCGGTCGGCGTCCTCGCGCACGAAGGACCGCGAAGGCCGCGAGCCGCAACACGGCGTCAGCCGGCGTCGCCGTGCGGTCTCGATCGCGGCGAGCCGCATCAGGCGCGAGGCATGCGCGACGCCGGCGATGGCGATTTCAACAAGCCGGCTTCAGCGGCTTCTCGCGACCTCCGGCCCGCGCCGCTGGCAGGCAGCCAGGATTTCCGCGCGCACGCGTTCGGCGGACAGGCGCTCCAGTCCGGCGCGGCCGCGGATGGCGGCGGCAGCCCCTCGCAGTCGGGCGGGCCTTCGCCATAGGCGGCTGAAAATCGGAAGAAGCGCAGCACGCCAGATAGTCCTCCGCGATGCGCGAGTCGGCGTCGCCGATGAAGCGCACGCGCCTGCAGCAAGATCGGCTTCGCCGCCGAGCAGATCGTGCAGGACGCCGTCCGAGGTCAGCGACATGGAATTGATGGTGAAGTCGCGCCGGCGCGCGTCGGCGTCGAAATCCCGTCGAAACCGCACTTTCGCGCGCCGGCCGTCGGTCTCGACATCTTCGCGCAGGCTCGTGACCTCGAAGGGACCGGCGACGACGACCGTCACCGTGCCGTGCTCGAAGCCGGTCGGCGCAGCGCAGCCCGCGTCTTTCGCGCGCCGCATCACGATGTCGGGCGTGGCGGTCGTCGCCATGTCGATGTCATTCGTGGAAACGCCGATCAGCGCATTGCGCACTGGCGCCCGCCGACGATGCGCGTCTCCTCGCCGTCGCCGTCGAGGCGCGCAAAGCTCGCGCGATCGCGGGATCGGCGAGCAGGGCTTCGAGCGCAATGCGGCTCGTCATTCAAATGCCCGGCACGACCTTGCCGTTCTCGACATGGGCGGGACACCGCGCCAGTCGGGCGCTGGGCGTAAGCCAGACCACAGCATGCCGGCGATGGCGACGGCGAGCCCGCAATCGTCAGGCTGACGACGGCCGCGCCCAGCCAGTGCGCGGGCTTGAGCGGATGGCAGCCGCGCGCAGAAATGACGACGTAGACCGCGAAGGGCGCGATGAAGAAGGCGGTGGGCTCGAGCAGCGCGCCACATCAGGTGTAGAGCCTCTCGTACATGTTCCGCAGGATGCCTGCGGTCACGCCCCAGATATAATGGCTCTGCCACGGCATTGCATAAAGTGGCGGATCGCGCCCTTCCATTCGCGCGACTGTCGCTGAGTGATTCGCCGGGTCCGCATGACGAAGGCGAAGAAGGGCGCCTCGAAGGTGGCGGCGACTTCCTCGTGGTTGATCGCGAGATCGAAGGGCGGATGGATTTCCGCGACGACGGGCGTGATGCGATAGCCGCTCCCCGAGAGATAGGGATCGAGCGCGGCGAAAGGCTCGATGTGCCTGCTGTGCAAGCCGATCTCTTCCTCGGCCTCGCGCAGGGCGGCTGCAAGCGCATCCTCGCCCGGATCGATCTTGCCGCCGGGGAAGGCGACCTGGCCGGAATGGCTGCGCAGGTGCGTGGCGCGCTCGGTGAGCAGCACGGTCGTCCCGTGCTCCCGCTCGATCAGGCCGATCAGCACGGCGGCGGGCGTGGCGGCGGCCAGCGCGGCGGCGATCTCCTCCTCGCGCTGTTCGGCGATGGCGTAATCGTCGCCCGGCTGGCGCGCGGGCTTAGCGGAAGGCGTGGCGAGCGTCTCGCGGACGAAGGGGATGTGAAAGGGCGGCGCGAAAGCGCGCGAAGCGGTGCTCATTGGCTGCGACAATAGAACGTCGGGCGGGGCTTTGCGAAATCTTCGGCTCAATCGAACGTCGCGCACTCGATCCTTTGAGCGCGGCCGACGCTCTCCTGCCGGAAGCGGGTCTTGTAGATGCGGACGATCTCGTCGACCTTTTGGGCTGCCTCGTTCGGCGCTTTCGTCAGGATGACAAGCACGCGCGCCGGCTCGGCGGCGACCTTGCCGGACTTGTAGCGGTAATGGCCGGTCGCCTCGATGACCGTGTAGCCCTCCGGGAAGCGCGGCGTGACTGTCGTCTCCAGAAAATTGCGGAACTGCGCCCGGGAGACCTCGCCACCGCCCGCCAGGCCGAGGCCGACGTGGAGCTCGATCCGCGTCCAGGGCCGAAGCGAGGCCGGGCATGCGGTCTGCGCGCTTGCGGGCGCGACCAGCGCGAGGAGGTAGACCGCGAGGGCTGAACGCGCCCTCATTGCGCCGCCCAGGCCTCCACCTCAGCCGCCTTGGCCATTGGAAAGAACTCGCCCGCAGACGCCACGCCGAACATGTCTTCGCCGTCGACCTCCCGCACCTCGCCCCAGTCGACGAGATCGTAGAGCAGGGCGCGCTTGACCAGCGCCTCCAGCCTGCCGCGCACAAGCACATAGGGTTTCAGGCCCTCGGACGCGCCTTCCGCGAAGCGCAGGGGGTGGTCGGCGTCGATCTCGACCCAGTCCTCGACATTGGTGCGAAGGCGCAGGACCTGACCGCGCTCGTTGGTCGTCCGCTGCAATTCCACGCCCAGAAACGGCGCGTCGTCCACCTTGATGCCGACGCGTTCGACCGGGGTCACCAGCACGTAGCGCTCGGGGTCCTTGCGCAGGATTGTGGAGAACAGCTGCACCAAAGCCGGCCGGCCGATCGGCGTGCCCATGTAGAACCACGTGCCGTCGGCGGCGATGCGCATGTCGATGTCGCCGCAGAAGTCGGGGTTCCAGAGGTGGACGGGGGGGAGCCTTTTCCGCTCCCCGCCCGCCGAGCGCGCCGCAGCGGCGAGACCCTCCAGCCCGCCGCCGGTCGTCGCCGATTTACGTTCTTCTTCCGCCATAATCCCGCGCCTATTGGCCGCCACCTTGCCTACCCCATAATCTAGCGCTCAGGTCCAGAATCGGAAGTCACCCGGTTCTGGTCGAATTCGCGAGGTTCCATGTCCGCATCCGAAGCCGTCCCGACCTCCCTTGATGAGGCCGTCGCCAGCCAAGCCGAACGCGCGCTGGACAGGCTCGCCGCCGCCCGCACAGCGGTCGAGGCGGTGATCTTCGGCCAGGGGGCCGTCGTCGAGGAAGCGCTCGCGACGGTGCTGTCGGGCGGCCACGGCCTGCTGGTCGGCGTGCCTGGGCTGGCGAAAACCAAACTCGTCGAGACGCTGGCGATAGTCCTCGGCCTCGATAGCCAGCGCATCCAGTTCACGCCGGACCTGATGCCGTCCGACATTCTGGGCTCGGAAGTGCTCGACGAGACGCCCGACCACAAGCGCGCCTTCCGCTTCGTGCAGGGGCCGGTGTTCGCGCAATTGCTGATGGCCGACGAGATCAACCGCGCCTCGCCGCGCACGCAATCCGCGCTCCTGCAGGCGATGCAGGAGCATCACGTGACGGTCGCCGGCCAGCGCTATGACCTGCCGCGCCCCTTCCATGTGCTGGCGACGCAGAACCCGCTGGAGCAGGAGGGCACCTATCCGCTGCCCGAGGCGCAGCTCGACCGCTTTCTGATGCAGATCGACGTCGGCTATCCCGACCGCGACGCCGAACGCCGCATCCTGCTGGATACGACCGGCGATACGGTTTCGAAACCGAAGCAGGCGATGAGCGTCGATGATCTTGCCCAGGCGCAGCGGCTCGTGCGCCGCCTGCCGGTCGGGGAGATGGTGCTCGACGCCATCCTCGATCTCGTGCGCGCGGCGCGCCCGGGCGAGGGCGATCCGGCGATCGTGCGCCATGTCGCCTGGGGTCCGGGCCCGCGCGCCGCGCAGGCCCTGATGCTGGCCACCCGCGCCCGCGCGCTGCTCGACGGGCGGCTCGCGCCATCGATCGCCGATGTCGTCGCACTGGCCGAACCGGTACTGAAGCACCGCATGGCGCTGACCTTCGCCGCGCGCGCCGACGGCGAGACGATTTCCGGCGTCGTGAAGAAACTGACCGCGCGGTTTTCCTGATGGTCGATGCGCGCCTGATCGAGACGAGCGACAGCGCGCATGCGCCGGCCTGCCGGCAGGTCGCGCTCGATCTGGCGCGGCGCCTGCCGGCGGCGCTGGTGGCGGCCAAGGATCTGGCGGCCTCGCTGATGCATGGCGTGCACGGGCGCCGGCGCGCCGGCGTCGGCGAAACCTTCTGGCAGTTCCGTCATTTCACGTCGGGCGAGGCGGCGCAGACGATCGACTGGCGGCGCTCGGCGCGCGGCGATGGCCTGTTCGTGCGCGAGCGCGAATGGGAAGCGGCGCACACTTTGTGGCTGTGGATGGATCTGTCGCCCTCCATGGGCTTCGTCTCCGACCTCGCGCGCGAGCCGAAGGTAGATCGCGCGCTGGCGCTCGGGCTTGCGGCGGCCGATCTGCTGGTGCGCGGCGGCGAGCGCGTGGGTCTGCTCGGCCTGTCGCGCGCCCTCGCTGCGCGCGACATCGTCGATCGTCTCGGCGAAGTGCTGGCGGTCGAAGCCTCCCGCGACGTCGAGCGCGCCGAA
This sequence comes from Methylobacteriaceae bacterium, assembly GCA_020638135.1. Classification (GTDB taxonomy): domain Bacteria; phylum Pseudomonadota; class Alphaproteobacteria; order Rhizobiales; family Beijerinckiaceae; genus JAJXWB01. Next base: position 16,136 of record JACKJE010000018.1, on the reverse strand, counting down.
CTGCCGCCGGCCGTGGCGCTCGGCCCGCGCAACCGCGCGATCCTGATCGGCGATTTCCTGATCGAGCCGAAACTGTTCGCCGAGCGACTGTCGACGATTGCCGCGCGCGGCGCCAGCGGGCACATGGTCATGATCGCCGATCCCGTCGAGGAGACATTCCCCTTCGCGGGCCATGTCGAACTCGTCGATTCCGACTCGCCCGCCACTTTGCGTCTCGGCCGCGCGGAAAGCTGGCGCGCGGACTACGAGCAACGGCTCGCGCGCCATCGCGCCGATATCTTCGACGTGGCTCGCGCGCACGGCATCTCGGTTCTCGTGCATCGCACCGACCGGCCTGCGTCCGAAGCCTTGATCGCGCTGCGCGCGCGCCTCGAGGAAGGCGGCGCGACGGGAGGCCGCGCATGATGGGGCTTCCGCTCGCCTTCGCCGCGCCGCTGGCGCTGCTCGGGCTCTTGAGCCTGCCGGTGATCTGGCTGCTGATCCGCGTGACGCCGCCGCGACCGAAACGGCTGCCGTTTCCGCCGCTGAAGATCATTCTCGACAGCGAGCGGAAAGACGAGACGCCGGCGCGCACGCCTTGGTGGCTGCTCGCGTTGCGGCTGGCTGTGGCCGCCATCGTGTGCCTGGCCTTCGCCGGCCCGATCTGGAATCCGCCGGCCGCCTCGAGCGGCGGCGCCGGGCCGCTGCTGATCGTGCTCGATGACGGCTGGGCGGCGGCGCCGACATGGGAGAGCCGTGCGGCCTTTGCGATCAGCGCGGCGGAATCGGCGGGCCGCCGCGGCGCGCCGGTCGCGGTTCTCGCCGTCTCCGAGGGCGCGCGCGAAATCACGCCGACCGATTCCGCGCGCGCGATCGATGTGCTGCGGGCCAAGCAGCCGCAGCCGATCGAGCCGCCGCGCGCCGCCGCGCTTCAGGCGATCGAGGCCTTCGCCGCGCGCAACAAGGATCCGCGCGTTCTCTGGCTCGCCGATGGGCTGGAGCAGGGCGGGGCGCGCGCCTTTGCCGAAAGGCTGGCGGCCCTGTTCGGGTCGTCGCTGGAAATCGCAACCGACGCGCATCGTCCGCGCGGGCTCGCGGGACCGCGCAATGAGGCGCAGGGGTTGATCGTGCGCGTCGTCCGCGCCGGCGCCGCGCCGGACGGGATCGTGCGCGCGCTCGATCTCAAGGGCCTCACGCTCGCCGAGGCGCCGTTCGCCTTCGGCGCCAGCGACGAGACGGAGGCGAAGATCGATCTGCCGGTCGAATTGCGCAACGAGGTCGCGCGGCTCGACATTCGCGGCGAGCGTTCGGCCGGCGCGGTCGCGCTGCTCGACGATCGCTGGAAGCGTCGCCGCGTCGGCATCGTCAGCGGCGCCAGCGCGGATGTCGCGCAGCCCCTGCTCGCGCCGAACTATTACGTTTCGCGCGCGCTTGCGCCTTACGCTGACCTGCGGCGGACGCGGCCCGGCGCGACCGATCCGATTGGCGCGCTGCTCGCCGACGGCGTCGACATGCTCGTCGTCTCCGACATGGCGATTCCGCCCGGCGAGACGCACGACAAATTGCAGAAATTCATCGAGAATGGCGGGGCGCTCGTGCGCTTCGCCGGCACGCGGCTCGCCGGCGCCCATGACGATCTGACGCCGGTCCGCCTGCGGCGTACGGGACGCGTGCTCGGCGGCGCCCTGTCGTGGGAGAAGCCGAAGAAGCTCGCCGCCTTCGACGAAAAGAGCCCGTTCTACGGCCTGCGCATTCCCGACGACGTGACGATCTCGCGCCAGGTCCTGGCCGAGCCCGAGCCCGGCCTTGCGGCGCGCACCTGGGCGCAACTCGCCGACCAGACGCCGCTCGTCACCGCCGAAAAGCGGGGCAAGGGATTGCTCGTCCTGTTCCACATCACCGCCGACACGACCTGGTCGAACCTGCCGATCTCGGGCCTGTTTCCCGACATGCTGCGCAAGCTGACGACGCTCGCGGGCTCGTCGGCGGCGATCGCGCCCGAGGAGCAGGATGTCGCTGCAAGCGGCGAGCCGCGCAAGATCGAGACGCTCGCGCCGCAGCGCATGCTCGACGGGTTCGGCGGCTTCATCGCGCCGCCGGCCACCGCGCGCGCGATCTCCGCCGATTTCCAGGGGCCCGCGAGCCTCGACCATCCGCCGGGGTTTTACGGTCCCGCCGATTCCGCCGTCGCGGTCAATGCGCTCGAACCGGAAGCGAAACTCGCCGCCGTCGATCTCGCGGGCATATCCGCGCGCCGCCTCGAGATCGACAATGCGCGCGCAATCGACCTGCGCGCGCCCTTGATGGCGGCGGCCTTCCTGCTGCTCGTCGTCGATGCGCTCGCTTCGCTCTGGCTGTCTGGCGGCCTGCCGCGATTTGCCGCGCGCAAGGCGAGCGCCGCGATCCTGGCGTTCGCCGTGATGGCGCCGGCGATGTTCGAGGACGCGCCGCGCTTCGTCGTTGTCGCGCAGGCGCAGCAGAACCCGCAGGCCAAGCCGTCGACGAAGCCGCCGACGAAGCGCGACATGGACGCGGCGCTTTCAACGCGGCTCGCCTATGTCGTCACCGGCGATGCGCGCGTCGACGAGACGAGCCGCGCGGGCCTCGTGTCGCTGACGCAGACGCTGGCGCAGCGCACGGCGCTGACGCCGGGCGAGCCGGTCGGCGTCGATCCCGCGCGCGACGAACTCGCGTTCTATCCGCTGATCTACTGGCCGGTCGTCGCCGCGCAGCCGCAACCCTCCGCGCTCGCGCGACAGAAGATCGCCGCTTATATGAAGCAGGGCGGCACGGTCGTGTTCGATACGCGCGACGCGCTGACCGCGCGCGCCGGCGCGACGACGCCCGAGGGCGAATGGCTGCGCAAGCTGCTCGAAGGCGTCGATGTCCCCGAACTCGAGCCGACGCCGCGCGATCACGTCATCACCAAGACCTTCTATCTGATCGACCATTTCGTCGGGCGCACGGCCAACGGCCAGACATGGATCGAGGCGTTGCCGCCCGAGCCCGCCAATGGCGAGGCGCGGCCGGCGCGCTCGGGCGACAGCGTGTCGCCGATCGTGATCGTGTCGAACGATCTTGCGGCGGGCTGGGCGGGCGACCGCTACGGCGAGCCGCTCTATCCGCTGACGCCGGGCGGACAGCGCCAGCGCGAAATGGCGCTGCGCGGCGGCGTCAATCTCCTGATGTACACGCTGACCGGCAATTACAAGGCCGACCAGGTGCATGTGCGCGACCTCCTGAACCGGCTGGGGCATTGAGCGCATGAACGCCTATTCCCTCGCCTTCACCCCGCTCGTCGCGCCATGGCTGATGATCGCGCTCGCTCTCTGCGGCGCGCTGGTCGTCGCGCTGGCGCTCTATGCGCGCAGGCCCGGCGCATGGCTGCGCGCGCTCGGGCTGGCGCTGATGCTGCTCGCGCTCGGCGATCCCTCCTTCGTGCGCGAGGATCGCGAGCCGCTGAAGGACACGGTGGCGCTGGTTCTGGATACGAGCGGCAGCCAGTCGATCGCCGAACGGCCGAAGCAGATCGCCGCGGCGCGCGCGGAACTGGAAAAGCGTTTCGGCGCGCTCGGCAATGTCGACTTGCGCGTGATCGAGAGCGGACGCAGCGAAGCCGAGGCCGATGGTACGAAGCTGTTTTCTGCGCTGAACGCCGGCCTCGCCGATGTGCCGACGGAACGTCTCGGCGCGGTCGTGATGGTGACGGACGGCGTGGTGCACGACGCCCCCGAGACTGTGCAGAAGCTCGGCTTCAAGGCGCCGTTGCATGTGCTGACGACGGGCCATGAAGGCGAGCGCGACCGGCGCATCGAACTCGTTGAGGCGCCGCGCTTCGGCATTGTCGGCAAGACGCTGACGCTGGAAGCGCGCGTGGTCGACCCGGGCGGGCGTGCGCCGGTCCTGCTGCGCGTGCGGCGCGACGGCGCGGAGGTCGCGCGCGTGCGCGGCCTTCCCGACGAAACATTGCAGATCCCGGTCGTGATCGAGCATGGCGGACCCAATGTCGTCGAACTCGAAGTGGATACGGTTCCCGGCGAGCTCACCGCGATCAACAACAAGGCAGTCGTCACGGTCGACGGCGTGCGCGACAAGCTGAAGGTGCTGCTGGTCTCGGGGCAGCCGCACAATGGCGAGCGCATGTGGCGCAACCTCCTGCGCTCGGACGCCAATGTCGAACTCGTGCATTTCACCATCCTGCGCCCGCCGGAAAAGCAGGACGGCACGCCGATCAACGAACTTTCCCTGATCGCATTCCCGACCGCCGACCTGTTCGGTCGCAAGATCAAGGAATTCGACCTCATCATCTTCGATCGCTATTCGAACCAGAGCGTCCTGCCGTCGATCTATCTCGACAATATGGTGCGCTATGTGAACGAAGGCGGCGCAATGCTGCTCGCGGCGGGGCCGGATTTCGCCACCGCCGAAGGCATATTCTTCTCGCCGCTCGGGCGCATCGCGCCGGCGCGGCCGACCGGCGATCTCGTCGAGCGCGCTTTTCGCGCGCGCGTATCCGAGGCGGGCAAGAAGCATCCGGTGACGCGCGGCCTGCCGGGCGCCGAGGCCGACCCGCCGCGCTGGAGCGACTGGTTCCGGCAGGTGAACGTCACGGCGACGCGCGGGCAGAGCGTGCTGACGGGCGCGAGCGACCGGCCGCTGCTCGTGCTGTCGCGCGAGGGCAAGGGCCGCGTCGCCGAACTGCTGACCGACCAGATGTGGCTGTGGGCGCGCGGCTACGAAGGCGGCGGGCCCTATCTCGAAATCCTGCGCCGGCTCGCGCACTGGCTGATGAAGGAGCCCGATCTCGAAGAGGAAATCCTTCGCGCAAGCGCGCATGGCAAGCAATTGCGGATCGAACGCCAGACGCTGAAGGATCGCATCGAGCCCGTGACGATCGTCGCGCCGTCGGGCGCGACCGATCAGGTGACGCTCGCGCCGACCGAGCCTGGCCTTGCGCGCGGTACATACGCGGCCCGCGAACTCGGCCTCTACAAGTTGACGGAAGGCGACCTGACCGCGCTGGTCAATGTCGGGCCCGCCAATCCGCGCGAATTCCAGGACGTGATCTCCTCGCAGGATCGGCTGCGCGAGATCGCGCTGGCGAGCGGCGGCACGATTCGGCGCATCGCCGCGAACGAGGGCCGCGACGTATCGGGCGCGCTGACGCTGCCGCGCGTCGCCTCGGTCGGCCCGGGGTCGATGGCGGGCGGCGCCGACTGGATCGGCGTGCGTCGCACGGATTCGCATGTGGTGCGTGGCGTCGGCGTGTCGCCGCTGGCGCTGGGCTTGTCGGGGCTGGCCGTGCTGCTGGCGGCCTTTGTCGCTGCGTGGCTCGCGGAGGGGCGGCGACGGGCGTAGCGCGCGGCAGTTTCGCTATGCGCCGAGATCGAGCATCGCCTTGAAATCGGCGCGCGCGCGTTGCGCCTCGGCGCGCGCGGCCTCCGATGCCTCGCCCATGCCGAAATAGCCGTGGATCAGTCCGTGGCCGCGGTGTCGCTTCGTCGCGACGCCGGCGGCTTCGAGCGCATCGCCATAGGCCTCGCCCTCGTCGCGCAGCGGATCGAACCAGGCCGTGCAGACGACGGCTGGCGCAACGCCCGCGAGCGAGCGCGCGCGCAAGGGGGAGACGCGCCAGTCGTCGCCGCGCGCATCGCCGAGGTAATGGTCCGCGAACCAGACCATCGCAGCCTTCGACAGGAAATAGCCCTCGGCGTTTTCGTGGCGCGAGGGATAGCGTGCATTCTCCTGCGGATCGGCGTAGCGGCCCGCGACGTCGGTCACGGGGTAGCACAGCATTTGTCCCGCCAGGCGGATGCCCGCGTCGCGCGCGGCGAGCGCGCAGACAGCCGAGAGATTGCCGCCGGCGCTGTCGCCGCCGACGCCGATGCGATCGGGGTCGCCGCCGAATTCGTCGATACGCGCGACAATGTCGCGCAAGGCGGCAAAGCAATCCTCGAAGGCGGCGGGGAAGGGCGCTTCCGGCGGTCGGCGATAGTCGACGGAGACGACAACGGCGCCTGTTTCCATCGCCAGCAATTGCGCCTGGCGTTCATGTGTCTCGAGATCGCCGGCGACCCATCCGCCGCCATGATAGAAGACGATGGTCGCGGACCTGACCTCGCTGACGCGATAGACGCGCGCCGGAATCTGGCCTTCCGCGCCCGTCACGCTGATCGCGCGCGCCTGGGCGGCGGTTTGCAGCGGCGGGCGCGCGCGGGCCATTGCGACGAGCGAGTCGCGCGCGCTCTGCGGCGTCATCGTGTCGGGATCGCGCAGCGGCAGAAGCGGGATGATTTCGGCAATGGCGGGGTCGAGCGGCGTGGTCATGGCCCCGAGCCTAAGCGAGGCCCGCCCGAAGCGATAGACCGCGCGCCCGCAGACCGCGCGGCCGCGCGAGCCTGCCCACGCCATTAGGCTTAATCCCGGGCATTTGTTGAGAATGGCGCGGGGCGCCGCGACAGTGCCATCAACCGATGGAAGGCCACGCCATGAACATTCCGACGAAGGTTCTCTCGAAAGACATTCTCGATTCGATCAAGCGCACGCGTCCGGTCTATGCGTTCGGCCGTCGGGTTCGCTTCGCGCTCGGTTCGCGTCTCGGCGCGCGCGTCGTTCCCGGCCTCGGAGGACGCGCGCACTACAATGATTTCATGCTGTCGTCGACGGATGCCGAACACGTGGGCGGCTATCGCCGCGGCGCGCGGCAATTCGTGGAACTGCTCGGCCGCTCGCTCGGCGAAGCCGGCCGCGACTGGTCGTCGATCGACGCATGTCTGGAGGTCGGTTGTGGCTATGGACGCATCGTGCGCGAATTGCGCGACCGTCTCGATCCGTCGCGCATCTACGTCACGGATGTGATCGAAGAAGGCGCAAGGTTCACGGCGTCCGAGTTCGGCGCCTCAGCCATTCCCCTGATCGAATCATCGGCTGAAACCATGCCGGGCAAGTTCGATCTCGTGTACCTCCTGTCCGTCTATACGCATCTGCGGCGCGATCTGGTGGCCCGCAATCTCGCGGCGGTCGCGCGCGCAATGAAATCCGGGGGCGTGGCGGTGTTCACGACCCATGGCCAGGGATCCGCCGAAACGGCCGAGCGCTACGAGCAATATTGGCTCGACAAGGGCGCGGTGCTGCAGGGAATGAGCGCTGAGGGCTATTACTACGAGCGCTATCCCTATTATTACGACGAATACGGCCTGACCTGGTTTCGCCGCGATGCGATGCAGGCGCTCGTGAGCGAGGCCGCGCCGGAACTGGAATTCATTGCGCACCATCCGATGGCCCTCGACGGCCATCAGGACCTGTTCGTCTTCCGCAAGCGCTGAGAACGCTCAGCTCTCCGCGCTGCAGAAGCCGATGCGGATCATGTTGGTCGCACCGGGCGTGCCGAAAGGGACGCCGGCGACGATGATGATGCGGTCGCCTTCCTTCGAGAATCCCTCGCGGTTGGAAAACTTGCTCGCGCGGCGCGCCATGTCGTCGATGTCGCTTGCGTCCTTGGTGACGATGGCGTGCACGCCCCAGACGAGCGCGAGCCGGCGCGCGGTGTCGCGGTTGGGGGTGAGGGCGAGGATCGGCGGGCCCGGGCGCTCGCGCGCGATCCGAAAGGCGGTCGAGCCCGAGGCGGTCCAGGCGCAGACGGCCTTGAGATCGAGCGTCTCGGCCATGTCGCGGGCCGCGACCGCAATGGCGTCGGCGCCGCTCGGGTCGGGCGCGGCGGCGCGCTGGCCGGAAATCACCGCGCGATAGACGGCGTCCGTCTCCACTTCCTCGGCGATGCGGTTCATGGTGGCCACCGCTTCGACCGGATATTGGCCGGCGGCGCTTTCGGCCGACAACATGACGGCGTCCGCGCCCTCGAAGACGGCGGTCGCGACGTCGGAAACTTCGGCGCGCGTCGGCACCGGCGACTGGATCATGCTCTCCAGCATTTGTGTGGCGACGACCACCGGCTTGCCGGCGCGGCGCGTCATGCGCGTGATGCGTTTCTGCAGGCCCGGCACTTTTTCCAGCGGCATTTCGACGCCGAGATCGCCGCGCGCCACCATCAGCGCGTCGGAGAGTTCGATGATCTCGGCGAGACGCGAGATCGCCTGCGGCTTCTCGATCTTGGCCATGACGAGGGCGCGGCCGCGCGCGATCTTATTGACCTCGGCGACATCTTCCGGCCGCTGCACGAAGGAGATCGCGACCCAGTCGACGCCGGCGTTGAGGCCGGCCTCGAGGTCGGAACGGTCCTTCGGCGTCATGGCCGAGACCGGGATTTCGGTGTTGGGCAGGCTGACGCCCTTGCGGTTGGAAATGCGGCCGGCGACATCGACCACCGCGCGGGCGCTCTGCGTCGTCGCCTCGACGATGTGCAGGCGCACCTTGCCGTCGTCGATCAGCACGATGTGGCCGGGTTCGAGCGCGCTCAGGATTTCGGGATGCGGCAGGTGCACGCGATGGATGTCGCCGGGCGTCGGATCAGCGTCGAGCGTGAATTCCGCGCCCTTCTTCAGCATGACGGCGCCGTCGTGGAAGGTGCCGATGCGCAGCTTCGGTCCCTGCAGGTCGACGAGAATGCCGATCGGACGGCCGCTCTCCAGCTCGACCTCGCGGATCATGGCGATGCGTTCGCGCATGCCGTCGTGATCGGCGTGGCTCATGTTGATGCGGAAGAGGTCCGCGCCGGCGTCGTGCAGCGCGGCTATGGTCGCCTTGTCGGCGGAGGCCGGCCCAAGGGTCGCCAGGATCTTGCAGCGGCGCAGTCGTCTCATGTCGCTCTGTCGTCTCTCTTCGGCGCGCGGCCCGGCGCGTCCGCGTTCAACGCGTCTGGCCGGGATCGGTCAACTGCACGGTCCAGCTGCGCGCGTCCTTGCCGGTGTCGACCTCGAAAAAGCCGGTCCGGTCGAAGCCGCGCACATAGCAGTTCTCGCGTCCGTCGATCTTGAACTCGCGGTCGCGCGTGCACATGAAGGCCTTGCCCTTCCACTCGCCGCCTTTCTCGTCCATCGCGTAGACGTAGTAGAATTCAGCGGCGAGCGGTCCGCGCAGCAGGGTTTCGCAATTGCTGGGCTTGAGGTTCCACCAGCCCTCGCTCACCCAGGCGTCGCCGTCCGTATAGGCGAGCGAGACGCTGACCCGGTTGGTCGTGTTGTTGCACAGGCGAAAGTCGGCGGCCGCAGGCGTCGCGGCGAGCCCGGCAAAGGTCAGCAGTAGGAAACCAAAAAGGCGAATCATCGGCGCGACCGGTATGGCGAACGGGAACGAAGGACGCATGACGCAGGAATCCGCCACAAAAGCGGCGCGGCTTGGCGGGGCGAGGGCGCTTTATCCCTTGATTTGCCTGAATTGTCGAGACGTTCGGCCTGGGCTGGATCATGGGTCGATCAGGATCGCGCGCAGGTCGTTGACATTTGTCAGGGTCGGGCCGGGGCGCAGGAGGTCGCCGATCGCCTCGAAGAAGCCGGTGGAATCGTTGTCGGCAAGCATGGCCGCCGGATCGGGCCCGGCGGCGCGGGCGCGCGCCAGCGTCGTGGCGTCGACGAAGGCGCCGGCGGGGTCGGTCGCCGCGCCTGCGCCGCCGTCCGTGCCGTCCGTGTCGCCGGCGACCGCCGCTATCCCCTCGGCGCCGTTGAGGGCTAGAGCCAGCGCCAGCGCATATTCCTGGTTCGGGCCGCCGCGACCCTTGCCGCGGATGGTCACCGTCAATTCGCCGCCGGACAGGAGCGCCGCGCGCCGGCCTTCCGAGCGCAGACGAAGCGCCTGGGCCGCATGGGCGGCCGCGACGTCGCGCGCCTCGCCTTCGACATCGGCGCCGAGCGAGACAGGCTCGTAGCCGGCGGCCTGCGCCGCCTGCGCGGCGGCAGCCAGCGCATCGGCCGGCCGTGCGACGATTTCGAAACTTGCGCCCGCAAACAGTGGATCGCCGGGCTTCGGCGTCTCCATGGCGGGGTCGTCGAGCAGGGCTTTCGCGCTCGCTGGCAGATCGATCGCATATCTGGCGACGATGGCCCGTGCGTCGGCGAGCGTGGTCGGGTCGGGCACGGTCGGGCCCGACGCGATGGCGGAGGGCTCGTCGCGCGGCACGTCGGAAATGGCGAGGGTGACGAGGCGCGCCGGCCGGGCGAGCGCCGCCAGCCTGCCGCCCTTGATGCGCGAGAGGTGCTTGCGCACGCAATTGATCTCGCCAATGACCGCGCCCGAACGCAAGAGCGCGCGCGTGATCGCCTGTTTCTCGGCGAGCGTGAGGCCGTCGGCCGGCGCGATCCAGTTGGCCGAGCCGCCGCCGGACAGTAGCGCGAGCACGAGATCGTCGGGTCCGGCCTCGCGCGCGAGATCGAGAATCCGCGCGGTCGCCTCGACGCCGGCCTGATCGGGCACGGGGTGGCCGGCCTCGATGACCGGAACGACGCGCGTCGCGCAGCCGTAGCCCTGACGCGCGACGCCGAGGCCCGTCAGGCGTTCGGCCGGCAGGCCGAGCGCATCGAGATAATGGGCTTCGGTCGCCACGATCATCGAACCCGCCGCCTTGCCGGCGCCGAGCAGGACGATGCGGCCCTTCGGCGGGGCCGGCAGATGGCGGGCGAGCCGGCCGGCGGGGTGGGCTGCGGCGACGGCTGCGTCGAAGATGGCGCGAAGCGTTTCGAATTTCATCGGCGCGGTCATCGCTCGACAATCAGGCATCGTCGCGGCGCTTGCAACGCGCGCGTTGTTGCTGCACTTGGCGCCCATGTCCGATTTCCAGCCCGTCGAACGAATCGAAGGTCCCGCGGATGCGGGCCTGCTGATCGTCTGCGATCACGCCTCCAACGCGCTGCCGCCGGAATACGGCTCGCTCGGCCTGCCGTCCGAGGCTTTTCAGCGCCACATCGCCTATGACATCGGCGCGGCAGGGGTGGCGCGGCGGCTGGCGGGCCTCCTGAACGCGCCGGCGGTGCTCTCCTGCTTTTCACGCCTGCTGATCGATCCCAATCGCGGCGCGGACGATCCGACGCTGGTGATGCGGATTTCGGATGGCGCGCTCATTCCCGGCAATGCGCGCATCGACGCTGCGGAGATCGAGAAGCGGCGCGAGAAATACTGGCGGCCTTATCGCGCGGCGGCGGTGGCGGAAGTCGAGCGCATGATGACGAGCGGCAAGGTGCCGTCGGTCATCTCGATCCATTCGTTTACGCCGGTGTGGAAGGGCGCGGCGCGGCCGTGGCATGTCGCGCTGCTGTGGGACAGCGACCCGCGTCTGGCCAAACCGCTGATCGCTGGCCTGGCGGGCGCCGGCGATCTCGTCGTCGGCGACAACGAGCCCTATGACGGCGCGCTCAACGGCGACACGATGTGGGAGCTCGGCACCTCGCGCGGCCTGCCGCACGCGCTGTTCGAAATCCGGCAGGATCTGATCGCCGACGACCAGGGCCAGCAGGACTGGGCCGAACGGATTGCCCGCGAGTTGCAGCCTGTGTTGAGCGATCCCGCCGTGCATCGCGTCGAGATGCATCCGACGCGGACGTGACGGGCGACGCGGAGTTTCGGGGACAGCTCGACAGGCGCCACAGGAATGCGCAGTCTTGGATCGAACGGGTTCCGATCAGGCTCGCGTGGCGGGGAGTGAAACATGTCCATCGAAATGAAGATGCTCGTCTGGTGCGTGCTCCTGACCATCGCGCAGGTCGTTGTCGCGGCGATCGGCGCCATGGGGCAGGTCGGGTTGTCGCCGCTGGCCGGCAACCGGGAGGGCCTGCCCGAACTTGTCGGCTGGGCGGGCCGCGCGCAGCGCGCGCATCGCAATATGCTCGAGAATCTCGTGCTGTTCGCCGTGCTCGTGCTGGTCGCGCAGATCGCGGGCAAGACCAATGCGACGACAGCTCTGGGCGCGCAAATCTTCTTCTGGGCGCGCGTCGCCTATGTCCCGGTTTACGTGGCGGGCATTCCCTGGGTGCGCACCGGCGTCTTCGCCGTGTCGCCGTCGCTGAGCCGGCCACTGTCTGCGATCATCCTGATCGTCCTCGCAGCCTTCATTCTGGAGGCGTCAGCACGCCTGCGGTCAGCTCCGCAACGCAAATACCCGACGTTGCTTAACTTTGTTCGTTCAGCTGATCGGAGGCTGGCGGGCCGTGATGCCTCAGCCGCGGCGCGCTCGACGGATGCAGGCGCGGGCCAGCTCGATCTCGACCTCGACTGACGCGGGATTGATAAGTCTTTGATCCGTTCGTCTTCATGCCCATGTCGCGCGCCGGCTTCAGGTTGACGCCGAGATCGTCGAGATAGACACATTTGTTTGGATCGACGTCGAGGGCTTCCACCATCATCGCGTAGATTTTCGGATCGGGCTTGCGCAGGCCGATCTTGGCGCTCTCGATCACGTGGTTGAACATCTTCATGATGTCGGCCTTGTACATGCCGGCCATGGCGCCGGATTCCCTGGCCGGCAGATTGTTGGTGATGCAGCCGGTCTTCATCGCTGCATGAATGCGCCTGAGCGCCTCGACCATTTCGGGGCGCGGCAGGCCGGCGAGCAGCGGCAGCACGTCGGCGCCGCGCACCTCGTGGCCGGCTGCGCGCGCCTCGGCGGCGAAGAGTTCGTCGAATTCGGCATGCGTGACCTCCGCGCGCTCGAATTTCGCCCAGGCGTTGTCGAGGTGGTTGGTCGCATTGATCGTGCGGATGAAGTCCTTCGGCAGGCCGCGCTCACGCTCGAAACGCGCGAAAGCCTCGAAGGGGCTCGACGTGATGACGCCGCCGAAATCCCAGATCACCGCCTCGATCATGCGTTTCTCCCTTTTGCGCTTTCGCCTAGGGGAAAAGCGCGCCCTGCGCAACGACAGGCGCGGAGCGGAGGAAAGCGGGGACAGCAGTGGCGGGCGCCTTGACCTCGCCCCATGGCCGTCGCATGGGTCGCGGCCGTTCCCGAGAAGACAGGCAGTTCATGAGCACCAATTCCATCGACTCCGGCCATCTGAAGGCCTTCATCGAGCGTATCGAGCGCCTGGAAGAGGAAAAGCGGGCGCTGGCCGAAGACATCAAGGACGTCTACGCCGAGGCCAAGGGCGTTGGCTACGACGTCAAGATCATGCGCAAGATCGTCTCGCTGCGCCGCCAGGACAGCCACAAGCGCAAGGAAGAGGAAGAGATTCTCGATCTCTACCTCTCCGCGCTCGGGATGGGCTGAGCCAGCGCCGAGGCTGAACAGGCTCAATTTGAATGGACCGGCGCGCGCGGCTAGCTTTCGGGCAGGGCCAAGCGCGCCCTCATGATTCGGGGAACGCCATGAGCGAGATCGACCGTCGCAAGGTTTTGGGCGCCGCAGGGGCCGCCGGCGTCGCCGCGGCATTGCCGCTCGCGCCGGCGCAGGGGGCGGAGCTGAAGCTCGGGCCTGCCAAGCCCTTCTCCTTCGACGCGCTGAAGGCCGAGGCCGCGCGGCTCGCCAAGATCGCCTACAAGCCGCCGTCGCAGCCTTCCCCTGAGATCATGGAGCAGCTGAACTACGAGGAATGGGGCAAGATCCGCTACGATAACGGGTCGGCGGTCTATGCGACCGGGCCGCAGCAGAGCCCGGTGACCTTCTTCCATCTCGGCAAGTTCTTCCGCAAGGCGATCCAGGTCCATCTCGTCGAAGGCGGGCAGGCGCGCGAAATCCTCTACGACCAGTCCTATTTCGACATGCCCGCGGACTCGCCCGCGCGCAAGCTGCCGAAGGGCGTAGGGTTTGCCGGTTTCCGCCTGCAGGAGCCCAAGGACGGGCCGCTCGACTGGCACAAGAACGACTGGGTCGCCTTTCTCGGCGCCTCCTATTTCCGCGCCATCGGCGAATTGCGCCAGTACGGGCTTTCCGCACGCGGCATTGCGCTCGATACGTGGCAGTCGGGCCGCGAGGAGGAATTCCCGGATTTCACGAAATTCTGGATCGGGCCGGAGGAAGGCCACAATGTCACGATCCACGCCCTGCTCGAAGGGCCGGGCATCGTCGGCGCCTACAAGTTTGTGATGACGCGCGACAAAGCGGTCATGATGGACGTCGACTGCCAGTTGCACCTGCGCAAGGACTACATCCGCTTCGGCATCGCGCCTTTGACGTCGATGTTCTGGTTCTCCGAGACGCGCAAGGGCGACGGCTTCGACTGGCGTCCGGAAATCCACGATTCCGACGGGCTGGCGATCTGGACCGGCATGGGCGAGCACATCTGGCGGCCGCTCAACAATGCGCCGCGCGTAATGGCCTCGGCTTTCGGCGACACGAATCCAAAGGGGTTCGGCCTGCTGCAGCGCGACCGCAATTTCGATCATTACCTCGACGGCGTGATGTATGACCGCCGCCCCTCGGTCTGGGTCGAGCCCAAGGGCAATTGGGGCAAGGGCGCGGTGCAGCTCGTCGAAATTCCGACCGACGACGAGATCCACGACAATATCGTGGCCATGTGGGTGCCCGCCGAGCCGACGCGACCGGGCCAGGTGCTCGACTTCGCCTACAAGCTGCACTGGAAGGCGGACGAACCTTATCCGAGCGAGCTCGCGCGCTGCGTGGCGACGCGGCTCGGCAATGGCGGCGTGCCCGGCCAGCCGCGCCCGAAGGGCGTGCGCAAGTTCATGGTGGAATTCCTGGGCGGGCCGCTCAAGAACCTGCCGAAGGGCGTGAAGCCGAAGCCGGAACTCTGGGCCTCGCGCGGGACCTTTTCGTACATCTTCACGGAAGCCGTGCCGGACGACGTGCCGGGCCACTGGCGCGCGCAATTCGACCTGACGGTCGAGGGGCAGGACCCGGTGGAGCTGCGGCTCTACCTGTCGCACGACGACAAGATTTTGAGCGAGAGCTGGCTCTACCAGTATCACCCTTTCGATTCGACGCCGCCGAAGTGGTGAGAGCGCCCGGCGCGCGAAGGGACACATCGCGCGGGCAGGCGCTTCTGCGCTAAGCTCGCGCGATGAGCAATCTTCCGTCTTCCATCGATGTCGCGATCGTCGGCGCGGGCGCGGCCGGCATAGCCGCCGCGACGCGGCTCAAGCAGGCCGGCGTGGCCGCGCTGATGATCGAGGCGCGCGATCGCGTCGGCGGGCGCGCGCATACGATCCCTGCTGCGGGCGACGTGATCGACCTCGGTTGCGAGTGGCTGCATTCCGCCGACAAGAACGTGCTGGTGAAGGTCGCCGAGAGCCACGGCTTCACGGTCGATCGCGGTACGCCCGGCTGGAGCGGGCCCGCGTCCGTTGGCCTGCCGAGCCGCGATCATGCGGATTATCGCAAGGCGCTCGAAGACTTCTTCGATGCGGTGGAGGAGGCCGCCGCGACGGGGCGCGACCGGCCCGCTTCCGATCTGCTGCCGAAGAATAGCCGCTGGGACATGCTGCTGCGCGCGGTCGCGACCTATTACAGCGGCACCGAACTCGAGCACATTTCGATCATCGACTTCGACAATTACGAGGATACGCGCATCAACTGGACGGTGCGCGAAGGCTATGGCGCGATGATCTCAGGCGCCGCCAAAGGCCTGCCGGTCGCCTTCGATTGCGCGGTATCGAAGATCGATCATTCGGGCAAGGTCGTAAAGCTCGAAACACAGCGCGGGACGATCGAGGCCAAAGCCGTCATTATCTGCGTGCCCACCCCACTGATCGCGGAGGGGACGATCCGCTTCGATCCCGCGCTGCCGGAGAAACAGGCGGCGGCGGCCGGACTGCCTCTCGGCGTCGCCAACAAGATCTTCTTCGAGATCGACGGCGAGTTCGCCTATCCGCGCGGGCATTTCTACGGCGCGACCGATCGGGTCGAGACGATCAGCTTCGATCTTTTTCCTCGTGGGCGAAAATTGCTGTCGGGCTTCGTCGGCGGCGCCTTCGCGGTCGAGCTGGAAAAGGGTGGGCCAGCTGCGGCGGAAGCCGAGGCGCGCCGGCAGATCGTGTCCATGCTCGGCGCTGACGCCAACAAGCGCCTGCGATTCATGCGCACGACGGCGTGGCGCTCCGATCCATTCGCGCGTGGCGGATATTCGTCGGCGCTGCCGGGCCATGCGGGGGATCGCGCGGTTCTGGCGGCGCCGGTCAATGGGCGGTTGTTCTTCGCGGGCGAGGCCTGCTCGAAGATCCATTTCTCGACCACGCATGGCGCGTGGGAAACGGGATTGAAGGCGGCGGAGGATTATTTGAAGGGGCGAAAAGGGTAGTCGTTGTCCCCTTCTCCCCGCGCG
>JACKJE010000017.1 GCA_020638135.1 Methylobacteriaceae bacterium | reverse complement strand
GATGGGGTCACGGGAGGGGTGCGGGGCTGGGCCAGGCCGGCATTGGCGCGTCGCACGGGGCGGTGCTGCTCGGCTCCGAGAAGGGGCTGAGACGCGTGGATTCGCCGAACGGCGATCATTACGACACGTCCGGCCACATG
Organism: Methylobacteriaceae bacterium; assembly: GCA_020638135.1. Lineage (GTDB taxonomy): Bacteria > Pseudomonadota > Alphaproteobacteria > Rhizobiales > Beijerinckiaceae > JAJXWB01. Next base: position 74,638 of record JACKJE010000017.1, on the reverse strand, counting down.
ATCTGGATCGGCGACCGCACCCGCCAGCCCGATCATGCGCATGTCGAATTCTGCCGTGGCGTGAAGAACCCGATCGGCCTGAAGTGCGGCCCCTCGCTCAAGCCCGACGAAATGCTGCGCCTGATCGACCTGCTCAATCCGACAAACGAGCCCGGCCGCCTGACGCTGATCTGCCGCTTCGGCTCCGACAAGATCGCCGAGCATCTGCCGGGCCTGATCCGCGCCGTCGAGCGCGAGGGTCGCAAGGTCGTGTGGTCGAGCGACCCGATGCACGGCAACACGATCACGGCGGCGGGTTACAAGACCCGTCCCTTCGACCGCATCATGAGCGAAATCCGGACTTTCTTCGCGATCCACCGCTCTGAAGGGACCTTCGCGGGCGGCGTGCATCTGGAGATGACCGGCAAGAACGTCACGGAATGCATGGGCGGCGCCCGCGCGATCACCGAGACCAACCTGTCGGAAATGTACGACACGTCCTGCGACCCGCGCCTCAACGCGGAGCAGTCGATCGAGGTGGCTTTCCTGGTTGCGGAACTGCTGAAGGACGAGCGACAGGCGCGCGGCCTGCCGCAGGTGGATGCTGCGGAATAATCAGAGGGCGGCGCTTGCGTCGCCCATTTTGCCGCGACGCAATATAGGCCTTGCTCGATTGCGCTCGCGCAAATTGCCGCGCGAGCCTATATCGCTCGCATGACAACCTTCCCGACCTTCTTCATCTCGCACGGATCGCCCAACATGATCCTGCACGAGAGCCCCGCCCGCGAATTCCTGTCCGGCCTCGGCAGGACGATCCCGCGTCCAGACGCCATTCTCGTCATGTCCGCGCATTTCGAGACGGACCAACCGATCGTGTGCGCCGACGAGAAGCCGAAGATGATCTACGACTTCGGCGGCTTCGAGCCGGAAATGTATACGCAGCAATATCTGGCGCCGGGCGCGCTCGGCTTGGCGGTCGAGGCGGCCCAGCTTGCCGAGCGTGCGGGCTTGAAGGCCGTTGCGGCGACCGGGCGCGGCTACGACCACGGGACGTGGGTGCCGTTGAAGCTGATCTATCCGGACGCCGACATTCCCGTCGCGCAGATTTCCGTGCAGCCGCACCGCGGCGGCGCGCATCATGCCGCGGTCGGGCGCGCTTTGGCGCCGCTGCGTGAAAAAGGCGTGCTGGTCATCGGCTCCGGCGGCGCGACGCACAACCTGCGCGCACTCTATACCGGCGGCTACACCGACGCCGATCCCGCGCCCGCCTGGGTCGCCGATTTCGACGAATGGGTGCGCGACAAGGCCGAAGGCGGCGATCTCGACGCGATCGGGGACTATGAAGAGTCCGCGCCCTTCGCGCGTGAAAATCACCCGAGCCCGGAGCACTTCTTGCCTATGCCCTTCGCAATGGGCGCGGCGGGGGAGGGCGCGAAGGGCGAGCGCATCCATGCCTCCGTGCAGCGCGGCGTGCTGATGCTCGACGCCTATCGGTTCCAGTAGGGCTTGTGTCAGCTAGCCGCCGCGCGCTCCAGCGCGGCGATGTCGAGCTTGGCCATGCCCATCATCGCCTGCATGGCGCGCGCGGCGCCGGCGCCGCTCATGATGCGCTCCATCGCTTGCGGCACGATCTGCCAGGACAGGCCGAAGCGATCCTTCAGCCAGCCGCAGCGGCTCGGCGTTCCGCCTTCCAGCAGTCGCGACCAGTAATGATCGACTTCCGCCTGATCGGCGCAGGCGACCGAAAGCGAAATCGCTTCCGTGAACTTGAACATCGGGCCGCCGTTCAACGCCTGGAAGCCGTGACCGTCGAGCTCAAACGTCATCATCATCACCGAACCCGGCTTGCCCGGTCCGGCCTCGCCGTAGCGCGCGATCTTGTTGATTTTCGAATTGGGGAAGATCGACACGTAATGGTTGACCGCCGCCTCGGCATTGTCGTCGAACCAGAGGCAGGGCGTGATGCGGTGCAGTTTCATCGGCGCTTCCCACTGTCTGTCAGGAATCCTGGCTCTTCATCCTGAGGAGCGCCTACAAGGCGCGTCTCGAAGGGTGGCCGAGGCGCGAAATGCTGGATCATGCTTCGAGACGGCGCTTTCAGCGCCTCCTCAGCATGAGGGAGTCGGGTTTCGCAGTGCATGTCGAGCATGCCCCTCAGATCGTGGCGGCGAGTTCGGCGAGCTGGTCGGCGGCTTTGCCCCAGCCTTCGTGAAAACCCATCTTCTCGTGCGCTTCGCGGTCAGCCGCGCTCCAGTGCAGCGCGCGCGCCGTATAGCGCGTCCGGCCAGCCTCGTCCTCGAAGGTCACGATCGCCGTGAAGAACGGCTTGTCGGAAGGCGTCCATGCGTCGACGTAGGCGTCGGTGAAGACGATGCGCGCATCCGGCGCGACATCGAGATAGACGCCGCGATTGGGAAAGCGCTCGCCGTTCGGCCCGTTGATGAACATCGACGACGAACCGCCCGGCCGCACGTCCGTCACGACGTCCGACACGTACCACGGCTTCGGACAGAACCATTGCTCCATCAATTTCGGATCGGTCCAGCAGCGAAACAGTTTTTCGCGCGGCGCGTCGATCAGGCGCGACAGGACCAGTTCGCGATCGTTGGTTGTCTCACTCATTGATCTGTCTCCCTCCGACCGAACAGCCGAACCAGATGATCGTGCAGGTGATCGAGGCATTGCGCCGCGACCCTCGCATCGCCATGCGCCTTCGCCAGCACGAATGCGCCCTGGATGACCGCCTGCATGTAAAGCGCGAGCCCGCGCGGGCCGCCGGGCGCGCTGACGTTTCGTAAGCGCATCGCTTCGGCGATGTCGGCTTCCAGCATCGCGACATGCGCGTCGATCGATTGCGCGCAGGCCTCGCGCACGATGGGATGCGTCGCATAGGCTTCCTGCGCCATCGTGCCGACCAGACATGTGAAGGCCGGCAATTCGCCCTGCATCAGCTCCCGTCGGAACGCGACATAGCCCAGCATGCGGTCGACTGGGTCGGGCAGGGCGCGGTAGGGCGCGGCCGCGAAAATGCCGTCCGCCATGTCGGAGAACCGCCCGGCCGCCGCGACCGCCGCCGCTTCCTTCGATTTGAAATGATGGAAGAACGCGCCCTTGGTGACGCCCGCCGCCGCGCAGAGTTCATCCACGCTGGTCCCGGCATAGCCTTGGGCGCGGATGACGCGGACGGCTGCGTCGAGAATTTTGTCGCGGGCGGTTTGTTTGTCGGCTGTCATGCCAAAAGGTACCAACCAGTTGGTATGTAGTCAATGGTAAAATACATGGCGCCACGCCGCCGGGCCTTCCGGCAGCGCACCGTGGCGATCGCGCGCTCGCGCGCTCGCCGCCCTTAACATTGCCGTTCTGGTCTGCGACAACCCGCTGCCCGCAGCGATTCCGCGGGCTGAGCCCCAAGAGCCCAAGAGCCCCAAGAGCGCCATGTCAGGTCCGGTCGTCCGTTTCGCGCCATCGCCCACCGGCCGCATTCACATCGGCAATGCGCGCACGGCCCTGTTCAACTATCTCGTCGCCGCGCGGGCGGGCGGGCGCTTCGTCCTGCGCTTCGACGATACCGATCTCGAACGCTCGACCGCCGAATTCGCCCGTGGCATCGAGGTCGATCTGTCTTGGCTCGGCATCGCGCCGCAATTGACGGTCCGCCAGTCTGACCGCGTCGCGCTGTACGAAGCCGCCGCCGAGCGCCTGAAGCAGATGGGCCTGCTCTATCCCGCGTATGAGACGCAGGCCGAACTCGACCGCCGTCGCAAGCTCAAACAGGCGCGCGGCCTGCCGCCGGTCTACGACCGCGCCGCGCTCGCGCTGACCGACGCCGACCGCGCGAAGCTCGAAGCCGAGGGGCGCAGGCCGCACTGGCGCTTCAAGCTCGATCATCGCCTCGTCGAATGGGACGACGGCGTGCGTGGCCATTGCCACATCGACTGCGCCTCGCTTTCCGATCCCGTGCTCGTGCGCGAGGACGGCTCGTTCCTCTACACGCTGCCCTCGGTCGTCGACGACATCGATCTCGGCATTACCGACGTCATCCGTGGCGAGGATCACGTCACCAACACCGCCGTGCAGATTCAGATCGTCGATGCGCTCGCGGGCGCAGGCCAGGCGCCGCGCTTTGCGCACCACAATCTCTTGGTAGACGCTTCCGGCGCCGGCCTGTCGAAACGCTCCGGCGCGCTGTCGATCGCCTCGCTGCGCGACGGCGGCGTCGAGGCGCTGGCGGTCGCCGCGATCGCGGTGCTGACCGGTTCGTCAGACGAAGTGCATGCCGTCGGCTCGCTCGTCGAACTCGCGCAAATGTTCGATCTTGCGCATGTCTCGCGCAACGCCGCGAAATTCGATCCCGCCGATCTGCGCACGCTGACGCAGCGCACCTTGCTCAAGCTCGATTTCGAAAGCGTGCGCGAGCGCCTCGCCGCGCACGACATTGTCGGCGCGCATGCCGAAGCCTTCTGGCTCGCCGTGCGCGGCAATATCGAGACGTTTCTCGACGTCTGCGACTGGTGGCGCATCGTCGACGGCGAGATCGCGCCGGTGATCGAGGACGCGGCATTCTGCAAGGCGGCGCTCGACCTGCTGCCGCCGGACCCCTGGGACGAAAAGACCTGGAGCGCCTGGACGTCGGCCGTGAAAGGCGCGACGGGCCGCAAGGGCAGGGAGCTGTTTCATCCCCTGCGGCTCGCGCTGACCGGCCGGGAGACCGGCCCGGAATTGGCCCGGCTCCTGCCGTTGATCGGCAGGACAAGAGCGCAGGCGCGGTTGGGAAGCTAGGTCGCGCCGCGTTCCGGCGGCACGAGGCGCGGGCGCCCCTCGTCGTCGATGGCGACGAAGGTGAAGGTTCCCACCGTCACCTTCTCGCGAACGTCGGTGCGGAAGCGCCGCGCCCAGGCCTCGACATGGATTTTCATCGACGTGCGGCCGACGCCCTGCACGCTCGTGTAGACGCACAGCACGTCGCCGACGCGCACCGGCTTGACGAAGGTCATCGCCTCGATCGCGACGGTCACGACGCGGCCCTGCGCGCGGTCGACCGCCGCCACGCCGCCGGCCTGGTCCATGCGCGACAGCACCCAGCCGCCGAAAATATCGCCGTTCGCATTTGTGTCCGCGGGCATGGCGACGACGCGGATGGTGAGTTCGCCGCTAGGCTCGTCCTGCGCGGCATGTTGCGGGCTCTGGTTCGGCATGGTCGGCGCGTCTCGCGGCGGATCGGGTCGCCGCCATTGTTTCCGCGCGCGCCTGCGCCGGCAAGCCATCCATCCGGCCAAGGAAGGGCGTCGGACCCGTCCGCCGATCTACCGCTCCGGCTGAATTTCGGCGTCGGCCGCCCGCCTGCGCTCGTCGAGCAGTTTCCGAGTCGCCCGCGCGTCGAAGGCGGCTTTGCCCTTGCGCTTTCGTCTCGGCGGCGGCTGTTCGTCCGGCGCGCCCGCCTGCTGCGGCCGAGACAATTCCTCCGCCTTTTCGGGCGTGACAATGATGTCGCCCTTGCGCCCCTCGCCGAGCAGGCGCTCGGCGTCGACCAGGGCTTCCGCCCAACTCTGGCCGGGCTTGCGGCAGCTGCATTGCGGAACGACCGTCTTTTCGTATTTGAACGCGTTCTCGAGGTTCGTATAGGCCTCGCCGTCGATCGAGACGGCCGTCTTCATGTCACGCGGCGCGCGCGTGAACAGCTTGACCTCGGCGGCCGGGCAAAGCGCCGTGCACATTTCCTGGAGATCGCTCAGGTTGGCGCGCCGCGCCGAATAGCTGATCGGGAAGAACGACCCGTCGCAGGTGCGTACACAGATCGCTTCCGATCCGCCGCGCGGCGTGGTGTCTTGCGGTTCAACTGGAGTTTCGTCCAGGCCCGAGGCCGGCGGATAGACGATCTCGTCGCGGCCGCCGAACAGGCGTTCGAGGAAATCCGGATTCCGCCGCCCGCCGCGGCAATAGGCGTCGTATTGTTCCTGCAATTGCCGCCGCGTTCCGCCGCCGCCATAAGCTGCGCGTTGCATTTGCGCGAGGTTCGCGCGCATCCCCTGGATACGCGCGTTCAGCCCGTCGCATTGCCGCGGCCGGTCGTCGAAAAACAGGAAATGCGGGCGATTGCAGCCGATGGAATTGGCGTGCGCCGACAGGCGGGCGATTTCGCTCTGCTGCCGGTTGGCGGCGGCCGCCGCGCGCGACGAACTGGCGCTGTGTCCGAGCGATGCGATCTGCGCCGCCAGGCGATTGCAATCGACCTGCGCCGTCGCGCGCGACGCAGGCAGCGCGATCGTGGCCAAGGCGATCGTCGCCAGGGCTAGCAGGGCGCCGGCGGGCCGCAGGCCGGCCAGGAAGTTCATCGCGATTGCTCTCTCCGGCGCGCGCGCCGACGTTGGACGAATCTCTTCTGGGCGGCGATTGTGGCGATGTCGCGCCGAAAAGCCAAAACGGCGGCCGCCCATTCCGCGCCGCGCCCCTTTGCGCAGCGCGCCGCCGTCGCCATATCAGCAGCGCGCTCGCATGTCGTGGCCACGGAGAAATCGATGCCGTCGCTGAAAACCGCCCGTCTTCTGTTCGCCGCCGCTCTCGGCCTGTCGGCCGCTGTCGGCTCCGCCGGGGCGCAGGAACTGATCTTCCGCAAGTCCACGACCTTCAAGCTGATGACGCCCAACGACAAGCTGGCCACCTACGCCATCGACGATCCGCTCGTCGACGGCGTCGTCTGCCACTACACCGTGCCCGAAAAGGGCGGCGTATCAGGCATGTTCGGCGTCGCCGAGGAATTGTCCGACGTCTCGATCGCCTGCCGGCAGTACGGCCCGATCCGGATCAAGGAGAAATTCTCGCAGGGCGACGTGGTCTTCGCCGAGCGCCGCTCGATCCTGTTCAAGCGCATGCAGATCGTGCGCGGCTGCGACACCCGGCGCAACGTGCTGGTCTATATGGTCTATTCGGACAAGCTGATCGACGGCTCGCCGAAGAATTCGACGTCCGCGGTCGCCATTCAGCCGTGGGGCGCGACCAACGAGGCCGTGCGCTGCGCGGATTTCGCGAAGAATTGAGGCGAGCGCCGTCGGAAGCCCTCATCCTGATGAGCCTTGCCGAAGACACGGACCTTCATCCTGAGGAGCGCCTGAAAGGCGCGTCTCGAAGGATGGACGAGGCTCGAAACGCTGGATCATGCTTCGAGACGCCTGCTGCGCAGGCTCCTCAGCATGAGGGCTGCGAGTTCACGCTTCCAATACCGGAGGGAAGGCCGAAACGGCTCAGTTCTCGCAGGTGACGATCAGCGAGTTCGGGCGCACCTGATTGGCGATCGTCTGGAGCTTCGCCTTGTCTTCAGGCCTTTCGGCGTCGGGCCGGACAACGCCGGTCACGTCGTCGGCGCGGCCGAAGGCCACCGACTGGCCATAGCCATGCGCCTCGCACCAGGCGTCCGCGACGACGCGGCCGCAGGCCGTGCCGTTGGTCAGGCATTCCGTGATGCCATAGCCCTCGTTGTCGTTGATGACGAAGGAATTGCGCTGGGCGGCCTGGACCTGTCCGCGCCCGGCAAGCGCCGCCAGCACGAGGCCGGCCATCAGCGGCAGAATGATCCGGGGAAGAACGCGATGCTCGAACTCGACGAAGGTCATCACTAGGGCTCGATACGAATGGGTCCGCAGGCTGTCCGATATTCGGCAAGAGCGGTTTCCAAACGGTTAAGAACGAGGACTTGCGCGCACTTGACGCGGGCCGCGTCTTGCCCTCATGGTCCAGCCCATGACGACCGCCGCCCGCATCTGCCGGAGCATTATTATCCGCTAGCCCAACCGCTGGCTGGATCCGTCATGTCCTCACGCGATTTGGATGGTCCGGCCGGCAGGCCAAAGGACCCTTTATGCCGACGCCCCGCCTCAGGCTCTACAATACGCTGACGCGCACGAAGGAGGATTTTGTCCCCATCGATGCCGGTAATGTGCGCATGTATGTCTGCGGGCCCACCGTCTACGACTACGCGCATATCGGCAACGCGCGGCCCGTCATCGTTTTCGACGTTCTCTACCGGCTGCTTCGCCATCTCTATGGCGAAAAGCACGTCACCTACGTCCGCAACATCACCGACGTCGACGACAAGATCAACGCGCGCGCGTTGCGTGATTTCCCTGATTTGCCGCTCAACGACGCCATCGCGAAAGTGACGGCGGCGACCGAAAGGCAGTTTCACGAGGACGTCGCCGCGCTCGGCTGTCTTCCGCCGAACGACGAGCCGCATGCGACCGCGCATATCGAGCAGATGAAGGAGATAACGGAGCGCCTTGTCGCGCGCGGCGTCGCTTATGTCGCGCAGGGCCATGTCCTGTTCTCGCCATCGGCGATGAACGCTCTGCCCGGCGCGCCGCGCTACGGCTCGCTCGCGCGCCGCTCGCTCGACGAAATGCTCGCCGGCGCGCGCGTCGACGTCGCCCCCTACAAGCGCGACCCCATGGATTTCGTGCTGTGGAAGCCATCGGCGCCGGAAGAGCCGGGCTGGCCGAGCCCCTGCGGCATCGGCGGACTGGGGCGGCCGGGCTGGCACCTCGAATGCTCGGCCATGTCGATGGCCAAGTTACTGACGCCCTTCGGCGGCGGCCTTGCCTGCGACGATCCGCAGAAGAACGTCTTCGACATTCACGGCGGCGGCATCGATCTCGTCTTTCCCCATCACGAAAACGAAATCGCCCAATCCTGCTGCGCCTTCGGATCGCAGCGCATGGCCAACGTGTGGATGCACAACGGCTTCCTGCAGGTCGAAGGCGAGAAAATGTCCAAGAGCCTCGGCAATTTCGTGACGATCAATGAGTTGCTGCACACGGAGAAGTTTGGCGGTCGCAAATGGCCGGGCGAAGTGCTGCGTCTCGCGATGCTGAAGACGGATTATCGGCAGCCACTTGATTTCACTGTGCGGGCTCTCGAAGAGGCAGAGGCAAATTTGCGTCGTTGGAGCGATCAAATTGGCGAGCCAGCGGAACAGAGAATTCCTGGCAATGTGTTAGAGGCGTTGGTTGATGATCTGAACACACCGCTCGCGGTGAAAAGTCTGCACGAAATGAAGGACAGCCGTTCGATCGACGCCGGTCTACGTCTTCTTGGAGTCGACATTCGAGAATACAGGCGGTGGCGAGAGGCCAAAGCAGCTGCATTAATCGAACGACTTTCAATAGGTGATCAAGTCGAAGCGGAAGTAATTCCTGGCGCGCAGCGGATCGGGTCCCTCATCGCCGCCCGCCTCGAAGCCCGCAAATCAAAGAACTGGGCCGAGTCCGACCGCATCCGCGACGAACTGCTCGCCATGGGCATTGCGCTCAAGGACAACAAGGACGGCACGACGACGTGGGAGGTGAAGCGGTGAGCGCGCGTCTTACTTTCCGTCATGGCCGGGCTTGTCCCGGCCATCCACGCCGGGCCGCTTCGGATCGCTTCGGGCAAAGGCGCGCGGCTATTCGGCCGCATGCTCTGCTCACGCTGGCGTGGACGCCCGCGACAAGCGCGGGCATGACGTTGCCGGGGAGGAGCGCCTCATGACCACCGCCCTCCGCCCCTTCCTCCCCGCCGACGCGCCCGCGCTTGCGCGGCTGTTTCGCGCCAGCGTCGAAATCCTCGCCGAGGAGGATTACACCGACGACCAGCGCGCCGCTTGGGCTGCGGCGTCGGACGATCTCGCCGCCTTCGCGCAACGGCTGGCCAGCGCGCTCACGCTCGTCGCGCTGCGCGACCGCGAGATCGCGGGCTTCGCCTCTTTCGCCAACGGCTCGCTCGATCTGCTCTACGTCTCGCCCGATCACGCGCGCGAAGGCGTCGCGACCGCGCTGGCCGACGCCATCGAAAAGCTCGCGGCCGCGCGCGGCCTCAAGGAAATCGAGACCGACGCCTCCGATGTCGCGCATGATTTCTTCAAGGGCCGCGGCTATGTCGCGACCCAGCGCAATACGGTCTCGCTCAACGGCGAATGGTTCGCCAACACCACGATGAAGAAGCAGCTGGCGCCGCCGGCCGCGCAAGGAAAGCCGCACTGATGGCCCGCGAAAGACTGACCCTGTTCGACACGACGCTGCGCGACGGCGCGCAGACGACCGGCGTCGATTTCTCGATCGAGGACAAGCGCGCGATCGCCAAAATGCTCGACGATCTCGGGATCGACTACATCGAGGGCGGCTATCCCGGCGCCAATCCGCTCGACACCGAATTTTTCGGCAAGCGCCCGAAGGTGAAGGCGAAATTCGCCGCTTTCGGCATGACCAAGCGGGCGGGCCGCTCGGCCGCCAATGATCCCGGAATCGCCGGCCTCGTCGCGGCGGACGCCGACGCCATCGTCTATGTCGCGAAGAGCTGGGACTATCAGGTGCACGTCGCGCTCGAATGTTCGCTTGATGACAATCTCGAAGGCATCGCCGATTCCGTGCGCTACGCCATCGACAAGGGCCGCGAGGCTCTCGTCGATTGCGAGCATTTCTTCGATGGCTACAAGGCCAATCCCGATTACGCCATCGCTTGCGCGAAAACCGCCTACGAGAATGGCGCGCGCTGGGTCGTGCTGTGTGACACCAACGGCGGCACGCTGCCGCACGAGATCGAGGCGATCGTCGGCGAAGTGCTGAAGCATATTCCCGGCGATCACGTCGGCATCCACGCGCATAACGATACGGAAAACGCCGTCGCCAATTCGCTCGCCGCCGTGCGCGCCGGCGCGCGTCAGGTGCAGGGCACGCTCAACGGCCTCGGCGAGCGCTGCGGCAACGCGAACCTCACCTCGATCATTCCGACCCTGCTGCTGAAGCCCGAATTTGCACAAAAATTCGAGATCGGCGTGACGCCGGAAAAGCTGACGCATCTCACCAAGGCGAGCCACGCTTTCGACGAGCTCCTGAACCGCGCGCCAAACCGCCACGCGCCTTACGTTGGCGCGAGCGCCTTCGCCACCAAGGCCGGCATTCACGCCTCCGCCGTGCTGAAGGACCCGCGCACTTACGAGCACGTGACGCCCGACTCGGTCGGCAATACGCGCAAGGTTCTCGTGTCCGATCAGGCCGGCAAGTCGAACATTCTGTCGGAGCTCGAACGTCTCGGCGTGACGCTCGACAAGAACGACCCGCGCCTTTCGCGCCTGCTCGACGAGGTCAAGGACAAGGAAGCGCAGGGCTATGCCTACGAGGGCGCCGACGCCTCCTTCCTGCTGCTCGCCAAGCGCGTGCTCGGACAATTGCCGGATTATTTCGATGTCGAACGCTATAGCGTCAACGTCGAACGCCGCTTCAACGCCAGGGGCGACATGGTGACGGCGTCCGAAGCCATCGTGAAAGTGCGCGTCGACGGCGAGCTCTTGATTTCGGCGGCGGAAGGCAATGGCCCGGTCAACGCGCTCGACGTCGCGCTGCGCAAGGATCTCGGCCGTTTCCAGAAATTCATCGAGGATGTGGAGCTGGTCGACTATCGCGTGCGCGTCTTCCAGGGCGGTACGGATGCCGTCACCCGCGTGCTGATCGAATGCGCCGACAAGGAGGGCGAGCGCTGGTCGACGGTCGGCGTCTCCGCCAACGTCATCGACGCCTCGTTCCAGGCGCTGGTGGATTCCATCAATTACAAGCTGATGGTTTCGGGGGCGGCGTAGGCTCCCGGTCCTACAACCTCGGATCGATCGTCTCGACCCGCCCGCCGGCGCGATCCTGCCGTGCGATCGCCGCCTCGATGATCGGCAGCACGTCGGCGACACGTTCGGCGACGAGATAGCGCAATTCGAATTCCTGCCGGATGAAGCCGCTCGCGCGCATATGCGCGAACAGCGACAGCAGTGGACGCCAGAAGCCGCCGATGTCGGCGATTACGACGGGCTTGGTGTGCCGGCCGAGCTGCACCCAGGTGAGCTGCTCGACGAGCTCCTCCAGCGTGCCGACGCCGCCGGGCAGGGCGACGAAAGCGTCGGCGCGTTCGAACATCATGCGCTTGCGCGTATGCATGTCGGGCACGACGACCAGCTCCTGCGCCGCATGCAGCATGCTTTCGCGCTTCTTCAGAAAGTCCGGGATGATGCCGACGACGTGTCCGCCGGCGGCCAGCGTCGCGCGCGCCACCTTGCCCATCAGCCCATTGTCGCCGCCGCCATAGACGAGGCCATGGCCGGCCGTGCCGATGCGGCGGCCGAGTTCTTCGGCGGCTGTGACGAAATGCGGCTCCGTTCCATTCGCCGAGCCGCAATAGACGCAAATGTTCAACAACAGCCTCGCTCCGTCGCCCGATTCGGCGAGTCTAGCAGAGCGATGGGGCGATCAGCGCGCGCGCGTCCAGGTTTCGCCCTTGCAGATCGCGCCGCCGAGCACGCAGCCGTCGAGCGTCACGGTATTGGCGCCGTTGAGCGTGATCTTGCCCATGTAAGTCTCGCCGTCCTCGAGATTCTTCACACGGCCTTCCCAGACATTGGGGCCGGTCTTGGTCGCGCCCGAAAAGACCATTGCGCCGATATACTTGCGGTCGGCCGGATCGGTCACGCCTTTCACCTTCACGCACAGGCCGCCGCCGCAGCGGAAGAAGGAAAAGGTCGTGCCGTCCTCCGGCCGCCGCCAGACGCCGTAAGGCTCGGCCGCGAAAGCCGGGGCGCCGGCGGCAATCAGCGCCAGCGCTGCAAACGTGGCTCTCAGCATCGTCAATCCTCGATACGACGGCCAAGGCCGCGCGAAAGCCCGCCTTTTTCCGCACCGCGCGCCGCCAGTCAATCGCCCTTGCGTCGGGCGGGCGCCCCATATGCCGGCGGCCCCCGTGCCATTTGCGCCGCCAGCGCTTATATCTGGCGCGAATTCAACCGGTTCGACCATGCGACATTTTTCAGCGCCGCCGGCCGCCGCGCCCGGCCAGCCCAAGTCCGACGCCACGCTCCTCTCCACCGGGCGCAGGCTGTGGCCCTACATCTGGCCGCGCGATCGCCTCGACCTCAAGGCCCGGATTTTCCTCGCCTTTGCTGCGCTGGTTGTCGCCAAGCTGGTCACGATCGCCGTGCCCTATTCCTTCAAATGGGCGACGGATTCGCTGACTTCAGAGGGCGCGCGCGTCGAAGGCCTGCCCGCCGCGCTCGCCGGCCCGATCGCGCTGACGATCGTCTACGGCGTCCTGCGGGCCGCCATGGCCGGGTTCACCCAGGCGCGGGACGCGCTGTTCGCGGCCGTCGCCATGAACGCCGTACGTCGCCTCGCCAACGACGTCTTCGTGCACATGCATGAACTCTCGCTGCGCTACCATCTCGAGCGCAAGACCGGCGCGCTGACGCGCGTGCTCGAGCGCGGGCGCACCGCCATCGAGACGATGGTGCGCATGATCACGCTGACCGGCCTGCCGACGCTCTTGGAATTCACGCTGATCCTCGCCGTGTTTTTCGTGCAGTACGACTGGCGCTACGCGCTGGCGACGGTCCTGATGATCGTCGCCTACATGGCGTTCACGACCATCGCCACCAACTGGCGCATCGGCATCCGCCGCTCGATGAACGAGAGCGACAACGACGCCAACACCAAGGCGATCGACAGCCTGCTCAACTACGAGACGGTCAAATATTTCAACGCCGAGCAACGCGAAGCGGCGCGCTACGACACAGCGATGGCGCGCTACGAGAAGAACAGCGTCGCGAGCTATACCTCGCTTGCCGTGCTCAACGCCGGCCAGGCGGCGATCTTCACCGTCGGGCTGACCGCCGTGATGATCATGAGCGTCGCCGGCATCCGGGAAGGGCGCAATACGATCGGCGATTTCGTGCTGATCAACGCCATGATGATCCAGCTCTACCAGCCCCTGAACTTCATGGGCATGTTCTATCGCGAGGTGCGGCAGGCGGTCATCGACATCGAGTCCATGTTCCACATCCTCGAGCAGAAGGCCGAGATCGCCGACCGGCCGGGCGCGCGCCCGCTCGTGGTCAGCGAAGGCGTTGTCCGCTTCGAGAACGTCTTCTTCAGCTACGATCCGCAGCGCGAGATTCTGAAAGGAGTCGACTTCGAGGTGCCGGCCGGCAAGACGGTCGCCATCGTCGGCCCCTCCGGCGCCGGCAAGTCGACGCTGTCGCGCCTCATCTTCCGCTTCTACGAGCCGCAATGCGGCCGCGTGACCATCGACGGGCAGGATATTTCGCTCGTCACGCAGGAGAGCCTGCGTCGCGCCATCGGCATCGTTCCGCAGGACACCGTGCTGTTCAACGATTCGATCGGCTACAACATCCGCTACGGCCGCTGGGACGCCAGCATGGACGAAATCCGCGACGCTGCGGCCATGGCGCAGATCGACCGCTTCATCGGCATCGTGCCGGGCGGCTACGACGCCCAGGTCGGCGAACGCGGCCTGAAATTGTCGGGCGGCGAGAAGCAGCGCGTCGCGCTCGCCCGCACCATTTTGAAGGCGCCGCCGATCCTCGTGCTCGACGAGGCGACCTCTGCGCTGGACTCCTTTACTGAACGCGAGATCCAGGACGCGCTCGAACGCGTGTCGCGCGGGCGCACGTCATTGGTGATCGCGCACCGCCTGTCGACGGTCGTCAACGCCGACGAGATCATCGTGCTCGACCAGGGGCGCATCGTCGAGCGCGGCCGCCACGAGGAATTGCTGGAGCACGGCCGCGTCTACGCCGGCATGTGGAACCGCCAGCGCGAGGTGCACGACGCCGAGGAGGCGTTGCGCCGGGCGGCCGAGGAGGAGGGTCAAAGCGTGCGGGTGAACATCGAGGCGTGACGAGCGCCGGGCGCGAGGTGGAAAAATTCGCCTGGTTTCGCTATTGAAGCCTTCGGTTTGCGCTTCCGGCCATCCTTCGAGACGCAATCCTCCGGATCGCTCCTCAGGATGAAGGTCTGGGTCGGAAGCAGCCCTCACCCTGAGGAGCCGCCGGCAGGCGGCGTCTCGAAGGGCGAGGGCGGCACAAGAGCTCAAGGTCCCGCATGTCCCTCTACGAATCCGTCCGCCGCCAGATCGTTCCGATCCATCCGGAAGGCTATGTTTTCATTTCGGCTTTCGCCGTTGGTTCGCTGGTCCTGCACTGGATCTGGCCGCCGCTCGGCTGGATCGGCGCGTTGTTGACGCTCTGGTGCGCCTACTTTTTCCGCGATCCCGTGCGCGTCACGCCCGACCGCGACGGCCTCGTGGTGGCGCCGGCCGACGGCTACGTTTGCTCGATCGGCAATTTCGCGCCGCCGCCGGAACTCGGCCTCGGCGCCGAGCCGATGCACCGCATCTCCATCTTCATGTCGGTCTTCGACTGCCACGTGAACCGCGCGCCAGTCGCCGGCCGCATCGCGCG
This sequence comes from Methylobacteriaceae bacterium, assembly GCA_020638135.1. Classification (GTDB taxonomy): domain Bacteria; phylum Pseudomonadota; class Alphaproteobacteria; order Rhizobiales; family Beijerinckiaceae; genus JAJXWB01. The sequence goes on along the minus strand of JACKJE010000017.1, from coordinate 59,403 downwards.
CATCGCCTACAAGCCCGGTCTCTTCGTCAACGCCGATCTCGACAAGGCGAGCGAGGACAACGAGCGCAACGGCGTGGTTCTCGAAACGCCGCGTGGCAATTTCGGCGTGGTGCAGATCGCCGGCCTGATCGCCCGCCGCATCGTCTGTTTCTCGAAGGAAACCGAGACGCTCGCGGTCGGCCAGCGCTTCGGCCTCATCCGTTTCGGCTCGCGCGTCGACGTCTACATGCCCGCGGGCGCGACGCCGCTCGTCGCGCTCGGCACGAAAACGGTCGCCGGCGAAACGCCGATTGCGGATTTTGCGACGGTGCAGGCGACATCCTTCAAGGCTGGATGACGATCGGAGGCGGGCGGTTCGATTGCGGCGAGCGCGGCCTCGGGTAAAATTCCCGGATGACGGTCGGCGCCGAAACATCCGAACTGGAGGCGATCGCGAGCGAGGCCCTCGCCGCGCTGAACTCGCGATCGCAGATCGCGACATTCTCCTCGCGCGTGCGAGGCTTGTCGCTTGCGCAAGCCTACGGGGTCACGCCCCGGCTGCGATCCGCCTTCGAAGCCCGAGGCGAGAGGATCGTCGGTCGAAAGATCGGGTTCACCAACCGCAACATGTGGAAAGCGTTCGGCGTGGAGTCGCCGATCTGGGGTTATGTAACGAGCGGTACGACGAGCAATTTGTCTGACGCGAGCGTCGCAGCGGCGCAGGATTTCGCAGAGCCCCGCATCGAGCCGGAGATCGTGTTCGGCCTCTCTGCCTCCCCCGCGGCAGGCATGTCGGAGGCCCAGCTTTGCAATTGCATCGGCTGGGTCGCGCTAGGCTTCGAGATCGTCCAGTCGATCTATCCCGGCTGGGCATTCGCCGCGCCTGACTGTGTCGCTGCGAATTCGCTGCACGGGGCATTGTATGTCGGCGAACGATCCGCGTTCGCACCGCGCGCGCAGCAATGGTCGCGTGAACTCGCCCGGTTTGAGGTCGAGTTGAGCTGTAACGGCGATCTGGCGCATCGCGGCGGCGGCGCCCTCGTTCTCGGGAGTCCGCTTCACGCTCTGCGCCACATCGTGGACCTGCTGGCCGCTGATCCGGCCAATCCGCCATTGGCCGCCGACGAGATCGTCTCGACGGGAACATTGACCCTGGCTGCGCCCATCAGGCCCGGCGAGCGCTGGGCCGCGCGCGCCTCCGGCATACCGCTCGAGGATATCGCCATTCAGATAGCTTGAATGGCGATCCGGTCACTTCGGCGCGAAGAAGTGTTCGCTGACCTTCAGCACTTCGCCGTTCGCGACATCGGTCGCCACCACCGTGATCGGCGTGTTGTCGGTCTTGGCCGCGCCGCCCGGCGCCGTGATGCTGACCCGCAGGTCGCGCACGCGGTCGGGCTCCACTTCCACCAGCAGGCGGCCGTCGGCGGCGGGCTCCACGCCCACGGCCGAGAGCCTGGCCTGATCGAGCCCCAGAACCGTCAGCGCGAAGGTGCGCGGCGTGCCGCCCTTGTTGGACAGGTGCACGGTCATGTCGTTGCGCACATGTCCGTCGGACAACGTCACGAACAGCGGGTTGCGGTTGTGCTGCGCCGCGATCAGCGCGGTCGTGCGATTGAGCAGCGCATAGAGCATCACCGAGCCGACGATCGCCATCACGGCCGCATAGAGGATCGTGCGCGCCCGGATGAAACGATAGACCGGCGGCTTGCCTTCCCTGCGGCGCGCCATGTTGATGTCGGTGTCATAGCCGATGAGCCGCGTCGGACGGCCGATCTCCTTCATGACATTGTCGCAGGCGTCGATGCACAGGCCGCACTGCACGCAGCCGAGCTGCAGTCCCTTTCGAATATCGGTGCCCGTCGGGCAGACCGCGACGCACTGGTTGCAATCGATGCAATCGCCGGCGGCGAGCCCCTTGAGATGGGCGGCTTCCGACTTCTTGACCGACATGCGCGGTTCGCCGCGATCGACCTTGTAGGTGACGTTGAGCGCCCATTCGTCGGTCAGCGCCGCCTGGATGCGCGGCCACGGGCACATGTAGAGCACACCTGCTCGCGCATATGGCCGGCGAAAATGTATGTCGTGGCCGTGAGAATGCCGATCCAGAGGTAGGCGGAGAACGGCGCCTGGAAGGTCGCGAGCTGGCGCACCAGCGTTGGCGCGTCGTCGAAATACAGAACCCACGCCGCCGGTCCACCAGGCGATCATCAGCCACAGGAAGTGCTTCAGCCCGACTTCGCGGATGTGCTGGAAGGTCCAGCCCTTCTTGTCCTTCATGATGCGGTCGCGCCGGTCGCCCTCGACCCAGCGCTCGACCGCGTAGAACAGGTCCGTCCAAACCGTCTGCCAGCACAGGTAGCCGCACCAGATGCGGCCGGCGAGCGCGTTCATCAGGAACAGCGTCAGTGCAGCGAGCACCAGCAGGCCGGTGAAGAAGTAGACTTCCTGCGGCCACAGCTGGATGAAGAAGAAGTAGAAGCGCCGGTGCGGCAGGTCGACCAGAACGGCCTGGTTGGGAAGGCCCGGCCCGCGATCCCAGCGCACGAAGGGCAGGAGATAATAGACCGCCAGGCAGAAGATCAGCAGGCCCCACTTGATCTTGCGATACGTCCCGTGCGTCGCCTGCGGGTAGACCTTCTTGCGGGCCGCATAGAGCGGTCCGGTAATCAGAGTGGAGTCTTCGCTCATTCCGGTCGCCGATTCATGTATTCGATTTTTTGCATATGATAGCGCTCACCTAAGGCCCGCCTTGATCTGCCGCAAGGCGTATCGTCGGCCACATGGCGATTCAGGCAAGCGACATTGCGACGCATGCGCCCGCAAAGCCACTAAAATCAGGGACTGTGGCGCAGGTCAGGGAACCTGTGGACCAAACACGGCGACACGCTCTTCCGGCGTCGACCGCAGGAACGGGTGGCGCGTATAGGCCGTCGCGCGCAAGGTCTCGATATCCGTGATCATGCAGACGATCTTGCGCGCAAGCATGGGATAGGTCCGCGGTTCGCTGATCGGCTTATGGCCGATCACCCGGCGATACATGACGACATGTTCGGCGCGCACGGTCGCCAGAACGTAACCGGCGCCGTAGTGCTCCGCGGCCATCGAAATCATGCGCAGCGTCAGAAAAGGCAGGTCCGGCCCCATGCGCGCGAATTCCGGATCGATGACGAAGCGCGTCGGGTCGATGATCAGCTTGCCGGAGGCTAGATAAGGTTCGAGCGCGTCGCCGAACGTATCCATCGCCGGCAAGCGCGCGTCCGGCGTATTGTTTGTGTGGAAGCGAACCGAACTGGCGAGCCGGTCGCCGAAATACATGCCCATTACGACGCCGTTGGCGACATCGTCCCACGGGTCCTGGAATCGCTCGCGCGCATTCGGGCTGATCCCGCCGTCCAGCAGATAGCCGCGGTAGCGCAACCCGAAAATCGCATCCCGGTCCTCCGCGGACCGCGCAATGCGATAGGTCACGGTCTTAAGGACTTCGGCGACCTTTTCGTTGAATGTAGGCACGCGCTGATGCGCGTTCATGATCTTTCTTCCATCGGCCGGCCGCAATACTGCGACAAACGTTATCAGTCGCGGACGCGAAGTAAAGGCTGCCTGAACGTCAGTCTTACCCCCGAGCTCCATGCCGGTCGGTCGCCGACATGCGGGGCGGATGCGTCGCGCCATGCGGACGCGAAGCCAAGCCGTTGGAAAGTCTGAAGGGTTGCAAAGGCGTTCGCCCCGGCGCGCAGCCGCAGCCGCATTTTGGCGCCTCAAAACGGCCGCAGGCGTTCGGTAGTTTTTTTGAAGCGTTACTTCGCGAACACACTGCGGTAACCGTCCATAAACCAAACAAGCGCTAGCCTCCGGTCGGAGGAGAGACGATGAGCGCGGCCTACAGGCAAAGCCAGACTTTTCAGCCATCGGCGCCGGACCGTCAGGCAGCGCTGGAACGCGCGACGGCGCGACGCGAGAAGCTTCAGGCCATGTTCGACGACGCGTCTTTCGTGGACATGGCGCTCCGCCAGGGCCGGTATCTGCGCCTGTGCGCGGCGATCGCCTGGGCGAGCGAGCGCGAGGAGCGCGCCCGCGATGCGCTGCAGACCGACGTGATGGTCGACACGCTCCGCAAGGTCGCGAGAGGCGGCGCCACGGCGCGTTGAGCGCTCGTTGACGCAGGGCGCGCCGCATGCAAGACAATTGAACACTTGCAATCGTCGATTCTGCCGGTATTTGGCGGCGTCGGCCCGCAGAGCCCCCATGCGCAAACCATCAAGATCTTTCACGGTTGAAGTCAAACGACGGCCGACCTCGCTGGCAAAGAAGCCTTCCCTCGTCGAGCCGCCCGCGCCCGTTCCCGCGCCGCCGGCCGCATCGGTCGTGTTCGCGCCAGTGGAGCCCGCGCCGACGGCGGTCGCCGAGGCGCAGCGCCGCATCCTGCCCTGCCTGGTGACCGAGGCCGCTATCGACGCCGCCAAGGTCGCCGGGGACGACGACGCGGTGCTCGCGCCGCGCAAGCGTGGCCGCCCGCGCAAGGAACGCGGCCCCGAGGATCTGGCGCCACTGGCGCCGCGCAAGCGCGGCCGGCCGCGCAAGACGCAGGTCGAGGTCAAGGAGTCCGCGCCGGCCGCGCCCGCGCCGCAGCCCGCCCGTCAGGCGCCAACCACGCCAGCCGCCCCCGTCGGCGCCAGCGCCCGCTCGAACGTACGGCGCGCTGCTACCAGCGAACTGCCGCGCAGCGAGCGCTGGAAGCGCCGCCTGCCAAAAGCGCTGCGCTAAGCTCCTCTCGCGACGGTCCGATACGCGGTTGATCCGCGCGGCGACGCGGCGCATCCTTCGCGCGTGACGCTGCGGCGGAGCGGGAGGAACGAAAATGAAGCGCGGCGCGCTCGGACGATTTCGTGTGATCGATCTCACGCGTGTTCGCTCGGGACCGACAGCTGTCCGCCAGTTCGCCGATTTCGGCGCCGACGTTATCAAGGTCGAACCGCCCGAACAGAGCCTGGTCGACGAGCCCAGGCTCAGTTCCGATTTCCAGAACCTGCATCGCAACAAGCGCAGTATCACGCTCGACCTGAAACACCCGCAGGGCCTCGCGGTCTTCCGGCGTCTGGTGGAGACGGCCGATGTCGTCGTCGAGAACTTCCGTCCCGACGTGAAGACGCGCCTCTGCGTCGACTACGAGGCGGTGCGCGCGATCAATCCGCGCATCGTCTACGCCAGCATTTCCGGCTACGGCCAGGAGGGCCCCTACCGCATGCGGCCGGGCTTTGACCAGATCGCGCAGGGCATGGGCGGGCTGATGTCGATCACCGGCCTGCCGGGGCAGGGACCCGTGCGCGCCGGCATTGCGGTCGCGGACATGGCGGCGGGCCTCTATTGCGCGCTCGGCGTCCTCACGGCGCTTCTCGAACGCGAAGTTTCGGGCGAAGGCCAGTGGGTCAAGACATCGCTCTTGCAGGCGCAGATCGGGCTGCTCGATTTTCAGGCCACGCGGTGGCTGATGGATGGCGTCGTGCCGCCGCAGGCCGGCAACGATCATCCGACCGTCTATCCCATGGGCGTGTTTCCAGCGGCGGACGGGCTGATCAACATCGCAGCTTCGGGCGAGGACATGTGGCGCAAACTGTGCGAGGAACTCGGCCTGCAGCGCATCGTCGACGATGCGCGTTTCGCCGATGGCGCGCGCCGCTCACGCAATCGCGCCGCGCTGTATGAAATCATCGCGGAGATGACCAGCGCCAGGCCGGCGCGCGAATGGATCGATCGGCTCAACGCCGTCGGCGTGCCTTGCGGCCCGATCTATACGGTCGATCAGGTCTTTGCCGATCCCCAGGTGAAAGCGCTCGGCATCGCGCAGAGCGTGGTCCATCCCAAGCTCGGCGAGACGACGCTGGTCGGCCAGCCCGTCGAACTCTCGCGGACGCCCGGCAAGATCGAAACGCCGACGCCGCCGCTCGGCGCGCATACGGCGGACGTCTTGCGCGAGATCGGCTATGACGCGCAGGAGATCGCCGGGCTGCGCGCCGCTGGCGTCCTGTGACCGCAGTGAAGAAGTTCGACGATCTGCTGGTATTCGTCGCCGTCGTCGACCGCCAGAGCTTCATCGGCGCGGCGCGCCAGCTCGGCCTGCCGCCGGGCACGGTCAGCCGCAAGATACAGGAACTCGAGACGCGGCTCGGCATCACATTGCTCAACCGCACCACGCGCCGCCTGTCGGTGACGGAAGTCGGACGCGAGGTCTATGAGGCCGCCTCGCGCGGCTTTGCGGCGATCGAGGAGGCGGAATCGCTGGCGATCGTTCATCACGACACGCCGGCCGGCGTCCTGCGCATAGTGGTGCCATACGCGCTGCTCTACACCGCGCTGCTGCCACATGTTCCCGCGTTCCGCCAGAAATATCCGGATGTGCGGGTCGAGTTCATCGTCACCAACCAGGCGATCGATCTCGTCGAAAACAATTGCGACCTGGCGATCCGCGTCGGCGCGCAGCCGGACTCGAGCTATGTGAAGCGGACGCTGTTCGTGTCGGAATATCGTCTCGTCGCGACGCCGGCCGCGCTGGAGAAAATCGGGCGTCCGGGCAAGCCCGCAGACCTGCTGTCGATGCCGATGGCCGGCCTGCTTGCCGCCAGCAATATTTCCGGCCCTTCGCCCGTGCCGCCCGTCTGGTCGTTCGTCCGTGGCGAGCGGCGCGAGGAATTGTCGTTCCGCTTCGCGGTGGCGGCGACCGATCCAATCGTCCCACTCGATTTTGCCTTGCGCGGGCAGGGCGTCGCCTTGCTGCTCGACACGCTGGCGCGACCTTCTATCGAAGCGGGCCTGCTCGAGGTCGTGCTGGAAGATTGGCGGATCGCCGACAGGCTGGAGCTGTCGCTATTCTATCGCCGCCGCGCCACCATGGATTCCAAGGTGCGCGTCTTCATCGATTTCTTGAGCGAGCGAGTTCGCGCCGTGCGCACGGATCGATGAACGGGATGGACGGCCTGCGTGCTGTCGACGTGCAAACGAACAAGGGGCGGAACCGTGGTTCCGCCCCTCGACGCCCAGGTTGGCCAGGCGACGCGAATTGCTTACGCGAACGCCGGAACGAAATTGCCTTCGGGCGCCTTGAAGCTCGCCGTCTGGAAGTTCTGGCCGCCTCGGGCTGGCGATAGGAGGCGGTGACCACGAAGCCCGACCTCCGGCGCGCGGTATGAAGTGGTGCACCACTTTCGCCTTCAGGGCGCGGCAGGGAGCGGTCACGTCGGAGCCAGCTCCTCCCGCTACGCCCGCGCAGCTCGTCGTTCAAAGTTCCGGCTGCCCCTGGGCTGGCGGTACGACGCGGTGACCCTGAAGCCCGACCCTCCGGCGCACGATACGAAGCGTTGTGAACCGCGCCACAAGGCTTCCGGCGCGATAGAAGTAGTCACGACGGTGCTCGAACCTTCCCGCCGCGAAGCCGAAGCTGTCGGAAATGGCCGTTGCTCTTCCGGGGCATATGCCGTGGCGGCAGCCACGCTGCCGAACGCGAGAGCCGAGGCGAGAAGGGCGGATCTTGATGTTTTCATAGTCTTTTCTCCTTATGTTGTGCTGCGCTGCATCGTTCAGCCGATGAGCGCAATCTATGGTTGAGTAGTTCGCCGAGATAATCCCCACAGGCAAGTGATTGCTCGTGAGTGCGCATAACTTCGGCGGCCAACCATGCCCTCTCCGGGATCTGATGTCGCCGCATATATGGCGCGCTCAGGCGCGAAGTCTTACTGCTGCTGACATACGATATTTTTTTCGCCGCCGCCGCTCGCGTTTGACTGGCGAGAGCGGCGAGCCCGGGATGCGCCTTGCCTGGTATTACGAAGCCAGGCGCCTGACGGTTTTCCGCGGTGCGGAAGTATTGTGATCCGTGCTGACCCGCGCGGGCGGCTAGCGGTTCGCGGCGCGCCGTGACATTCTGACGTCGCGCTTCGGCCGGGGCGCCCGAGGCTCGCGTGACGAACCTTGCCTGAGAACAGGCGGCGACATCGACCGGCCGGCGATCCGGCTGGTCGGCGTCAACAAGTGGTACGGAACCTTCCACGTTCTGAGGAACATCAATCTCGACGTGTCGCGCGGCGAGAAAATCGTGATCTGCGGTCCCTCGGGCTCCGCAAGTCGACCATGATCCGCTGCATCAACCGGCTGGAGGAGCACCAGCAGGGCCAGATCATCGTCGATGGAACGGAGCTGACCAACGATCTCAAGCGCATCGACGAGGTGCGGCGCGAGGTCGGGATGGTCTTCCAGCACTTCAACCTCTTCCCGCACCTCACCATTCTCGAGAATTGCACGCTGGCGCCGATCTGGGTGCGCAAGATGCCGCAGCGGCTGGCGCCGAAAAAGTCGCGATGAAATATCTCGAGCGCGTGCGCATTCCCGAACAGGCCAACAAATATCCGGGCCAGCTCTCCGGCGGCCAGCAGCAGCGCGTCGCCATCGCCCGCTCGCTATGCATGAACCCCAAGATCATGCTGTTCGACGAGCCGACGTCGGCGCTCGACCCTGAAATGGTGAAAGAGGTGCTCGACACCATGGTCTCGCTCGCCGACGAAGGCATGACCATGCTCTGCGTCACGCATGAAATGGGCTTTGCGCGTCAGGTCGCCGATCGCGTGATCTTCATGGACCAGGGCGAGATCGTCGAGATGAACACGCCCGACGCCTTCTTCTCCAATCCGCAACACGAACGCACGCAATTGTTCCTCAGCCAGATCCTGCATTGATTATCACGAGGGGCGCGTCTCAGTTTCCGGCGTGCGTGAAGCAATATGTGCAAGCGCCGACGCTCGGCGACGTAGTGCCGGGGTCGGCGCCGAAGTATCTGACGGCGATCTCGAGTTGCCTGAGGTCATTCTGTTCGTAAGGCCATGCGCGCAGCGAGAAGCTGCGCGATCTCCCGAGGCTGAAAATACCGAGCACGGCTCGCCGAGCGCCGCGCGGGTGTAGGCGGCGAGCGCGGCAATTTCGCACGCTTGTCCGGCGGGTAGTTGTCGAGCGGTTCGCCGTAGTCGAACACCAACCTGGCGAATGCAATGTCACCGGATTTCCGCTAGAGTAAGTCGGCGGCGCAATCGTCTGGCGGTCAGATAGGGACCACGCCCAGCCAAATGAAAAACGCGGGCTCTTTTCTTTTTGTCAAAACCGGCTGCCGCAAGTTTGAGTGAGCTTGTCGCGTTCGAAATCGATTTGGCGACAAACTGACATTCTCGCGAATTGCAAAGCTGAAGCCTTCAGCCGCCGCATTTGTGAGCTGCGTCGCCGGATGATCATCTCTGAACATTCTACGCCAAGCGCCGCATGGGGATTGCGCAAGTGAAAGCGTATCGAGGCCCGCGCCGAGCACGACGGCCTGACGCACGCCGCGCGAGACCGCATCCGCGAGATACCCGGCAAAGCGGTTTCTGCGCCGCCATGAACAGCCTGAGCGGCGCGGTGCTCCGGAAGAAGATAGTCCGTGGATCACGGCTTCGGCTTTCTTCGCCGAGAAATCGAACACATGCGTACGGGTCCGAAAACACCGCGCCTTCATCGAGGATTGATGCGCGGCGCGGTATCCCGCATGCGCCGACGGCGGTTCGACTGGGCTTGCGTTCGAGCATATTACGTACTTCCTTCGCGCGTGCGCGCCTCGACAAAGCGGGATTGGAAGTCGGTCGGTTTCGGCGGTTGAACGCAGGAAATCGTAGAAGTCGCAAGCTGCCGCAAGTCTTGTAATTATTTATTTCTACATTGAATGGCGCAGTCGATTGCGGTCGGGACCTTCGCATTTCCACATTCGCTGGCTACGATTGGTTCGAGCTGTGCGCGAGCTTTGCGTCGCTGGCGTCCAGCGCGCGAAATGCTCGAGCGAATCGATGAGCGGTTTCCCAAACGCGAGTTCTTGATGCGCGGTATTCTGCGGGCGTCGTTCCTGACATGGACGGCCTGCTGCTCAACATGGAATCCCTGCGCATGCAAGCGTTTCTGACGATTGCGCGCGATCTCGGGGTGTCCTGAAAACGGAATTTGTTTTCAGCTCCCCATCGCGGCGCGACGCCGTAATCGCGCAGCGCCTGATGCCCATGTTCGCGACGACTGCCAAAGGATTTCTGACGCGCGCTACCGCCGCTTCGCCGAAATCAGATGGAAGAGGCTGCGCCCGCCCGGCGCGATCGCGCCGCGATTAAACCTGCAGCGCCAGGCCCCCTGCGCCATCGCGACCGCGACGCGGGCCTCGGTCGAACGCTTCTGCGGAACGGATCTCACGTCGCGATCTCCAGGCCATCGTAATAGGGGCGATTACGAAAATCTGAAGCCTGCGCCCGACGCCTATCTCGCGGCCGCCGCCGCCCGGCGTCGCGCCCGCGCATTGCCTCGCGCTGAAGATCCTTATAACGTGCATGCGGCGGTCGCCGCGGGCATGCCCACCCACTGGCGGCGCTGGACGTTCTGCCTGCGATCGATGCGATGCGCTTCGTGCGTGGCGATCGCGCCCATCTGAACGAAGTGCGGGCGCTTCTCGCCTGAGATCGCCCCTCAGGCGTCCGGCCGCGTCTTCTGCATCGACGGCCGTTTCGCGAAATCTGCGTACCAGGCGGCAAGGCCGGGCGCCCGCGCCCGCCAGTCGAGCTTGTCGGCGAAGCGGAAGTCGAGATAGCCGAGCGCGCAGGCCGTCGTGATCGAGCCGAGGTCGATGCAGGCGAGATCGTCGAGCCGCGCCTCCAGCGCATCGAGCGCGCCGACGATCTTCGCCATCTGTCGGTCGAGATAGCCTGCATAGACATATTCCTGCGGCCGGCGCAGGACTTCGATGATGTGTCGACGGCGGCTTCCATCAGGCCGTCCGCCAGCCCGTGCATCTGCATCACGCGCCAGCGCGCCTTCGGCTCGTCGGGAATGAGTTTCGGCGCGCCGTTGCGCCGCTCCAGATAGTCGCAGCAGGCGAAGGAGCCGACGAAGGTTCCCTCGCGCGTCACCAGCGCCGGCACCTTGCCGAGCGGATTGTCCCTGGCGATGTCCGTCTCGGCCGTCCAGACGTCGGTCGGGGCGAGCTCGATCCGGTCGGCCATGCCGACCTCGTCGGCGAACACAAGGACCTTGCGCACGAAGGGCGAGGTCTTCGCATATCGAAGTTTCATCATGGACGGCGGCTCCCCCATCAGATCAATCATGCGTCGCCGGATCGTTCAATCCTTACACGCCGATATAGTGAAGCGCGATCTCCCGCCGGTGCGGCGCCCGCCGGTGCTCGAACAGGTAGACGCCCTGCCAGGTTCCCAGCGCCATCCGGCCTCCCGCCACCGGAATTGACAGCGATGTCTGCGTCAGCGCCGCCTTGATATGGGCGGGCATGTCGTCCGCGCCCTCCATATCGTGCTCATAGTCCGCGCTTTCCGGCGCGAGGCGGGCGAAGGCGCGCACGAGATCGCGCTGCACGCTCGGATCGGCGTTCTCCCTGATGAGGACGAGGAGGCGGACGTGCGGGCGACAGAAGATCGTCAGCAGGCCCGCCCTGCCTCTGGCGGCGAGCCAGTCGGCGATCGCGCGTCGGTTATGTCGTGTGCAATCCCCGGCCATTGGTGGCCGCGGTGAACCTATGGGCGGCCTGCCGCAGCGTCATGGCCGGCGCGCCAGGGCGAGGCCGAGGCCCGCCGTCAACAGCGCGCCGCCGGTCAGCCGGTTGCGCAGCCGCCCGTTGCCGCGCAGCGCCTGGGCGAAGCGGGCGGCGAAGATCGCCCACAGGCTGTCGAGCGCGCCCGCAAGAATGAGAAAGGTGATGGCGAGCAGGGCGAGCTGCGCGCGCGCGTCCGGCCCCGGCGTCACGAACTGCGGCAGGAACGCGCCGAAAAACAACAGCGTCTTGGGGTTGGACAGCGAAACGAGGAACCCGCGCAGGAAAATGGCGCGCGTCGACGCCCTCTTGTCTGCTTTTGCCGCTAGATCGGCCGGCGGCGCGCGCCACGCCCGCAGGCCGAGCCAGATGAGATAGGCGACGCCGAACCAGCGCAGGATCGCGAACCAGTCCGCGACGATGTTCAGAATGGCGCTCGCGCCATAGACGACGATCGCCAGCAGGATGGCCGTGCCCGCGCTCGCGCCGGCAATTGTCACCAGTCCGTAGCGTACGCCGTGCGCCAGGCTGTTGGCGACGACCAGCGCGACCATGGGGCCGGGCGCGACGATCAAGGCGGTCGCGGCGGCGACGAAGGCGAAATAGAGTTCGATCGACATGGGTCCGGTCGCTGTGCCGGATCAGACTAGACCGAACGGCGCGCCGCCGCGAGAGCAGGGACACGAACATGACGCCCGATCCGAACCGCCCCTCGAACGCCGCGCAAAAGGCTTCGTCCGCCTACCGCATTGCCGCGCTCGATCGGGATTTTCTCCTGAGCGACACGCAGCGCGGTCTGCGCTTCCAGATGGAATACGAGAAGGCCGAGGAGGCCTTGCGCGCCTGGAAGGTGAATTCGACGATCGTGTGCTTCGGTTCGGCGCGCGTGCGCGAGAACGGGCCGCCGCATCAGGCCGCCTGGTATGCGCAGGCGCGCGAATTCGGGCGGATCGCGTCGCAGGAGGGCGGCGCGATCTTTGCGGGAACGGACGGCGAGCGCGAAAACGTGATCGCGACCGGCGGCGGTCCGGGCCTGATGGAGGCGGCCAATCGCGGCGCATATGACGCCGGCGCGCCGACGATCGGCTTCAACATCACTCTGCCGCAGGAGCAGGAGCCCAATCCCTGGACGACGCCGGATCTGACGTTCCGCTTCCATTATTTCGCGATGCGCAAGATGCATCTGGCCATGCGCGCCAATGCGCTCGTCGCCTTTCCCGGCGGCTTTGGCACGCTCGACGAATTGTTCGAGGTGATGACGCTGCGCCAGACCCGCAAGGGGCGCGACATTCCGATCATCCTGTTCGACGAGAAATATTGGCGCGACATCGTCAACTTCGACCGAAGTTGCTGCGCGAGTGGCGGATCGGAGCCGACGACATGCGGGTTCGCCTTGCAGACAGCGCGCCCGCGTGACGCTCTGGGATCGCATCGCCGTATCCGTCTGCGGACGCTGCACGACCAGGGCGGATCGGAAGCGAGGGCTGAGCCCCAGGACAGTTCCTTCCAGAAAGATAAATCACTTTGTCTTTCTGGAAAGATAAATCAGCGCGCCATGTCTGCTCCTGACGATGCGTCGGCGCCACGCTGATTTTCGCTACCCGGCGTATCCACTCGGCCGGCCTCCATCACGCCGGTCGCGCAGCTGATGACCGCCGTTTTCCGCCTGAGTGACCTCACGTTGCGCGCTGTTCAGGCCGCGTCGCCACGCTCGGGCTCACCTTCTCCGAATTCGAGGTTCTCGCCATGACGCCCGTGGTTTTCCGTCTGCTGCGCGGTTTACGTGCCCGGCGAATTGTCGGTCATGATCCTGCTGACCTCCGGCGGTCTCTACTTCAAAGTCTGGTGGACGCCTGAGGAAAAGCGGCCTCTGTTCTGCGTCCGGACGGCGCTTCGCCGATAGGCGTAGTAAAGCCTGTCGCCCTGACGGCGAAGGGCGCTCGCCTCGTCGAAAAGGGGCGATGGCGGAGGATTTTGCGCGCCGACACGGAGCTGACCTGAAGGCGCGATCGCGTCGCGCGAACTCGAGACCTTAATCGCTTGCTCGCCAAGGCGTCGACGCCGCCGAGCGCGCGACGCTGAAGAAAGGAATAGTCCGTGGAGGATCTTCACGCGAATGGGCGACGCCGTCACCATCGGCGCGTAGCCTGACTGATGGCCGCTTCTCTCGGCGGGCTCTGATGTTCTTTTTCCACCTCGACACCTGCCTCAACAAGCCTGCGCACGAATGTTGCTGGCGCATGATCGCTTTCGCGATCTTTCATGTCATGGCGCGAACTGGCTGGCCTTCAAACGCGTTTCATGTCGAGCAATCTCGCGCGGGGGCCGGTCGGCTCTTTTTGCCGTCGTGCCTGCACTCTCCTTCGTCACTTCCCCGCAAGGGCGCGCAGAAGAGGGCTCGCCGCCCACATTGGCGATGTGAGCGGTGATGGAAGCGCGCCGTCGCGACGCTGGCTTAGTCTCCGTGCAAGCCTGTCGAGGCTTCGCCGGATCTCTTCGCCAAGGCCGGCATCAACCCTGCCGGGATGCGGCAGGCAACGCTCGACAGCGTCGTGAAGGGGCGACAGGGCCAGGCGGGCATGCGGCGATGCGCGCGGTCTTCGGCCGCGGCTGAGCTCTCTATGTCTCGACGACGTATCCCGCGTCGCCGGCGCGCGCAAACGTCATGCATGTAGGGCTTCGGCCACTGCACGACCAGCCGGCCGACGAGATCGTCGAGGCCCCGAAGCGGAAAGGCGTCGTAGAAGGTCGGATGCTTCGCGCGCGAAATGAAGTCGTGCAGCAGGTGGGCGACATCGTAATCGTAGACGATGTCGCCCGGCGCGATCCCCGGCCGCCGCGCGACGAGGCGGCGGAAACCTGACAGCCGCGCCCGGCCGCCGGCTTCGCCACGAAACGACAGGACCTGCGCCTCCGCCCCGAAGACGCGCCCGTTCTGCATCCGCTCGTAGACGAGATCGTGGCCGGTCTTCGCGAGAAATTCGAGCGAGGGCGCATCCGCGCTCACGTCGCGCGGGTCGAGCGTATTGCGGTGGGCGATCAGGCTGACGGATCTAGGCCGCGCAACCAGCAGGTGGCGAGGTCCATGGCTCCCTCATACGCGAACGCCGCTGACCGCGAGCCTTCCGGTATGCCAGCAGAGCTACGCGAGCCTGGAAGGCTCGCGGTCCATCTTCACCATAATCGTGGCGTCCCTGTTCGCAGCCGCGAAACGCGCTATTGTGCGCCCCATGAACGCCCCGACCGGCCCTTTTCTGTCGATCTATACGCACGGCTTCGCCCGCGTCTGCGTCGGCGCGCCGGCTGTGCGCGTCGCCGATCCCGCCTTCAATGTCGCGCGCGCGATCGAGATGGCTCAGGCCGCGCATCAAAAATCGGCGGCGCTGCTGGCTTTGCCCGAACTCGGCCTGTCCGCCTACGCCATCGACGATCTGCTGCACCAGGCGCGCCTGCTCGACGCGGTCGAGGAGGCGGCCGGCCAACTGATTGCGGCGACGGCCGATCTCATGCCGGTCGTCGTCGCCGGCGCGCCGCTGCGCTGGCGCGGGCGGCTCTACAATTGCGCGCTCGTCATCCATCGCGGCCGGCTGCTCGGCGTCGTCCCGAAGACCTATCTGCCGAACTATCGCGAATTCTATGAGCGCCGGCATTTCGCCTCGGGCGGCTTTGTCGCGGGCGAGGAGATCGAGGTCGCCGGCCGCACGGCGCCCTTCGGGACGGACCTGCTGTTTCGCGCGCGAGACCTGCCGGATTTCACGCTCGGCGTCGAAATCTGCGAGGACGTATGGGTTCCCGTTCCGCCGTCCACCCGCGCAGCCATGGCGGGCGCTACCATCGTCGCCAATCTCTCGGCTTCCAACGCCATCGTCGGCAAGGCCGACTTCCGTGACTTGCTGTGCAAGGCCCATTCGGCGCGCTGCCTGATGGCCTATCTCTATTCGGCGGCAGGCCCCGGCGAATCGACGACCGATCTCGCTTGGGACGGGCAGGCGACGATCTACGAGAATGGCGAAAAGCTGGTGGAGGCGCCGCGCTTCGCCGAGGAGCCGCAGCCGTCGCCGCCGACGTCGATCTCGAGCGCATGAACGCCGAGCGCATGCGGCAGGGCACGTTCGGCGATTGCGCCGATCTGGAGGCGGAACGCCTTTCCGCACGATCGCCTTCGACTTGGAGCCGCCGCTCGACCGCGACATCGGCTTTTCGCGCACGATCCAGCGCTTTCCTTATGTGCCGAGCGACGACGCGCGGCTGGCGGAACTTTGCTACGAAGCTTTCAACATCCAGGCGCACGGCCTGCGCCAGCGGCTCGAAGGCGCGAAGACCAGAAAATAGCATCGGCGTGTCCGGCGGCCTCGATTCGACGCAGGCGCTGCTCGTCGCCTGCACCGCCTTCGATCAGTTGAAACTGCCGCGCGAAAACATTCTGGCCTACACGCTGCCCGCCTTTGCGACTTCGTCGACCACGAAGAGCAACGCCTGGGCGCTGATGAAGGCGCTCGGCGTCTCGGCGCAAGAAATCGACATGACGCCGGCCTGCCGGCAGATGCTGACCGACCTGAACCATCCGGCCGCGCGCGGCGAAAAGGTCTATGACGCGACTTACGAGAACGTGCAGGCGGGCGCCCGCACCTCGCTGCTGTTCCGGCTCGCCAACCAGCACGGCGCCATCGTGCTCGGCACCGGCGATCTCTCCGAGCTTGCGCTCGGCTGGTGCACCTATGGCGTTGGCGACCAGATGGCGCATTACAACGTCAACGCCTCCGTGCCGAAGACCCTGATCCAGCATCTCATCCGCTGGTGCGCGGCGGACAGGCGGTTCGGCGCCGAAGCCGCGCCGGTGCTCGAAGCCATACTCGGCACCGAGATTTCCCCCGAACTCGTTCCCGGCCATGCCGGCGACGTGCCGGCGCAGCTGACCGAAGACTTCGTCGGCCCCTACGCGCTGCAGGATTTCAACCTCTACTGGATCACGCGCTACGGTTTTGCGCCGCAAAAAGTCGCCTTTCTGTCGTGGCGCGCCTGGCATGACGCGGGCAGGGGCGGCTGGCCGCCCAATATTTCGGCGGACAAGAAGCTCGCCTACGATCTCGCCACGATCAAGAAATGGCTCGGCGTTTTTCTGAAGCGCTTTTTCGAGACCAGCCAGTTCAAGCGCTCGGCCTTGCCGAACGGCCCGAAAGTCTCGTCCGGCGGCTCGCTGTCGCCGCGTGGCGACTGGCGCGCGCCGTCGGATTCGAGCGCCGCGGCGTGGTTGGCGGACCTCGACCGGATTCCGGATCGCCTGCCTTGACCACGCGCGCATAGTGCACTCAAGTACAATACCAAGCGGCGCGCGCCAGCGTTTGAATGGCGCGACGAAGAGGGCATGCGAGCGACGCCGGCGTCCAGCCGAACTCACCCGATCTGCCCCGCAGGAGGACGCCTGATGGCGATGACGATGACGGGGGAAGTCGATCTTCCCGCGAGTAGGCAGGTTGTTTGGGACGCGCTCAACGATCCCGAAGTCTTGAAGGCCTGCATTCCCGGTTGCCAGTCGCTTGAAAAGGTCGGCGAGAATTCGCTGCAGGCCGTGGCCAAGGTGAAAGTCGGCCCGGTCGCCGCGACCTTCAAGGGCAAGGTCGATCTGCTCGATCTCGATCCGCCGAACGGCTATCGCATATCCGGCGAGGGCGAAGGCGGCGTCGCGGGTTTCGCCAAGGGCGGCGCGACCGTCAAGCTCTCCGACATTCCTGACGGCACCAAGCTCTCCTACGACGTCGAGGCGCATGTCGGCGGCAAGCTCGCCCAGCTCGGCGCGCGCCTGATCGACGGCGTCGCGCGCAGCCGGCTGACCGTTTCGTTGATTTCGCCGCCGCTGTCGCAGCAGCAGGCGTGGCGCCGGCGCAGAGACTGCTGCTGCGGCGCAACCGGCCGCGACGGCGCAACAGTTATTAGCGACAGGCATTCCCTGCAGCGCCTGATCGCATGGTTCCTGGGGCTCTGGAGGTAACGCACATGACCAAAGTGAGTATGACGGTGAACGGCAAGGCCGTGTCGGGCGATGTCGATCCGCGCACGCTTCTCGTACATTTCATTCGCGACAATCTGCGCCTGACCGGCACGCATGTCGGCTGCGACACCAGCCAGTGCGGCGCCTGCGTCGTCCATGTCGACGGCAAGGCCGTGAAATCCTGCACCACGCTTGCGGTTTCTGTCGACGGTTCGAGCGTCACAACCATTGAGGGCCTCGCCCAGGGCGGCAAGCTGCATCCGATGCAGAAGCCTTCCGCGAGAACCATGGCTTGCAATGCGGCTTCTGCACGCCCGGCATGATCATGTCGGCGGTCGACATCGTGAACCGCAAGGGCCCGGGCGTCGACGAGGCGACCATCCGTCACGAGCTCGAAGGCAATATCTGCCGCTGCACGGGCTACCACAATATCGTGAAGGCGATCGGCGACGGCGCAGCCGCCATGAGGCGGACAGAAGACGGCCGCGGAATAAGCCCAACTCGGGAGGAAGATCATGACCGATACCGGTATCGGCGCCCCCGTGCGCCGCAAGGAAGATTTCCGTTTCATCACCGGCCAGGGCCGCTATGTCGACGACATCAATCGTCCCGGACAGGCGCACGCCTATTTCCTGCGTTCGCCGCATGCGCATGCGAAGATCAAGTCGATCGACCTGAAGGACGCCTCCGCCGCTCCCGGCGTCGTTGCGATCTTCACGGGCGATGATGTCGCGGCCGACAAGGTCGGCGGCCTGATCTGCGGCTGGGCGATCTTCAACAAGGACGGTTCGCCGATGCGCGCCGGTCCCCATCCCGTGCTCGCGCAGGGCAAGGTGCGCTACTGTCGGCGATCACGTCGCCGTCGTCATCGCCGACACGCTCGCCCAGGCGCGCGACGCGGCCGAGATGATCAACGTCGACTACGAGGTCCTGCCGGCCGTCGCCGACATGGCCGCCGCCCGCAAGGCCGGCGCGGTCGCCGTGCATGACGAGGCGCCCGACAACCAGTTCTACGACTGGGAGCTCGGCGACAAGGCGGGCACGGATGCGGCCTTCGCCAAGGCCAAGCACGTCACCAAGCTCGACATCGTCAACAATCGTCTGATCCCGAACGCGATGGAGCCGCGCGCGGCGGTCGGCGAATACGACATGGGCTCGGATTCGCTCACCCTCTACACGACGAGCCAGAACCCGCATGTCGCGCGTCTCGTGCTCTCGGCCTTCATCGGGCTCGCGCCGGAACACAAGTTCCGCGTGATCGCGCCCGACGTCGGCGGCGGCTTCGGCTCGAAGATCTTCATCTACGCCGAGGAGACGGTCTGCGTCTGGGCGGCGCGCAAGGTGAATCGTCCCGTGAAGTGGACGGCCGATCGCACCGAATCCTTCCTGTCGGACGCGCATGGCCGCGACCACGTCACCCATGCCGAAATGGCGATGGACGAGAACGGCAAGATCACCGCGCTCCGCGTGTCGACCAAGGGGGCCAACATGGGCGCGTATCTGTCGACCTTCGCATCCTCGGTGCCGACCTACCTCTACGCCCCGCTGCTGTCGGGCCAGTACAACATCCCGGCGATCTACGCCGAGGTGGAGGCGGTCTACACCAATACCGCGCCGGTCGACGCCTATCGCGGCGCGGGCCGTCCGGAGGCGACCTTCGTCGTCGAGCGCCTGATCGAGGTCGCCGCGCGCGAACTCGGCAAGGATCCGGCCGAATTCCGTCGCATGAACTTCGTGACGTCTTTCCCACATCAGACGCCGGTCATCATGGCCTATGACGTCGGCGACTACGACGCCTCGCTCACCAAGGCTCAAGCGATGCACGACACGGCGGGCTTCGCCGCTCGCAAGGCGGCCAGCGCGTCGAAGGGCAAGCTGCGCGGCCTCGGCTATTCCGCCTATATCGAAGCCTGCGGCATCGCGCCGTCGGCGGCGGTCGGCTCGCTCGGCGCCGGCGTCGGCCTGTGGGAATCCGCGGAAGTGCGCGTCAATCCGATCGGCACGGTCGAGATCCTGACGGGCTCGCATTCGCACGGCCAGGGCCACGAGACGACGTTCGCGCAAGCTCGTGTCGTCGCGTCTCGGCATTCCGATCGACAATGTCTCGATCGTGCATGGCGACACGGACAAGGTGCAGATGGGCATGGGCACCTACGGCTCGCGCTCCGGCGCGGTCGGCATGGCGGCCATTTCCAAGGCGCTCGACAAGATCGAGGCCAAGGCGAAGAAGGTCGCCGCCCATGTTCTCGAAGCGTCGGAAGGCGACATCGAGTTCAAGGACGGCAAGTTCACCGTCAAGGGCACCGACAAGGCGGCCGACTTCGGCTCGATCGCCCTGCAGGCCTACATCGCCCACAAGTTCAACGGGCAGGAGCTCGAGCCGGGCCTGAAGGAAAGCGCCTTCTGGGATCCGACCAACTTCACCTTCCCGGCGGGCGTGCACATCTGCGAGCTGGAGATCGATCCGGCGACGGGCGTCGTGACCATCGACCGCTGGACCGCGGTCGACGATTTCGGCAACGTCATCAACCCGCTGATCGTCGAAGGCCAGGTGCACGGCGGCATTGCGCAGGGCGTCGGCCAGGCGCTGCTCGAAGGCGCGGTCTACGACGCCGAGGGGCAGCTGATCACCGCGAGCTACATGGACTACACCATGCCGCGCGCGCAGGATCTGCCGTCCTACAATGTCGGCATGACCGTCACCGCTTGCCCGTCGAACCCGCTGGGCATCAAGGGCTGCGGCGAAGCCGGCGCGATCGCATCGCCGCCGGCCGTCATCAACGCCATCACCAACGCGCTCGGACACGAGAACATCACAATGCCTGCGACGTCGGAGAAAGTGTGGAGGGCCGTGCAGTCCTCCGCCCACAAGCAGGCCGCGGAATAGGAGGAACGCCCATGTATGCATTCACCCATCACGCCGCGACCAGCGTGGCCGACGCCGTGAGTTCGGTCGGCGAGGGCAAGTTCCTCGCCGGCGGCCACACGCTCATCCCCACGATGAAGCAGCGGCTCGCCATGCCCGGCCATCTCGTCGACCTCAACAAGGTCGCCGAGCTCAAGGGCATTTCCGACAATGGTTCGGTCCTGACCGTCAAGGCGATGAGCCGCCATGCGGAAGTCGCGGACTCCGATGTCGTCACGAAGGCCATTCCTGGTCTCGCGGCGCTCGCCGGCGGCATCGGCGATCCGCAGGTGCGCCACCGCGGCACGATCGGCGGTTCGATCGCCAATAACGATCCCGTCGCCGATTATCCCGCAGGCTGCCTCGCGCTCGGCGCGACCATCGTCACCAACAAGCGCCGCGTCGCCGCCGACGACTTCTTCCAGGGCCTGTTCACCACGGCGCTGGAAGACGGCGAACTGATCACGGCGGTCGAATTCCCGCACGCCGACAAGTTCGCCTATGTGAAGTTCCGCAACCCGGCCTCGCTCTATGCGCTGGTCGGCGTCGCGGTCGCCAGGCGCGGCTCCGACGTGCGCGTCGCCGTGACCGGCGCGGGCTCGGACGGCGTCTTCCGCTGGAAGGAAGCCGAGGCCGCGCTCGCCGGCAATTTTTCGGCAGGCGCGCTCGACGGGCTCAAGGTTTCGGCCGCGGGTCTCAATGGCGACATCCACGGCTCGGCCGAATATCGCGCCCATCTGATCGGCGTGATGGCCAAGCGCGCGGTCGCCGCGGCGTAACGCATTCTGTAGCGATAACCCCGGCGCCTGTGCGCCGGGGTATCTCATCGAACGCAAAGACGAGGCCGGCTCCAGTCGCCTGCGACTTGCGTGTCACTCGTAACCCCGACGCGGAGCGCCTGGATGGACCGCTTCCGTCGTCGACGATCCTCTCTTTTTCGCGAGAAGGCTCGAGAGCGCGGCGCGCGGCCATCCCAAGGCCAGTCGTCGGCGCTGCGTCATCGACGATGTGCGCTGGCGCATCAGAGCGACGACCGGTTTCGATCTGGCGCTGATCGATCTGTCGATGCCCTCGGTCAAGGGTTTCGAGGGCGTGCTCAGCGTGCGCGCCAAGTTTCCCGGTCTTCCCGTTGTCGTCGTCTCGGGTCTGGAGGATCCGCGCATCGTGGCGGAAGCCATGAATTGCGGCGTCAGCGGCTTCATTCCGAAATCCGCCAAGAAGGCGGAGCTGACCGACGCCATCTGCCGAGTGACATACAGGTGTTCGTCCCCGCTTTTCATTTTCCAGCGCCGCTGGCCACTGAGAAGCGGCTGCGGGCCGAAGAAACAGGATTTCGCCGAGCGGCTCGCCATGCTTACGCCGCAGCAATTGCGCGTGCTCGGCATGATCCGGCAGGGCCTGCTCAACAAGCAGATCGCCTTCGAGCTCGATGTCGGCGAGACCACCGTCAAGGCGCACGTCTCGGAAATCCTGCGCAAGCTCAACGTCGCCTCGCGCACGCAGGCCGTGATCGAGACGACCGGCCTCGACTTCGATTCCATTCTCGGCGGGAGGAACGCGAAGCCGTGAATGCCGAACCACGCCGGCATCTTCCGCGCGCCGAGGACTTTCTTCTCTGGCCGCCGACCATCCAGCCTTACGGCTATCGCATCGTCGACCAATTGTTCGCCCACGGGTACACCAGACGCGCAGCGATGCCGCCAGTCCCCGCGCGCATGAGATCGCGCCTGACTATCTCTGCCGATGGCGCGCCCCGCGATGTCGCTGAATCTGGCGGATCGCAATTTCATCGCTATTAAGTGTGCCGGGCGACGCGACAGTCGAACGCTACGGCCTTCGGCTTGCAGAGCTGATCGTTGTTAACACGTCGACGATCAAGTCGACATCGCTGTTTCGCGCCATCCATGACGGCGCGATTGCCTCGACCGACGACACTGACCCGCTATCTGCCCGGAGATGCGGCCCGCCTACGACGGCGACGCTGCGCCATAATCCCCTACAATGTCGTCGGGCCTGCGCTGGAACGAGGATTGCGGCGGACCGCAATTCCGACGTGAACCGCTATTCGAAATCGATGGCGGATTGCGGTGCCAGGCGGCGTGCTGCCGATGGCGAGCCGCGCGAACCTCCGGGGACGACGTTTCTGCCAACCTGGCGACATTCAGCTGGCGCGAGCAGCTCACGCGCGCTTACCGGTACGCGCCAACATCACATGATGCAAAAACTGGCGGCTGCGGGAATGTGAACGCGACGGCTTCACGCTGAATCCGAGGGCGGGCAGGAGATTGATCGGCGGCAGCCGCGCCGGAAAATGGGGCGCTGCGCGATTTGCCGCCGCGCAATTCGCGCTGGATGGATGGCGTGATCGCAGGAACGCGGGCCCGGCTGGAAGGCTGGACGATGCGGTCGCCGCGCTGGCTCGCCGTGCCTGAGCGCAGCCGGGCGTGACGCATTATGGTTTCAGCTGGTGGTTGCGCGATGGGTGCATGTCCGCGCTTTCGGCTTCGCCGGGCAGCGCATCGACGTTTTCGCAGCGAAAGCTCGCTGGCCGTGACCTCGCCGCCTTCCTGCAGGCGCCATGCCGTAGTGCGCGGCGATGCGAAGCAACGCGCCGGAGGTCGGATTTCACGCAGCCAGTGACGAATTTACGCCTGAAGAAGATGCGTCAGCACTGGCGCAATTGCGCGGGCTTGACAGGCTTGCGCATCAATTCGCAGCCCGCCGCACGCGCGTCAACTCGATCGCTTCCGCCCTGATCGGCAGTCACGATGACGGCGGAATATCGTGTCGCGCGATGTTGCGTGCGAGCAAGATCGTCGCAATCCGCTTTCGTCGCGGTTTACGGTAGTCGGCGACGATCGCGTCTGGCGGATTTCGTCGCCCAGCCGTGCGCGCACGGCGCTGAAATTCGCCGCCGGATCACGCGTCGGCGCCTCTATTGCGGCGAGCAGCCAGCGTGTGTCGCTTCCATCACGTCGGGATTGTTTTCGACAAGCAGGATGCGGCGACTGCTGAGATCGTTGGCGCGCGCCCAGTTTTCGACGAAGACGAAGTCCGCCGCGCGCGGAACATCTGGTTCGGCAAGGCGCGACGACCGTGGCGCGAGCCGCGGCTCCGGATTGGAGCGGACTTCCACGCGATGATCGAGCGCTCAGACATGCGGCACGATCGGAGAGCCTGAGTCCGAGCCCTTCGCCGTTTTGCGCGAGCACATCGTCGCATGCGCGCGATGAAATTCCTCGAAGATGCGTTCGATATCGGTGGCGCGACGCCGACGCCCGTATCCGTCAAGCATCGATCTGAACATGGTCGCCACGGCGTCGCGCGCCGATGAACACGCTGCCATCATGTGTAACGCGTGGCGTTGACATGAGGTTCTGCAGCACGCGCTCAGCAGGATCGATCGCTGACTACCGCAAGATCGGTCGGACGAAACGCAGCTTCAACCTTTTGCGTGCTCGACGATCGGCCTGAAGTCGGGAATCGAGCGATTTGAAACATGTCGGATAGGCGAACGCTCTGGAATTTCGGCGGACGACGCCGGCGCGTCGAGAAATGTCGAGGATCGACTGCAGATAGGCCGACCGTCACGAGCGCGCTGATCGACTTGACGATACAGTTTCGCGGCGGCTGGTCCTTCCTGCAGATCGGACCAGCGTCGATATGGGTGGAAAGTTGCGCCGCATAGCGCGGCTGCAAGAGGTCATGGCCGGCCGCGGCGAGAAAACGCGTCTTCGACAAATTGGCTTTTCCGCCGCTTCTGGCGGAGGACAGCGCCACATTGATTTCTCTTGAGCTCATAAGGCGCGCTTGAGTTCGACAGTCCGTTCGCGCACCTGCGCCCGGAGCCCGATCGCGGTTTTGGAACACAGCGAATAGGCGCTCGCCCGCTGGTCGACGCGGTGTTCCAGACGCTCGCTGACCAGGGCGGCGTTGATCTTGGTCAGCCGCTGCACGATTTCGCGCGGCGAC
The DNA here is from genome assembly GCA_020638135.1 of Methylobacteriaceae bacterium. Taxonomy (GTDB): domain Bacteria; phylum Pseudomonadota; class Alphaproteobacteria; order Rhizobiales; family Beijerinckiaceae; genus JAJXWB01. Next base: position 34,965 of record JACKJE010000017.1, on the reverse strand, counting down.
GCCCAGACCGTACGTCCCATGATGTCGGCGGCGATCAGCCTGCCCGGATCGCTGGCGTTCATGTGCGCTCGCTGATCGCCAGGCCCGTAAAGGTTCAGTTGAGATGCATACGCCATATTGCTCGCCGTACGTGCTGGAAACCGACGACGCCGACCCGCGATAGACGTCCGACAATTCGCGCTTCATCTGCCGGTTCTCGGCGTCGAGACGGCGCAGCGCGCAATCGAAGCCCAGCACGAAATCCGCGCCGCCCAGCCCGCCGACGACGTTGCGGAACGCATCGCGCGCGCTGTCGACAGATGCAGCGAGCGTGCGATGGTCAATACGACGCTCAGTCCATCGCGCAGAAGAAGGTCAGCGAGCCGTCGTCGTTAGCTTCCGGCCGATCGAGCGGCAATAGTATTCGCCGCCGACCTTCACGACCACGGGATGCGCAGGCGAAGCTCATCGAATCCAGCGCCGACGCATCAACGCCGATACAGGCGGCGTATTCAGGCGCGCGGCGGGCGCGGCGTTGAGTTCGGATCACGCCGCTCGTCCTGGTCGCAGTCGGTCACGACGAGCCGCACGTCGGTCGTCTGAAATTGTCGTGCCGGAACGCGCTGGAACTGATGCTTGCTGCGCACCAGCGCCAGCACGCCTGCATCCGTCAGCACGCCGCGCTCTGATAATACGCACCAGGTGCGCTGAAAGTCGAGATCGTCGCCGGTCGAGCTGCTGAGCAGGCAGGTTGCCGGAGTGCGCGATGGATCGCGGAAACGAAGATCGCTGCGGCGCGCGACAGGCCGTCGATGAAGGTCAGCGAAGGCGTCGGTGGTCTGAACCCGGCAGGCGGCGCGGCCGCCTGTCGCGACGAAAGGCTCGACGCGCTGGCTATGTCGGCGAACTCGACGCTCGACAGGTTCTCGATCGCGAGCGTCGCGACATTGAAGCCGTCGGCCGGCAGCGCGATGGCGATGGACCTGTCAGGAAGCTGTTCGGCCCAATCTCACCCGCTGTCGAGCAGGGCGATATGCGGCGTATCCGGAAAATTTCGCAGGAGCGCGTCGGCGCGTATGCGGATCTGCCGCGGCAAACACGAGAAGTAGGCCGGGGCACGTCGGCGCAATACTGCGCATGGAAGGCGATCGCCCGTCGCCGTCGATATCCGGCCACGCGCTGCATCGCGCGCCACACAGGAATAAGTCCGCGCAATCGCCGCGCCAATCGCTTGCCCTGTCGCTGCTGTTTCCGCGCCGTCCTTGCTCTAGATACGGTAAGCCAGTCGGGCGCGAAACCCAAAGGCGCGTCCGGCTTGCGCCAGCGAAAGGCGGATGAACGTTTCGATCGGCGAGGCGCCAGGCTTCCGGTGTATCCGCCAAGATGATCCGCCATTACGAGAGCATCGGTTGATCGCCGCGCTGCGCTGCAGCGCCGCTGGTCACCGTTTACGACGAGCGCGACGTCCAGACCCTGCGCTTCGTCCGCCGCGCGCGATCTCGGCTTCGCGGTCGAGGATATCGGCAGGCTGCCGAGCTCTGGCGGACGGCGCGCGCTCCAGCGCCGACGTCAAGCGGCTGGCCGAGCACCATATCGCGGAGCTGAGGCGGCATCGCGCTTCAGGCCATGCAGCACGCTGAACAGCTTGCTCTGCGCCTTCCGCGCTACGGCGATGAGCGCCTGGATTGCCCGCTGATCTCGAGGACCTCTCGGCGTGGCGGCGATGGCGCCCACGGCAGCGCGCCGAAGATTTGTTCCTTGACCTTCCCATGATGGAAGGTCCAAGAAGATCGCGGCGGGCGCCTGACAAGCAGCGCCCCAGGAGAATTCCTGATGCTCGATCGGCCCGAAAACAGCGCGGAATATGTCTTCCCTGTCGATGGCATGACTTGCGCCTCTTGCTCGCTGGTGGGCGAGAAGGCGCTGCTTGCCGTGCCGGGCGTGAAGACTGCTGCCGTCAATCTCAGCGCCATGACGGCCCGCGTCGGCGCCGCGCCGGACGGTCAAACCCGCCGATCTCGTGGCGGCGGTCGAAGACGCCGGCTACGAGGCGCCGCGCGAGGAAATCCTGCTCGACGTGACCGGCATGACCTGCGCGGCCTGCGTCGCGCGGCTGGAAAAGGCGCTGAACGCGACTCCGGGCGTGATGTCCGCCCGTGTCAGCCTGCCGGCCGAGACGGCGGACGTGACGATCGCTTCCGGACTGGCGAGCGCGGCCGATCTGGTCGAGGCGATCGAGAACGCCGGCTTCGAGGCCAAGCCCCGCGCCGCCGATGGCAAGGCGGCCGAGCGCTCGGGCGAACAGCGCGAAACCTGGACGCTGGTCGCCGCCATGGCTCTGTCGGCGCCCTTCCTCGTCAACATGGCCTACGAAATCGCGACCGGCATGCCGCTGCTGGCGCCGTGGCTGCAACTCATCCTCGCGACGCCCGTCTTCTTCGTCGCCGGCGCGCGCTTCCATATCGGCGCCTACAAGGCGCTCCGCGCGGGCGCCGCCAACATGGACGTGCTCGTCTCGCTCGGCTCGATCGCCGCCTTCGGCCTCGCGCTCTGGCGTATGGCGCAGGGCCACACGCACCATTTGACCTTCGAGGCCGCCGCGCTCGTTATCGCCTTTGTTCTGTTCGGCAAGTGGCTCGAGGCGCGCGCCCGCCGCGCGACCGGCGGCGCGGTCGCCGCGCTCGCGGCGCTCAGGCCGCCCGTCGCGCGCATTCTCGACAACGGCGTCGAAACGGAATCGCCCGTCGATGCGGTGAAGGCCGGCGACATGATTGCGGTCCGGCCCGGCGAGCGCATCCCGGCGGACGGCGTGATCGTGTCCGGCCGCAGCGAGATCGACGAATCCATGCTGACCGGCGAGTCGCGCCCGGTCGCCCGCGGGCCGGGCGACGAGGTCGCCGGCGGCAGCGTCAACGGGGCGGGGCGGCTCGAAATCCGCGCCACGACGGTCGGCTCGGCCTCGCGCCTGTCGCGCATCATCCGGCTGGTGGAGCGGGCGCAATCCTCCAAGGCGCCGATCCAGCACACTGTCGACAAGGTCGCGTCCGTCTTCGTTCCGGCGGTCGTCGCTCTGGCGGTGGCGACCTTCGCCGGCTGGAGGCTCGCAGGCGGCGATTTCGAGACCGCGCTCGTCAACGCCATCAGCCTGCTCGTCGTCTCCTGCCCCTGCGCGCTCGGCCTCGCGACGCCCGCCGCCGTCGCAGTCGGCATGGGCGCCGGCGCGCGTTCCGGCATTCTCGTCAAGGATGCGAGCGCGCTCGACCTCGCGCGAAAAGTCCAGACGGTCGTGTTTGACAAGACGGGTACGCTCACCATCGGCCACCCTGTCGTCAGCGACATCGTCGCGCTCGACGGCGACGGGTTGGCGCTGCTGCGCCTCGTCGCGTCGGCCGAGCAAGGCTCGGAACATGCGCTCGGCCGTGCGATCGTTTCCCGCGCGAGACAGGACGGCGTCGACCTGCTCGCGCTCGACGCCTTCGAGGCGAAACCCGGTCGCGGTCTCGAGGCGCGGCTCGGCCAGCGCCTCGTTCATGTCGGCAATCGCGCGCTCATGCAGGACATCGCCGTCGATGTCGCGCCGCTCGCAATGCAGGCCGAACAGATCGAAGCCAAGGGCGGCACGGCCTTCTTCGTCGCGCTGTCCGACGAAGCCGCGCCGCGCCTCGTCGGCCTGGTCGCGACGTCGGACGAATTGCGTCCGGAATCCGCCGCCACGCTCGAACGTCTGCGCGCGCTCGGCGTCAAGCCGGTCATGCTGACCGGCGATAGCGATGCGGTTGCGCGCGCTTTTGCCGCGCGGCTCGGCAATGTCGACGTCGTCGCTGGCGTGCCGCCGGAAGGCAAGGCCGCCGAAATCCGTCGACTGCGCGAAGGCGGCCGGATCGTCGGCATGGTCGGCGACGGCGTCAACGACGCCCCGCCGCTCGCCGAAGCCGATGTCGGCATCGCCATGGGCGCCGGCAGCGAGACCGCGCTCGAAGCGGCCAGCGTCGCTCTGCCCGGCGACGACCTCGCCAAGGTCGTCTCCCTCATCGACCTGTCGCAGGCCACCGCCCGAAAAATCCGGCAGAACCTGTTCCTCGCCTTTGCGTACAATGTGATCATGATCCCGGCGGCCGCCGCCGGCATGCTGTCGCCCGTGGCCGCCGGCGCCGCGATGGCGGCTTCCAGCGTCAGCGTCGTGACCAATGCGCTGCTGCTGCGTCGCTGGAAAGCCGATTAATACGCGTTTGCCTTGAGCGCGGCTGCCGATTGCGGCGGCTTCGGAAGCTGCCATAGTGGCCACATCCTCTTCCGGCCAGAAGGATGTCGCATGCCGCCTCTCATGTCACCGCGCCCGTGGAGCCTCGTCGCTCCGCTCGCTATCGCGCTCGCGTTCACGGTCGCGCCTGCCGCAGCGCAGAGCGACATCGCGCTCGACAATCTGACGACGACGACCGAGAAATCGAAATTCACGGTCAAACATGTCGATTTCATCGGAACCAACATCACTGCCGACGAGGCCACGAAGCTGCTGACCAGCGCCACGCGCGAGGAAGCCGCCGCGATCCTCGCCAAGCTCGAAGCAAAGCAGATCGTCATTCCCGAGGCGACGGTCGGGCCGGTCGACAATTCCGGCGCGGTCAGGCTGCGCAATCTCCGGGCGACGGATGTCAGCAAAGGCGTCGCCGCGCGGCTCAGCCTCGATTCCTTCGAGGGCGACGGCAAGGACAAGACGGGCGGCCCGGTGACGCTGAAGGGCGGGGCGGTCACGATCGACAAGCTCGAGGCGGAACCATTTCTCGTGGCGCTCAAGAGCGGCGGCGCGCTGGAGGGGCTGCTGAAGGCCTCGCGCGTCGCGTTCAATGCGGTCGAGATCACCGCGCCCGACAAGGATACGCCGGCCGACGCGCCCGGCGGCAATCTCGTCAAGCTGACGATGTCGTCCTTCGTCGCCGAACAGACATACGAAGGCGACACGCCCGCGCGAACGACCCTGTCGGCAAACGGGCTGACCGTGCAATTGCCGAAGGCGTCCAAGGCCGGCGCATCGCTCGCAGCCGAGGGCTACGAGCGTATCGAAGGCAATCTGCGGTTCGCCGGCGTCTACGACCCGGCCCAGCGCGCCTACAATCTCGACGAAATGTCCGTGGAATCGCCCGGCCTCGCATCCCTGCGGTTGCGCGGAAAGTTCAGCGATGTCGGCGCATCCGTTCTGACCGGCAAGGCCGAGACGCGCGCCGCCGCGCTTGCGGCGAGTTCGATCGGCGCGCTCGAACTGCGCCTCGTCAACGGCGGCGCTTTCGAGAAGATCATCGCTCGCGCCGCGAAAGACCGGAACAAGACGCCGGCGCAGCTTGCAGCGGAATGGAAGGCGGCCGCAGGCATGCTCGCGCCGGCGCTCGCCGGCGGAGATCCAGTCGGCGCCGCCGCCGCGGACGCCATCGGCAAGTTTCTCGACAATCCGAAAAGTCTGACAGTCGCGGTCAAGGGCAAGGCCGGCCCGGTGAAGGTCGTCGATCTCATCGCCACGCCAAATCCGATGGCCCTGCTGAAAAAAGTGGATGTCGCCTTCTTTACTGAAGGCGGGCAGGCGACGGCGCCGGCGGCCAAGCCCGCCGCGCCGACGGTCGTGCAGGTTCCGCAAGCCGCGCCGCCGCCCAGCAAGCTCACGGGGCTGCAGGCCTGGGCGGCGCTTGTCGGCAATACCGTCGCCGGCAAGGATTCTGACGACGAGCCGCTGTTCGAATTCTACAAGCCCGATGGCGCGCTGAAGCAGCTCAACGGCGATACCGTGACCAGCGGAAAATGGGTTCTGCGCGGACAGAAAGTGTGCATCGTCTATTCCGGCGAGAACGACGAGACCTGCTATCAGGTCGAGGTATTCGGGGATGCTGCGACCTTCACCGACGACGACGGCGACGGCCAGCGTTACAAGATACTGCAGGGCAACGCGAAGGGCCTGTAGCGGCGAGCGTCAGGCCGCCGCTTCCTCGCTCTGCGTGACGGCGAGCGCCCGCGTCGTGTCCGGCAGGCGTGCGATCAGCGAGATCAGCGCGCGGTCGTGCAGCGCCACCATGCGCTCTTTCGGGAGCAGCCAGGCGATGGCGTCGTCAATTGTCTCGGCCTCGTTGAGCTTGGCCTCCGCGAGCGCGCGTTCCGATGAAATGTCGCCCTTCGCGCGCCGCTGATACGGCGGCAGGAAGACCTCGTGCGCCGCGCGAAATGCGGGATCGGCGTGGACGATGCGGATGCAGTCGATGTGATCGTCGTGTTCCGCCGAGAGCTCCTGCGCCAGCGTATTCGCGCGCATCGCGATCGGCGGCGTGTTGCGCTCCTCGGGCGTCGTCAGGAAGCCGAGCCTGCGCAGGCCGAGCCCGATTGCGAGCTGGCCGCTCGCCCACGAAATCGGGATCGCGAAGATGAGGCCGGCGATCGTCGGCGACATCCAGGCGACCAGCGAGGGCGAGATCAGCAGGCCGGCGACCAGGCTGACGGCGCCGAGCGCCATATGCGAGCGATGCTTGCGCACGATCGCCTTGAACGGGATCGATCCGTCGTCGCGCCGCTGCGGGTTCCAGCCGGTGTCGAAGCCGAACAGAATGTTCATCACATGGCCGGTCTGCACGAGCATCATGATCGGCGCGAGCAGCGCGGACATGACGATCTCGATCAACGCCGAAACGATCAGCCGGAAGAAGCCGCCGCCGCCGCGCCGCGTTTCGCCGTCGACCAGCGCGAGCAGCAGGCCGAACAATTTCGGCGCGAGCAGGATGCTCATCGTCAGGCCGAACAGCGCGAGCGACCGCTCCGCGTCGAACCGCGGCCAGGTCGGAAACAGCGTGAATTCGCCCGTGAAATATTCAGGACGGATGTAGGTCGCCTGCAGCACGATCAGAATGCCGATGACCAGCTGCATCAGCCACAGCGGCGAGGCGAGATAGCCGAAAATGCCGGTCAGGAAATGCTGGCGCGAGGCCCAATGCAGGCCCTTGGTCGGCAACAGGCGCGTGTGTTGCAGATTGCCCTGGCACCAGCGCCGGTCGCGCGAGGAGACGTCGATCAACGACGGCGGGCTTTCCTCGTAGGAGCCCTTCAGCGTCGGCAGCATGTACACGGCGTAGCCCGCGCGCCGGATGAGCGCCGCCTCGACGAAATCGTGGCTGAGGACGTGCCCGCCGAACGGCGGTTTGCCGCGCAGATCGGGCAGGCCGCAATGCGCCGCGAAGGCGGCGGTGCGGATGATCGCGTTATGGCCCCAGTAATTGCCGTCGCGGCCCATCCAGGCCGACAGGCCGGCGGCGATCACCGGCCCGTAGATGCGCGCCGCGAACTGCTGCACGCGGGCGAACAGCGTGTTGCGGTTGATGATCAGCGGCAGCGTCTGGATGATGCCGGAATCGGGATCGGCCTCCATGCGCTGCGCAAGCGTGACGATGGCGTGGCCGGTCATCAGGCTGTCGGCGTCGAGCACGACCATGTGCGGATAGGCGCCGCCCCAGCGCATGACGAAATCCGCGATATTGCCGGCCTTGCGCGCCGTGTTCTTCTGGCGGTGACGATAATAGACGCGGCAGTCCGGCCCGAGCCGCTCGCGCAGCGCGATCAGGGCGCGCTCCTCGGCGATCCACACGTCGGGATCGGTCGTGTCCGACAGGAAGAACCAGTCGAAATGCGCGCCGAGCCCGGTCGCGTCGACATCCTCCCAGATCGCCTGCAACGTGCCGAATACGCGGCTCGGCTCCTCGTTGTAGATCGGCATGACGACCGCAGTCTTCGCGCTGAGCGCGGTCGGCATGTCGAAGCGCATGCGGCCGTGGATCAACGACCAGACGAGGCCGACAACGCCGCTCGTGAAGGCGAGCGCGATCCACGAGAAATTGGCGACGAACAGGAACAGCAGCGCCCATTTCAGCAGCGTGACGCCGCCGACCTCGACGACCTTGTACATTTCGTGCGCGCCGTAGGCGGTCAGCGCCAGACCGCCGCCGAACACGACCAGACGCGACAGCCAGGGGCTGCGCGTGTTTGCCGGCAGCAGCCATTTGCGGCGCGCTTTCTTGTCGAAACGCGACAGGCTTTGCACCGGCATAGCCAGATGCGATTCCGGGGGCATGGCCGGCGCCGTCTGCGGCAGGGCGCCCGCGCGGCTTTCGGTCAGGGCGTCCATCTGTAGAGCCAGGTCTCGCTCACGGGTTTGCCGTCCGCCTCGAGCACGAGACGGATTTCCGATTGGGTTTCCGCGCCGGGGTCGAGTTCGAACACGACACGATAGGTCTTGCGGTCACGATACATGTAAGTGCGCACGGCGGCGATCGCTCCGGGCCCCGCCGTCAACGCCGGCTTGATGTCGCGCAGGCGTTGCGGGTCGGCGAGAGCGTCGCCGGTAAAGGCGACGATGAAGCGCCGGCGCTTGGCGCCGCCGCGTCCACCGCGCGATTCCGAAACACGCAGGAGCGGCGGCTGCGCAGGCGGATCCCAGCACCAGAACTGCCGATAGGCCCAGGAGGTTTCCGCGCCCGCGACGAGGCCGCCCTTGGGCCGCCAATAGGCGATGCAATTGCTGTTGGTCTCGGATTCCGCAGGAATTTCCGTCAGCGTCACGAGCCCCGGCCCGAATTCGCTGAGCGGCTCGATCCATAGCGAGGGCCGGGTCTCCCACTTCAGCTCGTCGTCCTCGTAGGTGTCGAAATCCCGATTGCGCATCAGGAAACCGAAGCCCTTGGGCTTGTCGTCGACGAAGGAGGAAATCTGCAACGTCTGCCGGTTGGTCACCGGTCGCCAGATCCATTCGTCCTGGCCGGTGTTCATCTGCAAACCGTTCACGTCGGCAATGGTCGGACGCACGTCGTCCTGGCGGCGACGGTCGAGCGGCGACGAAATACTGGTCGCGCTCATCGAGGCTATGCCGACATTCTCGACATTGGCGCGCGGCGCGAGCGTGAATTCCGTGTCGATGATGATCGCTTCGCCCGGCCGGATCGTGAAACGATAGGCCCCCGCGACACTGTCGGAATCGAGCAGCGCATGAACGATCAGCGCGTTGCTGGCGAGCGTCGGCTTCTCGATCCACACGGCCTTGAATTGCGGAAATTCCTCGCCGCGCGGGTCGGCCGTCTTCAGCGACAGGCCACGCGCCTGCACGCCGAAAGTCTGTCCCGGCGCACGCGCCTTGAAGAAACTGGCGCCCTGGAAAATCGCGACCTCCGCAAGCCTGCCTTCGCGCGGAACCAGCACGCGAAAGCCCGAAAATCCCATGTCCGGCAGGGTCTGCGGCCGCTTGACCGATCCGAACTCGAAATCCTCGGGGTTGTAAGCGAGCCGACGCGACAGGCCGTTCTCGACGAGTTGGATCACCATATGCGAAGTGAAGATGAACCCGCGATGAAGCGGCTCGATCACGAAGCCGACCTTGTCCGCGGCCCAGATCAGCTTCTCCTTGCGATAGCGCAGGCCGACATATTGCTCGTAGTTGAGGCCGGAGAGCCCGTCGGGCATATCGGTCGGCGAGGGCTTGAACGGCGCCTTGGCGAAGCTGCGCGCCAGATCCAGCACCATGCTCTGCTGGAAGGGCGCCGGCTGCTGCGGCGCGGCCTGCTGTGCGAGGACCGCCGGGGACAGCAGAAGGCCCGCTCCGCTCGCAACGCCCTTCAGCACGTCTCGACGCACGATCATGGACAGAAAGACTTTCCAAAAGACGCAGGCGTGACCATTGCGTGAACGTGGGTTAACTGAAGCAGCCCGCGGGCAGGGCGCCACCACGATCCTTCCGCCCGCGATGGCCCGTGTTTATACTGTTCGAAGGTTTTGGCAACGGCGTCCGCCGTCTGCGCGCCCCTCCCGGAGATCGAAATGTCGTCTGCCCGCCGCTGCATAGCTGTCGTCCTGGCCGCTGGCGAGGGGACGCGGATGCGTTCGGCAAGGCCGAAGGTGCTGCATGAGGTCGCAGGCCGCGCCATGGTCGCCCATGTCGTCGCTGCGGTTCAGGCCGCAGGCGCCGACGCCGTCGCGCTCGTCGTCGGCCCCGGGCGCGACGATGTGGCCAATGTTGCGCGCAGTGTCGCGCCCTCGGCTGAGGTCTTCGTGCAGACCGATCGACTAGGCACGGCCCATGCGGTGCTTGCGGCCCGCGCGGCGCTCGAGCGCGGCTATGACGACGTCCTGATCGCCTTCGCCGACACGCCGCTGATCCTGCCCGAAACCTTCGCCGGCCTGCGCGCGGCGGTCGCCGACGGCGCGGCCGTGGCTGCGCTGGGCTTCGAGGCCGCCGATCCGCATGGCTACGGCCGCCTTCTGACGGGCCCGGACGGCGACCTTGTCGCGATCCGCGAACACAAGGACGCCAGCGATGCCGAGCGCGCGACGCGGCTCTGCAACGCCGGCCTGATGGCGCTCGACGGCGCGCGCGCGCTCGAACTGCTCGACGCGGTCGGCAATCAGAATGCGCAGAAGGAATATTACCTGACCGACGTCGTCGCCGGCGCCCGCGAGCGTGGCCTGAAGGCCGTGCATCGCACCGCGCCGGAGGACGAGGTGCAGGGCGTCAACGATCGCGTCCAGCTGGCGGCCGCCGAGGCCGTGGCGCAGCGGCGCCTGCGCGAGGCGGCCATGCGGGCCGGCGCGACGCTGGTCGCCCCTGATACCGTGCATTTCAGCGCCGACACGAAGCTCGGCCGCGATGTGACCATCGAACCCAATGTCGTCTTCGGGCCGCGTGTCGAGGTCGCCGACAATGTGACGATCCGCGCCTTCTCGCATCTGGAGGGCGCGAGCGTGGAAGAGGGCGCGACCATCGGGCCGTTCGCGCGGCTGCGTCCTGGCGCCAAGCTCGAGGCGGGCGCGCATATCGGCAATTTCGTGGAGATCAAGGCTTCGACTGTCGGCAAGGGCGCCAAGGTCAATCATCTCGCCTATATCGGCGACGCCTCGGTTGGCGCGAAATCGAATATCGGCGCGGGGACCATCACCTGCAATTACGACGGTTTCGGCAAGTATCGGACGGAGATCGGCGAGGGCGCCTTCGTCGGCACCAATTCCTCGCTCGTCGCGCCGGTCAGGATCGGCGCCGGCGCCTATATCGGCTCCGGCTCGGTCATCACCGACGATGTCGAGCCCGACGCGCTCGCGCTCGGCCGTGGCCGGCAGGTGCAGAAGGCCGGCTGGGCCGCCGCGTTCCGGGCCTCGAAACAGAAGAGCTGATCTATTTCAAAGCGTAGCGCGCGGTTCGCGAAAAACCGGCGTCCACTTTTTCGCCGCGCGCTCTATGGCGTGCAGGGCATGGCCGGGTAGCGCACGCCGTTTTCGTCCTGCGTCTCCTGCCACTCGCCCTTGGAGCGGGCCATGGCGTACATGTCCTCGCAGATCGCCGCATGGCCGGAGCCGGCCCGCTTCATGCAGATGTTGAAAATGCTGCGGCAGGACGGCTTTTTCTTTTCCTGAGCCTGCGCAACGCCGCTCGCCGCCAGGAGCGCGAAGGCGAGAACGGTCAGGCGTGGCGCGGTCGTCATGGGGGCTCCGATATTTCCGGCGATAGGGCCGATTCCCGTCGCCGGCCTCGCAAAGGCCATAAACCTTGGCCCAAAAGATGGCAGGGTTTCCAGAGCGCTGTTTACGCTGGGAAACGATCGCCGAGACTTGCGCTTCATTTGCGCTTGCGTCGCGGCGACCGGCCTTCTAGCTCTGGAACGGCCGGTAGACAGGGAAAGTGGCGGCTGGACATGTGCGGAATAGTTGGAATTCTCGGCGTCGAACCGGTCGCCCTCGACATTGTCGAGGCGCTGCGGCGGCTCGAATATCGCGGCTATGATTCGGCCGGCGTCGCCACGCTGGAGAACGGCCGCCTGACCCGCCGCCGCGCCGAAGGCAAGCTGCGCAATCTCGGCGACCGCCTCGCCCGCGAGCCGCTCGAGGGCCACAGCGGGATCGGCCACACGCGTTGGGCGACGCACGGTCGTCCCAACGAGACAAACGCCCATCCGCACGCCAATGCCCGCGTCGCCGTCGTGCACAACGGCATCATCGAAAACTTTCGCGAGCTGCGGCAAACGTTGCGCGAAAAGGGGCACAGGTTCGAGACCGAGACCGATACGGAGGTCGTCGCCCATCTCGTCGCCGAGGAGATGAAGGGGCGCAATTCCGCGGTCGAGGCGGTGGCCGCCGCCCTGCCGCAATTGCGCGGCGCTTTCGCGCTCGCCTTCCTGTTCGAGGGCGAGAACGATCTTCTCGTCGGCGCGCGTCGCGGCTCGCCGTTGGCGGTTGGTTGGGGCGAGGGCCAGATGTATCTCGGCTCTGATGCGCTCGCGCTCGCGCCGTTCACGCAGGACGTCACCTATCTCGACGAAGGCGACTGGGTCGTCCTCCATCGCAGCGGCGCCGAATTCCACGACGCCTCGGGCGCGGTCGTCGAGCGGCCGCGCATTCGCACGCAGGCCTCCGCCTTTCTCGTCGACAAAGGCGAGCACCGCCACTTCATGGCGAAGGAAATTCACGAGCAGCCCGAGGTGGTCGGCCGCACGCTCGCGCATTATCTCGACATGTCCGGCGGCAAGGTGGCGCTGCCCTTCGCGCTGCCGTTCGACGCGAAGAAGCTCAATCGCGTGACGCTGACGGCCTGCGGCACCGCCTATTACGCCGGCCTGATCGCCCGCTACTGGTTCGAGCGTTTCGCGCGCCTGCCGGTCGACATCGATGTCGCCTCGGAATTCCGCTATCGCGAAGCGCCGATGCAGGGCGACGGGCTCGCCATCGTCATCTCACAATCCGGCGAGACCGCAGACACGCTGGCGTCGCTGCGATATGCGAAGGGCGAGGGGCAGCATATTCTGTCGGTCGTCAACGTGCCGACCTCGACCATCGCGCGCGAGAGCGAACTAGTCGCGCCAACGCTCGCGGGGCCCGAAATCGGCGTCGCCTCGACCAAGGCCTTCACCTGCCAATTGTCCGTGCTCGCTTGTCTGGCGATCGCGCTCGGTCGCGCGCGCGGCGTGCTGAGCGCGGACGACGAAGCGCGCCTTGTCGGCGAACTCATCGCCGTGCCCGGCCTGATCGCCGACGCGCTGAAGCAGGAAGGCGAGATCGAGAAGATCGCGCACTCGCTGGCGCACACCAAGAGCGCGCTCTACCTCGGACGCGGCGGCTCGTTTCCGCTGGCGCTGGAAGGCGCGCTCAAGCTCAAGGAAATCTCCTATATCCATGCCGAGGGCTATGCGGCCGGCGAATTGAAGCACGGACCGATCGCGCTGATCGACGAGGACATGCCGGTCATCGTCATCGCGCCCAAGGATCCCTGGCTCGAAAAGACCGTTTCCAACGTCCAGGAAGTCGCCGCGCGCGGCGGCCGCATAATTCTGATCGGCGACGAACACGCGCAGGCGGAACTGGCGACCGAGCTTGCGGGCGCCGCATTGCTCAAGCCCATGGCGTCGGACTTTTCGGCGATCGTCTATGCCGTCCCCGTGCAATTGCTCGCCTATCACGCCGCCGTCTTCATGGGCAAAGACGTCGACCAGCCGCGCAATCTTGCGAAAAGCGTCACGGTCGAGTGACGCGTCGGAAAGGGCGCGTCACGGTCGAGTGACGCGCGCCGGTCAGCCGAAAAATATCGCGAGCAGGATCAGCGTCAGCGCGATGCCTGTGACGACGCTCCACAGCACGTGCAAGAAGCCTCGATAGTTCTCGACATGGATGGCGTATTCGCGCTCGTCCGTGATTTCGGGGGCATGATCGATCATCGCCATGGCGACCTCCCGCCTCCCAGCAAGACGCGAGATAGCGCCCGCGCAAATAATGTCGAGCGCGTCGTTCAGGCTGCGGCGGCGAAGCGCCCGGCGAGCCAGCCGTCTGCCGCGCTGCGGCCGGCGTCGCGCAGCCGCGTCAGGAAGCGCCAGTCGAGATCGGCGGCGCTGCGGCTTGCGAGATCGGCGATCTCGTCTTCGGCCGCCAGGCGATCGACGCGCAGGCTGCGCAGCTTCGGCGTCGCGCGCAGGCTGGCGGCGAGCCGCAGCGCTTCGATCTCGGCGTTGAGCGTCGCATTGAACGATATCTGTTCGAGACGTTTGACGATCTCGCTGCGATTGGTTGGCGTGCCCTGCGTGCGGGTCGGCGTTACCTGCACGACCAGAATGTCGAGCGCGTCGGATTCGTGCACGAGCTGCACGAGCGGCGGATTGGCGGAATAGCCGCCGTCCCAGTAGCCCTCGCCCTCGATCTCGACGGTGCGGTGGATCAGCGGCAGGCAGGCCGACGCCAGGATCGTATCGACGGTCAGCTCCTCGTTGCGGAAGATGCGCAACGCGCCGTCGGACACGCGCGTGGTCGCGATCAGCAGACGCGGCGTGTGAGCATTGCGCAGATGTTCGAAATCGATCTCGCTCTCGAGCGCCCGGCGCAATGGATTGAGGTCGAACGGATTGAACTGGTATGGCGAAAGCGCCTGCGCCAGCGCCTCGACGCCGGGCGGAATGACCGACAACGGCAGGAAGGACGAGGCGACGCTCATCCGCCGCCAGAAACCATCGAGCTTCTTCCGCGCGCCATCCCGACCGCCTTCGGCCATGCCGGCCGCCATCAGCGCGGCGTTGACCGCGCCCGCGCTCGCCCCGCTGATCGCGTCGAATGCGAGCGCGGGCTCTTCGAGCAGCCGGTCGAGCACGCCCCAGGTGAAGGCGCCGTAGGAGCCGCCGCCCTGCAGGGCGAGCGACAGATGGGGCGCGCTTGGACCATCGCCCCGACCGGTAAGCACGTTCAACGCCTGATCGAGCAGCCGCATGAAATCCCCTTCAATTCAAAGCCGAAAATTATTGTGCACTGCAACATGGGCTTTATGAGGCCAAATTCAAGCGGCGTCGAGCCCGATTTACGGGCAATTCATCCGAATGCCGGAACATCGGGCGATTCTGGAGGGTTGCGTGACGTCGAACTTTCTCATTCGCATTCGCGAGGCCGACTGGCTGGACGCCGCGCGGGCGCGCGCCTATCCGCGAATCATCGCCGCGATCGTCCTGCTGGCGTTGCTCGGCCTTGTCCTGACGGCCAATGGCGTGGTCGACAGCCGCGGCGAGCCGATAGGCACGGATTTCTCCAATTTCTGGTCCGCCTCGAAACTGGCGCTGATGGGCGAACCGGCCGCCGCCTACGACATGGCGCGCCAATATGCGGTTCAGAAACAGGAGTTTGGGCCCCAGACCGGCTTCTATCCGTTCTTCTATCCGCCGATCTATCTGCTCATCTGCTATCCGCTCGCGGCGCTGCCCTATCTGACGGCGCTCGCCATCTGGATCGCGGTGACCGGCTACGCCTATCAGGCTGTCATCAGGCGCATCGGCGAGGGCGCAATCGGCCTTGCGCCGGTCCTTGCCTATCCCGCCGTCTTCGTCACGGTCGGCCATGGACAGAATGCGCTGCTGACGACCGCCATTCTCGGCGCCGCCGCGCTCTATCTCGACCGGCGGCCGATCGTCGCCGGCGTGCTGCTCGGCCTGCTCGCCTTCAAGCCGCATCTGGCGGTCGTCGCGCCGCTGGCGTTGATGGTCGCCGGCCGCTGGCGCGCCTTCGCCGCGGCGGCGGTCACGGCCTGCGCGCTCGCCCTACTGTCGCTCGGCGTCTTCGGCCTCGACTCCTGGAAGGCCTTTCTCGCCTCGGCGCCGGCCGCCAAGGCCGTGCTCGACGACAAGTTGATGGATGTCGAGAAATTGCAGAGCGTCTTCGGCGCGGTGCGTCTGCTCGGGGGCGGCGCGGACCTCGCCTATGTCGTGCAGGCCGCAGTCGCGCTGCCTGTCATCGGCATTCTGCTTTTCGTCGCCCGCAAGTCGCTGTCCGGCGAAGCCATCGGCGCGCTGGTTGCGACGGCGGCTGCCCTGACGAGCCCGTACTTCCTCGACTACGATCTCGCGCTGCTCGCGATCCCGCTCGCCTGGGCGACCGCTCAGGGCGTGAAGTCCGGCTTCCTGCCGTGGGAGAAATCGATCCTCGTCTTCGTCTTCGCGCTGCCTGCGTTTTCGCGCGTGCTTGCTTTCGCGATCGGCGTACCGCTCGCGCCGCTCGCGCTCGGCCTGCTGTTCTGGTGCATCGTGCGCCGCGCGGCGACGACGTCGGTTCAGCCCGAAGCCGGCGGCGCGAAACCCGCCTTCGCTTAAGAACGCGGCTCGCCGCCCTTCTCCAGCGCCTTGCCGATCGCGCGCTTGAGCACGTCCGGCGGTTGCGCGCCCGGCAGGCCGAACTTGCCGTCGAGGATGAAGAAGGGCACGCCTGTCACCCCGATATGTTGCGCCGAGGCTATCTCCTCGCGCACATTGTCCTTGTCTGCGTCGCCGGCGAGCAGGTCGGCGACGAGGCCGGAGTCCATGCCGCAGGCGCGCGCGGCCTCGATCAGCACGGCATGGTCGCCGATATCCTTGCCGTCGATGAAGAAATCGCGGAACAGCCGCTCGACCATCGCATCCTGCGCGCCGGCCGAGGCCGCCCAGCGGATCAGCCGATGCGCGTCGAGCGTATTGGGCGAGCGTTCGATATCCTCGAAGGCGAAGGGAATGCCGGCGCCTGCGCCCGCATCTTTGACCCGATTGTAGATTTCCCCGACGCGCGCGCCGAACTTGCGTTCCAGATAGGCTTTGCGGTCGATCCCTTCCGGCGGGATCGTCGCATCGAGCTGGAAGGGCCGCCAGCGCACTTCAACATCGAGTTCAGGCAGATCGGCGAGCGCGGCTTCGAGGTTGCGCTTGCCGATGTAGCACCACGGACAGACCGCGTCGGAAACCACGTCGATGGCGATGCTGCGGCGCTGGCTTGGGTCTGTCATGGCGTTCCTCGCGCCGGCGACGCGCCGGTCAGCAACAAGGATGTGGCGCGGGACCCGCCGTTTCAAGCGCCGGACAGCGAAATCGTCATGCGGCCGTCGCTGTCGCTCGCCAGCAGGGCGACGGGGCAGGAGGCGCCGATCGGGGGCGCCGCCGCGGCGGGGTCGCGCGTCGCCAGCGACAGGCTCTCCAGGCGGCCCGGCGCGATCAGGCCGGCCGCGGCGAGATCGGCGGCGATCGCCTCCGGCGCGATCAGATGACAGGGGCCGGCCTTGTCCAGCGTGTCGATGAAGCTCTGCGCCTCGAACGGTCCGAACCATGTGAGCGGCGCGCCGACGAGCAAAGCCGCGACCGGCCCGGTCGCCAGCCCCGCGAGGCTCGCCGGCGAGAGCGTCGACAGGATCGGCCGCTCCCCGTTGAGGCGCAACCGCGAGGCGAAATCGAGCGCGATGGCGACGATCTCCGATTGCGAGACGAAGACGACGCGCGGCGCCTTCTGTTCGGGCGCCAGGACCAGGCCGATACGCGCCGGCGTCGTCGTCTTGATTGAAAGCGCGTTCGCGTCGACGGGGTCGCGCAATCCCGCCGGCGAAAAATCGACGGCGCCGTCGCTCGCGCCGGGCCCGAGCGAGCCGAGCAGCCGCACGCCCGGCGCTGTGGCCGCGATCTCCAGCATGGCCTGCTCGGCGTCGAACGCGCCGTAGCGCGTCGGGCCGATCACCGCGACCGCGCCGGTCGATTGCGCGAGGAAGGCGAGCGCGGCGGGCGTCAGATGCGCGGGCGCGATCACGGGTTCGAGTCCCGCGCCGATCGCGCCGAGGATCGCGACCGCCACTCCGGTGCGCGCCGCGCCGACGATCAGCACGCGTTCGCCGGGCAGGAGCCCGCAGGCGCGCGCATGGGCGCTAAAGGCGAGCGCCAGTCGGTCGAATTCGCCATAGGCGACGGGATGGCATTCGGCGCCGGGCCCGGCTTCCGCCATCGCGAGTCGCTCGGCGCGCAACCGCGCAGCGCCGCGCGCCACCGTATCGAGCCCGAAAGCGGCGAGCGGATGATCCGTATTGTGCGCTAGAGCGTCGGGCGCTGCTGTCATGGCGTTGCGCTCCACCAGGTGTCGAGCGTCGCCGCAAACAGCGGCGCGGCCCAATGCGGCAGCGCCTGCGGCCGCGTGATTTTCGTCCAGTGCGCGTCCCATTGATAGATCGTGTGGAACAGCGGCACGATATAGAAGCCCGACAGCAGCACGCGATCATAGGCGCGCACGGCGGTGACGAATTCCTCGCGCGTCTGCGCCGCCAGCATGGCCGCGATAAGCGCGTCGATCGCCGGCGACGACGCGCCCGCGAGATTGAACGAAGCCTCCTGCGACGCGCTCGCCGAGCCCCAGCGCATCCGCTGCTCGTTGCCGGGCGAGGCCGAGGCGACCCAGGTGCCGAGCATCATGTCGAAGTCGAAACGTTGCCGCCGGCGCTGATACTGCACCTCGTCGACGGTGCGCACGCGCGCGGTGACGCCGATGCGCTTGAGTGAAGAGGCATAATTGAGCGCGAGTCGCTCCTGGTTGCGGTCGACGACCATGATCTCGAATTCGAAACCTTCGTCGTCCTTTTCGAGTTCGCCGCGCTTCAGCTTCCAGCCGGCCTGCGTCATCAGGTCGAGCGCCGCGCGCGCCTGCTTGCGGTCGCGTCCCGATCCGTCCGCGACATAGGGGCGCCAGCGGCCTTCCAGAATGTCGGCGCGCACCACGCCCGCATAAGGCGCGAGCAGCGCGCGTTCGTCCGCGCTCGCCGGCTTCCCGCTCGAGGAGAGATCGGAATTGTCGAAAAAGCTGATCGTGCGCGTGTAGAGATCGTCGAACAGATTGTGATTGATCCATTCGAAATCGAACATGATCGCGAGCGCCTCGCGCACGCGCACGTCCTTGAACAGGGGACGTCGCGTGTTGAAGGCGAAGCCTTCCATGCCGCGCGGCGTGCCGACGCGCAGCTCCTCCTTCTTCACCCGGCCGTCGCGCACGGCGGGAAAGTCGTAGCCGGTCTTCCAGCGCGTCGGATTGCCTTCGTAGCGATAGTCGATCAGCCCGGCCTTGAAGCTCTCGAACATGGAATTGGCGTCGCGATAATAGCTGATGACGATCTCGTCGAAATTGTAGAGCCCGCGACTGATCGGCAGATCGCGGCCCCAATAGTCGGGATTGCGCTTCAGCGTCAGCTCTTCGCCGGGCTTGATCGCCGCGATCCGATAAGGTCCGGAGGCGACGGGAATTTCCAGCGAGGAATCGGAGAAGCGCTCGACGTTGGTCTTGTCCTTCGGCAAGACCGGCATCAGGGCGAGCGTCAGCGGCAATTCCCGGTCATTGGCGCCGGTCAGGTCGTAGCGCACCGTCCAGTCGTCGACCGCGACGATCGACCGCACGAGGCCATAGGCGATGCGCTGCTGCGGCCGTCCGCGCGTCTTCAGGAGGTCGAAGGTGAAGAGAATGTCGCCGGCGGTGATCGGCGTTCCGTCCGAGAATTTCGCACGACGGTCCAGCCTGAACACGACATGGCTGCGCGCGTCGTCCGTCTCGATCGTCTGCGCGATCAGCCCGTAGAGCGTGAATGGCTCGTCGAGCGAGCGCGCCATCAGTGTCTGGAAGACATTGCCGGACAGGCCCTGCGCCGCCGACCCGGCGCGCAGATTGAACGGATTGAGCCCGTCGAACGTGCCCTGGAAGGCGATCGACAGACGCCCGCCCTTGGGCGCATCGGGATTGGCGTAGGGCAGGTGGGCGAAATCGGCCGGCAACGCGGGCGCGCCGTGCATGGCGATCCCGTGCGAAATCCGGCCCTGCGCCTGCCCGCGCGCGGTACGCGCGAGCAGCGTGGGCGCAGCCGCCAGCGTCCCGATCGCGGTTCGCCGCGTGAGGCGCAGACCCGGCCGAATCGTCTGAGTCGTCATGAACGCAGTCTAGGCGAGCCGCGCGGCGGCGTCAGGGCGGGCGCGGGGCGCGAATAGGCGCTGGCGTTGCCGCGGCAAAACGAGTATGAGGGCGCCGTCACTATGTCGCCGCAATCGAGGGTGATGAGCGCGGGGGCGCTTCGAAGCGGGGAAAGCGGGCCGGGCCCGCGTCTGACCGGGGCTCCTCGCGCTTGATGTCTCAAGAGCGCCGCGCCCGAACGGAATTCATCGAAAGGGAAGTTTCATGCCGTCCATAACGAAGCTGTTCGGCGCGGCCGCCGTCGCCGGGGCGATCGTTCTCGCCGGGGGCACGCTCGCCCAGGCGCAGAAATCCGGCGCGAAGCCGGCGCACAAGCCGGCCGCGCCTGCGCAGGCCGCGCCGGCCGGCCAGCCGCAGCAGGGCCCGATGGTCGTCGATCTGAAGTCGGCGCAGTCCGACTGGACCAAGGTCTGCGGCAAGGACCAGTCCGCCAACAAGGAAGTCTGCTACACCACCCGCGATTTCGGCACCCAGGCCGACCAGCCGCCGGTGCTCGCGGTCGCCGTCTATGATGTGAAGGGCGAGGAGAGCAAGATCGTTCGCTTCCTCATGCCGATCGGCCTGATGCTGCGTCCGGGCTTCCGCTTCACGGTCGACAAGGGCGCGACCATGGAAGGCTCCTACGAAATCTGCTTCCCGAACGGCTGCTTCGCCGAATCCAAGGTCAAGCAGGCCACCGTCGACGCGATGAAGAAGGGCACGGCCCTGCACGTGCAGGTGCGCAACGGCGTCGGCGCCGAAGTCGCCTTCAACGTGCCGCTCGACGGGTTCGGCAAGGCCTTCGACGGTCCGGCGATCGACCCCAAGGTTCTGGAAGAGCAGCAGAAGAAGCTGCAGGAACAGCTCCAGAAGAAGGCCGAGGAAGAGCGCAAGAAGCTCGAAGCGCAGAAGGGCGCGGCGGCACCGGCCCCCGCTCCGGCTCCGGCGGCGCCGAAGCAGTAACCTCCGGCTTCAGACACGGACAAGGCGCGGGCAGGCCCGCGCCTTTTTCTTTTGGGCGTCAGAAGAAGAACTGGCGCGAAATCCACGTCTTGCAGTGGAACCAGCGGTCGCCGCGCTTCTGGAAGATTTTGACCCAGAAATCCCTGTCAGTCCGCAGCTCGATCGGCGTGTTGAACGATTTCAGGTCTTCGTCCGACAGGGGCTGGCACACCGGCCGTAGCGCAAAGACCGGCGCGCCGACGAGCAGAAGCCCCAGCGCTATGACGATGAGCGCCTTGCTCATTCAGTGGCTGCGGCCGGGCTTCAACCGATAATCGCCGCCCTCGGTGCGCGTGAAGATTTCGTCGACCTGCGGGTGGCGCACCGGCTCGCCGGAATTGTCGGGGAGCAGGTTCTGCTCCGAGACGTAAGCGACATATTCCGTCTCGGCGTTTTCCGCGAACAGATGGTAGAACGGCTGGTCCTTGCGCGGCCGCACTTCCTCGGGGATGGCAAGCCACCATTCCTCGGTGTTGCCGAAGACCGGATCCACGTCGTAGATGACGCCGCGAAACGGATAGCGGCGGTGCTTGACCACCTGGCCGATCCCGAATTTCGCTATCCGTTCCCGTTCGCTCGTCATAGACGCAGGCCTTCGCCCCCCGGACCGTCGCCCGGCCTCTGAGCTAGTGCTGGTGTGTAACCTTGTCAATTCCGTGACATAGGCGGTCCTTGGCTCAGAAGCCGTAGAGCGCCTTGTATTCCGCGTCCTTCGCGGCGACCTGCTTCGCCAGATCGACAATCACCTTCGCCTGTTTCCAGGTCGCGTCGTCCTGCATCTTGCCGTCGATCATCACGACGCCCGAGCCGTCCGGCATGGCCTCGAGAATGCGCTTGGCGAACGCGACTTCCTTGGCGTCCGGCGAGAACACGCGCTTGGCGATCGCCACCTGCGAGGGATGCAGCGACCAGGCGCCGGCGCAGCCCATCAGGAAGGCGTTGCGGAACTGCACCTCGCAGGCCGCCTCGTCGGCAATGTCGCCGAACGGTCCATAGAAGCTCTTGATGCCCGCGGACTGGCAGGCGTCGACCATTTTGGCGATCGTGTAGTGCCAGAGGTCCTGCTGCACGCTCGTGCGCGCCTGGCCATCCACGGGGTCCGAAATCACCTTGTATTCCGGGTGGCCGCCGCCGACGCGCGTCGTCTTCATGGCGCGCGAGGCCGCGAGATCGGCGGGGCCGAGGCTCATGCCGTGCATGCGCGGCGAGGCGAGCGCGATCTGCTCGACATTCTTCACGCCTTCCGCCGTCTCGAGGATGGCGTGGATCATGATCGGTTTCTTGACGCCGTGGCGGGCTTCAAGCTGCGCAAGCAGCTGGTCGAGATAATGGATGTCCCAGGGCCCCTCGACTTTCGGCAGCATGATGACGTCGAGCTTGTCGCCGATCGCCGCGACGATTTCCGAGATGTCATCGAGCGCCCAGGGCGAGTTCAGGCAATTGACGCGGGTCCACAGGCCGGTGTCGCCGAAATCGAACTTCTGGCCCATCTCGATGAAGCCCTTGCGCGCCGCTTCCTTGGCGTCGGCGGGGATGGCGTCCTCGAGATTGCCGAGGATCACATCGACGGTCTTGGCCATGTCGCCGGCCTTGGCGCGCACTTTTTCGAGATGCGCCGGCACGAAATGGATCATGCGCTCCACGCGCACGGGCAGGTCGCGATAGGGCTGCGGCGCCCCGATGGCGAGCGGCTCGTAGAATTTGCGCGGGCTTTTCATCGACGGCTCCGTTTGTTGCGCCGCAAAATTAGCCGAAATCGGCGGCAAGGCAACAGTCTGGCGCTCAATGCGGAAAACGGACCGTGACCACGCCGATCTCGCCGAGATCGCCGGTCACGACGTCGCCTGGCTCGATTTCGAGCGGAATGACGCAGGTGCCCGTCGTCACCGTCTGCCCGGCCGCAAGCGTCACGCCGATGCCGGACAGTTCATTGGCGAGCCAGGCGAGCGCGACACGCGGATCGCCGAGGCAGTTCGAGCCGATTCCGTCGCGCTCGTAGCGGCCTTCCACGATGCCGCGCACTTTGTGAGCGGAAAGATCGATCGACCGCCAGTCGGCCGTCGTCGCATGGCCGCAGACGAACCAGTGCGCACAGGCATTGTCGGCGATCAACTGCGGCCCGCCGGCGGTGACGAAATCCGTGTAGCGGGAATCAGGGATTTCGATGCCGACATGCAGCGAGCCGACGGCGGCGAGAACTTCGTCCACCGAATAGGCCTTGTCGCGGGGGCTGAGATCGCGGGCCATGCGAAACGCGAACTCGACCTCCGCCACCTTCATGCGATTGGCGCCTGCCGGCACGGTCGCGCCAGGCTGCAGCACGCGCTCGGCAAAGATGCGGCCGGCGAGCGGCCCGTCGACGCCGATGTGCTTCTGGCCGGCGACGCTGGTCGCCGCGATTTTCCATCCCCACAGCGGCGTCGAAAAACGCTTCTCCAGCAGCGCCTGCACGGCATAGCCTTCCGCGCGAGATTGCGGGCGGATGGAATAGGGCAGGTCCTCGATGACCTCGCCCCTCATCCAGGCCTCATAGAGCAGATCGGACGCCTGCTGCTTCGCATCATCCGTGTCGGCTGCGCGCAACGTCATATCGCCTCCGAAAACCCGACCGCGTCGAGAACCATCTCTTCGATACTGAGCACGGGTTCGCGAGAGCCGGTGCGACTCTCTACCTTGATCCGCGACCATTCCTCGTCGGCCATGAACGCCGCCCATTGCGCACGCATTTCGGCTTCGTCCTTCCAGGAAAGCAGATAGACGAACCTGAGGCGCTTCTCCTCGCGCGCGAGCCACATGGCGCGAATGCGGAAACCGTAGCGCTCCCGCATGATCCGCTGGGCATGGTGTTCGAAGCGCGCCAGAAAGCGGGCTTCCAGCTCCGGATCGATGTCGTAGAGACGCAATTGATTGATCACGCCCGGTAGCTCTCGTCTCTCAACGCGTCGCCTCCAGCCCGCGCATCGTCCCTTCCGCACGCCAGCCTTCCAGCAGCCGCACGAAGGCGTTCGGGCCCTTCAAGAAGGACCCGTTCTTGGCCGTCACGTCGTTCGGTTGGCCCTCGTTATTGTAATAGCCGGGCGTGCACTCCCTAAGGAAGGGCGCGCGAAAACTGCTCATGCGCACGATGCTCTTCACCCAGTCGGCCTCGGCCTGCGCCTCGGGCTCCAGCGTGCGCAGCCCTTTGTTCAACGCCTCGCTTGCGACGAAGGCGATGTGCCTGGCTGTCTCAGCCAGCATGTGCTGGAAGTTCGCGCTATAGCCGCCCTGCGCTGCCTGGATCAGCAGCATGTTGGGAAAGCCGCGTGAAAAGATGCCGTGCAGCGTTTCCGCGCCGCCTTCGAATTTCTTCGTCAGCGTCAACCCGTCGCGACCCGTGATGGTCATGCCGATGCGGCGCGAATAATCGGTGCCGACTTCGAAGCCCGTCGAGTAGATGAGGCAGTCGAGCTTGTACTCCTTGCCGGCGACGACCACGCCATTCTCCGTGATGCGTTCGACGCCCTTGCCGGCCGTATCGATCAGATGAACGTTCGGGCGGTTGAACGTCTGCAAATATTGATCGTGGAAGCACGGCCGCTTGCAGAACTGATCGTACCACGGTTTCAGCGCGTCCGCCGTCACCCTGTCCTTCACGATCTCGTCGACGCGCGCACGAACCCGCTCCATCTTCTGGTAGTCGGCGATCTGGATCAGCGTCTGCGGATCCTCGACCTTCTCGCCCGCGCGCTCCTTGCGCCGCGCGAGCAGCAGGATGTTGCCGATCAGATCGGTCCATCCGTCGTTGACCATGTCCTCGTCGAATTCCTCGCCGGAGACGACGGCGGAAAAATTGTCGATGCGCGCCTTCTGCCAGCCGGGCTTGAGGCTCGACGCCCAGGCGGGATCGGTCGGCCGGTCGTTACGCACGTCGACGGAGGACGGCGTGCGCTGGAAGACGAACAGTTCCTTCGCACTCGCCCCCAGATGCGGCACGCATTGCACGGCGGTCGCACCCGTGCCGATGATGCCGACGACCTTGTCGGCGAGGCCCGTCATGTTCCCTGAGGAATCGCCGCCGGTGTAGGCGTAGTCCCAGCGGCTCGTGTGAAAGCTGTGGCCCGCAAATGTGCCGACGCCGGGGATGCCCGGCAGCTTGGGGAGATGCAGCAGCCCGCCGGCGACAACGATGAATCTCGCACGAAGACTGTCGCCGCGATTGGTGGTCACGATCCAGCGCGCGGAACCCTCGTCCCATTGCGCGTCCTTGGCTTCCGTCTGGAACAGCGCATTCTCGTAGAGCTTGTAGTGGCGGCCGATGCGGCGCGAATGCTCGAACAGTTCCGGCGCCTTCGCGTATTTGGCGGCCGGCATGTAGCCGGTCTCCTCGAGCAGCGGCATGTAAATGTAGCTCTCGGTGTCGCAGGCAGCGCCGGGATAGCGGTTCCAGTACCAGGCGCCGCCAAAGTCCGCGCCCTTTTCGATGATCAGAAAATCGTCGACGCCTTTCTCACGCAGGCGCGCGCCTGTGAGCAGTCCCGAAAATCCGCCGCCGAAACAGACGAGGTCGACGTCCCTCTCGATCGGGTTGCGCGAAAAATCGGTCGGCGCGAAGGGGTCTTCGAGATAGCGCGCATAGTCGCCGGCGATCTCGACATATTGCGCATTGCCGTCGGCGCGCAGCCGCCGGTCGCGCTCCTGCCGGTATCTTTCGCGCAAGGCCTCCGGATCGAAACCGAGGTCCTTGTCGTCCGCGAGCATTGCCATGGGCGTTTCCGTCTGGATTATGATTGTCGGATGATCCGGTCGGAAAATCTAACCTTATCCCTTCGGATGGGGGAAGGCCGGCGGAATGGGAGGGCGGCATGAGCAGGGCGCAGGGGTTCGTGCGGGATACGCGCGTTGATCACGTCGGCAGCCTGCTGCGGCCCGAGGAGCTGAAGGCGGCCTTTCTGCGCCGCGCGCGCGGCCAGATCGACGACGCCGCGCTGGCGGCCGCGCAGGACGAGGCGATCCGCACGGTTGTCGCCGAGCAGGAGGCGCATGGACTGCCCGTCGTGACCGATGGCGAATATCGCCGGCTCAACTGGCAGGTGAGTTTTTCGCGGGTCTCGGGCTGGGATCTGTGGGAGGGCGCCTGGCGCCATTTCCTGCAATTTCCCGACAATATCGGCGCCGGTGAAAAGCCTTTGCAGCGCGGCGCCGACGCCGTGGAATCCTTCAAGGTTCCGGCATCGGCCAGGATTGCACTGGAGGAAAGCTTCCCGCTGCGCGAACTGAAGTACCTGCGGCAGGTCGCCTCGCGCCCCGTCAAGATCACCCTGATGGGTCCCGATCGCGTGCGCCAGATGTGCGACATAGAAAAATCCGCGCCGCACTATGCCGACAGCGCGTCCTTCCTCGCCGATGTCGTGGCTATCCAGCGGCGCATGGTCGAGGAACTGGTGGCCGACGGTTGCGATTATGTGCAGATCGACGAGCCGAGCTTCACCGGCTACGTCGATCCCGCCACTCTCGCGCGCATGGCGGCGCGCGGCGAGGATCCGCTCAAAAGCCTGAAAGCCGCGATTGACGCCGACAATGCGGTGATCGCGGGCATGCAGGGCAAGGCGGTGTTCGGCCTGCACATCTGCCGCGGCAATCGCGCGAGCATGTGGCACCGCGAAGGCCATTACGACGCGATCGCCGAAGCGGTATTCGGCGGGCTGATCTACGATCGCCTGCTGCTGGAATATGATTCAGAACGCGCCGGCTCCTTCGATCCGCTGCGCTTCGTGCGCAAGGGAACAATCGTCGTGCTCGGCCTCGTCACCACCAAGAGCGGCGAGATCGAGACGGTCGACGACCTGCGCCGCCGCATCGACGAGGCCGCGCGCTTCTGTCCGCTCGATCAGCTCGCCCTGTCGCCGCAGTGCGGATTTGCGTCGGGCATCGGCGGTAACGCGCTGAGCGTGAGCGCGCAATGGCGCAAGATCGACGTGATGATGGAGACGGCGCGCAAGGTCTGGGGTTGATGGTCGCAGGCAAAACGACCGTTACAAACGAAACGGGTCCCGGCGCCTGATGCGTCGCGGGACCCTCTAGTTTCGCCATGTTGCGAAATTGTCTGGATTGACCAGTCAAGATTCGAGACAGCCTTCGCGTAGCCGTTGCGACGCCATCCCGCTATGTCGAAGTCATGTTGTGCAACGTGCAGGGGCCGATATCTGTTCCCGTGCACACTACCGGCGACTCCCATTGCCAAGGAGTCACGCGTCCTTGTCCGGTGGAGTCATCTCCTGCTTTCGCTGTTGAACGAGAACTTGCGTTCCCACCCATCTGCGCGGCCAAGCCCTTTCGAAAGCCCGCCGATACCGCCGTTTCCCGAGGCCTGCGCACTCGCTGAAGCCGACGATTGCATTGCGGATATGCTCCGCCTCGTCTTCATTTCTGTCAAGCGGAAAGCGATTGCGTCGGATCAAAGTCGACGCGCCGTGTCGATAGAGTTACAGAGACCTTAATTGACCGGCGGCGCGCGAACGCCGACGGTGTGGCGCATGGATACGACGTCGAACGAAACGTCGCCTCGCGAGAGACGCGCATGAAGATCGAAATCCTCACGACGAAGGAAATGGCGGAGGCAGATCGGCTGACGATCGCTGCGGGCAAGCCTCCCGGCGCCAAACTGATGGAGGCGGCCGGTCGCGCCGTCGCCGATCGCGCCGCGCATCTCATCCGCAGACGCGGCGGCGTGAAGATCGAAGTCTTGTGCGGCCCCGGCAACAACGGGGGCGACGGCTATGTCGCTGCGCATGTGCTGCTCGAAATGGGATTCGATGTCGAGGCGCACACGCTCGGCGATCCCGGCGCGTTGAAGGGCGACGCGGCCTGGGCTTACGAACTCTGGAACCGCGACGCGCCGCCGATCGATCTCTTCGACATCGAACAGGCCGATCTCGTGATCGACGCGCTGTTCGGCGCCGGTCTCGCGCGCGATCTCGACGGCGCGGCGCGCGATCTCGTCGAACGCGTCAACACTTGGCGTCATGCGGGCGGCGGCTGCGTCCTGGCGGTCGACGTTCCCTCCGGTCTCGACGGCACGACGGGCGCCGTGCGCGGCGCTGCGATCGAGGCGGACGAAACCGTCACGTTCTTTCGCCTCAAGCCTGCGCATCTGTTGATGCCGGGCCGCGCACTGTGTGGAACGCCGGTATGCGCCGATATCGGCATAGCGGACGATGTCCTCGGCGCCATCGCCCCCACGGCCTTCCACAATATCCCCGCGCTCTGGCGCGCAGTGCTGCCGGTCCCGCGCATCGACGCGCACAAATATTCACGCGGCCACGCGGTCGTCGTATCCGGCGGGCTCGCCGCGACAGGCGCGGCGCGATTGGCGGCGCGGGGCGCCTTGCGGGCGGGCGCCGGCCTCGTGACCGTCGCCTCGCCGTCGGATGCGCTTCTGGTCAACGCCGCCGCCCTGATGGCCATCATGGTTCGCCGCAGCGACGGTCCGAAGGGGCTTGCCGAACTCCTTGCAGACGCCCGCAAGAACGCCGTCGCGCTCGGCCTGGGCTGGGCGTCGGCGAGGCGACCTGCGCGCTGGTCGAGACGGCGCTGGCGCCGGGCGCGTTGTCTCGCGCGACCGTGCTGGACGCCGATGCGCTGACCGCCTTCGCCGGCGTCCCCGCGCGTTTGTTCGCCGCGATCAAGGGCGCGAACGGTCCCGTTGTCCTCACCCCGCATGCCGGCGAATTCGCGCGCCTGTTCGGCCGCGACGACGCCGACAAGCTCGCGCGGACGCGAGAGGCCGCTGAGAAATCCGGCGCCATCGTCGTCTTCAAGGGGCCAGATACGGTCGTCGCCCATCCCGACGGCCGCGCGGCCATCGCCTCCAATGCGCCAGCCTGGCTGGCCACCGCGGGCTCCGGCGACGTTCTGGCCGGCATGATCTGCGGCCTCCTCGCGCAGGCCATGCCGGCATTCGAGGCCGCCTGCGCCGGCGTCTGGATGCACGGCGAGGCGGCGAACCTGTTCGGCCCCGGCCTGATCGCGGAGGATCTGCCGGAAAAGCTGCCGAAAGTCTGGCGCGCGCTGACCGGCGCGCCGGCCGTCTCCTGAGCGGATTTCGGCTGTCGGCCAATATCGTGTAGACGGGGCGCCTCCAATTCCGACGCTGGCTGCGGTCGGGCCGCTCTTGCCCTCCCTACAAGGGGAAGGGGAGACGCATCCGAGCAGCCCGCGCTAGAGCAGGCCCGAATGCTTTTCACCTCCTGGCAGTTCCTGCTGGTCTTCCTGCCCGTCACGCTCGGCGGCTTCGTGGCGCTGCAGCGCCGCGGCTCGAACGAATTGTGCGTGGCCTGGCTGCTGGCGGCCTCCTGTGTGTTCTACGGCTATTGGAGCATCGCCTATTTCTGGCTGCTGGCGGCGGCCATGACCGCCAATTATCTCGCCGGCCGCTTCATCGATCAGGCGCACGGCCGAACGCGACGGCTTCTGTTCATCGCCGCGATATCAGGCAATCTCGCGCTGCTCGGCTATTACAAATACGCCGACTTCTTCATCTCGAGCTTCGCCGACATCACCGGCATTCGCGCGCCGCTGCTGCACGTCTTCCTGCCGCTCGGCATTTCCTTCTTCACCTTTCAGAAGATCGCCTACATTTCCGACATCTACGTCGGCAAGGCGCGGAGCGGGCGCTTCCTCGACTTCGCGCTGTTCGTCTTCTTCTTCCCGCAGCTCATCGCCGGCCCGATCGTCCATCACGCCGAGGTCATGCCGCAGTTCCGCAAGCTGACGGCGCCCGCGCATGTCGAAGCCGATGCGCGCTGGACGAATTACGCGGTCGGCTTCGCGCTGCTCGCCATCGGCCTCATCAAGAAAGTGGTGGTGGCCGACAATATTTCGCCCTTCGTCGAGCCCGCCTTCGCCACTGCGCGCGTCGGCGATGTCGGGCTTGCGCTGGCCTGGCAGGGCGCGCTCTGCTACGGCGTCCAGCTCTATTTCGATTTTTCCGGCTACAGCGACATGGCGATCGGGCTTGCGCGCCTGTTCGGCGTGCGCCTGCCGGCCAATTTCGACTCGCCTTACGCCTCGATGTCCATCGTCGAATTCTGGCGTCGCTGGCACATGACCCTGTCGCGTTTTCTACGCGATTACGTCTACATTCCGCTCGGCGGCAACCGGCGCGGCGAGACGCATCGCGCGATCAATCTCATGGCCACCATGCTGCTCGGCGGCCTCTGGCACGGCGCCAATTACACGTTCATCATCTGGGGCGGCCTGCACGGCCTCTATCTGTTGATCGCGCATGTCTGGGAGCGTCATTTCCCCTGGCGCCTGCCGCCGTTCTTCGCGCGCCTGCTGACGCTCGCTGCCGTGCTGATCGCCTGGGCGCCGTTCCGCGCCGACAGCGCCGGCGAGGCCGGCGTGATGATGGCGGGCATGATCGGCCTCAAAGGCCTGCGCCTCGACCAGATCGGCGTTGCGCCGGGCGGTCTTGCCGCGGGCGTCGCGCTGCTGATCGCCTGCGTGGTCCTGCCGAATGCGCGCCAGATATTGCGCGCCTATCATCCCACCCTCGGTGCGCCCGCGCCGGCGCCGCGCTTTGCGCCGACACTGTTCGCCTGGCCATCGCCTGCGTGGGCGGTTTTTCTCGCAATCGGCATCGTCGCCGTGGAGCTCTTCTCCTGGCAGACGTCCGAATTCCTCTACTTCCGGTTCTGACCATGCGCCGCTGGCTCGCCACCGCCTTCGGCGTCACGCTCGCGCTCTTCGGCGCGATAGCGGCGATCGCGGCCGCCGGCGACGTGTTCGCCATTTTCGGCACGCGCCTTGTTCCGCACAATTTCGAAAACCTGGAACTGCGGCTGACCAGCAACGGCGACCGCGTCCTCAAGGGCCTCGAATATTTCAGGCGCGAAAGGCCGCTCGACGTCGTCTTCCTCGGCTCCTCGCGCGCCGTCTTCGGCTTCGACCCGCATACGCAGACGATGAGCGGGCTCAACGCCTACAATGCCGGCCTCAACGGCTCGCATTCGAATGAAGCGGCGACCATTTTGACCGCCATCGCCGCGCGAGAACCAAAGGTCGCGCATGTGATCTGGGCGATCGATTTCGAGGAATTCTTCCGTGAGGAAGCCGCGCCCGCCGATCTCAACGAGAGCCTGTTCGGCGGCGCATCGCCCTGGCGCGGCCGGCTGATGCACGCGCTGTCCTGGGAAGCGTTGCGCAAGACGATCGGCGGCGTCATGGGCAAGCAGGCCTTCTACATCGATACAGACGGCTTCTATCACTATGCGCTGCAGGACAGGAAAAACCTGATAGGGGGTGAGGATTTCTGGGAGCTGCCGAGCATGAAGGCGTGGTTCCCGTCCTACATGTTCCTGCCGCGCGATTCCTACGCGGGCCAATTGCAGGCGCGCCTGAAGCGTATCGTCGATGCGTTGCGCGCGGCGCGCCGGAAGGGCATTGCGGTTGATATCGTCTTGCCGCCGGTCCACGTCTCGCGCCGCGCCATGTTCGATCTCTTGGGCTATCAGCAACGCTTCCGGGACTGGAAGAAGGCGCTGGCCGCGACCGTCGAGGACGCCGGAAAAGGCGAGGGCGCGCGCGTGCGCGCCTTCGACTTCAGCGAAGTCGGCCCGGTCGCGCTCGAAATGTTCAAACGTGGCGGTCCGCTCGACCGTTCGCCCTACTTCTTCGAAGTCCTGCACTTCCGGCCCAGCGTCGGCGACATGATCGCGTCGCGCGTGTTGGACCGGCCATGGCCGGCTTCAATGCCTCCCTTCGGCGCGCCGCTATCGGAAACGACGACGGATGCGCGCCTCAGCGCCGACGAGGCGCGCGTGATCGTGTGGGAGCAGCGCAATCCCGAATTGATCGCAAAGATCCGCGCGATCATCGCCTCGTTCGAAGCTGAAGCCGAAATCGGCCGTCATTGCGGGCGATTGCGAAGCGACCGCCGAATGCTGGTCAACGCGGCTTCTGGATTGCCTCGCCGTTCAGACGAAGCAGCAGCGCGGCTTCTGTCGGGCCGCTTGCCGTTCTTCCCGCGCGTCGACTTCTCCACGAGCGCAGCGCCAGCCAGTTCTTCGTCAGCGCCTTCACTCGGGCTGGATCAGGCCAGCCGACATGATGAGTTTCGCCGCCGCATCCGGCGACATGTCGATCTCGATCACTTCCGACGCCGGCAGGTAGAAATAAAAGCCGGTTGTCGGGTTGGGCGTACAGGGCAGGAAGACGGAAATATACGGCGTCTCGCCCGCGCCGATCGCCGCCTTCACCGTCTCGCCGGGCGGCGTCGAGATGAAGACCAGCGTCCACTGGCCCTTCATCGGATACTGCACCAGTCCGACCTTGCGGAAGCCCGTTCCCTGCTGCGAGAATACGGTCTCGAAGAGCTGCTTCACGCTCTTGTAGATGCCGCGCACGACCGGCATTCGGTCAAGAATCGTTTCGCTGAGTCGGATCAGCGAGCGTCCGAGCAGGTTGGCGGCGAGAAAGCCGAGCAGCGTCAAGCCGACGAAGGCGATGACGACGCCGACGCCGGGAATGTCCTTCACGAGATAGATGTCGGGCCAGAGCGTCACCGGCAGCAAAGGCCGGATCCAGTGGTCGACCGTGTCGATGAACCAGAAGACGAGCCAGGCCGTGACCGCAAGCGGGCCCGCGATCACCAGCCCCGTGAGGAAATAGGCGCGGATGCGCGCGCCGATGCCGCGCGGGCGCGGCGGATGGGGCGGAGGCAGGGGCGGCAGCTCGGTCACGGACGGAGGTTCCTTTGGCGGCGCAATGTGCGCGCAATCTGCGTTTTTGCGAGGCGGGACCGCGAGGCGCAGGCCAGCGTCCACTCAAGGCGCGGGAGCAGCTGAGGCGCAGGCCAACCCGCCTCAAGCCGCCTTTTTCTGCGCCAGCGCCACCAGCGTGCGCAGCAGGCGGCGCGAGGCCTCCAGCCGTTCGTGCGTCTCGTCGAAATCGCCCGTAAACACGATCTTCATGTCCGGCCGCACCTTGGCGCGATTGCCTTGTTCGGCGACGAAGCGCACGAGGCCGGCCGGATTCGCGAAGCTATTGTCGCGGAAGGCGACGATGACGCCCTTCGGCCCGGCCTCCACCTTTTCGACATGCGCCTGTCGCGCCAGCGCCTTGATGGCGACGATCTCCATGAGCTGCTCGACTTCCGGCGGCAGCGGCCCGAAGCGGTCGATCATCTCGGCGGCGAAGGATTCGATTTCCGCCTCGTCGACGATGCCCGACAGGCGCCGGTAGAGCTGCAGGCGCAATTGCAGATCTTCGACGTAAGTTTCCGGGATCGTGACCGGCGCGCCGACCGTGATCGTCGGCGACCACAATTCCTCCGCCGGCTCCTCGTCGCCCGCCTTCAGGGCCTCGATCGCGTCGGTCAGCATCTGCTGGTAGAGTTCGTAGCCGACTTCCTTGATATGCCCGGACTGTTCGTCGCCGAGCAGATTGCCGGCGCCGCGGATGTCGAGATCGTGGCTGGCGAGCTGGAAGCCCGCGCCGAGCGTATCGAGCGATTGCAGCACCTTCAGGCGCTTCCTCCGCCTGCGGCGTCATCTGGCGCTTCGCCGGCACGGTGAACAGCGCATAGGCGCGCGTCTTGGAGCGGCCGACGCGCGCCGCGCAGCTGATAGAGCTGGCCGAGGCCGAACATGTCGGCGCGATGCACGATCATCGTGTTGGCGGTCGGGATATCGAGGCCGGATCCCACGATCGCGGTCGAGACGAGAATATCGTACTTGCCGTCGTAGAACGCGCTCATCTTCTCTTCGAGTTCGGTCGCGCTCATCTGGCCATGCGCGATCACGAATTTCGCTTCCGGAATGATTTTGTCCGCAGGAAAGCTGCGGCTTCGTCGAGATCTTCGATGCGCGGGCACACGTAGAAGCTCTGCCCGCCGCGATAGCGCTCGCGCAACAGCGCCTCGCGTACGATCAGCTCATCAAACGGCGTGACGAAAGTGCGCACGGCGAGGCGATCGACCGGCGGCGTCGCGATGATCGAGAGTTCGCGCACGCCGGTCAGCGCAAGCTGCAGCGTGCGCGGAATGGGCGTGGCTGACAGCGTCAGCACATGCACTTCCGCACGCAATTCCTTCAGCCGTTCCTTGTGCCCGACGCCGAAATGCTGCTCCTCGTCGATGACAACGAGACCGAGGTCCTTGAACGACACGGTCTTGCCGAGCACGGCATGCGTGCCGACGACAATGTCGACCTCGCCCGACGCCGCGCCCGTCTTGGCAGCCTTGAGATCGGCCGACGACACCATGCGCGACATCTGCGCGACCTTCACCGGCAGGCCGGCGAAGCGCTGCGTGAATGTCCTGTAGTGCTGGCGCGCGAGAAGCGTGGTCGGCACGACGACCGCGACCTGCTTGCCCGCCATGACGCCGGTAAAGGCGGCGCGCAGCGCGACCTCCGTCTTGCCGAAGCCGACGTCGCCGCAGATCAGGCGATCCATTGGCCGGCCAGCCGCCATGTCGTCCAGCGTCGCTTCGATCGCGGCGTCCTGATCCTCCGTCTCGTCATAGGGAAACTTCGCGCAGAATTCGTCGTAGAGGCCGGATGGCGGCGTCATGACGGGCGCCTTGCGCAGCATACGTTGCGCCGCGAGCTTGATCAGCCCATGCGCGATCTCGCGGATGCGCTTCTTCATCCGCGCCTTGCGCGTCTGCCAGCCGACGCCGCCGAGCCGGTCGAGCTGTGCTTCTTCGTCCTCCGAACCGTAGCGCGACAGAAGTTCGAGATTTTCGACCGGCAGATAGAGCTTGTCGCCGCCGGCGTAATGCAGTTCGAGGCAATCGTGCGGAACGCCGATCGCCTGGATCTGCGTGAGCCCGACGAAACGGCCGATGCCGTGGTCGACATGCACGACGAGATCGCCCGCGCTCAGAGCGCCGACCTCCTGCAGCACATTTTCGCGCTTGTGCCGCTTGCGCGAACGCACGAGGCGGTCGCCCAGAATGTCTTGTTCGCCGATGACGGCGAGATCGCCGGCGACAAAACCCTGTTCGAGCCCGATGACGGCGAGTGCGACGCCCTTGAGCCCGATGGTCTGCGCGAGCGAGGAAACGGGTTCGATTTTCTTCAGGCCGTGCTCGGCCATGACATGACCGAGCCGCTCGCGCGACCCGTCCGACCAGCCGGCGAGGATCACGCGCTTGCCGGTTTCGCGCAAAGTCTCGATGTGCCTGACAGCCGCTTCGAACACATTGGCGTTCTCGTCTGCGCGCTCCGGCGCGAAGGAGCGGCCGACGCCCGCGCCGAGATCGACGGTCAT
>JACKJE010000016.1 GCA_020638135.1 Methylobacteriaceae bacterium | reverse complement strand
GTTGGTGTCCTGATACTCGTCGACGAGAATGTACTTGAAGCGCTCCTGCCAGTTGCGGAGCACATCGGGGTTTTCGCGGAACAGGCGCAGCGTTTCGAGCAAGAGGTCGCCGAAATCGGTCGCGTTCAGCGTCTTCAGCCGGTCCTGATAGAGCGCGTAGAGCTTTGCGCCCTTGCCGTTGGCGAATGCCTCGGCCTCGCCAGCCGGAACCTTGTCGGGCGTGAGCCCCCGGTTCTTCCAGGCGTCGATCTGCCAGGCCAGCGTGCGCGCCGGCCATCTCTTGTCGTCGATGTTTTCCGCCTGGATCACCTGTTTCAGCAGGCGGATCTGGTCGTCGGTGTCGAGAATCGTGAAGTTGGATTTGAGGCCGACCAGCTCGGCGTGGCGGCGCAGAATCTTGGTGGAAATGGCGTGGAACGTGCCAAGCCAGGGCATGCCTTCGGCCACCGGGCCCGCCAGCGCGCCGACGCGCTCCTTCATCTCGCGCGCGGCCTTGTTGGTGAAGGTGACGGCCAGAATCTCGTGCGCGCGGGCGCAGCCGAGCGCGATGATATGGGCGATGCGGGTGGTCAGGACGCGGGTCTTGCCGGTGCCGGCGCCGGCGAGCACCAGAACCGCGCCATCGATCGATTCCACGGCCGCGCGCTGCTCGGGGTTGAGCGTCGTCAGCCAGGGCGCGGCGCGCGAGGCCAGGGCGCGCTCGCGGATGCCGCCGGGGGCGGGGGCCTCGTCGTGCGGCGCATTGTCATGCGGCTGCGGCGCGTGCGGCAAAATGACCATTTCCTCAGGCGATTCGGGATGCCGCCAATGTGGGGCGGGAGGCCCGGTTTGTCACGGCCGGCCGGGCCACAGCCTTTGCAATTGCGGCGCCCGGCCTATATTGTGCGCAGCAACAGGCCAGCTTCGCGCAAATCGCGGGCCGGCCACGCATTTCCGTTTCCGGCGGGCGGCGGCGCGCGGTCGCCGGGCCCTCCCGACGGGGCGATGTGAAGAGACGGCCAGCGTAAATGACCACCAGCAATGATACCGGCAAACAGCCCAGCGCGCTTTCGCCGCGCCGGCTGCTGCAATGGGCGGCGAGCCCCGCCGTGCTCGATTTCATCGGGCGCGACCGCGCGGACGCCGTGGCCTCGTTCGTCAACAACCATCTCATCCTGAAGCTGCGGCAGCGCCGCGCCTATGCGCAGTCGCAGGCGCAGGACGAGGCGGCGCAGGCCTATCTCAAGACGCATTTCTGCCGGCGTCCCTTCAACACGATGGAGACGACCCATACCGGCCTCGTCTTCGCCTGCTGCCCGGTCTATCTGCCGACCCCGATCGGCCGGCTCGACGAGAATCATCGCGACGTCTGGCATTCGGACATCGCCAACAAGATTCGCGAGTCGATCATCGACGGGACCTATTCCTACTGCGATCACGTCAATTGCCCGTTCATCGCCGGCCGCCAGCTCGAGCCGCGCGACAGCGACGAGGCGCGCGAATTCATCGAGCATCATCGCAAGGGCCGCGCGGTTCCGCCGCCGCCGCTGCAGGTCGTGCTCTCGCACGACAAGTCCTGCAATCTCGCCTGTCCGTCGTGCCGTTCGGGCATCTATGTCGCCAACAAGGCGCGGCAGGCGAAACTCGACGATCTCACCGAAAAGTCATTGCTGCCGATGCTGAAGGACGCCGGCGAGGTGATTATCACAGGCTCGGGCGACGCCTTCGGCTCCAACCATTTCCGCAATCTCATCAAGCGACTCACGGCGAGCGACGAGTACAAGAACCTGCAGATGCACCTGCACACCAACGGGCAATTGTTCGACGAGCGCGCCTGGCGCGAACTCAATCTCGGCGGTCATGTCGGCGCGGTGCAGATTTCGATCGACGCAGCTGAGGCCGACACCTACGCCAATGTGCGCCGGCCCGGCAATTTCGCGCGGCTCCTGAAGAATCTCGCCTTCCTCAAGACCAGGCGCGAGGCCGGCGAAATCCAGCACCTGATGTTCTCGATGGTGGTGCAGAACGCCAATTACCGGGAAATGCCGGCCTTCGTGCGGATGGGCCAGGACTTTGCCGCCGACAGCGTGATGTTCAACATGTACCGGCAGCGCGACATGTTCTCGAAGGGCGAATACGAGGACGCCTTCATCGGCGACCCGCATCATCCCGATCACGCGGAATTCCTCGAAATCCTCCACGCGCCGGAGCTCTACCTGCCGATTTCGAACCTGGGCAATCTCGCCGCCTACGCGCCGGCCGGCTGGCTCGATGCCGAAAAGCACGCAATCGGCCAGGCTGCGGAATAGGATTTCGTCGAGGGCGGTTTCCCGTCGGCTGGCCCACGGTCGCCTGATCTTGGCGCGATGTGTCAGGGATGTCGGCGTCGCGCGCGGCTCTCTGCCGTTCGAGCATTGCATGGCCGACGATTGAACGGCGCAGTTCAGATGCGCCAATCCGCCTCAAGCGTGGATGCGCCTCAGGCGTGGATGCGCCGCAGGTCTTCCAGCAGCCTGTTCAATTCATCCGCGGGCCGCCGCGCGTCGCGGCGGAAGCCGTCGAGCCGCGCGGCGAGCGCCGGGCCGAGCGCCTTGCGCGCCGCATGCGGTTCGTCCCTGATGCGGCGCATGATCGGCAGCAGGCGAATCTCTGCACGCAGACGATCCGTCTCGTCCGCGTCCCAATCGGCAATATCGGCCGGTCCAAGCATTGAAATGGTCTCGCTGAAATCTGGCGCCCGCCTAAACCAATGCGCGCGCGCCCGATAGTCCCAAAAGTCATAGGCGCAATGTGGCCGCGCGCTTGTGTTCAGCGCGTGAGACGATAGCCTGTCGTAAACACGACCATACGGGAAACGCACAGCAAGGAGCGCGCCATGGCCATTTCACTCTACGACGTCAGCGTCGCGGGTTTCCTCCAGACGCTGACGGGCGTTGCGGGTTTCCTCGAAAAGGGGCGCGTGCATTTCGCCGAAAAGCCGGGCGCGCTCGAGGAGGTTGTCGCCGGGCGGCTGTGGCCGGACATGTTTCCGTTCAGCTTCCAGGTCATATCCGTCGTGCATCATTCGCAGGGCGCGATCGAGGGCGCGCGCAAGGGGACGTTTTCGCCGCGCGCCGAGGGGCCGAAGGATTATGCCGGCCTGCAGCAGCTTGTGGCCGACGCCCGCACGATGCTGAAGGGCGTGACGCGCGAGGACATGGACGCGCTGGAAGGCAAGGAGATGTTCTTCGAATTCCGCGACGTGAAGCTGCCGTTCACGGTGGAAAATTTCCTGATGTCGTTTTCGACGCCCAACCTGCAATTCCACGCGACGACCGCCTACGACCTGCTGCGCATGCGCGGCGTGCCGATCGGCAAGCGCGACTTCACCGGGCCGTTGCGGATGAAGAAGTAGGGCTGGATTGCGCTCGTTCAGGCCGGCCTTGGCGAGGGCGGCGCCCGCGAGCCTTGGGGCCCGCGGTCCGTTCTCGACGCGCCGGAGTCCGAGGGATAGATTACGCCAAAAGCAAATTCGGGAGAGCCCAGGTGACCGAACATGATCCCGCCATCGCGCGGCTGACGCAGCGTCCGCCGCAGGCCGAAATCGACGTCGCCGTCGGCGAACTCGCCGCGCGTTTCGGCAACCGGCTGGTGACCTCGATGGCCGTGCGCGAGCAGCACGGCCACAATCTCTCGTGGACGCCGAACCAGCCGCCGGACGCGGTGATTTTCGCGCAATCGACGGAAGACGTGTCCGACGCCGTGAAGATCTGCGCCGGCCATGGCGTGCCCGTCATCGCGCTCGGCGCCAATACCTCGCTCGAAGGGCATACCAATGCGCCCTATGGCGGCGTGTCGATCGACGTGTCGCAGATGAACGAAATCCTCGAAGTGCACGCCGAGGATCTCGACGTCGTGCTGCAGCCGGGCGTCACCCGCAAGGCGCTCAACGATTATCTGCGCGACACCGGTCTGTTCTTTCCGATCGATCCCGGCGCCGACGCCTCGATCGGCGGCATGTGCGCGACGCGCGCGTCCGGCACCAACGCCGTCCGCTACGGGACGATGAAGGACAATGTGCTGGCGCTGACCGTGGTCATGCCGGACGGGCGCATCGTCAAGACGGCGCGGCGCGCGAAGAAATCTTCCGCGGGCTACGATCTCACGCGTCTGTTCGTGGGATCGGAAGGCACGCTCGGCATCATCACCGAGATCACGCTCAAGCTCTACGGAATCCCCGAAGCGATTTCGGCGGCGACCTGCCAGTTCCCGTCGATCAAGGCGGCCTGCGACACGGTCATCGAGACGATCCAGTCCGGCCTGCCGATCGCGCGCATCGAACTCGTCGATCCGCTCACCGTGCGCGCGTTCAACAATTACGCCAAGCTCGGCCTGACCGAAGCGCCGATGCTGTTTCTCGAATTCCACGGCACGGAAAAGGGCGTGGAGGAACAGACGACGCGCTTCAAGGAACTGGCCGAAGGCAATGGCGGCGGTCCCTTCAACTGGACGACCAAGCCCGAGGAGCGCACGAAACTCTGGCAGGCGCGCCACGACGTCTACTGGGCGCACCAGACGCTGAAGGCCAAACCCGAGATGACGGGCTTTTCGACCGACGTCTGCGTGCCGATCTCGCGGCTCGCCGATTGCGTGACGCAGACGATCGAGGATGCGGAGCGCATCGGCATTGTCGCGCCGGTCGTCGGTCATGTCGGGGACGGGAATTTTCACACCGGGCCGCTGTTCGACCCCAACGATCCGGAAGATGTCGCGAAGGCCAAGAATTTTGTCGAGCGCCTCGTGCGGCGCGGGCTCGACATGGGCGGCACCTGCACCGGCGAGCACGGCGTCGGCCAGGCGAAGATCAAATACATGCGCGAGGAACATTCGCCGGAGACGCTGAACGTGATGCGCGCGATCAAGCGTGCGCTCGATCCGCAGAACATCATGAACCCGGGGAAGGTGCTGGACGCCTGAGGCGCCCGGGTGAATTGATTGCAGCCCCGAAACCCTCATGCTGAGGAGCAGGCGAAGCCTGCGTCTCGAAGCATGGCCGCGTACACGTGATCCGGCCACCCTTCGAGACGCCGCTGCGCGGCTGCTCAGGGTGAGGGTTCCTGAATTTCGAGGCAGGCCCTCTGAATGAGGAGCCTTGTTTGCGCAAGGCGGCGCCCCGCTCGCGTCGCCTTCACCCATTCGTGACTGCGCCCGTGATCGATCGCGCGCTATAGCGGTCCTTGTCGCACTCTGTGAGGCGAGGACCATGCGAACATATTTCTTGCGCATCGGCGCGATGTTGACCGTCGTACTGACGCTTTCCGGCGCCGTGGCCGCGCCCGCACCATTGACCGCGCGGCCGGGCTGGGCGGTGAAGGCGACCGGCTATTCCTTCGACGCGCTGTCTTCGCGCCTCGACAAGGCGGTCGACGCGGCAAAGATGAACCTCGTCAATTCGGCGAGCGCATCGCAGGGCGCGAAGGCGCAGGGGATCGTCATTCCGGGCAATCGCGTCGTC
Source organism: Methylobacteriaceae bacterium (assembly GCA_020638135.1). Lineage (GTDB taxonomy): Bacteria > Pseudomonadota > Alphaproteobacteria > Rhizobiales > Beijerinckiaceae > JAJXWB01. The sequence goes on along the minus strand of JACKJE010000016.1, from coordinate 62,188 downwards.
GGCGTCTACCGCAACGATTTCGCGCGGCGGATGCTGGCGGCCAGCCTCGCCGCGGGCATCGAGGCGCCGGTGCGCTTCTATGTGACCGAAAACGCCGATGGCCATGCGACCCTGTCCTACCGATTGCCGAGCGATGTGTTCGCGCCTTATTTCGCCGAAGGCGGCGCGCCGCTGAAAGAACTCGCGCGCGAGCTCGATGCGATCTTTGCATCCATCGCGGCGCAGGCGACCGCGCCATGAGCCTTGCCGCGCCCGCGCTGACCAAAGCGCGCGATCCGCAAACCGGCGTCGTCGCGCTGGCCGTCGCGGGCCTCGTCGCGCTCGCGATATTCGGCGCGCGCGAGGCCGGCTGGCGGCAGGCCGCGCTCGCGTGCGTCGGATTTTTTGCCGGCGTCGCGCTCTATCATTCCTCGTTCGGCTTTGCCTTCGCCTGGCGGCGCATGCTGGTCGACCGGCGCGGTCGCGCGATCCGCGCGCAACTCGTTATGCTGGCGCTCGCCATTGTCGTGTTCTTTCCCGCGCTGGCGCAGGGCTCCTTGTTCGGCGCCGACGTTTCGGGCTTCGTCAATAGTGTCGGGCTTGCGCTCGTCCTCGGCAGCTTTCTGTTCGGGGTCGGCACGCAGCTGGCCGGCGGCTGCGGCTCGGGCACGCTCTACACCGCAGGCGGCGGCAATTCGCGCATGATCGTGGCGCTTTTCGCCTTCATCGCGGGATCGCTGGCTGCGACCGCCGATCCGCTGCATTGGCGCAGCTGGCCCGATATCGGCGCCTGGTCGCTGGTCGAGACGCTGGGCGGAACATGGGCGCTCGCCGTCGGCCTGCTCGCGCTCGCCGCCTGCTATGCGGCTGCGCTTGCGATCGAGCGCATGCGTCACGGCGCCGCCGAACCGCTCGGCCTCGATGTCGCGCGCGCTTCGCTCGTCGCTGGCCCGTGGCCGCTCGCCGGTGGCGCGGTCGCGCTCGCGCTCGTCAATGTTGCAACGCTCGTGCTCGCGGGACGCCCGTGGGGCATCACCTACGGCTTCGCCCTGTGGGGCGCGAAGATTGCGGCCGCGATCGGCGTCAATGTCGCAGCGTGGCCGTTCTGGCAGGGCGAGAGCGCGCTCGCGGCAAACCTGTTCGCGGATTCCACCTCGGTCATGAATTTCGGTCTCATGCTCGGCGCCGCGGCTGCGGCCGGACTTGCCGGGGCCTATGCGCCGCAGGCGCGCATTCCCTTGCCGTCGCTGGCGGCGGCCGCGCTCGGCGGCCTGCTGATGGGCGTCGGCGCGCGTCTCGCGACGGGCTGCAACATCGGCGCCTTCTTCTCCGGCCTCGCTTCCGGCAGTGCGCATGGCCTCGTCTGGGCGCTGTGCGCTCTCGCCGGCGTCGCGCTCGGCGCGCGACTTCGACCGTTGTTCGGCCTGGCGCGATAGGGCAACCTTCGTCCTGCTCGCGCATCGCGAGCGGAGGAGGGCATGAGCGAGACCGCGCGCATCGTCACCGACATTCCCCAGAGGCTCGATCGTCTGCCGTGGGGACGCTTCCACACGCTGGTCGCCGTGGCGCTCGGCGTCACCTGGGTGCTCGACGGGCTGGAGGTGACGATCGCTGGCGCGATCGCCGGCGCGCTCAAGGCGTCGCCGAGCCTGCATTTCAGCGACGCCGAGATCGGGCTCGCCTCGAGTTTCTATCTCGCGGGCGCTGTCGTCGGCGCGCTGCTGTTCGGCTGGCTGACCGATCGGCTCGGCCGCAAGAAGCTGTTCTTCATCACGCTGGCGCTCTATCTGCTGGCGACCGCCGCGACGGCGTTCTCGTGGAGCTTTGCGAGCTTCTGCTTCTTTCGCCTGCTCACCGGCGCGGGCATCGGCGGCGAATATGCCGCGATCAATTCGACCATCCAGGAATTGATGCCAGCGCGCTATCGCGGCCGCGTCGATCTCTCGATCAACGGCACGTTCTGGGTCGGCGCGGCGATGGGCGCCGCGGCCTCCATCGTTCTGCTCGATCCCGCGCGCTTTGCGCCCGATGTCGGCTGGCGCCTCGCCTTCTTCATCGGCGCGGCGCTCGGCCTGCTCATTCTCGGCTTGCGCGCCTTTCTGCCCGAGAGCCCGCGCTGGCTGGCGATCCACGGGCGCGCGGGCGAAGCGGAAGCGATCGTCGACAAGCTCGAGGCCGATTTTCGCGCATCGGGCCACAGGCTCGCGGAACTCGGCGACGCGCCGAAGCTCACGCTCGCCGCGCGCACGCATACGCCGCTCGGCGAAGTCTACGAGGCGATCGTGCACACGCATCGCACGCGCTCCTTCGTCGGGCTCGCGCTGATGGGCGCGCAGGCGTTTTTCTACAACGCCATCTTCTTCACCTATGCGCTGATCCTCACGCGCTTTTACGCCGTGCCGCCGGATCAGGTCGGCTGGCATCTCATTCCCTTCGCGCTCGGCAATGTGCTGGGGCCGTTTCTGCTCGGACCCTTGTTCGACACGCTCGGACGGCGGCCGATGATCGTTGCGACCTACGCCGCCTCCGGCATGGCGCTCGCCGTCGCCGGCTATCTGTTCTGGCGCGGCGCGCTCAGCGCGCATCAGCAGACCCTCGTCTGGTCCTGCGTGTTCTTTCTCGCCTCGGCGGCGGCGAGTTCCGCCTATCTGACGGTCAGCGAAATCTTCCCCGTAGAAATCCGCGCGCTCGCCATCGCCCTGTTCTACGCCTTCGGCACGGCGCTCGGCGGGGTCGCCGCGCCCTATATTTTCGGCGAGCTGATCGGCACGGGCTCGCGGCTCGCGCTGTTTGCCGGCTATCTGTTCGGCGCGGCCTGCATGATCGGCGCGGCTGCCGCGACCTTGCGCTGGGGCGTGGCGGCCGAACGGCGGCCGCTGGAAGCGGTGGCGCGCCCCTTGTCGGCCCGCGATCCCTGAGGCCATCCGCAGGCCACGAATTGCGGTAGGATGCGCGCGGAATCGGAACGAGGCCATTGCGCGAAATCCTGACGATCATCGCCGCCTGCATCGTGGTCGCGCTCGCGGCCGCGCTCGCCGTGCCGCCGTTCGTCGACTGGACGAAACACGGCGCGGCGATCGCGCAGAAGCTCGGCGAAGGTTTTGGCGGGCGCGTCGCGCTGGAGGGGCCGGTGCGCCTGCGGCTGCTGCCGGCGCCACGGCTGACGGCGGGCGCGCTCGTCGCCGAACGCGCGGGGCTCGTCATTCGCGCGCGAGAAACGGCGCTCGAACTCTCGGCGCCGGCGTTGTTGCGCGGCGCCTTCGAATTCACCGATATCGGCCTCGACCATGCCGAGGTGTCGCTCGAACCGGCCTTGCTCGATATCGCCGACGTGCAGGGCGCGCGCGTCGCGGTGGCGCGCTTTCGCCTGACCGACGCCGCCCTGCGCGTCGCAGGCGCGCATCCGTTGGCGTTCGATCATGTCGACATGACCGGCGCCGCCGATACGCTTGCCGGGCCGTTTCGCGGGCAGGGCGTCTGGCGCGGCGCGCGCGCCGTCGATTTCTCCTTTTCGACCGCCTCGATCGAACAGGGCCGGTTGCGCGGAAAATTCGCTTTCGACGATCGCGGCTCGCAAGCGCATGTCGAGGCGACCGGCGAAGTCGCGCTGGAGGATGGCGCGGCAACTTTTTCCGGCCAGGCGATTGTCAATGGCGCGCTCGGCGGCGCGCCCGCGCGCGCGAATTTCATGCTCGCGGCGAATGCCGACGCACTGCATGCCGACAAGATCGATGCGCGCCTCGGCGACGACGATCACGCGCTGAGCTTTTCCGGCGCCGCCGATTTTTCGCGTGAAAACGGTCTTGATGGGCGGCTGCAGGCGGCGAGCCTCGATCTCGACCGGTTTCGCGCGGGACACGCCACGTTTGACGCAGCGCAGGCCGCGCCCGCGCTCGCGTTGCGGCTCCGGCTTGCCGCCGACAGCGTGACGCTCGGCGGTCAGGCCTTGACCAATGTCGCGGCCGATGTCGCGCGCAAGCCCGAGGCGACGCCGCGCATCGCGCTCGACGCCGGACTGCCCGGCCGCACGCGGCTGCATTACGACGGCGCGTTCGATGTGATTGCGGCGCGCGCGTTCGACGGCGAGCTGAAAGTCGAGACGCGCGACGCGGGCAAGCTCGCCGCCTATATCACGCCCGTCGCGCCAGAACTCGCGCGCTGGCTGACGGCCGGCGTTTTCACGCGGCTCTCCTATGACGGCCACGCGCGCGTCGACGCCGACGGCCTGACGCTCGCTGCGCGCGCGATCGAGATCGATCGCTCGCGGCTTGCCGGCGCGATCGACTGGCGCGCGGCGACGCCCAATGCACGCAGCCGACTCGATATGCGCCTCGCCGCGCCTCTCGTCGACATCGACAGCCTTCCGGATTTTTCCGCGCTTGCGCATGTGAGCGCGAGAGACGATCTGATGCTGTCGCTCGACGCGCAATCGCTGCGCGTCGCGCGCATCGGCGCCGCGCCGGCGGAGACGGGCCGGCTACGGCTGTCGCTGACGCGCGCCGATGGCGTCACCCTGCTGAAGGACATGTCGATCCTCGGCCTCGGCGGCGCCGATCTCTCGGGCTCGGGCCGCGTGACGGAGCAGGGCGGCGGTTTCGATTTCAAGCTGGACGCCGAAAGATTGAGCGATCTCGCCGCGCTCGTGCGTCGCGTCGCGCCGGGGCCGGCGAGCGAGGCGCTTGTCGCCCGCGCACGAGCGCTGTCGCCCGCGCATCTGACGTTCGGCGTCGCGATCGATGCGAACGGCGCCTTCACGCAGCTCAATCTTTCGGGCGATGCGGGCGGGGCGCGCTACAGCGCGCAGGCGCAACCTGCCGGGGAGGGCCGCATGCAGGCGCGTCTCAGCGTGCAGGCGCCCGAAGCCGCGACGCTGTTGCGGCAGGCGGGGCTTGCCGTCCTGCCGCTCAAGGGCGTCGGCGGCGCGCGGCTCGAGGCCGAGGGCGAAGGCGTGGTCGGCGCGCCGTTGCGGACGCGCGCGAGTCTCGACCTCGCGGGCCTGTCGTTACGCTTTGCAGGCGAGACAATTCTCGCGCTCGACCGAGCGTCGGCGCGCGGCGAACTGATCGGCGAGAGCGCCGATCTTGCGCGGCTCGCGCCGCTCTTCGCTTTCGGCGCGCCGGATTTGTCAAAGAAGGTTCCCTTGAGCGGGCGCGCGCAGATGCGTTTCGACGGACAGGGGCTCGCGCTGTCGTCGATCGCCGCCGAGATCGCCGGCGTGAAGGCGAAGGGCGATCTTGCGCGCGATGTGGCGGGCGCTGTCAGCGGCGCGCTCGCGCTCGATCATCTGTCCGCGCCGGACCTCGCCGCGCTCGCGCTCGGCCCGCCGCAGCCTGCGTCCGCCGCCGCGCTTTGGCCGATGCTGAAATTCGCGCCGGCGCGGTTCGATCCGCCGAATGCCGATGTCGGGCTCGATGTCGGGCGCCTCGATCTCGGCGCCGGGCTAGTTGCGCAGGACGCGCGGTTGCGGTTGTCGCTCGCGCCGGGCGTCGTCGCAGCGCGCGAAATTGCGATGACGCTCGGCGAGGGACGCGTGTCCGGTGAGGCGGCGGTACGGCGCGAGGGCGGCGCGGTCATCGCGAAGGCCGCGCTGAACGGCGAGAGCCTCGCGGCGTCCGCCGGTCCTTTCGCGGCGCGTGTGAACGGCGCGGTCGACCTGTCCGGCGCCGGCAGTTCGATGGCGGAGCTTGTCGCGTCGCTTGCCGGTTCGGCGCGCCTGAAATTTTCGGACGCGCGGATCGCGCAGGCGGCGCCGGAAGCGCTCGCGCATGTCGTAGCCGAGGCCGAGAAGGCGGAGGGCGCGTTCGAGCCGCTCGCAATCTCGCAGACGCTCGCACGCGAAATGGACAAGGACGCGCAGGAATTGCCGGCGTTCGAGAGCCAGGCGACTATCGCCTCCGGCCGTCTCTCGTTTGCGCCGACGCAGTTGCGCGTCGGCGATGCCTCCGCGCATCTGTCGGGAGCGCTCGACCTGCGCACGGGCGCGCTCGACGTGCGCGAGACGTTGAGCGCGCCGGGGCCCGCGGGTTGGACGAGCGCGCCGGGCATCGAGATTTCCTGGAGCGGGGAGCATGGCGCGCTTGCCCGCAGGGTGAATGCGGATGCGCTGATCGGCGCGCTGGCGGAACGGGCGATCGCGCGCGAGGCCGAACGCAACGCCGCGCTCGAGGCCGATATCCACGAACGCGCTTTCTTCAACCGACGCCTGAAGATGGATCGCCGTAACGACGAGGAACGGCGCGCGCTGGAGGAGGCCCGGCGCATTCTGGAGCAGCCGCCGGCGCCTCCGCCCGTGTCGCCGCCCCCGCCTCGCGCGCCTGCGACCGTGCTGACGCCGCAGCATCCCGCGCCGCCGAGGCGCCCGCCGGCGGCCTTCGCGCCCGCCAAACGCGGCGCGGCGCCCGATCCCTCGACCGCCGGGCGCTACTGAGTGATTTCTTCTGCGACGAAGGTCGTCGTCGGCGCGACGAGTTGGTCCTGCGCCTCGATCAGCATGAGTTCGTGGCGACCTTCCTCGTGCGTGCGCTCGAGGATGCTGAAAATCGACGCGCTGGCGCGTTCGAGCGCGGTCTTCGGCGATTGCGTCTGCAGGCAATGGGCGAAGAAGAGGGCCGCGACCACGTCGCCCGAGCCGTTGAACGTCACCGGCAGGCGCGGCGTGCGGATGCGGAAGACGCCCTCGAAGGACGAGACGAAGAGATCGACGCAATCGTCCGGCGTATCGGCGAGATGGGCCGAGGTGACGAGGACGATCGTCGGTCCGCGCGCATGCAGCGCGTCGATGGCGGCGCGAAAGCCCTTCATGCCGACAATGGGCTTGGCCGTCAGCCATTCCAGTTCGAAATGATTGGGCGTGACGATATCGGCGACGGCGAGGGCTGAATCCGCGAAGAACTCAGGCACGCCCGGCTTGACGAACACGCCGGGGCCGGCGTCGCCGATCACGGGATCGCAGCAATAGAGCGCGCGCGGGTTTTCCTTCTTCATGCGATGGACGGCGCGGATGATCGCCTCGCCCGTTTCGGCCGAGCCGACATAGCCGGAGATCAGTCCGTCGCACTGGGCGAGCGCGCCGCGTTCGGCGACGCCGGTCACGCAGTCGTCGATCAGTCCCGCGTCGAAGGCCTTTCCGCGCAACGCGCCATAGCCCGCATGATTGGAGAATTGCACGGTGTGGACCGGCCAGACCTCGACGCCGAGGCGCTGCAGGGCGAAGACCGCGGCGGAATTGCCGACATGGCCGTAGACGACGTGGGACTGGATCGAGAGGATGTTCATGGTCGCAATCTTGGACTGCGAGCCTTCAGGCTCGCAATCCTTCTCCTGAGAAATGCGAGCCTGAAGGCTCGCGGTCCTGATTACTTCACGCTCTCGGCCGCCTTCTTGGCAAAGCGGTCGTCGAAGGTCGCGCCGAGGTCGATCTTGGCGCTCTTCAGGTCGGGCGTGAATTGCGCGAGCATGTCGAGGGCGCTCTTCATGCCTGCGGGGTCGATCAGGCCGGTCTGCGAATAGGAGGCGCGCGAGGACTGGAAGGCGGCCATGTAGAGCTTCCTGTCGCCGAGCAGGTAGTTTTCCGGCACGAGGCTCGCCACATCCTCGGCGCTCGCCGTCTTCAACCATTGCAGCGCCTTGTATTCGGCGTTGACGATCGCCTGCACGGTGTTCGGATTGGCGTCGATGAAGGCCTTCTTCGTGTAGATGACGGCGGCCGGATTCTCGCCGCCGAACAGGGCGCGCGTTCCGGCTTCCGTGCGCGTGTCGGCGACGATTTTGATATCGCCGGTCTGCTCGAGCATGGTGATGACGGGTTCGAGATGCGAGACGCCGTCGACCTGCTTGTTGCGGATAGCCGCCACGGCGGAGGCCGCGCCGCCGACGCCGATCCACGACGCGTCGTCGGGCGAGAGGCCGTTCTTGGCGAGGAAGAATTTGGCGAGCATGTTGGTCGAGGAGCCCGGCGCGGTGACGCCGATCTTCAGGCCCTTGAGGTCGGAGGGCTTGTCGTATTTCACGTCCTTGCGCAGCGCGATGACGATGCCGGGATAACGGCCGAGATCGACGGTCGCGCGGATGTCCTGGCCCTTGGCCTGCATGTGGATCGTATGCTCGTAGGCGCCGGCGACGATATCGACCGAGCCGCCGATCAGCGCCTGCAGGCTCTTGGCGCCGCCGGCGAAATCGATGATCTCGGCGTCGAGGCCCTGTTCCTTGAAGTAGCCCTTCTTCTCTGCGATCGTCAGCGGCAGATAGTAGAGCAGCGACTTGCCGCCGACGCCGATGACGAGCTTGGGCTTCTCGATGCCCGCGACCTGCGCGAGCGCGGCGGTGGCGGTAAAGGCGAGAGCGGCGAAGGCGCCGAGCAGCATATGCTTCTTCATGGGATGTTTCCTCAGCTTTGTTGATGCGGCTGCGGGCGCCAGACCAGCAGCCGGTTTTCGATCGATGTCACCGCCCAGTCGATGGCGATGACGAAGAGCGCGAGCACGATCATGCCGGCGAAGACGCCGGTCACGTCGAATACGCCTTCGGCCTCGTGAATGAGATAGCCCAGCCCCGCCGCCGCGCCCAGATATTCGCCGACGACGGCGCCGACCAGCGCGAAACCGACCGAGGCGTGCAGCGAGGAGAAGACCCAGGTGAGCGTCGACGGCCAGTAGACGTGGCGCATCAGCTGGCGGTCGTTCATGCCGAGCATGCGGGCGTTGGCGAGCACGACCGGCGAGGTCTCGCGCAGGCCCTGATAGACGTTGAAGAAGACGATGAAGAAGACGAGCGTGACGCCGAGCGCGACCTTGGACCACACGCCGAGCCCAAACCACAGCATGAAGATCGGCGCCAGCACGACGCGCGGCAGCGAATTGGCGGCTTTCAGGAAGGGATCGAAGATGGCCGCGAGCTTCGGCTTGCGCGCGAACCAGAAGCCGATGCCGGCGCCCGCCACCGAGCCGATGACGAAGGCGAGCGCGGTTTCGGTCAGCGTGATCCACAGATGGCGCCAGACGACGCCGGTCACGAACATCTTCCATACGCGCCCGAGCACGTCCGCCGGCGTGGAAAAAAAGAATTTCGGCATGAAGTAGAAGCCGAAGATCGGCACGCTCGATCCGACGTGCCAGATCGCGAGCAGGGCGACCGCGACGCCGACCTGCCAGGCGAGGAGTGTGGAGCGATTCACGCCGCGCCTCCCGCCTGCGCCTGATAGGTCTTCAGCACTTCCTCGCGCAGGTCGTTCCAGATCGCGCGCTGGATCGTGTGGAACTTCGGATCGAGGCGGATTTCGTTGATTTCGCGCGGGCGCGGCAGGTCGATCGCGTGCTCGGCGACGATACGCGCGGCGGGGCCGGCCGACATGACGACGACGCGATCGGCGAGCGCGATCGCCTCTTCGAGATCGTGCGTGACGAAGAGAACCGCCTTGCGGTCCGCCGACCAGAGATCGAGCAGCAGATCGCCCATCAGCGCGCGGGTCTGCGCGTCGAGCGGTCCGAAGGGTTCGTCCATCAGCAGGATCTGCGGATCGCGGATCAGCATCTGCGCCAGCGCGACGCGCTTGCGCTGGCCGCCGGAGAGCTGGTGCGGATAGCGGTCGCCGAAGAGGGCGAGCCCGACTTTCGCCAACCAGCCTTGCGCGCGCGCGAGCGCCTCGGCGCGGGCGACGCCCTTGGGCTCGAGCGCGACGGCGACATTGTCGCGCGCCGTCTTCCACGGCATGAGCGCGTCCTGCTGGAAGAGATAGCCGCAGGGCGCCATGACGCCGGAGACTTCGGCGCCCTGCACGCGCGCGCTGCCTCCGGCCGGTTTCAGCAGGCCGGCGACGACATTGAGCAGTGTCGACTTGCCGCAGCCGGTTGGCCCAACAATGGCGACGAACTCACTCGTCCCGACGGCGAGATCTGCGTCGGCGACCGCGACGTAGCGCGCGGCGCCCGCGCCGAAGGCGACGGTCACGCGCTCGAGGCTGACGGCGGGATCGGGGGTTGCGTTGGTCTGCGGCATAGGGCCCGGCGAGATGGGGTCGCACGTTGGCCGATCGGCGCGCCCGGCGCAAGACGGCGCGCATTGCCGGGGCCTTGGGTCATAGCTTAGTCTGAACATTGGGAGAATGAAGCGATGGATGGGGTCGCGGAGGTCCTCGATCGCCTCGTCGGGCGGATCGAGGAAGCCGGCAAATGGCTGGCGCTGCCGGTCGTGCTGCTGCTCAGCGCGCAATGGCCGCTGCGCGACGCCGTGCGCTGCTGCTCGCGCGAGGCCAATGATCTCGGACAATGGCTGTTTGCGCTGTTCATCGCGATCGCGCTGACGGCGGCGAGTCGCGCGGGAACGCATCTGCGCGCCGACTTTTTCGCCCGCAGCCTGGGGGCGCGGACGCGCCGTTGGGTCGCCGCGGCCGGCGCGGCCTTCATCGCGCTGCCCTGGTCGATCTTCGTCATGATGGTCTACGGCCGCGACGCGTGGCGGTCGCTGCTGGTCCTCGAGCGCTTTCCGGAAACCAACAATCCCGGCTATTTCTTCATCAAGCTCGCCGTCATCGCGCTGGCGGCGCTGGTCGCGGCGCAGGCGCTCGTCGACCTGTCCGCCGCTGTGCGCGATCCGGAAGACGAGAGCGCATGAACGCCTGGGTCGGCGTTGCGCTGTTCCCGCTGGTCGCCGGCGTCATGCTGGCGACCGGCCTGCCGGCCTTTCTCGTGCTGATCGGCGCGGCAGGGCTCGGCGCCTTGTTCGTCGTCGCGAGCGGCGGCGATGCGGCGCTGCTGCAGGCGCTCGGCGCACGGCTGCAGGCGCTGCTCGAGGGCGATCTCTTACAGGCGCTGCCGCTGTTCGTGATGATGGGCGCGACAATGAACCGGCTGCCGCTGGTGGAGAGCCTGTTCCGCACGGGCTCGGCGCTGGGGCGCAACAGCGCTGCGGCCCAGCGTCTTTCCGCGCTGGCCATCGGGGCGCTGGTCGCGCCGATGAACGGCTCGGTCGGCGCGAGCGTCGCCATGCTGTCGCGCGGCGTCGCGCCGCTGCTGGCGCGGGCGGGCGTTCCGCCGGCCGAACGCGTCGCGCTGGTCGCGGCCGCCAGCACGCTCGGCGTCGCCATTCCGCCGTCGCTCGTCCTGCTGTTTCTCGGCGACGCCATGCTGAACGCCCATTCCATCGCGGCGCGCGCGACCCATGCGTCGGTGCGGATCGTCAACACGCAGGACGTTTTTCGCGCCGCGCTGGTCCCTGCCGGTTTGACGCTGGCGCTCTGGGCGCTCGTGGCGTTCGTGGGCGCGGGCCGGGGCGAGGCGCGGGAGAAAGAGCCGCCGCTCGCCAAGCGGGAGGCGGTGGTTGCGGCGCTGTGCGCGCTGTCTGTCCTCGTCCTGCTCGGCGGCGTGGCGAGCGGCCTGTTCTATGCCGTGGAGGCCGCCGCCACCGGTTGCGTCGCGCTGCTGGCGGCTGGCGTTTTCGCGCGCGCCCTGACTGTCGACGCCCTGAAGGAGATATTGCGCAACACGCTGGCGATTTCCGGCGCCCTGTTCGCGCTGCTCGTCGCCGCGACGACCTTCACGCTCGTTCTGCGCGTACTCGGGACCGACCGGCTTGCGAGCGACCTGCTTGCCTCCGCGGCGGGCGGCGCGACCGGCGCCGTCCTGGCGCTGCTCTTGATCATGGCGGCTTCCGCGCTCGTGCTCGACGCCTTCGAGATCGTTTTCGTGGTCGTGCCGATCGTCATGCCGGGCGCGCTGATGCGCGCGCCGGACGCAGCCTGGGTCGCCGCGCTCACGGCGCTGACGCTGCAGGCGAGCTTTCTGACGCCGCCGCTCGGCTATTCCATAATGATGTCGCGCGCGGCGAAGGACGTCGCTGCGACGACAGCGGCGATCGCGCGTGCGGTCGCGCCTTTTCTCGCGGCGCTGGCGGCGGTCGTGACTGCGACTTTCGTTTGGCCGGAGCTGACGCATCAACTCGACAAGCCGGCGCCCATCGTCGCGCCGGCGCCGGAGCGGATCGAGATTCCTCTACCGGAAACGCCATCGGATCAACTGGATATGGCGCCGCTTCCGCTTCCTACCGGCGGACGGTAGACGATGGCGGTCTGGCGCGTCGGCGCTGGCGCAACCGTCGATAACCTTTGCGCATAGCTCTATGTCGTTGATTGTCCTTGATGTACGCATAATGATGAACGGTGGAGCGCGCTGAACGGGGATGGTGGAGCCGCGTCCGTTCCTGATCGCTGCGGCGCATGACGGGGGTGGGAGGGATGAGGTCGGAAAGCGACGCGCGGGTGATCACTGTGGTCGGCCGCCTCGGAAGTTTCATCAAGGCGGCCGATACTCTGGGCGTGACACAGCCGGCGTTATCGCGACGGTTGCAGACCATCGAGGAGGCGCTCGGCGTCAAGCTGTTCGACCGGAGCGCGCGCGCCGTGCAGCCGACCGTCTTCGGCGAGGCGGCGTTGCGGCAGGCGAACGCCGTGCTGCAAGCATTCGACGATCTGCGGCACGACATCACGCTCCTGCGCGACAAGGAGCGCGGCGAGCTGACGATCACGACGACCATGTATCCCGCGCATGTTTCTGTCGCGCGGGCCGTCGCGGAACTCGTTCGTCGGTATCCCAAGCTGAAAGTGCACCTGACGGTCGACGACCAACTCGTCGCAGCGCGGAAATTGCGCGAGCGGGACGCGGATATCGGCATCGTCTGGATTCCGGGCGACCCCGAAGCTGACCCGGCCTATCGCGGTCTGATGTGCCGGCGATTGCCGCGCCGGCGGCATGTCTTCTATTGCCGGGCCGGCCATCCCCTGGCGATGTTTCCGGAAGCGACGCCGGCCCAGATTGCGGCCTATCCGCTGGTCGGCTTCCACATGGGGCCGCAAATGCTGCCGTTTCGTCCCGAGGAACTCGGCGCCAGCGGGAGCATCCTGCCGGAAAGCGGTCTCTTCGAACCGCAGATTCTCGTCAATTCCTATCCTGCCGCGCGCGCCGTCGTTCTCTCCAGCAATGCGGTGAGCTGGGCGCCGATGTGCCTCCTACGGGAGTTGGTCGATCGAGGGGAGATCGTGGCGCTGTCCTATTCGCTCGAACAATTCGTCTGCGGCTACGACATCGCCTGGTCGCCCGATCGCATGATGTCGCCGGCCGGCGAGGCGTTCGCGCAGATCGTCACGGAATTCGAACAGGCGATCCAGTAAGGGCGCCTGTGGCGGCACGGCTGGGCGTTCAGCCGCCATTCATGCGCCCGACGGCAGAGATTGCGTCGCGGCCGGCGAGGATGTTTCATGGCCGTGTCCGTCCGCATCGCGCGGAGGGGAAACTTGCGCGCGCTGGCCCGGAGCGCGCGACACAACCTACCCGGGCGCCGAGGAATGTCATGATTGCTCGCAAATTGATTGCCGCCACCCTGTTCGCGGCGCTGACCACCGGCGCCGCCTTCGCGCAGGCGACCCAGCCGGCGACCTCCAATCCGCTCAAGGCCGCCGGCCGCCGGCAAGGCGGCCGAGCCGGCCAAACCAGCCGCCAAGCCCGCGGCCAAGGCTGCAGAACCCGCCAAACCCGCCGCGGCGCCTGCCAAGCCCGCAGCCAAGGCGGTGGAACCCGCGAAGCCCGCCGCAGCGCCTGCCGCGCCTGCCGCCAAGGCGGCCGCGCCTGCCAAGCCTGCCGCCGCCGCCAAGCCTGCAGCTGCTCCCGCTGCGATGACCGGCAAGAAGATCGATCTCAACACGGCCAGCGCCGACGATCTCGACAAGCTGCCGCAGATCGGACCGGCGCGCGCCAAGGCGATCATCGAGGCCCGCGCCAAGGGCAAGTTCAAGAACTGGGACGATTTCGTGAAGCGCGGCGTCGTGCCGTCGAATGCGGAAGCCGCGATCAAGGACCTCGTGAAGTTCTGATCGAACCCCCATATGATGGGCGCGGCCGGCCAGCCGCGCCCGTTTTCTTGCGTAGATCGTCGCCGGGGGGAGACATGAAGGTACAGATTTTCGCCGCCGTTCTCGCACTTGCGTTCGCAGGCGGCTCGCAGGCGCAGACACGCCAGCCCGCGCCCGACGCGCCGACGCAGTCCTTTCGGATCATCAAGAAGAAACCGAAGAAGCTCAGCGCGAAAGCAATCGCCGCCACCAAGACGCTCGAAGGCGCGATCCGGAAATTCGAGTGCGGCGACAATTGCTATCTGACGATCAAGACCGCGAAAGCCGAGGAGACCGGGCTCTGCGAGGCCAAGGCCTGCGCCCCCTGGGTCGAAAAGCAGGGAATGCCGCGCTCCATGATCGGCAAGAAGGTGAAGATCACGACCGCGACCGGCGTGCAACGCGACGCCTCCGGCAAGGCCAGAGGCAAGATGACGTCGTTCAAGACGCTCGAGTTCGTGAAGTAAAATCAGCCGTCGAGCGCGCGCCACAATCTCGCATGCAGATCGCTTGCCGAGAGTTCGTCGTCGTTTGCCTCCGGCGTCGGCTCGTGCGCGATCGTCTGGATGATCGTTGCCGCCGGCCCCGCGCTCAGGATCGCGATGCGGTCGGCGTAGCGCAGAACGTCGAGCGGGTTATTGCTCGCCATGAATATCGCCAGTCCATCTTCATCGGCCGCGCGGGCGAGCGCATTGGCTGTCAGCGCTTTGGCGCGACGGTCCATCGGCGAGAAGGGGTCGTCGAGGCAGAGCAGGGCCGGCTTGGCGGCGATCCCCCGTGCGATGGCGAGCCGCGCGCGATGCCCGCGCGACAACCTGAAGGGCTCATGGCCGAGATAGGTCTCGAGGCCGAGATCGCTCAGCAGATTTTCCGCGCGCGCGAGGGCATTCGGGCCCGACATCGCTTCCGCCACGATATCACGCGAAAATTTCGTGTCGTCGAGCGGCATGGAATGGTGGACGAAGATGCCGGCGCCTGCGCGCTCGATCGCGCCTGACGTCGGCGCGATCTCGCCGGCGGCAGACGCAGCAGCGTCGTCTTGCCGGCGCCGGGCGGGCCGAGGAGGAAGGTCCATTCGCCGGGCGCGAGCGCGAACGAGATGTCGCGCAGGATCGGGGCGCCCGAAAGGGCGAGGGCGACGTTGTGCAAGGTGGTGGGCGTCACTGGGCGGGCTCGGCGATCAAGTGGCGGCTACAAGATCAGATGCGCTACCTGTAGCCGTCATGCTCGGGCTTGTCCCGGCCATCCACGCCATGGAAAGCCGCGCAGCCCGACGTGGATACCCAGGACAAGCCCGGGCATGACGGCGGAGACGAACCATCGAAACAAAAAAAGCCCCCGTCGCCGGGGGCTTCTTCGTCGATCGCCCGAGCGATCAGTTCTTGTCCTTGTCGACCAGCTTGTTCTTGCCGATCCAGGGCATCATGGCGCGCAGCTTCTCGCCGACCTCTTCGATCTGGTGGGCAGGCGTTGCGGGCGCGCACGGCCTTGAACGAGGTCTGGTTGACCTTGTTCTCCAGCATCCAGTCGCGCGTGAACTTGCCGGTCTGGATGTCGTTGAGGACGCGCTTCATCTCGGCCTTCGTCTCCGGCGTGATGATGCGCGGGCCGGTGACGTATTCGCCGTATTCGGCGGTGTTGGAGATCGAGTAGTTCATGGTGGCGATGCCGCCCTCGTAGATGAGGTCGACGATCAGCTTCACTTCGTGCAGGCACTCGAAATAGGCCATTTCCGGCGCGTAGCCGGCTTCCACCAGCGTCTCGAAGCCGGCGCGGATCAGCTCGACGAGGCCGCCGCAGAGGACGACCTGCTCGCCGAACAGGTCGGTCTCGCATTCTTCCTTGAAATTGTGTCTCGATGATGCCGGCGCGGCTGCCGCCGATGGCGGACGCCATAGGACAGGCCGAGGTCATGGGCGTTGCCGGGCGTCCTGGTGGATGGCGATCAGGCAGGGCACGCCGCCGCCGCGCTTTGTATTCGGGAACGCACGGTGTGGCCGGGGCCCTTTGGGGCGACCATGAGGACGTCGAGGTCCTTGCGCGGCTCGATGAGGTTGAAGTGAACATTGAGGCCGTGCGCGAACAGGAGGGCGGCGCCCTTCTTCATGTTGGGGGCGAGTTCGTCGCGGTAGATGTCGGCCTGCAGTTCGTCGGGCGTCAGCATCATGACGACGTCGGCCCATTTCGGCGGCTTCCGCCACGGTCATGACCTTGAGGCCCTCGCCTTCCGGCCTTCTTGGCGGTGGGGGAGCCGGCGCGCAGCGCGACGCAGACGTCCTTGACGCCGGAATCGCGCATGTTCAGCACATGGGCATGGCCCTGCGAGCCATAGCCGACGACGGCGACCTTCTTGCCCTTGATGAGATTGATATCGGCATCCCGATCGTAATAGACGCGCATTTTCTTGGTTCCCCTTGGGTGTCCGGATTTGGTCGTTCTGCCGCGCGTGGCGGCGAAATTCGTGTTGCGGGCGCTTGGTGACGGTTTGGACGGGCGAGGTCAAGCCCCGGCAGGCCTTTCGGCCCGCAATCCGGGGTTGCGCCCTCAGATCGGCTCAGGCCCGCGCGAAATGGCGGCGACGCCGGTGCGGGAGACCTCGACCAGGCCGAGCGGGCGCATCAGTTCGACGAAATCGTCGATCTTGGAGGTCGCGCCGGTCAGTTCGAAGATGAAGCTCTCGGTCGTGGCGTCGATCACCTTGGCGCGGAAGGCCTCCGCCAGCCGCAGCGCCTCGACGCGCGCTTCGCCCGTTCCGCGCACCTTCACCATCGCAAGTTCGCGCTCGATCGCGCGCTTGGTGAGCGAGAGGTCGATCACCTTGTGGATCGGCACGATGCGCTCGAGCTGATGGCTGATCTGCTCGATCACCTCGGGCGTCCCGGTCGTGACGATGGTGATGCGCGAGAGATGCTCGCCGTGGGCGACCTCGGCGACGGTCAGGCTCTCGATATTGTAGCCGCGACCCGAGAACAGGCCGACGACGCGCGCGAGAACGCCGGGCTCGTTGTCGACGAGCACCGACAGCGTATGGCTCTCGACGTTCGACTTGCCGACGGCGGAGGAATAGGGGGAGGGCGGGGAGGCGGGGGTCGGGATTGCGGGGTTCGAGGAGTGGGCGGACGTTGGCGTTCCCGCTTGAGCGAATTCCTGAAACGGTCTCGTACGGCTTGGCGCTATCGGCGATTGCCTCAGCAATCGCCTGTCGCGCGTGGTTTGAAGTCGCGATGCGACTTCAAACGAGCATCTTCCCCTTGTCGTCGATCACGGACCCGATGTCGTCGATCTCGTCGGGCAGGATCATGTCGTTGTGCGCCTTGCCCGAGGGGATCATCGGCAGGCAATTCTCGGCCTTGTCGACCCGGCAGTCGAAGATGACGACGTTCGGCGTGTCGATCATCTCCTTGATGGCGTCGTCGAGATTGGCCGGGTCCGAGCAGCGGATGCCGTGCGCGCCGTAGGCTTCGGCGAGCTTCACGAAATCGGGCAGGGCGTCCGAATAGGAATGCGAATAGCGCCCGCCGTGCAGCAGCTCCTGCCACTGGCGCACCATGCCCATGTATTCGTTGTTGAGGATGAAAATCTTGACCGGGCAGCGGAACTGCACGGCGGTCGACAGCTCCTGGATGTTCATCAGGATCGAGGCCTCGCCGGCGATGTCGACGACCAGCGCGTCCGGATGCGCCATCTGCACGCCGACGGCGGCCGGCAGGCCATAGCCCATGGTGCCGAGGCCGCCCGAGGTCATCCAGCGGTTCGGCTCCTTGAAGTGATAATGCTGGGCCGCCCACATCTGGTGCTGGCCGACTTCGGTCGTGATGTAGGTCTTGCGGTCCTTGGTCAGCTCGTAGAGCCGCTGGATGGCGTATTGCGGCTTGATCGTCTCGGTCGAATTGCGGAACGACAGCGACTTGCGGGCGCGCCACTTGTCGATCTGCTTCCACCAGGCGTCGAGCGCCTTGCGGTCGGCCACGTGCGCTTCCGAACGCCAGAGCGCGACCATGTCTTCCAGCACATGGGCGCAATCGCCGACGATGCCGAGATCGACCTTGACGTTCTTGTTGATCGAGGAGGGATCGATGTCGATGTGGATCTTCTTCGAGCCCGGCGAGAAGGCGTCGAGACGGCCGGTGATGCGGTCGTCGAAGCGCGCGCCGACGGCGATCATCAGATCGCAATCGTGCATGGCATTGTTGGCTTCATACGTGCCGTGCATGCCGAGCATGCCGACCCATTGCGGATCGGGCGCGGGATAGGCGCCGAGCCCCATCAGCGTCGAGGTGATCGGGAAGCCCGTCAGCTTCACCAGTTCGCGCAGCAGCGTCGAGGCCGCCGAACCCGAATTGACGACGCCGCCGCCGGTGTAGAAGATCGGCTTCTTGGCGGCGGCCATCATGGCGACGGCCTTCTTGATCTTGGCGCGGTCGCCCTTGAGCTGCGGCTGATAGGTCTTGTGCTGGATATTTCGCGCGAAGTGGTATGTGCCTGTCGCGAACTGCACGTCCTTGGGCACGTCGATCACGACCGGGCCGGGGCGGCCGCTGGAGGCGACGTAGAAGGCCTCGTGAAGAATGCGCGGCAGGTCCTCGATGCGCTTCACCAGATAATTGTGCTTGGTGCAGTGGCGGGTGATGCCGACCGTGTCGCATTCCTGAAAGGCGTCGGAGCCGATCAGATGGGTCGGCACCTGGCCGGTGATGCAGACGAGCGGGATCGAGTCCATCAGGGCGTCGGTCAGCGCGGTGACGGCGTTGGTCGCGCCGGGGCCCGACGTCACCAGCAGCACGCCGACCTTGCCGGTCGAGCGGGCATAGCCCTCGGCCGCATGGCCTGCGCCCTGCTCGTGGCGCACCAGCACGTGCTTGACCTTGTTCTGGTGGAAGATCGCGTCGTAGATCGGCAGGACCGCGCCGCCGGGATAGCCGAAAATAGTGTCGACGCCCTGATCCTTCAGGGCTTCCACGATCATTTCGGCGCCGGTCATCTTTCTCGACATGGCCATCTCCTCGAACTGCGGTCCTTTTGGCGGAATTTCTGGCAATAAAAAAGGCCCCGTCAGGGACCTCGGAATGAGCGCCAGCGGCGGAGCTGCGGGTCAGTCCCGCTCCGTCTGAGGCGCTCGCGATACGATAAGCTTGGTGCGCATGGTTCCGCCAATGCGTTGATCGGCGGGTTTGGTAGCGCGGGACGGGGGCGGGGTCAAGGGGAGGGGCGGCGCGCCGCCCGCCCAACCTACTTGCGCCGAAACTCGCGCGTCTCGGATTGCGCGCCGTTGACGTAGGTGAGGCGGGCGGAGACAGTTTTTGCGCCGGGCGGGGCGGCGAGATAGGGGCGGGCGCTCGCCGGGATCGAGAAGGGATTGCTGCGGTCGCAGGGCGGCAGCGGCAATTCCTGCGACGGCGTCGCGCCGTCGAAACCGATCTCCACCTTGGCTATGGCGCAGCGATAGCTCATCAGATGGCTGTAGTAGAGGAGCTTGCCGTCGGCGCCGAACGCGAGCCACGAGGTCCAGAAGCGCTCGAGCAATTCGCGATGGCCGTCGGCCAGCGCCGTGACCGGATCGAAGGCGACCGAAAAGGGTCCGACGGTCCGGCCGCCGGCGTCTTCGTAGCGCAATTCGATCGTCGTCGCCGGCGTTTCCCCGGACATTTCGAACGAGGGATTGGGCATGGGGCGACCCGTGCGCTGGTCGATGGCGGCGATCTGTCCCGTGGGCGTGAATTCGCCGGCGCCGGCGATCCGCCATCCGATCGAAATCGCGGGTTCGGGCGTCGATATGGCGACGCTCCAGCCGGCGCCGGAGCGGGTGAATTTCACGACCGGCGCGGCGCTCGCGGTCTTGAGGTTGGCGTCGAGCGCGGCCAGACGGCGCCGGGCGCGCTCCAGCCATTCGGCGAGAACGGACTGATCGAGGAAATGCGGCGCAAGGCGCCCGTCCGCATCGGCGGCGAGAAAGCGCTTGAGCGCATCGGCCTCCCTGCGCCGATCCGCGATCGTCTGCGCGCCGACCCGGTCTTCGGAATATTCGTCGGCGAGCAGCAATTGCGCGGGGCCATAGTCCGGCCGCGAGGCCGCGAATGCTTCGACCCGGCGGCGGCGCTCGTCGCCCTCGAACAGCGTGGCGTAGACGAGGGCCACGGCGCCGACGCCCGTCTTTTCGCGCAGACGATCGTAGACCTCGCGCGCGCCGGCGCGGCCGTCCTGCGCGCGCAACAGGGCCGCATAGCGCAAATGGGCGTCGATGGCGTCGACGCCGAGGTCGGCCAGCGCGCTGTAAGCCTGTCGCGCGGCCGCGGATTCGCCGCGCGCCTCGTAGCTGCGCGCATTGTGGTAGAGCTGCGGCGCGGTACGGGCGTCCTGCACCAGTCCGCCGGATTTCGCCAGTTCCGCATAGCTCTGCGTCAGCGTCTCCACGCGCGAGGCCGGCGCTGGCGGTTGCGTGGGCGTGTCGTTCGCGGGCTTGCGCATGATCAGCGCCAGAGCCGCGACGCCGAGGCCGAGCCCGATGGCGCCCGCGATCATCGGCAGGCTCGTCCGTGGCGGCTTCGCACGCGCGCCCGGCGCCTGCCGCCACGCGCCGGGGACAGCGCCATCCATCTCGACGATGAAGGCATGCACGGGCTGGGGGATGTTCTTCACCTCGCGGACGCCAATGTCCTTGAAGTGCACGGAGATCTTGTTGGCGACCTGCTCGTATACGCTGCGGGAAACGCAGATGCCGCCCGGCTGCGCCAGCCCTTCGAGCCTTGCGGCGATGTTGACGCCGTCGCCCAGCAGATCGCCCTCGCGCTCGACGACATCGCCGATCGTGACGCCGATCCGGAACAGCATCTGCCGGTGCGGCGGATAGCCCATGTTGCGCGTGCGCAGCGATTCCTGGATGTCGATGGCGCAACGCGTGGCCTCGACCGCGCTGGGAAATTCCGCGAGAACGGCGTCGCCCGCCGTGTTGAACACGCGGCCATGCGCCTTGCCGACGAAATCCTCGAACACGTCGCGACAGGAGGCGAGCCGCGTGAGCGTTTCCTCCTCGTCCTCGGCGACGAGCCGGCTGTATTCGGCGACATCGGCGGCGAGGATGGCGGCGATCTTGCGTTTCATCGGCGCGAACCGGAAGCGCCGCCGCTTGCCGGGGTCTCGCGGGCGAACGGTTCGGCCGGGGCGAGAATGGACATGCGCGCGATTGCGCGGTGGCTGCTGATGCTCTTCATCTCGTCATCGGACCCCGGAAAGTCTTGCCCCGCCCGCGGCGGCCCGAACACGACAGGCCGATCTAGTTTGCCGCAAATTGCATCCGGTATGAATCGACTTGAGCACCGTACCGCTGGATCAGCCGGAATCAAGGCGGGCGTCGCGGGGCGGCGCCCTTACGCCTCCCGTCTTCGTTGACATCGCCGTCGGCGACGTCGGCCATTTCCGGCCGGATGCCGCCTGTCCGCCTCAGCCGGGATAGCCGTGCCGGCTCTTGGAGGCGGCGATGAGGCTCATGGCTTCGCCGTCCCTGCCCGCCGCGCAGGCGGCCGAGGCGCCTGCAATCTCGCCCTCGATCTGCTTGTAGACGCTCTCGCCGACATTGCCGGTCTGATGGTCGTTGGCGATGACCGCGCGATAGCGGGCGATCGCGCCGGAGCAGCCCGAACCTTCCGGCAGTTTGAAGCCCTGCGGCGTGATCGGGTTGACGACGCGCTGCTGCGGCGCCGGGTTGGTCGCCACGGCCTGCGGCGCAGGCGACGAATTGCAGGAGGCGAGCGCGAGCAGGGCGGCGCAGACCGAGAGCGGCGGCAGGCGATGGGTCATCGGGGCGGGGGCTCCATCGAGAGGCGCGCGAGGTTCGCCGCTTCGCCGGTTTCGGTCAAGCGTCCTGCAGGTCCGCGTCGCCCAAAAGTTTCGCGATCGACTCGCCGATCTTGAAGACGCCGTTGACGCGCGCCACCAGCGTGTCGTCGGCGTAGACGAGCCCCTGGCCAAAGACGAGATTGCGGGTGACACGCAGGATTTCGGTCTGGCTGGTCAGCCACGCGCCGAGCGGCGCGGGCGCCAGAAAGTCGACGGACATCGAGACGGTCGGCAGGAAATAGCGCCCGACTTTGGGATGCCTGTGCGCGGCCATCGGCAGCATCATATCGGCGAAGGTCATCAGCCAGCCGCCGTGGCCGACGCCGCGCGGATTGCAGTGGCGGTCCTCGATGCGCATGCCGAGCTGGAAGCCGTGCGGGCCGTCATCGCGGAAAAAGAGCGGGCCGTTGCGGTCGATGAAGCCGCCGCGCAGGGTGAACAGGCTCCATCCTTCCGGCGGCGGCGGATTGCAGGTCGTCATGCGATCGTCGGTCATTTCGTCGGCTCGTTTTGTCGGACAGCGGGTGCGCTGAAAGTGCACGATCCGCGCGCCGTCTCAAGGAAAATCTGGCTTCCGGCGCGGGCGTGGCGCGCGGCCGGGTCTTGCGGCGCAGGCGGCCTTCATGTATCCATGGGTTGTTCGTGCGCGACCGGCGCACGAAGTTGCGCGAGGATTCCGTGGCCCGTTTCGCCACCAGCACGCTGATCGACGCCCGTGGGCCTCTGGCCCCCGCCGGCGCTCGCGCGCGCGCCTCTGCAAAGCTTCTTTCGGGCCTGCTGCTTCTTAGCCGCCCCTGAGCGCCGGCTGGGCTTTGCCTGGGCGCTGAGGGGATGACGAGAACCCGACCCGCCGGCCGCCCGAGATTTTCGACAGCGTCGCGCCGGCTTCGACCGAAAAATTCGATTCGAGGACAAGCACAATGACCGCTGCAACCGACACCGGCTCCAACAAGGACCGCGTCTTCATCTTCGACACCACCTTGCGCGACGGCGAGCAATGCCCCGGCGCGACCATGACATTCGAGGAAAAGCTGGAAGTCGCCGAATTGCTCGACGAAATGGGCGTCGACATTATCGAGGCGGGCTTTCCGGCCGCCTCCGACGGTGATTTCGAATCCGTGGCCGAGATCGCGCGCCGCTCCGACAAGTCGGTGATCTGCGGCCTGTCGCGCACGGGGCTCGCCGACATCGACCGCTGCGGCGCGGCGATCAAGCCGGCCAGGCGCGGCCGCATCCACACCTTCATCTCGACCTCGCCGCTGCACATGTCGGTCAAGCTCGGCATGACGCCGGAGCAGGTCTTGCAGGCGACCATCGACGCCGTGACGCGCGCCCGCAAATGGACCGACGACGTCGAATGGTCGGCGGAAGACGCGACGCGCACCGAGATCGACTTCATGTGCCGGATCGTGGAAGCGGCGATCAAGGCCGGCGCGACGACGATCAACCTGCCCGACACTGTGGGTTATACGACGCCGCAGGAATACCAGGCGATGTTCGAGACGGTTCGCGCGCGCGTGCCGAACTCGGACAAGGCGATCTTCTCCGTGCATTGCCACAACGATCTGGGCATGGCGGTCGCCAACTCCCTCGCCGGTTTGGCGGGTGGCGCGCGACAAATCGAATGCACGATCAACGGCATCGGCGAGCGCGCCGGCAATGCGGCGCTGGAAGAGATCATCATGGCGATCCGCACGCGCCAGGATGCGTTGCCCTACGACACGGGCATCGAGACGACCATGCTGAACCGCGCCTCCAAGCTCGTGTCGGCCGTCACCTCGTTTCCGGTGCAGTACAACAAGGCGATCGTCGGCCGGAACGCCTTCGCGCACGAGAGCGGCATCCATCAGCACGGCATGCTGAAGTCGTCGCTGACCTACGAGATCATGACGCCGGAATCGGTCGGCGTGTCGAAGACCTCGCTCGTCATGGGCAAGCATTCGGGACGCGCCGCCTTCCGCGAGAAGCTGAAGGAGATGGGCTACGAGCTCGGCGAGAATGCGCTGAACGACGCCTTCCGCCGCTTCAAGGATCTGGCCGACCGCAAGAAGCTCGTCTACGATGAGGACATCGCCGCGCTGGTCGACGACGAGATCGTCAACGCCAACGACCGTTTCAAGGTGACGGCGCTGACCGTGATCGCCGGCACGGCGGGCCCGCAGTCGGCGGCGCTGACGATGGAGATCGACGGCGAGAAGCGGACGCATCAGGCGACCGGCAACGGCCCTGTCGACGCGATCTTCAACGCGATCACCGCGCTGGTGCCGCACAAGGCAAATCTGGAGCTCTATCAGGTGCACGCCGTTACCGGCGGCACGGACGCGCAGGCCGAAGTCTCGGTGCGGCTGTCGGAGGACGGCCGCGAGGTGACGGGCAAGGGCGCCGATCCCGATACGCTGGTCGCCTCTGCGCGCGCCTATGTGGCGGCGCTGAACAAGCTCGTGATCAATCGCGGGCGCGAGAAGGCGCAGGGCGCAGGCGCCGGCTGATCTGCGCTTTCGTCGCGAATGGAACGAAAGGGGCCGCGCGCGGCCCTTTTCTTTTTTGTCGGCGAGCTCGAGCTGTGCGCCATACGGTCGCACGGCCTTTTGCATTTGTAGGCGCGCAGCCATCTCCCGTGCGACGGCGCAAGACGCCATCGCACTCAGAGGAGCAAATGATGCGCATTTCGATTTTCACCGCAGCCGCGCTGGCCATTGGTCTTGTTGCCGCGCCGGCCTATGCGCAGCGCCCGGAGCCCGGCACGGGTCCCGTCGCCGCCGCGTGCCAGCAGGACATCGAGAAATTGTGTGCGAATACCACGCATGAACGCGGCGCCGCACGAGATTGTCTGGAAAAGAACAAGGCCAAGGTGAGCGCCGCCTGCGCGCATGCGCTCGACACGACCGGCGGCGGCCGCCGTCGCTGAGACGCGTGTTCTCAGCTCAATAACGATCGCGCGGCGGGTATCCATAATAGGGCCCGCCGTAGCCGTCCCAGGGATAGTCATAGCCCCAGTGCGGGTGCGGGAAGAAATAGCCGACGGAACGGCGTTGGCCGACGATGATCGGCCCCTCGCCGGTCTCGACGACGATCGGGATCAAATCGACCGCCAGCGCGGGCCGGTAGGATGAATGGAGCCGGCGCGCGCGCCGATGCGCGAGGCGTCGTGGCTTGCCCCGGGGCGCGCAGGCGCATGCGCGCGACCAGCCGCGCTCGCGGGCCGCCGCGCCATCCATCGCGCCGGCGCCGAGGAGGAGTGCGACGGCGGCCACGGCCAGCAGACCCCGTGCAATCTTCATCGCCCGCTCCGTCGAATACGCTGGATGATCGTAGATCAGCCCGCGTTCGAGGGGAATCGCGGAAATGCCCGATCCCTGACGATTCCGGGCGGGTTGCGGCGCCGGACAGGGCGGCGCCGGGCAATGTGCAGGCGGACGCATTGAAAATTGCGCCCGGCGGGCTGGACAGGGCCAAGCGCGTTTGCTATTTCGCCGCCTCCGGTCGCAACCGGTCGATGGGCGCATAGCTCAGTTGGTAGAGCAGCTGACTCTTAATCAGCGGGTCCTAGGTTCGAGCCCTAGTGCGCCCACCATCGAATTTCTCGAAGGCGGGCCGCCGTCTTGCATCGCGCCTTCGGTCGTGCGGCGATCCGGCGTCGCCGTTGGCTCCTCGATGTCGACGGTTTGCGTGCGTGTTACTCGCCTGCGCTCTTCTCCCTCGCCTTCTTGCCGGATTTTTCTTCGCGCCGCCCGGCGGCGCGGGCGCGTTCGATCTGCTGTTGCGCCCAGACGATCTCGCCGCTCGCCTGCAGCTCCTTCTGCTTCAGACGGTCGACGAGTTCGGCGAGCGCGGGCTTTTCAGCCTCGTCCGCCTTGTCGCACTTGTCGATCAGGCGGCGCGCGCGCTCCTTTTCCTTCTCGGCGTTCTTCCTGAATTTTTCGATGATCTTGAGGCTGCGTTGACGGCTCTTGGCCATGCGACCGGCTCCATTGACTGATCCAATTTTACGCAAACTAGTGGAGCCGCGCGCATGCCGCTACGCGCAAAGATCATATGACATTTATATGACACAGCAGCGTTAAGGACGTCGCAAAACTGTCATGTTCGGCGTGTGTTTTGGATCGCGGGCGAAGTCGATCGCAGCGACTTCGCCACACGGGAGTCAGCGCGACAGTTTCATCTCCATGGCGGGGCCGATCGGCGTGTATTTCTCGCCATCGAACTGGTCGAGCCTGAGGTCGCGCACGACGAGGTAGTCCTTGGGCGAGGGCTCGATGCGCACGCCGGGAATGAGCAGCGGCGGCGTGAAGACGCCGAGCGTGGTCGCCGTGCGCATGATGTTGTCGTGCGTGAGATTGTCGCCGCACTTCTTCAGCACTTGCTCCAGCGTCTGGGCGAGCACGTAGGCGATGACGTTGATGTTGTTGGTCTGGTCGCCGCCAGGATAGTAGCGCGTCATGAATTCGCGCCATTCCTTGACGCCGGCGTCGTCGGTCATGGCGGGATCGTTCGGGTCCTTCACCCAGTGGCCGGTGATGACGCCCTTCGAATTGTCGAAGCCCGCGGGCTTGAGCACGCTGCCGACGTGCGATCCGACGGAGGCGACGAATTGCATCGGCTGCCATTTCAGTTCGGCGATCTTGCGAATGGCCTGCGTCGAAAATTTCGGCGTCGTGAAATCCATCATGACGTCCGCGCCGGCCGCCTTGATCTGGACGATCTGCGAGTCGACCGTCGGCGTGCGCGTGTCGTAGGAGACTTTCGCGACGATCATGCCGGCGGCCTTGTCGCCGAGACCGTCGGTCAGGCCCTGCAGCAGGTCCTTGCCGAAATCGTCGTCCTGATAGAGCACGCCGATCTTCGCATCGGGCTTGTGGCTCAGCACGTAGCTGGCGTAGAGGCGGCCTTCGGCCCGATAGTTGGGCTGGAAGCCGATCGACCACGGAAAATGCGCGGGGTCGGCCAGCGCCGAAGAGCCCGTGCCGACGAACAATTGCGGCGTCTTCTTCGCATTCATGTATTTGAGGATGGCGACATTGGTCGGCGTACCGACGACGCCGAACAGGAACAGCACATTGTCGCTTTCCACGAGCCGGCGGGCCTGCTCGACCGTCTTCGGCGGCGAATAGGCGTCGTCGTAGGAGATCATCCTGATCTTGCGGCCGTTGACGCCGCCATGCTCGTTGAGGCGCGCGAAATAGCCCTCGAACACCTTGGCGTAGACGGAATAGACGGAGGCCGGGCCGCTGTAGGGGACGATATTGCCGATGACGATCTCCTTGTCGCTCGCGCCCTGATCGTATTGCGCCGCAAGCGCCAGGCCGCCGCCCGCCAGCAGGAACGCGCCCGCGGACGCAAGGATGATCCGTCTCATGTGTTTCCTCCGTTTTGTCTTGCTTGACCGGAAGGTTAGTTCACCGGCCGCCCGGGCGACAGGGGCGCCGTCCGGATAAAAGATTGACAACGCAATATTGCTGACGCAACATTATTGCCGGCGACCGGACGGGCGCGACAGCGCGAGCGGCAGAGCCGCGTCCGGATGACCGAAATCAGGAGCGCAAAAAGCTCCGAACGGGAGGGAAACCAATGACGCGCTTTCACGCGGCCGGTGTGTCGGTCCTTGCGCTCGTCGCCTGCGCGGGCCTCGCGCATGCAGAAATTTCCGACGGCGTCGTGCGCGTCGGCGTTCTCAACGACACGTCCGGCGTGTTCCAGGACTACAATGGTCCGGGCTCGATCGAGGCCGCGAAAATGGCGGCCGAGGATTTCGCGGGCGGCGGCAAGAACATCAAGGTCGAGATCGTCTCCGGCGACCACCAGAACAAGCCGGATGTCGGCGCGACCGTCGTTCGCCGCTGGCTCGATGTCGAGAAGGTCGACGCCATCGTCGACCTGCCGAATTCGGGCGTCGCGCTGGCGGTCAACACGATCGTGCGCGATACGCCGATGACCATGCTGGCCTCGGCGACGGCGACCTCGGCTCTGACCGGCAAGGCCTGTTCGCCCAACGTCGTGCAATGGGTGACCGACGCCTGGGCGATCTCGCATGCGACATCGGGCGCCATGCTCGAGCGCGGCGGCGACAGCTGGTATTTCGTCACGGTCAATTACGCGCTCGGCAATTCGATCGAGGCGGACGCGACAGCCTACATCCAGTCGAAGGGCGGCAAGGTTTTGGGCTCTGCCAAGCATCCGCTCGGCGCGTCCGACTTTTCGTCGTTCCTGCTGCAGGCGCAGGCTTCCAAGGCCAAGGTCGTCGCGCTCGCCAATGCCGGGCCCGATACGGCGAATTCGATGAAGCAGGCGGCCGAATTCAACATGCGCTCGCAGGGCCAGTCGCTCGTCGCTTTCCTGATGTTCGTCAACGACGTGCACGCCATGGGCCTGAAGACCGCGCAGGGACTGCTGCTGACGGAAGCCTTCTACTGGGACATGAACGACGAGACGCGGGCCTTCGCGAAGAGGTTTGCGGCGCGCATGGGCGGCAAGATGCCGAGCGCGAACCAGGCCGGCGTCTATTCCGCCACGCTCGCCTATCTCAAGGCGGTCGCGGCCGCCGGCAGCGACAATGCGAAGGACGTCGTGCCGCAGATGAAGAAGGCGCCCTTCCACGATCCGCTGTTCGGCGACATGAGCGTGCGCGCCGACGGCCGCGCGGTGCACGCCATGCATCTCTTCCAGGTGAAGTCGCCTGAGGAGAGCAAATATGCCTATGATTACTACAAGCTGATCAAGACGATTCCCGGCGACAAGGCCTTCCGGCCGTTGTCGGAAAGCGACTGCCCGCTCGTCAAGTGAGGGAGGCGATCATGAAAGCCGCTGCCGAAGCGCGCGCTGGCGCGCCGATCCTGCACGCTGATCCGTTCACGCGCGAATTCATGGACGATCCCTATCCGCATTTCGAGGCGATGCGCGAAGCAGGGCCAGCGCTCTGGTCGCCGCAATACGAATGCTACGTCGTTGCGCGGCACGACGATGTGCAGCGCGTGCTCAGCGAGTGGCAGACGTTTTCGTCCGCCGCCGGCGTCGGGCTCGCCAATTTCAACAAGGAAAAGCCGTGGCGGCCGCCGAGCATCGTGCTCGAGGCCGATCCGCCGCTGCATACGCGCACGCGCACGGTGCTCGCGCGCACGATGACGCCGGGCATCGTGCGCAAATTGCGTGAGCAGTTCGAGCGCGAGGCCGAACTTCTGGTCGATCGCATGCTCGACATGGGCGAGTTCGATGGCATTGCCGACTTCGCCGAATATTATCCGACCAAGGTTTTTCCGGACGCGCTCGGCCTGCCGGAAAAGGGGCGCGAGAATCTGCTGCCCTATGGCGCGATGGTGTTCAATTCCTTCGGGCCGCAGAACGAATTCACGCAGGCCGCCATGGCCAACGCCGATGCCGTGCGCGGCTGGATCATGGCCAATTGCGCGCGGGCAGAGCTGACCAAGGACGGGCTCGGCGCGATGATCTACGCCGCCGTCGACAGCGGAGAGCTGAAGGAGGACGAAGCGGCCATGCTGGTGCGCTCCTTCCTGTCAGCGGGCGTGGACACGACCGTCAACGCCTTCGGCAATCTGCTGTGGTGCCTCGCCACGCATCCGGCCCAGTGGAAGAAATTGCGCGAAAAGCCCGAACTGGCGCGCAACGCCTTCGAGGAGAGCCTGCGCTACGAAGGTCCGGCGCAGGCCTTCTTCCGCACGACGACGAAAGACGTCGAGATCGGCGGCGTGAAGGTCGGTGCGGATGAAAAGATCTGCGCCTTCATGCAATCGGCCAATCGCGATCCCCGTCGCTGGGAACGCGCCGACGAATTCGACATCGAGCGCAAGGTCGTCGGCCATATGGGGTTCGGCACGGGCATTCACGGCTGCGTCGGCCAGCCGATCGCGCGGCTCGAGGGCGAGGCAGTGTTTGCGGCCTTCGCGCGCAAGGCCGCGACGATCGAACTCGCCGGCGAGCCGAAGCGGCAGTACAATAATGTGCTGCGCGCATTTTCCTCGCTGCCGGTGCGGGCGACGCGCCAGTAGGGGAGACGGGCATGCGGGCGACACGTGCGGCGAACAAGGTCAGGAGCGAAGCGCCGACGCGGCGGAAGTCGCCCGTTGGCGGCGACGTCCGCAGTTCGCCGAAAGCGCTCGATCTCGAGAATTACGCCGTCGCCTATCTCACCTGGATCGCCAACAAGGTGTCGAGCAGCGCCTCGGTCATCTATCGCAAGCGGTTCGGCGTCGGCGTCACCGACTGGCGGATCATGGCGCTGCTGGCGGTCGAGCCGTGGATTCCCGCCGGCCGCATATCGGAGGTCATCGGTTTCGATCGCGCGGTCATCAGCCGCAGCGTCGCCTTCATGCAGGAGCGGGGGCTGGTCGAGACGCGGTTCCAGGACAACAACATGCGCCGGCAATTCATCGCGCTGACGAAAAAGGGGCTCGAACTGCACGACCAGATCGTCGACGTCGCGCGCGAGCGCGAGGAATTCCTGCTGGCCGACCTCACAGATCAGGAGCGCCGCGCCGCCATCCGCCTGCTCGAAAAAATCCACGCGCGGGCCGCGCAACTCACGAAAGTCGGCGAGACATGAAAGCCGCCCGGCAGTGGAGCGTAAGGCACGCCGCCGGACTCGACAGGCTCTACGAAGCCTTCGCCCATGTTGCGCCATTTCTGAGGCCGCTGGCGACATTTGTCGGCAGCGACCGCGCCGAACGCGCGCTGACGCCGATCGAACGCGGCGCGAAAAACCTGATGTTCGACTGCCGCATGTGCGGCGCCTGCGTTCTGCGCAAGACCGGCATGGCCTGTCCGACCAATTGCGGCAAGGCGATGCGCAACGGGCCGTGCGGCGGCGTGCGCGCCGATGGCGGCTGCGAGGTCGACCCGGCGACGCGCTGCGTCTGGCTCGAGGCGCGCGAGGGCATGCGGGCGATCAATTCGCGCGACGCTGCGCCGCCGTCCCTGCCGCCGATCGATTTTTCGCGGCAGGGCCGGTCGACCTGGATCAGGGTGATCGAAGGCGCGCCCGCGCCCGAGCAGGGGCCCGCGCCGCCGCCGCGCGAACGTCCGGTCCATGCGTTCGAGGCGGCGTGCCGCTCCGGGCGCTTCGTGACGACGGTCGAGATCGCGCCGCCGGATTCCGCCGATCCCTCCGCGCTGCTCGCGCGCGCGGAAAAATTCGCGGGGCTCGTC
This sequence comes from Methylobacteriaceae bacterium, assembly GCA_020638135.1. Taxonomy (GTDB): domain Bacteria; phylum Pseudomonadota; class Alphaproteobacteria; order Rhizobiales; family Beijerinckiaceae; genus JAJXWB01. The sequence goes on along the minus strand of JACKJE010000016.1, from coordinate 31,344 downwards.
GACGCCGTGAACATCACCGACGGCGCCGGCGGCAATTGCCACATGTCGAGCGCGGCGGCCGCGGCCATTCTCGCCGCGCACGGTCACACGCCGGTCTGCCAGATCGCCTGCCGCGACCGCAATCGCATCGCCGTGCAGGGCGACATACTCGGCGCGGCCGCGCTCGGAGTCCGCAACATCCTGTGCCTGACCGGCGACGATGTGAGCCAGGGCGACCATCCGCAGGCCAAACCCGTGTTCGATCTCGACGCGATCAACCTGCTGCGCATTGCCCGCGACATGCGCGACAAAGGCGAATTCGCTTCGGGGCGCAAGCTGGAGACGCCGCCGGACCTGTTCATCGGCGCCACCGCCAATCCTTTCGCGCCGCCCTACGAGGACCGGATCGACAATCTCGAAATGAAGATCGACGCGGGCGCGCAATTCATCCAGACGCAATTCTGTTTCGATCTCGACCTGTTCCGCCGCTTCATGGACGGCGTTCGCGCGCGTGGCCTGCACGACCGCGCGCGCATGATCGTCGGCGTCGGCACTTTGAGCAGCGTCAAGGCGCTGCGCTGGATGGCGCATCATGTTCCGGGCGTACATATCCCGGATTCCGTTCTCGTCCGCATCGCCAATGCCGACGACCAGAAGGCGGAAGGGCTCGCCATACTCGTGGAGACGATCCAGGCGCTGCGCGACATCGAAGGCGTCGCCGGCGTCCATCTGATGGGACACCGCAACGAGGCGACACTGGCGGAGGCGATCGTTCAATCGGGCGTGCGCGCGTGAGGCGCGCGCAATGACCCGCAAGAATTGTGTTGGGAGGTTTTGATGAGCGAAATGACGGAACAGGAAGCCCGCCTCGTCGGCCATCTGGCCGAGATGGAAGAGGACGAGGGCATCGATCTCGCCAAGAAGATGCTGCTCGAAGAGGGCGCCGATCCGATGCGCGTGCTCGAACTCTGTCGCGCCGCGATGGATATCGTCGGCAAGAAGTTCGAGGACGGCGAATATTTTCTGCCCGAACTGGTGCTGGCCGGCGAGATGCTCGACACGATCGGCGCCATCGCCAAGCCGCTGATCAAGAGCGCGCCGGGCGAGGAGCCGCGCAGGCTCGGCAAGGTGCTGATCGGCACGGTGCACGGCGACCTGCACGACATCGGCAAGAACATCGTCAGCTTCATGCTCGACATCAACGGCTTCGAGGTGAAGGACATCGGCATCGACGTGCCGGCCGCGACCTTCGTGTCGGAGATCGAGGCGTTCAAGCCCGATGTCGTCGGCCTCTCGGGCTTTCTCACGCTCGCCTTCGACTCGATGAAGGAGACGATCGCCACGATCGACAATGCGGGCCTGCGCAACGATGTGAAGATCATGATCGGCGGCGGGCAGATCGACGAGACGGTGCGCGCCTATACCGGCGCCGACGCCTTCGGCGTCAATGCGGTCGAAGCGGTTTCGCTGTGCAAGGGCTGGATGGGAGTGAACGCATGAGCGCCGCCGTCGAAGCCCCCGCGGACGCCAAGGCCGCCTATGACGCGCGTTGGCAAAGGATCATGGATTGCGTCGAACTGCGCCAGCCCGACCGCATGCCGGCGACGCTGTTTGGAACGTTCTGGCTCGCGAAATACGGCGGCGTTTCCTACAAGCAGTTGATGTACGATTTCGAGGGCACGGCAGCTATCGCCGAGCGCGCCGTACTCGAACTCGATCCCGATACGGTGAGCCCGCTCGTGCTGCAGACGGCCATGGGGCCGACGCTGGACGCGACCGGCTACAAGCAGCTGCAATGGCCGGGACATGGCGTGGGCGACAATCAGCCCTATCAATATCTCGACCGCGAATACATGCCGCCGGAAGAGTATGACGACTTCCTGTTCGATCCGACCGGCTATTATCTGCGCGTCTATCTGCCGCGCGTGATGGGCGCGTTCGAGGGCTTTTCGGAATTCCCGAACATTGCGGGCGGATTTTATTTCCGACTCTTCGCCAATGTGCGCGGCTTCCTCAGCCCTGCGTTGCAGGAATCCTGGGCGCGCGTGCAGAAAGCGGGCGAGGCGAGCCAGCAGCTCGCCGACCGCAACGCCCGCTTCATCGCGCGCATGGCGGAGCTCGGCTATCCCATGGGCAGTATCGCGACGTCGGGCGCGCCGTTCGATGTGCTCGGCGATTATTTCCGCGGCGCGCGCGGCATTCTCACCGACATGCGCAGGCGCGGCGACAAGTTGCTCGAAGCCTGCGACAAGATGCGGCGGCTGCTGGTGAGACAGGCCGTGCCCGCCGCGAAGGCCGCCGGCAATCCGATCGTCTTCATCCCGCTGCACTGGGCGCCCGACGCCTTCATGTCGCAGGACCAGTTCAAGACCTATTGGTGGCCGTCGTTCCGGCAGATGATGCTCGATCTCATCGCCGAGGGTCTGATCCCGATGCCGATGTGGGAATCCGATTGCACCAAGCGGCTGGAGATCATCCAGGACATTCCGAAGGGCAAGGCGATCTACTGGTTCGAGCGCGCCGATATCGTGAAGGCGCGCGAGGTGCTGGGCGATACGGTCGCGCTGCGCGGCAATGTCTCGCCGTCGATCCTGACGACCGGCAAGCCCGAGGATGTCGATGCGGCCGTGAAATACATTGTCGACAATGTCTGGAACAAGGGCGGGCGCATCATTCTCGATGCGGCCTTTGGCCTGCCGGACGAGACGCCGGTCGAGAACGTGCGGGCGATGTTCCGCGCGGCGCGCAAATATGCCGGCTGACGCGCCCGCAGCGCCGCGCGCCTTCGATGCGCTGAAGGCGATCGCGGCCGTCGAGCCCGTGGGGCTGACGGACGCGCGGCGTCGCTTCCGCGCCGAGGCGATCGCGATCGCACGTGCGCAAGGGCTAGGGCGCGCGCATATGACCTATGCCATCGTCGCGCTCGACGCGCCGGCGGCAGACATTTTGCGCGCCGGCGGCGAGGCCTTTCATGCGCCGCGCATGTTGCCTGAAACCGGCGAGCTGACCGCGCTCGCCTTCGGCGTCTGCACGATCGGTCCGGCGCTGGTCGAAAAAGTGCGGGCGCTGTTTGCCGAACGAAAAATGTCGCTGGCGCTGGCGCTCGACACGCTCGGCAACCAGATGCTGATTGAGGCCTCGCGCCGCCTGCAGGACCGCATCCTCGCCGATGTGACGAAGCGCGATCTGACCATGGCCGGCGAATTGCGGCCCGGCGATCCCGGGCTCGTGCTCGATGCGCAGCCGGCCGTGTTGCGGCTGGCCGGCGCCGACAGGATTGGCGTTGCGGTCACCTCGTCGCTCGCGCTGGAGCCAGCGAAATCGGCGTCGGTCATGTTCGGCGTCGGCCGCGATCTGCCCATCGCATTGTGGTCGCGCTGCGATGATTGCCGGTCGCGCAAGACCTGCGCGGTCGCTCTTCGCGCGGCGGCGGCGTAATCGGCATGGACGCGCATTCTCCCGTTGCGACCTATCGCGTGCGCTTCGCGCATCTCGACCGCGAGATCGATTGCGCGGCGGACGAGACGATCTTTCACGCGGCGCGCCGCTCGGGCGTGCGCATCGTCGGCGCCTGCGGCGGCCGCGGCGCCTGCGGCTCGTGCATGGTGCGCGCGCATGACGGCAAACTGACCGACGACGAAGGCGCGGAGATCGAAGGCGGGCGGAAATGGGCGCATGCATGCCGCGTGCGTCCGACCGGCGATTGCGCGATCGAGATTGCGCCGCGTTCGCTGGCGCAGGTGACGCGCGCCGATGTGCATGCGCGCGACGAGGCGGCCATCGCGCCGGCGCCGGCTGTCTCGTTCGAAGATGTGACGGTCCCGCCCGCGACGCTCGTCGATCACGCCGACGATTTTTCGCGCGTGCGGCGCGCGATGGGCGCGCGCATCGAGACGATCGACATCGAGGCGGCGCGCGCGCTGCCGCAAGTCTTGCGCGACAACGATTGGGCGGCGCGCGTCTATTCGCGCGACGGACGGATCGTCGGCATCGGCGCGCCGGGGCGGCGCGCGGTCGGGCTTGCCATCGATCTCGGCACGACCAATGTCGTCGGCTTCCTGCTCGACCTCGAAACGGGCGCGCGGCTGGCGAGCCTCGGCATCGAGAATCCACAGGTCGCCTGGGGCGCCGATCTCGTCAGCCGCATCAACCATGCGGTCGGCGGGCGACGACACCAAGACGAGTTGCAGGCGGCGGCGCGTACGGCGATCAATGCGCTCGGCCATGATCTCGCGCGCGCCGTTGGCCTGCGCGCGCACGACATTCGCGACGTGACGATCTGTGGCAATACCGCCATGCAGCACCTGCTGCTCAGCCTGCCGGTGCGCCAGCTCGGCCGTGCGCCCTTCGTCGCGGCCGCGCATGATGCGATGGACCTTTTCGCGCGCGATCTCGGTCTCGATTTCGCGGTGGGCGCGCGCGTGCATGTCGCCGGCAATGTCGGCGGCTTCGTCGGTTCGGATCATGTCGCGGCGCTGCTGGCGACGCGGGCGCGCTGGGAGCAGGGCGGCGTATCGCTCGTCATGGACATCGGCACCAACACCGAAATTTCTTTGATGCACGATGGGCAGATCGTCTCCGCCTCCTGTCCCTCTGGGCCGGCGCTCGAAGGCGGGCACATATCCTGCGGCATGCGCGCAGCCGACGGCGCGATCGAACGCGTGAGAATCGAGGACGGGCGCCTGCGCATCGCCACGATCGCCAATGCCGCGCCGGTCGGCGTATGCGGCTCCGGCGTTCTCGACGCCATCGCCGCCGGCCTGCGGCTCGGGCTGGTCGACAAGGGCGGGCGGATCGGCGAGGGCTACGCGGACGTCATCGTCGATGGCAGCCGGCGCGTGATCCGGCTCGCCGATGGCGTACAGGTCGTGCAGAACGACGTGCGCGCCGTGCAGCTCGCGAAATCCGCCGTGCGCACCGGCGTCGACCTGCTGCTGGAGCGCATGGGGCTCAGCGAGCAGCGCATCGATCGCTTCATCCTCGCCGGCGCCTTCGGCGCCTATATCGATCTCGACAGCGCGATGGAGATCGGGCTGCTGCCGCGTCTTGCTCGCGAAAAATTCGCGCAGGTCGGCAATGCGGCCGGCGTCGGCGTGGCGCGCATGCTCGCGTCCACCGCCGAACGCAAGCTTGCGCGCGAGATCGCGGCGCGTTGCGCCTATGTGGAATTGTCGACCAATCCGCAGTTCCAGAAACGCTTCATGAAGAACATCGGCTTTTCCGGCCACAGAGAGGAACGCGCATCGTGACCGCATCGCAGGGATTTTCGCTCCAGATCATCGGCGAACGGATCAATCCGGGTTTCAAGAGCACGAAGGCCCTGTTCGACAACGAGGACATCGCCGGCATCCAGGCGCTCGCGGTCAAGCAGGCCGAGGCCGGCGCGCGCTATCTCAACGTCAATATTGGCGCGCGCGCGCTGACAGACCCTGGCTTCATGGCGACGGTGATCCGCGCCATCCAGGAGGTGGTCGCAATCCCGCTGTCGTTCGATTTCCCGAGCGCCGAGGTGCAGAAAGTGTGTCTCGAAGCCTATGATCGCGCGAAGGCCGGCGGCGCTGATCCGATCGTCAACTCGATCACCGAGCATCGCTGGGACCTGATGGAACTTTACAGGACGCATGGTCCGTTCAAGGTCATTCTCATGGCCTCCGAGCGTGTCGAGGGCGGGCAGGCGAAGGGCAACAAGACCGCGCAGGAAGTCTACGATACGGCGCGGCGTTGCGCGCTGCGGCTGCGCGACGAATACGGCATGCCGCTGTCGGATATTTTTCTCGACATGTCGGTCAGCGCCATCATCGCCGACACGACCGGCCTCAACCGCGCGACGCTCGATGCGATCGGCATGATCGGCGCCGACCCGGACCTGAAGGGCGTGCACATGATGGGCGGGCTGTCGAACATCGGCCAGCAGATGCCGGCCAAGGCGGCCGATGGTTCGGAACTCAAGCACATGCTGGAATGCGCCTTCCTCACCATCGCCAATCCGCGCGGCTTCGATACGGTGCTCGGCACGCCGTGGCGTGGCTATCACGCCTTGCCCGATGACAATTACGTGCTGCAGGCCTATCGCAATTTCCTCGAGCAGACCGGCAGCAATGCGCTGCGGGCCGTACGCAAGTTTTACAAGGCCTGACGATGGCTGCGCTTCGCCTGCTGGCCGACAGCTATTTCGACGGATGCGCGCTGCATCCGGCGAAGGATGGGCCGCATCTGATTTCGGTCGAGGATGGCCGGATCGCCGCGATCGATCGCCGTGCGACGGAGGCGCCGTTCGACCAGCGCGTGGCTTTCGTCATGCCGGGGCTGGTCGAAGCGCATGCACATCTCTTCCTCGACGGCGGCGAACTCGATTTCGACAAGCGCAACGCCTATCTCGACGCGCCAAAGGACGAGATGCTGCGCGTGGCGCGCGAAAATATCGCGCGCAATGCGGCGGCGGGCGTGACGCTGGTGCGCGACGCCGGCGACCGCTACGGCGTCAACGACGCGATCCGTGCGGAACAGCGCGGCGGCCGGGTGGCGGTCCGGTCGCCAGGTCTCGGCGTCAAGCGCCCGAAGCGCTATGGCGGCTTCATGGCGCGCGACATCGAGGCCGGCGGCGATGTCGCGCCTGTCGTCGCGGACATGGCGGCGACAGCCGACGACATCAAGATCATCCTGACCGGCATCATCGATTTCGCGGCAGGCGAGGTGAAGGGCGCGCCGCAATTCAACGAAGAGGAATTGCGCGCCATCGTGACGACGGCGCATGCGTATGGCAAAAGGACTTTCGCGCATTGCAGCGGGCTCGAGGGCCTGAAGGTCGCGGTCGCGGCCGGCGTCGATTCGATCGAGCACGGCTTCTTCATGACGCCTGACATTCTCGACGTGATGGCGGACAAACGCATTGCCTGGGTTCCGACCGTCTCGCCGGTGCATTTCCAGTGGGCGCGGCCGGAGCTTGCGGGTTGGGACGCCAACACGATCGGCAATCTGCGCCGCATCCTCGACGGTCACGCCGAACATATCGGGCTCGCGCATCGCAAGGGCGTCGAACTGGTCGCGGGCTCGGACGCCGGCAGTCCGGGCGTCGTGCATGGCGCGGCGCTGGTCGACGAAATCTTCCACTTCGTCGACGCCGGCGTGCCGATGGCGGCGGCGCTCGAAGCCGCGACCACGCGGCCGCGACGGCTGTGGAATGTCGCGTCCACCGCCATCGCCGCAGGCGAGCGCGGGGACCTGATCTGTTTCGACGCCTCGCCGTTCGACGCGCCCGACGTTCTGCGCAAGGGCGCGCGGCTGGTCTGACGCGCGTGAATGGGCCGCGTCAAACTGGCGCCCCAGTCCAATGGTGAAATGCGATTGTCCTCGCGAATGCGCGGGCGCAAGAGCGCGGGAGACTGGAGCGCAGCCATGATCGAAATTCTGCCCGAGAGCGCCGGCGACACGGTTGTTGTGCGCGCAAGCGGCGTCCTGACCGACGCCGATTACAAGAACACGCTGATTCCCGCGCTCGACGCGGTGCTGGCGCAGCATCGCAAGCTCAACGCGCTCGTCCTGCTCGACGATCCGCTGCGGCTCGAGCCCGCCGCCGTGTGGGACGACGCCCGCTACGGGCTGAAGCATCGCGCCGACATCGGCCGCATGGCTGTGGTCGGCGGCCCCGGCTGGATCGACTGGGCGATGCGGCTGTGGGGCCTGATGTCGCCGGGCGAATTCCGCGCCTTTCCTGCGGATCAGGCCGAGGCGGCGCGCCGCTGGATGGCGTCCGGCGAAGCCGCCGCTTGAGCGGCCCGGCGCAGGACGCGGCGTCAGCGGCAGGCTAGAATAAACAGCGCAATATCAATACCATAAGACGCGACGTCGGCAGCGCCCGCTGCATTCGTCACATCCGCCGATGCGAATGTGAGAGGTCTTTGTGCAGCGCAAGCGCGAATATTGATGTATGACGCGGCAAGGCGCGGCGGCGGATCAGCGACGAAGGTCCAGCTTTCCAAGGCCGGCGGAATTCATCATTCCCTTATGGGATCAGAAGGATCGAAACATGTCGCTGCTCGAAACCTACCGCGCCCATGTCGCCGAACGCGCCGCGCTCGGCATTCCGCCGCTGCCGCTGTCCGCCAAGCAGACCGAGGGACTGATCGCGCTGCTGCGCCAGCCGCCGGCCGGCGAGGAGGCGTTTCTTGTCGACTTGCTGACCCATCGTGTGCCGGCGGGCGTGGACGACGCCGCGCGACTGAAGGCCGGCTTCCTCGACGCGGTCGCCAAGGGCGAGGAGAAGAACGCGCTGGTGTCGCGGAAGCTCGCGACCGAACTGCTCGCCACCATGCTCGGCGGCTTCAACATCAAGCCGCTGATTGACCTGCTGGCGGATGCGGAAGTCGGCGCGGTCGCCGCCGAGGGTCTGAAGAAGACCCTGCTGATGTTCGATTATTTCCACGACGTGAAGGAGCTGGCCGACAAGGGCATCGCCACCGCCAAAGGCGTGATGCAGTCCTGGGCTGACGCGGAATGGTTCACCTCGCGTCCGGAAGTGCCGCAATCCCTGACGCTCACCGTGTTCAAGGTCTCCGGCGAGACCAACACCGACGATCTGTCGCCCGCGCCCGACGCCTCGACGCGCCCCGACATTCCCTTGCATGCGCTCGCCATGCTGAAGAACCCGCGCCCCGGCATCGAGCCGGACGAGCCGGGCGTGCGCGGCGCGGTGAAACAGCTCGAGAAGCTGATCGCCAAGGGCAATCCGGTGGCTTACGTCGGCGACGTCGTCGGCACTGGGTCTTCGCGCAAGTCGGCGACCAATTCGGTGCTGTGGTTCACCGGCGAGGACATTCCCTACGTGCCGAACAAGAAGTTCGGCGGCGTGTGCCTCGGCTCCAAGATCGCACCGATCTTTTACAACACGATGGAAGACGCCGGCGCGCTGCCGATCGAGCTCGACGTTTCGCAGATGGAGATGGGCGACGTCATCGAACTGCGGCCCTATGACGGCAAGGCGCTGAAGAACGGCGCGGTGATCGCAGAGTTCAAGGTCAAGTCGGACGTGATCTTCGACGAAGTGCGCGCCGGCGGCCGCATTCCGCTGATCATCGGCCGCGGCCTGACGACGCGCGCCCGTGAGGCGCTGGGCCTGCCGGCCTCGACGCTGTTCCGCATGCCCGCGCAGCCCAAGGACACGGGCAAGGGCTTCACGCTCGCGCAGAAGATGGTCGGGCGCGCCTGCGGTCTGCCCGAGGGCAAAGGCATTCGTCCGGGCACGTATTGCGAGCCGAAGATGACGACGGTCGGCTCGCAGGACACGACCGGGCCGATGACGCGCGACGAGCTGAAGGACCTCGCCTGCCTCGGCTTCTCCGCCGATCTGGTGATGCAGTCCTTCTGCCACACCGCGGCCTATCCGAAGCTCGTGGACGTGCAGACGCATCGCGACCTGCCGACCTTCATCTCCAACCGCGGCGGCATTTCGTTGCGGCCGGGCGACGGCGTGATCCATTCCTGGCTGAACCGCCTGCTCATGCCCGATACGGTCGGCACGGGCGGCGACAGCCATACGCGCTTCCCGATCGGCATTTCCTTCCCGGCGGGCTCGGGGCTCGTCGCCTTCGCTGCGGCGACCGGCGTGATGCCGCTCGACATGCCGGAATCGGTTCTCGTGCGTTTCAAGGGCGAGATGCAGCCGGGCGTGACCCTGCGCGATCTCGTCAATGCCATCCCCCATGCGGCGCTCAAGACCGGCGATCTCACGGTCGAGAAGAAGGGCAAGAAGAACGTCTTCAACGGCCGCATCCTGGAAATCGAGGGTCTGCCGAATCTCAAGGTGGAGCAGGCGTTCGAACTGTCCGACGCTTCCGCTGAGCGCTCGGCTGCGGCCTGCACCGTGCGGCTCAACAAGGAGCCGATCATCGAATACATGCGCTCGAACATCGTGCTCATGAAGTGGATGATCGCGCAGGGCTACCAGGACAAGCGTTCGCTCGAGCGCCGCATCGCGAAAATGGAAGCGTGGATCGCCGATCCGCATCTTATGCAGCCCGACGCGGACGCCGAATATGCGGCGGTGTTCGAGATCGATCTCAACGCGATCAAGGAGCCGCTGCTCGCCTGCCCGAACGATCCCGATGACATCAAGACGCTGTCCGACGTCGCCGGCGACAAGGTCGACGAGGTCTTCATCGGCTCGTGCATGACCAACATCGGCCATTTCCGCGCGGCGGGTAAGATTCTGGCCGGCAAGTCGGACATTCCGACGCGCCTGTGGATCGCGCCGCCGACCAAGATGGACGCGCATATCCTGACCGAAGAGGGCTATTACGCGACCCTCGGCAAGTCCGGCGCGCGCATGGAAATGCCGGGCTGTTCGCTGTGCATGGGCAACCAGGCGCAGATCCGCAAGGGTTCGACCGCGCTCTCGACCTCGACGCGCAACTTCCCGAACCGCCTCGGCATCGACACGCGCGTCTATCTCTCGTCGGCCGAACTCGCCGCCGTCGGCGCTCTGCTCGGCAGGATCCCGACGATGGAGGAATATATGGCGGCGGTCGGCGGCCTCGCGGGCAAGGGCGCGGAAGTCTATCGCTACATGAATTTCGACCAGATTCCGGAATTCGTGGAAGTGGCGGAGACGGTCGGCGCCTGATCGGACGTTCGCTGTTGTGAAAAGAGCCCCGTCGCGCATTGCGGCGGGGCTTTTCTTTTGTCTCAGCGCGGCAGACCGAGCAGCAGCGCGATGACGCCGGCCGCCAGCGCGATCTGGAAACGCACGGTTGCGACGAGCTGCGCATTGAGCGCGCGCGAAACCGGGACATGCGCGAGCGCGGCCGCGCGCACGAGCGCCGCGCCGGCGCCGATGAGCGCGATCAGGATCGCAGCCCGCGACAGCGGCAGCAGCGCATAGGCCGAAAGCAGCGCGGCGCCGGCAAGTTCGAACCCGTAGAGCCACACGGTCGCGCGCGCGCCGAGGAGGATGGCGAGCGTGCGCCGGCCGTTCGCCGCATCCTGCGCGCGGTCGCGATGATTGTTGACCGTCAGCACGGCGGCGGCGGGCAGACCCAATGCCGCGCCGAGCAGGATCGCTGTCGCATCGAGCGCGCCGGCCGCGATCCAGACGGTTCCCACCGTCGCCGCGATCCCGAAGAACAGAATGACGAAGATCTCGCCGAGCGGCGAAGCCGAGATCGGCGCGGGGCCGTAGGAATAGGCCCATGCGCAGACGAGCGAGGCGACGCCGACGGCAAGAATGGGCAGGCCGCCGTAAGCGACGACGATTGCGCCCGCGAGGGCGGCAATGAGGCTCGCGATCAGAGCGCCGCGCCGCACGCTTTCGGCCGACATCAGCCCTGCGCCGACGAGGCGCGCCGGGCCAAGCCGTTCGGCGCCGTCGCCGCCGCGCCCGCCGTCGGCGGAATCATTGGCGAGATTGGTCGCGATCTGGATCGCGATCGCCGACAGCGTCGCCGCGAGCACAGGCGCGAGCGCGAGGCGATGCAAGACCGCGAACGCATAGGCGGCGCCGACCATGATCGGCGTCAGCGACAGAACCAGCGTCTGCGGCCGTGCGCCGCCGAGCCAGAGCCGCGCGCGTGAAGCGCCGTCATGCATGATCGAATCCCGCCTGTTGTTCCTCTTCAGGGTATGACGGCGGTCGCCTCGATTTCCAGCTTGGCGCCGTGTTCGACGAGGCCCGCCACCTGCACCAGCGACATGGCGGGGTAGACCGGGCCTATCACCTTGCGGTAGACCGCGCCGATCTCGGCGAGGCGACCGAGATAGTCCTGCTTGTCCGTCACATACCAGGTCATGCGCGCAATGTGCTCGGGCCTGCCGCCGCCGGCCGCGAGAATCGCGACGATGTTCTTCAAGGCCTGTTCGGTCTGCGCGACGAAATCGTCGCTGTCGAACAGCTCCTTCTCGTTCCAGCCGACCTGGCCGGCGACGAACAGCATCCTGCCCTGCGCGAGCACGCCATTGGCGTAGCCTTTGGGGCGCGGCCAGCCTTCGGGCTGAACGATCTTGTGCATGAGACCTCCTATTGGCGTGCTTCGGCTCTCAGCACGAAGCGTTGAATCTTTCCGGTCGACGTCTTGGGCAGCGCGTCGACGAAATGAACGACGCGCGGATATTTGTAGGGCGCGAGCGTCGCCTTGACGTGATCCTGCAGCGCGCTCGCGAGTACGGGCGATGGCGATTGCCCGGACGCCAGCACGACATAGGCGGCGACAATTTCGCCGCGCTCCTCGTCGGGCGCGCCGACGACGCCGCATTCGGCGACGGCGGGATGGGCGAGCAGCGCGGCTTCGACCTCGGGGCCCGCGATGTTGTAGCCCGACGAGATGATCATGTCGTCGGCGCGGGCGACAAAGCGGAACAGCCCGTTCTCGTCGCAGGTGAAGGTGTCGCCCGTGAGATTCCAGCCGTCGCGCACGTAGTTCGACTGGCGCTCGTCGGCGAGATAGCGGCAGCCCGTGGGGCCGCGCACCGCCAGACGTCCCGGCGTGTTGGCGGGAACATCGTTCATGTCGTCGTCGACAATGCGCGCGTCATAGCCGGTGACGGGCCGCCCCGTCACGCCGCCCTGCGACTGGCCGATGCGGCTCGTAATAAAGACATGGATCATCTCGGTAGAACCCATGGAGTCGAGAATTTCCACGCCGGTCTTGGCGATCCAGTCGTCGTAGACGGGCTTGGGCAGGGTCTCGCCGGCGGAGACGGCGAGCCGCAGCGAGGAAAAATCCGCGCCGTCCTTCAAGGCGCCGAGCAGCACGCGATAGGCTGTCGGCGCAGTGAAGACGATGGTCGCGCGATAGGCGTCGATATATTTGACGAGATTGGGCGGCGTCGCGGTCTCGATCAGCGTCGCGGTCGCGCCGACGCGCAACGGAAACACCGCGAGCCCGCCGAGGCCGAAAGTGAAGGCGAGCGGCGGCGAGCCGACGATCACGTCTTTTGGTTCGATCTTCAGCACTTCGCGCGCATAGCCATCGGCCATCAGCAGGATGTCGCGATGAAAATGCATCGTCGCCTTGGGCTTGCCGGTCGTGCCGGAGGTGAAGGCGAGCAGCGCGACGTCGTCGCGGCCGGTCTTCACCGCCTCGAAGCGCGTCGACTTGTGGAGCGCGGCGCGATCGAGCTCCGCCTCGTGATTGGCGGTGCCGTCGAAATGCACGATGCGTTTCAGGACGGCGCTGGTCGCAGCCGCCGTCTCGAGTTCTTCCGCAAGCCTGCTGTCGCAAAGCGCGAGCGAGACTTGCGCCTTGTCGATGATCTGCGTGAGTTCGCCGGCGCGCAGCATCGGCATGGTGTTGACGACGACAGCGCCGGCCTTGGTCGCGGCGAGCCAGGCGGCGACCATTGCGGGATTGTTGCCGGAGCGTACGAGCACGCGATTGCCCGGCCTGACGCCGAAATCCTCGACCAGCGCATGGGCGAGGCGGTTGGTCCAGTCGGACAGTTCCTTGTAGGTGCGCACGCGGCCGTTGCCGATCAGCGCGATGTGATCGCCAAAGCCCTGTTCGACGAGACGATCGCTCAGCTCCACGCCGGCGTTCAGCCAGTCGGGATATTGAAACTCGGGACGGTCGAGCAGAAAGTCCGGCCATTGTTCGCGCGGCGGGAGGTTGTCGCGCGCGAATGTGTCGACATGGCCGCTCGGTCCGAGCCTTCCTCCCCGTCGCGTGTCGCCTGCGGACATGGCGTCCTCCGATCTTCCTGCGTTTCAGCCGGCCATCACTTCGCCGCCGGCGATCGGCAGCGCCTGGCCGGTGATGGAATGCGCGGCTGACGACGCGAGCCACAGCGTCGCCGCCGCCACTTCCTTGGGATCGATGAGCCGACCCTGCGGATTGTTTTTCGCCAGTTCGCGCCGCGCTTCGTCCGCCGTGCGGCCGGTCTTGGCGACGATCGCGTCAACCGAGCGCTGAACGAGCGGCGTATCGGCAAAGCCCGGACAGATGGCGTTGACGGTAATGCCGGCGCGCGCCAGTTCGAGTGCGAGCGCGCGCGTGAGACCGATGACGCCGTGCTTGGCCGCGCAATAGGCGGCGACATAGGCATAGCCCTTGAGTCCCGCGGTCGAGGCGATGTTGACGATGCGGGCGCCGGCGCCACGTTTGCGCAGATCGGGCAGCACGGCCTGCGTCACCAGAAAGACGCCGGTGAGATCGACGCCGATCGTATGCGACCACATGGCTTCGTCGATTTTCTCGAAGGGCGCGCTCGGCGCGTCGCCAGCATTGTTGACGAGAATGTCGACGGCGCCGAATTTTTCACGTGCAATGTTGAGCCCATTGGCGATGGCGGCGGCCTTCGTGACGTCGAAATCGGCGAGCACGAGCGATGCGCCGGGAGGCAGCGCGCGCGCAACATCTTGCAGCGGCGCGCGGCGGCGGCCGGCGAGCGAGACGCGCGCGCCACGTTCCGCAAAGGCCTGTGCGATGGCCGCTCCGATCCCGGAGCCCGCGCCCGTCACGAGGACGTGACGCCCTGCAAATTCGGTCGCGCTCATCTGCCCCCGCTATGTCGCGTTTGCGGCGCGTTGCAGTCCTGCCTCGAACTGCATCTTGCCCGAGAGATATTGCTTCGGCCAGACGAGACCGGCGACGCCGAGCTTTGCCGCCTCGTGCAGCAGCCAGGCGGGGTCGGCGAGATGCGGCCGCGCCACTGCGCAGAGATCTGCGCGGCCGGCGGCGATGATGGAATTGGCCTGGTCGAGTTCAGTGATCGCGCCGACGGCGATCGTGGCGACGCCGACCTCATTGCGGATCTTGTCGGAGAAGGGTGTCTGGAACATGCGGCCGTAGACGGGGCTCTCGTCCTTCGTCACCTGTCCCGCCGAACAGTCGATGACGTCGGCGCCTGCGGCCTTGAATAGCGCAGCGAAGATGGCGGCGTCTTCCGGCGTGTTGCCGGCGGCGTTCCAATCCGTGCACGAGAGGCGCACAGACATCGGCTGGCCGGCCGGCCAGTTTTCACGCATGGCGCAGAATACTTCGAGCGGGAATCTCGCGCGGCTCGCGTGGTCGCCACCATATTCGTCGGTGCGCCTGTTGGTCAGCGGCGACAAGAAGCTCGACAGCAGATAGCCGTGTGCGCAATGCAGCTCCAGCCAGTCGGCGCCGGTCGCGGCGGCGCGTTTCGTGGCGGCGATGAAATCGTCTCGCACGCGATCCATGTCGGCGCGGTCCATCGCCTTCGGTGTCTGGCTGTGCGCGAGATAGGGCAGGGCGGAGGCGGAGACGAGCGGCCAGCCGCCCGACGCCAGCGGCTCGTCCATGCCCTCCCAGGCGACGCGCGTCGCGCCCTTGCGGCCGGCATGGCCGAGCTGGATGCCGAACTTGGCCGGCGTCTCGCGATGTACGAAATCGACGATGCGCTTCCATTGCGCGGCCTGTTCGTCGTTCCACAGACCGAGGCAGCCGGGCGTGATGCGGCCGTCGGGCGAAACGCAGGTCATTTCGCCGAAGACCAACGCCGCGCCGCCGAGCGCGCGCGCGCCGAGATGCACGAGATGGAAGTCGTTCGGCAGACCATCGACAGCCGAATACATGGCCATGGGCGAGACGATGATGCGATTTGAAAGCGTGACGCCTCGCGCCCGAAAAGGGGTGAGCGCCGGCGGCAGGGAATCGTTGGCGGCATGCGCCTTGATCGCGAAATCGTGCTCGAAACCTTCGAGCCATGCACGGTCGCGCAGGCGCAGGTTCTCGTGGCTGATGCGCTGCGAACGCGTCAGCATGGAATACATGAACTGCTCGGGATCGAGTGCGTCGGCGTATCGAAATCCGACGACCTCGAACCATTCCATGGCGTTACGGGCGGCGTTCTGGATGCGCGCCACATCGACGCGGCGGATTTCCTCGTAGGCTTTTAGCACGGCGGGAATGCTGCCGACATCGTGGCCGATGCGTTCGAACTGGCGGGCGAGTTCGATGCCGTCGTCGATGGCGAGCTTGGTGCCGGAGCCAATCGCGAAATGCGCGGTATGGGCGGCGTCGCCCATCAGAACGACATGGCTCTGGCCGTTGAAATGGCTCCAGCGCTCGCAGATCAGCCGGTTGAAATTGAGCCAGGCCGAGCCGCGCAAGTGACGCGCATTGGTCATCAGCGGCGCGCGGCCGAGAACCTCGGCGAAAAGGTTTTCGCAGAAGGCGATGCATTCGGCCTGATCGGCCTTGTCGAGCCCGTGCGCCAGAAACGTTTCTTCCGTCGTCTCGACAATGAAGGTCGAGGTCGTGTCGTCGAAGCGATAGATGTGCGCCTGGAACCAGCCGTGCGCGGTGCGGCGGAAATCGAAGGTGAAGGCGTCGTAGAGTTTTGTCGTGCCGAACCATATGTAGCGGTTGGGCCGCACCTGCAGGTCGGGCTTGAAAATGTCCGCATAGCGGTCGCGGATCTTCGAGTTGACGCCATCCGAAGCGATGACGAGATCGGCATCGGGGAATTCGAGATCGGAGCCGACGTCCCGCTCGAAGACGAGTTGAACGCCGAGCGCCTCGCAGCGAGCCTGCAATATGTTGAGCAGCTTCTTGCGGCCGATGCCGACGAAGCCGTGGCCGGTCGTGCGCTGGCGGGTTCCCTTGAAGAGAAGCTCGATGTCGTCCCAATGATTGAAGGAGACTTCGATCTCGGCCGCCGTCTCGGCGTCCCATGCGCGCATCGAATCGAGGGTGAGGTCGGAGAAGACCACGCCCCAGCCGAACGTATCGTAGGCGCGATTGCGCTCGATCACCGTGACGGAATGCTCGGGCCGCAGCTTCTTCATCAGCAGGCCGAAATAGAGACCCGCCGGTCCTCCTCCGATGCAAACGATCCGCATGGTTCGCTCCCCTCGGTCTTATTATTTGAAATATAAAATATCGAAGCCTAAAATTGATTGTCAAGCGAATTGGGACGTGGTCCAAGGGAGCGATGAGCGATTCAGCAGCGCTGGCCGAGGCGCCGGCCGATCTCGAGGCCGTCGCGCGCGGCGGCAAGGCGGAGCTGCGCCTGTGGCTGCGGCTGCTGTCGACCACGAACATCGTCAGTGCGCAGATCAGGCGGCGCCTGCGCGAAAAATTCGACGTCACCCTGCCGGCTTTCGACCTGATGGCGCAGCTCGACCGCGAGCCGAAGGGCCTGCGGCTCGGCGAATTGTCGAAACGGATGATGGTGACGAACGGCAATCTTACCGGCCTCGTCGAGCGGCTGGTTCAGGAAGGCCTCGTCCTGCGCGCGGCCGATCCGCAGGACCGGCGCGCCTTCATCGTGCGGCTGTCGAAAGCGGGGAGATCGAAATTCGCGGTCTATGCGAAAGAGAACGAGCGACTGGTGCTGTCGTTGTTCGACAATGTCGGGCCGGAAACGATCGAGGCGCTTATGGGCAATCTGGCCGAGCTGAAAGCCTCCGCCAGCCGCGCCTGACCGAGTGCGTGCAAGACGCGCGGATATTCGAGCGATTCCATAATCGGGCGATGCCGTTGACTTGGCCGGCCGCAGTAGCGGATGGATAGCTGCGCCCGATCTGTTCGATCGACTCCAGTCTTGGACCATCCAGATGAGAAAGCCGACTTTCCTTCGCGCCTGCGCCGCCCTCGTTGCGGCGGGCGCGATTTGCCTGCCCGACGTCGGGCGCGCCGCCGACACGGGCGCGGCGCCGAAGATGGAAGCCGCGGCGCCCGCGCCCCAGGCGCCGAAGCCGCTGATCGCGCCGGACGGCATTCCCTCGCCGTCCATCGCCACCAGCCTGCCGCCGGCGGTCGGCGGCTTGTTCGGTCTGCGCAAGGCGCTCGCCGATCTCGGTTTCCAGATCGGCCTTACCTATATCGGCGAAGGGCTCGCCAATCTGAGCGGCGGAGCGACGCGCACCGGCGCGATTTACGAAGGTCGTCTCGAGATGACGCTCGACGGCCAGCTCGACAAGATAACCGGCATTTCCGGTCTGACGATGCACGTCAACGCCTTCCAGATTCATGGACGCGGCGTGTCGACATTCAACATCGGCAATCTCATGCCGATCAGCAATATCGAGGCGACGCATGCGACCCGCCTGTTCGAGGCCTGGCTGCAGCAGGAGTTCCTCGCGGGCGCAGCGAGCGTGCGCTTCGGTCAGCTCGCCGCCGACCAGGAATTCATCACGACGTCCTGGGGCGGGCTGTTCATCAACGGCACTTTCGGCTGGCCGACGATCACGGCGGCGAACCTGCCGAGCGGCGGTCCCGCCTATCCGCTGGCGACGCCGGGCGTGCGCGTCAAAATCGAACCGACCGGCAATCTCGCGCTGCTGGCGGCGGTGTTCAACGGCGATCCGGCGGGACCGGCGACGCCGTTCAACAATCCCAATCCACAGGCGCGCAACAACAATGGCGTGAAGTTCCGCCTGCGCGATCGCCCCTTCGTGATCGCGGAAGCGCAAGGAAAATACGAGATCGCCGGCCTTGCGGGGATGGCGAAACTCGGCGGATGGACGCATTTCGGCCGCTTCGCCGATCAGCGCTTCGGCGTCGACGGCCTGTCGCTGGCCGATCCTGCCGGCGTCGGCGTCGCCATCAACCGTCGTGGCAATCGCGGGATTTACGGCGTGCTCGACCAGCAGATCTACAAGCTGCCGAGCGGCGAGGCGGACAAGGGCGTCGGCGTCTTCCTGCGCGCCTCGGTCAGCCCGTCTGATCGCAATCTCGTCGGCTTCTACATGGATGGCGGCGTCAACTTCACCGGCGTGATTCCCGGACGGCCCGACGATTCCTTCGGCGTCGCGGTCGGCTATGCGCGGATATCGGACGGAGCGCGCGGGCTCGATTTCGACACGAATTTCTTCAACGGCGTACCCGGTCCGGTTCGCTCGTCCGAGACGACGCTCGAGGCGACCTATCTCTACAAAGTGGTCGATGGCTGGACGCTGCAGCCGAACTTCCAATATGTGATCCGGCCGGCCGGCGGCGTACCCGATCCGCGCGATCCGTTCGGTCTGCGCCGCGTCGGCAACGCCGCCGTGGCGGGCCTGCGCACTACGATCAAGTACTGAATGGTTTGACCTCGGTCGCCCGACGCGCGATGCAGGACCAAATCCTGCATCTCCCGCGAGGCTCCATGCCGCTGCCGCCCCCCGCCGCCCGTCGCCACGTCCACAGCCGCACCGTGCAATGCGAAGGTTTCTTGCGCGACGATGGGTTATGGGAGGTCGAGGCCGCGCTGCTCGACACCAAGCCATTCGCACATGAGGATTTCGAACGCGGTTCGCGCCAGCCGGGCGACCCCGTGCACAAGATGTCGATCCGCCTGACGGTCGACGATCATCTCGTCATCGTCGAAGCTGCCGCCGCGATGGACGACGTCCCCTACGTCACCTGCAACGACGTGCCGCCGCGCATGGAAGCGCTGGTTGGGCTGAAGCTCGGCGGTGGCTGGCGCGCGGCGGTGCGCGCGCGGCTCGAGAAGCGCGCGTCCTGCACGCATCTGACGGAGCTGATCGGGCCGGCGATCACGACGCTGTTCCAGTCCATGTCCTATCGCGACATCGCGAACATGGGCGCGGAGACGAAAAACACGCGCGCGCAAAAGCCGTATTTTGTCGACGGCTGCTGGTCGTGGCGCGCCGGCGGGCCGACGCTGAAAAAGTATTTTCCGCAGTTTGCGGGGGAGGCGGAGTAGGGGCCGCGTCGGCGTTCCTGCTTGCGGCCATGGTTCGAGACGGCCGCTGCGCGGCCTCCTCACCATGAGGGTTCAGGGTTGCAACATTAGCCCTCATGCTGAGGAGCGGTCCAAAGGACCGCGTCTCGAAGCACGAGGGCGCGCGGGCTCCTTACGCCGCCCGCTCGAACACCGCCGCAATCCCCTGGCCGCCGCCGATGCACATGGTCTCCAGACCATATTTCGCGTCGCGTTTCTTCATCTCGTACATGAGATTGGCGAGGATGCGGACGCCGGTCGCTCCGATCGGGTGGCCGAGCGAAATGCCGGAGCCGTTGACGTTGAGAATGTCGCGGCGGGAATCGTCGTCGGTCCAGCCCCAGCCCTTGAGCACGGCGAGCACCTGAGAGGCGAAGGCCTCGTTGAGTTCGACGAGATCGATGTCGCTCCACTTGAGCCCGGAGCGAGCAAAGGGCGCTCGACCGCCGGCACCGGTCCGATGCCCATGCGCGCGGGATCGCAGCCGGCCGCGGCCCAGCCGACGAAATAACCCATCGGCTCGAGGCCGAGCTTTTCGAGCTGGTCTTCCGCCACCACGAGGCAGGCGGCCGCAGCGTCGTTCTGCTGGCTGGCGTTGCCCGCCGTCACCACGCCGCCTTTTTCGATCGCGCGCAGGGCGCCGAGCGTCTCCATTGTCGCATCGGCGCGATAGCCTTCGTCATGCGCGAAGATTTTCGGGTCGCCCTTGCGCTGCGGGACGGCGACGGGAACGAGCTCGTCCGCGAAGCGGTTTTCCTTCCAGGCCTGCGTGGCGCGCTGGTGGCTCTTCACCGCATAGGCGTCGCAATCCTGCCGGCTGATCTGATAATCGCGCGCGAGATTTTCGGCTGTCTCGATCATGCCGGAGATGACGCCGAAGCGCGCGATCGGCTGGCTCATCACGCGGCCGCGCGTGAGACGGTCGTGCATGGTGACAGAGCCCGAGCGCGCGCCGTTGCGCATGTCGGTCGAATAATATTCGACATTGCTCATGCTCTCGACGCCGCCCGCGACGACGACATCGGCGGCGCCCGTCTGCACCATCATGGCGGCGTCGATCACGGCCTGCAGGCCGGAGCCGCAACGGCGGTCGAGCTGATAGCCCGGCACCGTGATCGGCAGGTCCGCGGCGAGCGCCGACCAGCGCGCGATGCACGGCGCCTCGCCATTGCCGTAGCCCTGCGCGTAGATGACGTCGTCAATCTTCTCGGGATCGATCTTGGTGCGCTTGACCAGTTCCTTGAGGACGACGGCGCCGAGGTCGCCGGCAGGAATAGACGACAGCGAGCCCTGGAACTTGCCGACCGCCGTGCGGATCGGCGAGACGATGGCGGCGCGACGAAGGCCGTTCTTGGCCATGGCGTTTCTCCCTGATGTTCGGTTGCGTGCAAACTGGCAGAGCGCGAGGCTCTGGTAAAGTTCGGAAAGGCCTGTCATCGGAGGATTTTGTCGGACAGCTTGGCAAGGGGGGCGCAATGGGCTCTGTTATGCGCCAACAAGCCAAAGGGAGGACGCAGCATGGCTGCGCCGAAGCCAGAACCGTTCCGCATAGCGGTACCGCAAGACGTGCTGGACGATCTGCGCGCCCGGCTTTCGCGCGCGCGCTTTCCCGACGAGGCGCCCGAGGCGCCGTGGAGTTTCGGCGCGAGCGTCGGCTACATGCGCGATCTCGTCGCCTATTGGCGCGACGGTTTCGACTGGCGCGCGCAGGAGGCGAAGCTCAACGCCTTTCCGCAATTCAAGGTCGAGATCGACGGGATCGGCGTCCATTTCATCCACGTGCAGGGCAAGGGACCGAATCCGAAGCCGCTCCTGCTGTCGCACGGGTGGCCGGGCTCGATCGTCGAGTTCGCTACGATCATTCCCATGCTGACCGATCCCGCGTCCTTCGGCGGCGATCCCGCAGACGCCTTCACCGTGGTCGCGCCGTCGCTGCCGGGCTACACGCTGTCGTTTCGTGAGGGGCAGAAACGCGTGGGCCTCGAAGGTATTGCGGACATGTTCGCGCGGCTGATGCGCGATGTGCTCGGCTATCAGAAATTCTGCGCGCAGGGCGGCGACTGGGGTTCGGTCATCACGACGCTGCTGGCGCATATGCATCCCGCCTTGCTGTGCGGCTTCCACGTCAACATGCTGATCGCCGGTCGCGATCCATCCGCTTTCCCAAATCCGACGCCGGAGCAGATCGAGTACTACAAAGTGGCGTCGCATTGGATGCAGGAGGAGAGCGGCTATCAGTGGATCCAGGGCACGAAGCCGCAGACGCTGGCGTTCGGTTTGACGGATTCGCCGGCCGGCCTCGCGGCGTGGATCGTCGAAAAATTCCGTACGTGGAGCGATTGCGGCGGCGAGATCGAAAATGCGATCCCGCGCGACGCCATGCTGACCAACATCACGCTCTACTGGGCGACGGGCGCGATCGGCTCGTCGTTCTGGCCCTATTACGATCGCCGCCACAGCAAATGGCCGATCCCGCGCGACGCCCGCATTCCCGTGCCATTCGGCTATGCGGAATTTCCGAACGAGATCATGCGGCCGCCGCGTTCGTTTGCCGAAGCGCAATACGACATCCGCCGCTGGAGCGTGATGGAGAAGGGCGGGCATTTCGCCGCGCTGGAGCAGCCGGAGGCGCTGGCGCACGAGATACGGGAATTTTTCCGGCCGTTGCGGTGAGAAAGGGAACGCGAGCCTTCAGGCTCGCGGTCGTCATGCGAGCCTGAAGGCTCGCGGTCCAGACAAGAGGAACAACATGGGACCGCTGAAGGGCGTGCGCGTCGTCGACATGAGCCAGGTGATCTCGGGGCCGCTCGCGGCCGCGTGGCTGGCCGATCAGGGCGCCGAGGTCATCAAGGTGGAGGATGCCAAGGGCGATCCCTCGCGGCTGATCGGGCCGCGCAAGGAGGACATGAGCGCGCTCTATTTCGCGGTCAATCGCGGCAAGCAGGCGCTCGTCGCCGATCTCAAGAGCAAGGAGGATTGCGCGCGCGTCTGGGCCGAGATCGAGAAGGCCGATGTGCTCGTGCAAAACTTCCGGCCGGGCGTCGCGGAACGTCTCGGCTTCGGCTACGAGGCGGTCGCCGCGCGCAATCCGCGCCTCGTCTATTGCTCGATCTCCGGCTTCGGCGCGCATGGTCCTCGCGCGAAATCGCGCGCCTATGATTCCGTTGTGCAGGCGCTTGCCGGTTTTGCGGCCTGCCAGGCGGGACCGTCCGGCGAACCGGAGCTGGTGCGTTCCTACGTGTGCGACAAGGTCACCGCGCTGATCGCCGCGCAGGCGATCACGGCCGCGCTCGTTGCGCGCGCGACGACCGGCAAGGGCCAGCATGTCGAGGTCGCCATGTTCGATGTCGCGCTCGCCTTCAACTGGCCGGAGGGCATGTGGAACCATGCCTTTCTCGACAGTCCGCCGGAGCCTTCGCCGGAAGTCTCGACGAGCTATCGGCTGTGGCAGACGCGCGACGGGCACGTGTCGCTGTCGGCCTTGCAGCAGGTGGAGTTCGAGGCTTTGTGCCGCGCCGTCGAGTCGCCGGAGCTCTATCACGACCCGCGGTTTGCAACGCCGACGCTGCGCATGGCGAACCGCGTCGCCTATCGCGAGATCATGGAGGCGAAGATCGCGTCGTTCACGACCGCCGAACTCGACGCGCGGCTGGCGCATGAGGACGCGCCGGGCGGGCGGGTGAATTTGCGCGAGGACCTGCTGCACGATCCGCAGGCGCAGGAGAATGGCAATTTCGTCGAGATCGACGCCGCCGATCTCGGCCGCGTGCGCACCGCGCGCCATCCCGCGCGGTTCAGCGCGACGCCGGTCAATCCGCGACCGCATGCCGCGCCGCGATTGCGGAAGGCGGAGGATTAGGCGGGCGCGATCCCCGGTTACGACTGCCGCAAACGCCGCTAGACTGCGCCGATCGGCGAGGCTGGCATGGGCGAGGAAATCGAGGCTCGGGGTTTCTCACGCGAGGACAAGGCGCGTTTTGCGGAGCGTCTCGGACAGGAGACGCGGCTGCTGCGCGAGGCCTTCGCCGGGGATCGCCTTTCGCATACCGATCCGATGCTCGGCTTCGAGATCGAGACCTGGATTCTCGATCACAATCATTTCCCGGCGCCGATCAATCAGCAGGTGCTTGAAGCGCTCGACGATCCCCTGGTCGTGCCGGAACTGTCGCGCTTCAATGTCGAATTGAATTGCGAGCCGCTGGCGCTGTCGGGCGACGTTCTTTCGCGCGCGCTTGCCGATCTCGCGAAACTCTGGGCGCGCTGCAACGAAACGGCGCATCGGCTCGACGCCAATCTCGTGATGATCGGCACGCTGCCGACGATCCGCGACGAGGACATGAGTCTCGCCAATATCTCGCCGCTCAACCGCTACTACGCGCTCAACCGCGAAGTGCTGCGCCAGCGACGCGGCCGGCCATTGCGCGTCGACATCGCGGGCCGCGACCATCTCGTGTCGGAACATTGCGACGTGATGCTGGAAGCCGCCACGACCTCGTTCCAGATTCATCTCAAGGCGCCGGCGCAGGATTCGCGCGCCTATTACAATGCGTCGATCGCTGCTTCAGGGCCGGTGCTGGCGGTCGCCGGCAACTCGCCTCTTCTGTTCGGCAGGGCGCTGTGGGAGGAGACGCGCATTCCCCTGTTCGAGCAGGCGGTCGTCCTGCCCGGCCCGCCGCGCGTATCGATGGGCTCCGGCTATGCGACGCATTCGCTGTTCGAGATTTTCGAGGAGAACCATCGCGTCTACGAGCCGCTGCTGCCGATGGCCTTCGATGCGCCGGCCGGCGAGTTCCGGCATCTGCGGCTGCATAACGGCGTGATCTGGCGCTGGAACCGCCCGCTCGTCGGTTTCGATGCGGACGGCTCGCCGCACCTGCGCATCGAGCATCGCATCCTGCCCGCCGGTCCGACGCTGGCCGACATGATCGCCAATGCGGCCCTTTATCTCGGCCTCGCCCGCGCACTGGCGGTCGGCTGCAGGTTTGGAACCGGCGGGCTGTCGTTCGACGACGCGGTGGCGAACTTCTACGCCGCCGCGCGCCATGGGCTCGACGCGCAGCTGAACTGGCCGGGCGTCGGCGCGATCGCCGCCGACAGGCTGCTCTTGGAACGTCTCATTCCGCTCGCGCGCGACGGGCTGGCGGACTTTGGCGTGAAGGAAAGCGGCTTTCTCGACGTGATCGAAGCGCGCGTGCGCACGCGTCAGACGGGCGCCGTCTGGCAACGGCGCGCGCTCGAAAAGCGCGGCGAACTGTTTGCAATGATGGCAGCCTATTGCGAGGGCCAGCGCTCCGGCGCGCCCGTGCACGAATGGGCGACCTGAGGCGCGTCGGCGCCTGGCTCGAAATGCGCGGCATTTCCACGCCCCTCATGCTGAGGAGCCGCGCGCACAGCGCGGCGTTTCGAAGCATGATTCAGCGTCTCGGGCTCCGGCCATCCTTCGAGACGCGATGCTACGCATCGCTCCTCAGGATGAGGGTGCGGGCAGGTGTTCGGCGCGAGACGCGTAACGCGCCTCAGCCCTTCTCGAGCAGGCTCTTCAGCTTTTCCAGCGCGCGATCGGGCTTTTCCTGATAGCCGATCACGTTGCGGAATCCGCCGTCCTTGCCCATCAGATAGACGAAGGCGGAATGGTCCATCGTATAGTCGCCGCCGTCGAGCGGCGTCTTGCGATAGTAGACGCGGAATTCCTTGGCCACCTTGGCGATCTCGTCCGGCGTTCCGGTCAGACCGACGACATGCGGCTCGAAAGACGAGAGATAGTTGCGCAGGACTTCCGGCGTATCGCGCTCGGGATCGACGCTGACGAAATAGATTTTGAAATCCTTCGCCGCAGGCCCGAGCTTGGCCATCAGCGCGGCCATGTCGACCATGGTGGTCGGGCAGACTTCCGGGCAATGGGTGAAGCCGAAGAAGATGGCGTAGGGCCTGCCCTTCAGCGCGGCGCTGTCGATCATTTCGCCGGTCTGGCTTTTCAGCCGGAAGGGGCCGCCGATGGCCGGCGTCGGCGGACCGCCGGACGTGAACCAGAACAGGCCGGCGAAGGCGACGGCGGCCAGAGCCGCCGCCGACCAGAGAATGAGAGCCAGTCGCGTCAAGGTTCTCAATGCCCCTTGTGGCCGGGCATGCCGCCAGCGCCCGCGCCGATCGCCTCGATCTTGAATTCGACCGGCACGGCGCCAGCCTTCTCGAAAGAGAGCGTTCCCTTGACCGTTTCGCCAGCGACGAGCGGCTTCTTCAGCTGCATGAACATGATGTGGTAGCCGCCGGGCTTCAATTCCACGCTCTTGCCGGCCGGGATTTCGAGGCCGTTGATCGGGCGCATCTTCATCACGCCGCCGTCCATGGTCATTTGGTGAACTTCGACTTTCCCCGCGACGTCGGGCGCCGTTGCAGAAATCAGTTTGTCCGGGGCGGCGCCGGCATTCTTGAGCGTGACATAGCCCGCCCCGACCGGCGCGCCGGCCGG
This sequence comes from Methylobacteriaceae bacterium, assembly GCA_020638135.1. GTDB lineage: Bacteria > Pseudomonadota > Alphaproteobacteria > Rhizobiales > Beijerinckiaceae > JAJXWB01. The sequence continues at coordinate 5,276 of JACKJE010000016.1, read as the reverse complement.
GGTCGCGCGCGACCAGGGATGTTCGAGCGAAATGTCGCCAGCGTGGGCGGAGCCGATCGCGCCGGCAAGGAGCAGGGCCGCGCAGGCGGTCTTGAGAACGGTCTTCATGGGATGATCCTGAATGTCTGGTCGGCCGGCGCACGGCGCGGCCTGGGATAGTCGATTGTCGGCTTGCGATGCGCGAAGGCGCCGGTTCAGGCGGCCGGCGGTCCGCGCGACAGCGGCGCATGCAGGGTCGCCGGGGCAAATTGCGCTTCGGCGTCGAAGGAAAGGGCAAGTTTGCGTCCGCGCGGCGTGGGCACGACGCATTGATCCGCCGGCGGCAGGCCGGGGGCCGAGGTCAGGGCGCAGGCGTCGCAGACGCCATCGCTGGCCTGATGGTGGACCGGCGCGCCGCCATCATGATCGCAGAGCGAGAGTGGCGCGTCGTCGTGGAGCGCCAGGGCCGCGAGCGCCGGTTCGGGGCCGGCGAGCGCGATCGGCTTATGGGCGAAGCCGACCGTGAGCGTCGCCAGCGCATAAAGCGCGAGCGCAATCGCCGAGAGGCGCACATGACGCAAACGGTCGAGCATGGCTCGATGGAAATCAGACGGGCGCCGGCCTGTCAAACGACAGGACGACGCAGCGGCTTACTTTTGGATCGGACCGCCGGCCGCTGACCAAGCGGCGATGCCGCCGGCGACGTGGCACACATCGGAGATCCCCATGTCCTGCAGCGTCTTGGCGGCGAGCGTCGAGCGACCGCCGGTAGCGCAGAGCAGGACGAGCTTGCGGCCAGCCAGCGCCTTGTTGTGCATCGGACATTCGGGATCTGCGAGGAATTCGAGGAAGCCGCGCGGCGCATGGACCGCGTCCGGCAGCGTGCCGGTCTGGGCGACCTCGTGCGCCTCGCGGATGTCGACGAACTGGACGCTGGCGTCGCCGACGAGGCGCAGGGCGTGCTGGACGTCGATCGTCTCGATGGTGGCGTTGGCCTCGGCGAGCATCTGCTTGAAGCCGCGGCGCAGCGGAACAGTAGTCATTGTATTCTCCCATTCGAATATATGTGATCAATGGCATGGTCGGGCGCCGGCCGCAATGGGCGCGCTGGTCTGGAAAAGCCGGCGTCGGCCGCCCGGTTTGCGCGCGGGCGCGGGGAGCCCTATCGTCACGCTCGGGCTCTCCCGCCCAACCGGCCAATGATCGCAAGGGGATAGGCATGAAGGTGACGATCGACATCGACTGCACCCCGCTCGAAGCGCGTCAGTTCTTCGGACTGCCCGACGTCCAGCCGATGCAGGCGGCGGTGATGGACGCCATGGAAAAGCGCCTGATGAAAGAGATGGAGACCTATACGCCCGAGAAGCTGTTCGAGGCGTGGATGCCCTTGATGAGCGCCAACCGTGAATTGCTGGGCTCCTTCTTCTCCGCCTTCACCAAGGGCGCGGCCACGGCCGGCGACAAGTCCAAGAGCAAATAACCCGCCTCCACATGATCACGTCCATCCATCACATCGCGCTGGCGACGGGCGATCTCGACGCCGCATCGCGCGACTATGCGCTGTTGTTCGGCCGCGCGCCCGACGGCGTCATCGCGGCGCAGGGAACGCGGCAGGCATGGTTCTCGACCGCCAACATAAGGTTTGCGCTGATTGCGCCTGATGGCGCGGGAGCGCCGGGCGACGCCGTGCGCGCGCGGCTCGCGGCGGCCGGCGAGGGCCTGTGGGCGATCGGCTATTGCGTCGACGATCTCGACAAGACGGCAAATCTGTTCGAGCGGCGCGGGCTCGCGCCGGGGGCGGAATATGCGCGCGCGGTCGAGGCGAACGGCGCGGCAAACGGGGTTCGCGCGCGCAATCTTCCAGTTGCGGCGACGCACGGAATCGAATCGATCCTGCTCGCCGCGCCGAGGCCGGCGCCGATCCACGGCGCCGTAGACGCCGCCTCCGGGCTCGACCATGTCGTCATCCGCACGGCCGATCCGGAGCGCGCGGTCGCGCTCTATGGCGCGCGGCTCGGCTTCGACATGCGCCTCGACCGGTCCAATCCGGCCTGGGGGGCGCGGCTGCTGTTCTTCCGTTGCGGCGATCTGGTGGTGGAAATCGCCCACGAGCTGAAGGGCGGGGTGTCGCAGAAGCCGGACTGGTTCGGCGGCCTGTCGTGGCGCGTTCCCGACATTGCGGCGACGCGCGATCGATTGCTGTCGGCCGGCCGCAATCTGTCCGAGACGCGCAAGGGGCGCAGACCCGGCTCGCATGTCTGCACCTTGCGCGACGGGACCGCCAATGTTCCAACCATATTGCTCGGCCTCGACGGCTGAACGGGAGAGAACGACACACGCGCCTTCATCCTGAGGAGCGATGCGTAGCATCGCGTCTCGAAGGATGGCCGCAGTCTCCATGCTTCGAGACGCAGGCTTCGCCTGCTCCTCAGCATGAGGGCGCACCAAGGCGCGACAAGGGGACGGGGAGGAGACATGGCGATCTACGAAATGCGGGTCTACCGCTGCCTGCCCGGCCGCATGCCGGCGCTGCTGCAGCGTTTCGAGCAGACGACGCTCGACCTGTGGAAGCGTCACGGCATCGAGCCGGCGGGGTTCTGGACGACGGAGGTCGGCGAATCCAATCTCCAGCTCACCTATATGCTGCGCTGGGAATCGATGGCCGAGCGCGAGACGAAATGGATGGCCTTTGCGACCGACCCCGAATGGATCGCCAAGCGCGCGGAAAGCGAGAAGGACGGGCCGATCCTGTCCAACATCGTCAATTCCTTCCTGAAGCCGACGGCTTTTTCCACAGTCCAGTGAGCGCGGGGCGCGCGGCATGCCGCATGTGATCATCGAATATTCCGCCAATCTGGAAGAGGACGTCTCGCCGCGCGACCTTGTCGATCGCGTGCACGCGACGATCGTCGCGACCGGCGTCTTCCCGATCGGCGGCGTGCGCACGCGCGCCGAACGGCGCGACGTCTATCGCGTCGCCGACGGCGATCCGTCGAACGCCTTTTGCGCGATCCTGATCCGCGTCGGGCGCGGACGCGACGAGGAAACGCGCAGGCGCGTTTCGCAGGCGGTACTGGCGACGCTGGCCGACATTACGGCGGATGCGTTCGCCAAGCGAGGCCTGTCGCTGTCGGTCGAGATCCAGGAAATCGACGAGGCCGGCGCGAGCCGCAAGAACAATCTGCACGAACGGCTGAAGCGCGGGGCCGGATAGAGCGCGTCACGTTTTCACGGCAGCGCGCGTAGCGCTCCATGCTCCTGTTTTCGCCGCATTTCCTTGTCGCAAAAGTCTGAAACTATTGCGGGATTTGCTCTCGCGCGGGCCGTGCCGACAGACCCTGCAGGAGGTGGCCGCCGCAATCGCTGGCGAATTGTGAGGCGACACACAGCGGCGGGCCACGACCCGACATATTCTTTATATGTGGAGATCGGCAGGGCTTCGTGGGGGCGAGACTTCCGGTCGACGCATCAGGCGACGCCCGCGCGCATGTATTTTAAGCGCGCCGGCGTCGCTTTTGCTTTGCGCCGGGGAATTCGCCGCGCCCGCCCCGATGCTCAGATGCTCGCCGAATGGCGCGTCGCGCCCTGTTCGAGATGCGCGTCGAAGACGGCGCAGATCGAACGGATGAAATCGCGGCCGGTTTGGGTAGCTTCCACGTGCGGCCCATGGACCAATGCGATGCCGTCGGCCTGCATCGGCGCCAGTCGCGCGACGGATCCGTCGAGATCGGCGAGCGGACGATGGTGGGCGGCGCAGACTTCCGCCAGATCGACCGCGAAATCGCACATCAGCCGTTCGATGATCTCGGCGCGGAAGCGGTCGTCGGCGGTCATTTCGACGCCGCGCGCCACCGGCAGTTCGCCGCGCTCCAGCTTTTCGCGCCATTGCGGCACGGCGGACGCGTTCTGCACATAGCCCTGCGGCATGCGGCCGATCGAGGAAGCGCCGAAGCCGATCAGCACGGGCGCCTCGTCGGTTGTATAGCCCTGAAAATTGCGCCGCATCCGCCCTTCGGCGGCGGCGGCGGCGAGACCGTCGTCGGGGCGGGCGAAATGGTCGAGGCCGAGACGGCGCCAGCCGCGCTCCTCCAGGAGATCGGCGGCGCGGCGCTGCATGCGATAGCGCAGGCGCGCGCCGGGCAGCTCCTCCTCGCGAATCAGCTTCTGATGCGCCTTCATCCACGGCACATGGGCGTAGCCAAACAGCGAGAGCCGGTCCGGTCCAAGCGCCAGCGCCATGTCGATGGTCTTTTCGAGCCCCTCGAGCGTCTGGCGCGGCAGGCCATAGATCAGGTCCATGTTGATCGACTGGGCGCCGGCGGCGCGAAGCAGCTGGACCGCGCGAGCGGTGGTCTCGTAGGGCTGGATGCGGTTGATCGCCTTCTGGACCTCCGGATCGAAATCCTGCACGCCCAGGCTCGCCCGGTTCATGCCGCCGGCGGCGGCGGCCTCGACCCATTGTTCGGTCAGCGTGCAGGGGTCGATCTCGGCGGCGATCTCGGCGTCCGGCGTGATGTCGAATCGCTGGGCGAGGCGGGCGAGAATCGCGCCGATCTCGTCGGGCGCGAGCATATTGGGCGTGCCGCCGCCGAAATGGATATTGCCGATCGCCAGACGCTCGCTCAGCGTCGCGGCGACGAGGTCGATTTCGCCAAGCAGGCGCGCGACATAGTCCTCGATCGGGCCGCGTCGGTTGACCACGGCCGTGTTACAGCCGCAATACCAGCACATGCGGTCGCAGAAGGGGATGTGGAGATAGGCCGACAGGGGGCCTGATTCTTTTTTCAAGCCCTTCAGCCACGCGCCATATTGCCGCGCCGTTATGGCGGGCGTGAACTGGATCGCCGTCGGATAGGACGTGTAGCGGGGCGCCCGCCCGCCATAGGCCGCGATCAGTCGATCGACGGATTCTGCTGAAATCTTATCCCCTTGGATAGTTTGTGCCGTCGCGACCGCCATGTAGGCTCCTCATCCGTGTTCGCCAAATGGCTGAGATCGAGCGTACGACACCTTGACGCATGTCAAAGTCTCGATGCGGTGCGATATGCACTTTGGCGACGGCGCGCGGCAGGTCTGTCGCGTGTCGGCCGATAGGATTCTCGCGCAACAGGGCAAACTCATGGCGCAAGCAGCTCAAACCGGCAAAAGGATGCGTGTGGGCGAACTCGGCTTGATAGTCGCGTTCGTGGCGCTCGCCGCCTTTTCGCTTCTCGTCACCGCGAAAGCGTGGACACCCGAATACGCCTTCCATGCCGCGCTTTTCGCGCTCGGCAGCGTCGCCGCCGTCATCGGCATCT
>JACKJE010000015.1 GCA_020638135.1 Methylobacteriaceae bacterium | reverse complement strand
CCAATCCCGCGCTCGACAAGGCGATCGACACGGTCAAGGTGTCCGTCGTCGCCGATCCCGCGCAATGCGGCTCGCTGTTCAACCCGCTCGGCACGCGCGTCTTCTCGACATCCTGCGACATGGCGCGGCATACGCTCGCGCAATCCTCGGTGCGCTATACGATCGAGCCTGCGGCCGGATCGAAGACGACCGTCGTGCGCATCAACGGCAAGGATTTCGTTTTCGATTCCGCGCGCCCGGCCGAGACCGGCGCGGCGATCCGAACCGCTCTCATGGCCGCCGGCTATCCGCGCGCGGACGATCCCGGCATCGTGCGCATGAGCGGCCTGTTCGACATTTTTCGCGCCCAGACCGCAGGCCTGATCGGTCTGCTGTTCGTGCTCGTCCTGTTCGTGACCATGGTCTACGGCCCGCTCGCCGCAGCGCTCGTGGAGCTGTTCCCGACGCGCATCCGCTATACGTCGGTCTCGCTGCCCTATCACATCGGCAACGGCTGGTTCGGCGGCCTCCTGCCGGCGATCTCTTTCGCCATGGTCGCCCAGACCGGCGACATCTACTACGGCCTCTGGTATCCGATCGCGATTGCGATCATGACCGCCGTCATCGGCATGGTCTTCATCCCCGAGACCAAGAACCGCGACATATACGTCTCCGACGGCAAGCAGCGCTGAAGCCCGCAAGCTCGACGCAATCCCGCGCCTTGATTTCGCGCGCGAGATGGCCGATCAACGGCGCCACACGGTCGCGCCCGGCGCGGCCGGCGCCGGGTTAGCACAGCGGTAGTGCAGCGGTTTTGTAAACCGAAGGTCGGGGGTTCGATCCCCTCACCCGGCACCAGCCAAACCGGCGCCTTGCCCTCATGCCCACGCCCATACTATGGCTGGGGCGCAATTTCGCATCTGGCGGACGCCGAAATGCAGTTTCGACGGACCGCGGCCGCCCTGGCGGCCGCTGCGCTGACTTTCCTGGTTGCGGGCTGCGGCGGCCGCCCGGAGGGCACGCTCGTGCCGGCGCAGGCCGTCGCGAACGCCTCCAGCGTCGATCTGCTGGTCGCCACCACCCGCGGCGACGCTGCGCCCGGTGAAATGTTCAATGGCGAGCGCGGTCGCGGTCTTTCCTTCGCCGACATCGCAATCTCGATCCCGCCCGACGGCGCACGCGAGATCGGCGAGGTGCAATGGCCCTCCTCCGCGCATCCGAATCCCAACCGCGAATTCGCCACGCTGCGCGCCGACCGGATTGACCTGAAAGAGGCGTTGCGCCGCTTTCACGGGCAGGTCGCGACCAAGCCGAAGAATGGCGTTCTGGTCTTCGTCCACGGCTACAACACGCGTTTCGAGGAAGCCGTCTACCGCTTCGCGCAGATCGTGCATGATTCCCGCGCGCAGGTGACGCCGGTTCTGTTCACCTGGCCATCGCGTGGCAAGCTGCTCGCCTATGCCTACGACCGCGAGAGCGCGACCTACTCGCGCGACGGTCTGGAATCCGCGCTACAGGCGCTCGCCAATGATCCGAAGGTCGGCGAAATCTCGATCCTCGCGCATTCCATGGGCAATTGGGTGACGATCGAGGCCTTGCGCCAGATGTCGATCCGCAATCGCGGCATCTCGAAGAAGATCAGGAACGTCATGCTCGCGGCGCCCGACGTCGATGTCGACGTCTTCCGCCGCCAGATCAGGCTGATCGACGAGGGCAGGACAAGGCCCGATTTCACCCTGTTCGTCTCGCGCGACGACGACGCGCTCGCTGTCTCCCGCCTCCTCTGGGGTTCGACCGATCGTGTCGGCGCGATCGATCCGAACAAGGAGCCCTACCGCTCCAAGCTGCAGCAGTCCGATCTGCGTGTGGTCGATCTCAGCGACATCAAGACCGGCGATCCGACCGGCCACGCCAAATTCGCCGAAAGCCCGGAGGTCGTGAAGATGATCGGCGCGCGCCTCTCCTCCGGCCAGGCGTTGAGCGATTCCAGGGCGGGCCTCGGCGAAAAGCTCAGCACGGTTGCGATCGGCGCCGCCAATGTCGTCGGCCGGACGGCGGGCGTCGCCGTCTCGGCGCCGCTCGCCATCGTCGACGGCCGCACACGCGAGGGCCTGTCCGATCAGATCGAGGAACTCGGCGCCTCGGCGAGCGGCGTCGTCGGCTCCGCCGCGCGCGTGCCGGTCACGCGCTGATCGTCGTTCACTTGCTGTCGAGCGTGCGCACCGCGCTCCAGACGCCCTCCGGCAGCGTAGCCGCCTCGCGCGCAAGTTCCGCGAAAGCACGATAGAGCGGCGCGAGATCGTCGCGCTCGACCGCCAGGCGCTCAGCCGCCGCCGCGGATTCATCGAAGCGACGCGCGCGATAGGTTGCAATCATGGCCTCGTGCCTGCCGCGCAACTCGCCGAAGGCCGGATCGCGTTCGACAGAACCGTCGCCGATCAGCGCGAACAGCCGCGTCGGCGCCTCGCGGCCCTTGACGCGCACGCAATCTACCTCGAGCCAGGCGAGATCGCTCGCTTCGCCCTGCGTCTCCTCGCTCGCGAGAATGTCGACGCCGTAGAGCTTGGTCAGACCCTCCAGACGCGAGGCGACATTCACGGGATCGCCGATCGCCGAATAATCGAAGCGCTTGACCGAGCCGATATTGCCGACCGAGCAGAGGCCCGTGTTGAGGCCGATGCCAAAGCGCGCGTCGCGGTGCGCGCGGCGTTTCGTCTCGTCGAGCGTCGCGCGCGAGGCGTTGAAACCCGCAAGCGCAGCGCGCATGGCGAGCGCGGTCAGGCAGGCGTTGCGCGCATGCGCGGGATCGTCGAGCGGCGCGTTCCAGAACGCCATGATCGCGTCGCCCATATATTTGTCGACCGTGCCGCCATGCGCGAGCACCGTATCGGTCAGCGGCGTCAGATAATCATTCATGAAGGAAATCGTCTCGGCCGCGTCGAGCCCTTCGACGAGGCCGGTATAGTCGCGCATGTCGCAGAACATCAGCGTGAGCGCGCGGCTTTCGCCGCCGAGCGTAAGCCTGTCCGGCGACGATGCGAGCCGCTCGACGATTTCAGGCGAGACGAAACGTCCGAACGCGTTCTTGACCTGCGCCTTCTGGGTCCGTTCGAAGCGGAACAGCTCGATCAGCCCTGCGAGATAGGCGACGACGACCGTCGCCGATGGAAAGATCGGATCGATCAGTACGCCCTGAGTCGCAAAGGCCTCCCAGCCGAAGCCGAACATGGCGGCGATGGCGACGACGCCGATCAGCGCGCCGACGAAAGGCCGCACGACAGAAGCCGCAAGCGCGGCGATCAGAGACAGGATCAGCGCGGCGGCGAGTTCGGCCGGCGCCGCCCAGTCCGGCCGCACGAGATCGCCGCCGGCGAGCGCATGTTCGATCAGTTGCGCGTGGATCTCGACGCCCGGCGCGACGCTGTCGAGCGGCGTCGCGCGCTGGTCGAGCACGCCCGCCGCCGACGAGCCGACGAGAATGATGCGGCCTTCGATCTCTTCGCGCGGAATTGCGCCGGCGAGCAGCTTCCACGCCGGGATGAAGCGTCCGCGTTGCGAGCGGCTGAAGTAGATGCGCCGCTCCGCATGCGGGCCTGTCGCCAGCGCGACATCGCCGACCTTGATGGCGTTGACGCCGGTCGCCGCGCCGAACGCAGTCTGGCCGCTGGCGTTGGAGGAGCGCACAATGATGGTCGAGGCGCCCTGCGCTGTCCGCAGGGCTTCCAGCGCCAGCGAAGGCACGAGCGTCGTTCCCGACCGCACGATCAGCGGCGCCTCGCGAACGATCTGGTCGTGGCCCGGCAGCCAGTTCAGGACGCCGATGCCGGCCGCCGGCCCGGCAAGCTGCGGCAAAGGCGCCGCGATTGCCGAGAAATCGGCGAGCCACGGCGTCGGATCGTCGCCGGCATAGGCAAAGCCGGCCTTGACCGGCGCGCTGACGCCTGGCGAGCCATTGTTGGTCATGATCGCGCCGAGCACGACCGTCGCTTTCGAAATCTCGCGCGCGAATTGTGCATCGTAGCTTTCCACGCCCGCCATCGCGCCCTCGACGCGCGTGCGCGTCTGCGCGTCGAGATCGCGCGTGAAGAATTCCGGGCTCAATCGATCGGGTTCGGCAAACGCCATGTCGAAGGCGATCGTCGCGGCGCCGAGATCGGAGGCCGCCTTCACCACCGCGCCGAGCCGCGCGCGCGGCCACGGCCATTGGCCGAGGCGACCGAGAGACTCATCGTCGATGTCGACGATGCGCACCGGCGTGTCGGGCGACCAGGCGCGCGGCCGGATGCGCTGATAGGCGTCGAACGAGAAATTGCGCACGCCCTCGAGTTCATCGGGCGCGGTCGCGCCGAGCGACAGCATCGCGACAAGCGGCAGGCCAAAGGCAGCGACATAGGCCCACCGCAACCGCATTCAGACGATACCCTGTTCGCGCAACGCGGCGATTGCCGCGTCGTCGTAGCCGAGGGCGCCGAGCACCTCCTGCGTGTGCTCGCCGAGCAACGGCGCACGATCATGGATTTCGCCGGGCGTGCGCGACAGTTTCAGCGCGACGCGCGAGACGGGCGCCGGGCGCGGCAGTCCGGGATAGTCCATCTCCTGCAGGAAACCTCCCTCCCGCACGTGCGGATGGTCGAGCGCCTGCTGCGGGCTCAGCACCGGCGCCGCCGGAATCTGCGCCTTGCCGAGCGTATCGACCGCCTCCTGCGCCGTACGCTCCGCGCACCAGCGGCCCATGCGCTCGCTGATGACAGGTCCGTTCTCGCCGCGCTTGAGATCATCGGAGAAGCGCGGGTCGGTCAGCCAATGGTCTTCGCCCATCAGCTTCGCCCAGCGGTCGAACAGCGGCTGTCCCGTCACCTGCGTCAGCACCCAGCCATCCTTCGCGCGATAGATGTCGGAAGGCGCCGTCGTCTGCCCGAGATTGCCCGTGGGCGTGCGGTTCGCCTGGATCACCGCCTGCTCGATCAGCGTGGCGTTGGTGAACGAAAGCGCGGTCGCCAGCAGCGCGCCCTGCACGATCTGCCCCTTGCCGGATTTCTGGCGCTCCATCAACGCGGCGAGCGTGCCGAAGGCGCAATGCAGCGCCGTGCCGAAGTCGACGTAATTCACCGCCGCGCGAAACGGCGGTTCGCCATTGCCCGTCATGTAGACGGCCCCCGACATCACCTGCCCGACGCCATCGAAACCGACGCGGTCGGACCAAGGCCCCGTATCGCCGAAAGCGTTGGCGGTGGTGAGGATGATGTCCGGCTTTATCGCGCACAACGAATCATAATCGAGTTTCATCGCCTGCAGCGTCTGCTTCGGCAGATTGGCGACGACGACATCCGCCGTCGCCACCAGCTTCCTCAAGACTTCCTGCCCTTCCGCCTTCATCGGATCGAGCGTCACGCTTTTCTTGTTGCGATTGACCTGCAGGAACAGCGCGCCCGCGCCGTCCTCGCCGACCGGCGTCACATAGCGATCCTCGCTGCCGGCCCGCCGTTCGACGCGGATCACCTCCGCGCCGAATTCGGCGAGCAGCGTCGCGCAATAGGGGCCTGCGATATACCGCCCGAAATCGAGCACGCGAATGCCTTCCAGTATTCCGCCCGATTGGCCCATTGAGCGCCCCACCCTGATTTGTCTTGTTGTACGCACAGTCTATCCTGTGCGGCAGGAGAGGAAAGCAGGCCGAAATGAACGACGCACAAGCGGGCTGGCGCGCCCTGTCGCGCCTCTATCATACCTTTCTCACGGGCTCGCTGCTGCGCGTCGCCTCGCGGCGCGGCTCGGACGCTGCCTCCGAATTGCTGTTCCGCATCTTCAGGCGCCAGCATCTGGCGACCTTCGTGCCAGGGCTCGAGAAACTCGGGCTGTCAGGCCTGCCGCATGCGGTGGCCTGCGCGCAATACCATTACCTTTCGAACCAGATCGGCGGCGTGCGCGTCGAATACATGCCCGAGAGCGACCGCAAGGCCTGGGTGCGCTACGCCCCGCCGCGCTGGATCTGGGACGGAACCGCAATTTGCGGCGTGACCGGCGACATGTCGCGCGCCATCCTGCGCGGCTGGCATGCGCATAACGGCGTCACGCTCGGCAACCCCCGCCTCGGCTTCGTCTGCACCAAGCAGACGCCGGACGGGCAGGACGGGCTCGAAGGCTATTACATCGAATACGACCACGACATCGCCCCCGAAGACCGCCTGCGTTTTTCGCGCGGCGAAGAGGCGCCGGCCTTCGACCCCGAAAAGGCGCCGAAGCTTCCCAGCGCGACCTGGCCACAGGAGCGGCTCGACAAGGCGGCGCGCAATTACACGATGGAATATGTGCGCTCGCTCATGCCCGAGGCCATCGATCTGTTCGGCCCGCAGGATGCGCAATGGCTGATCGGCGGCGCAGCGCGCCTCGTCGGCATGCATTTCTTCGACGAATGCCGCGCAATCCTCGGTCAAAGCGGCGCCGGCGCCGCGGCTTTCGCCGATTTTTTCGCGGCGATGGCGCAGGCTGGCGACGAAGCCATTGCACAGGAAACGGACGGCAAGACCACCCGCATCACGCAGGACGGCTGGCGCCTGATGCGCGGAATTGCGCCCCTGCCCCGCCAGACCTTCGATATCTGGAATGAGCTGTGGGCCGGCTGCCTCGCCGCGCACGACCGTTTCCTCGCCTGGGACGCGCGCGCCGGCAGCGACCGGTTCGAATTCCGGCTCGGCGCGCGGCCTCACTTGTAGAGCCGCGCCGGGGCGGGCATTCTGGACCGGCGAGGCGTATCGTCCTCGGGTCGAGGACATGCCGCACGTCTTTCGCTCCGTGTTCCATCCCACGAGCTTCTCCGGCTCGCACGACGCATTCGTTCACGCCCTGCGCATTGCGCTGGCCGCGCGCGGCGACCTACGCCTCGTTCATGTCCACGCGCCGCACGAGGCGCCGAATTTCGATCCCTTCCCGCGCGTGCGTGCGACTCTGGCCCGCTGGGGCCTGATATCCGGCGAGGAGAGCGAACGGGCGGTTACGGAGCGCACCGGCCTGACGGTCGACAAGAAGTTGGTCTGGGACGCAAGCCCGCGCGCCGGCATAATCCGTGAGTTCGATGGCGCGCGTGTCGACCTGATGGTGCTCGCGCTCGCCGACCGCGGCGGCACGCCGGATATTTTTCAGGATTCGGTCGCAGAAGACGTCGTGCGCGCTACGGGCGGCCTGGCGCTCTGCGTGCATCGCGACGCCGGCGGCTTTGTTGCGCCGGAAAGCGGCGCCGTGCGGCTGAAATCCGTTCTCGTGCCGGTCTCCGAACGGATTCCGCCGGCCCGCGCGATCGACACGGCGGTCTCGCTCTGCGAATTGCTGGGCGAGAGCGTCCCGGACATCCATCTTCTCTATGTCGGCGGCGGTGGCCGGCGCGGCGCCGGTCCGCCCACGGACGCGCCGGGCCGCGCCGTCTATCGGGTCCATGAGGCCACTGGCGCCGTCGTCGAGCAGATCCTCGCCGCCCAGGCGCGCCTTGCCGCCGATCTCATTTGCATGCCGGTAATGCGTCGCCATGGCTTCATGGCCTCGGTGCGCGGCTCGATCGCCGAGCGCGTGCTGCGCGTGGCGCGCTGCCCTGTCCTTCTCGCGCCGACGGACTGAGCGCCTTGGTGGCGGGACCGCCATCGGCTAGAAGGGCGCCATGTCCGAAAATCCAGCAGACCGCGAGTCGATGCCGTTCGACGAACTGGCAAAGGCTGTCCACAAGCGTCGCTCAGTCTATGGCTACCTCAGCGGCCTGAAACTCGATCGCGCCGAGCCGGGCGAAGCCTGGTCCAGCCTGCCCTACCGGCCGGTTTTCGTCGGCGACACCGAATCCGGCGTGCTGCATGGCGGCGTCGTCACCGCCATGCTCGACGAGAGCTGCGGCATGGCGGTCCAGCTCGCCCTCGACGGCCGGCGCGCCATCGCGACGCTCGACCTGCGCATCGACTACCAGAAGCCCGCGACGCCGGGTCTCGACATCAAGGCCCACGCCGTCTGCTATCGCGTGACGCGCTCCATCGCCTTCGTGCGCGCGACCGCCTATCAGGAATCGGAGGACGAGCCGGTCGCGACCGCCACCGCCTGTTTCATGGCCGGCGCCAACCGCACCAACATGCTGCGCGACAAGCCGCGCGACTATCGCGCGCCGCCGCCGCTCGACGCGCCGGAAGACCCGACAGGCCTGTTCGCCAACAGCCCCTTCGCCCGCTGCCTCGGCATCCGCATCGGCGCGGACGGCGTGCCGGTCATGCCCTTTTCCGAGCGCATCATCGGCAACCCCATCCTGCCGGCGATCCACGGCGGCATGACCGGCGCCTTCCTCGAGACGACGGCGATCATCGGCCTGACGCGCGAACTCGGCGTCGCGCGGCCGCCGAAGCCGATCGGCCTCACCATCAACTACCTGCGCTCCGGCCGCGCCCTCGACACCTATGCGCGCGCCTCCATCGTCAAGCAGGGCCGGCGCGTCGTCGCCTTCGAGGCGCAGGCCTGGCAGGACGATCCAGCCAAGCCGATCGCTTCCGCCTTCGGCCATTTCATGCTGCGCCACACGCCGGGCGCGGAGGAGGAATGAGCGACCAGCCGACCGTTCCGCTGGCTTTCGAGGCGATTTCGCCGCAAGAGAGCCGCGCGCGGCTGGAAAAATTCGCCACCCGCCTGCGCAAGCGCCGCACCGTGCGGGACTTTTCGCCGGACCCGGTCGCGCGTGACATCATCGAGCAGGCGATCCTGGCGGCGGGCTCCGCGCCGTCGGGCGCCAACCAGCAGCCCTGGACCTTCGTCGCCATCTCCGACCCCGCGATCAAGTCGCGCATCCGGCAGGCGGCGGAGGCCGAGGAAAAGGCCTTTTACGAGGGCCGCGCGGGCGAGGAATGGCTCGACGCGCTTGCCCCGCTCGGCACCGACTGGGAAAAGCCGTTTCTGGAAACCGCGCCCTGGCTGATCGCCATTTTCATGCAGCGCTGGGGCCAGGGTCCGGACGGCAGGCGCGTAAAACATTATTACGCACTGGAATCCGTCGGCATCGCCATTGGTTTCCTGATCGCCGCCTTGCACGAGGCGGGGCTGGCGACGCTCACGCACACGCCCTCTCCTATGGGTTTCCTGAACGAAATCTGCGGCCGGCCGGACAATGAGAAGGCCATTGTCCTGCTCGTGGTCGGCAAGCCCGCCGACGGCTGCCGCGTGCCCGCCATCACGAAGAAATCGCTCGACGAGATCGCCCGATTCATTTGAGCCCAATCCGAATGGCCACTTCCGCGTAGCGGCGCGAGGGCCTACAACGGCGCGAACGAGAAGGACCATGCCGCCCGCCACTTTGGCCGCCCCGCGCCGCCTCGAGCGCCTCGCCTATCTGTCCTCCGGCGTGCCGGAGGCGGAGGCCGCACGCGAGCGTCTCGTCGCGCTCTATGGCGAAAGCCCGCTGGCCGAGGCCGACGTCGTCATCGCGCTCGGCGGCGACGGGCTGATGATCCAGACCCTGCACAAGCTGATGGGCCGCAACCTGCCGGTCTTCGGCATGAATCGCGGCTCGGTCGGCTTCCTGATGAACGATTTCCGCGAGGACGGCCTGCTGGAACGTCTGGCGGCCGCGACAAGCTCCCTCGTCCATCCCCTCGTCATGCGCGTGACCACGAACGACGGCGAGACCCACGACGCGCGCGCCATCAACGAAGTCTCGATGCTGCGCCAGACCCACCAGGCGGCGAAGCTGCGCATTTCCATCGATGGCCAGACGCGGCTGGAGGAACTCGTCTCCGACGGCCTGCTGGTGGCGACGCCCGCTGGCTCAACCGCCTACAATCTCTCCGTCAACGGCCCGATCCTGCCGCTCGGCGCGCCGCTGATGGCGCTCACCCCGATCTCCGCCTTCCGTCCCCGCCGCTGGCGCGGCGCGCTGCTGCCCGACCGCGCCAAGGTCGTGATCGAGGTGCTGGAATCCGACAAGCGCCCGGTAGCGGCGGTCGCCGACCACTCCGAATTCCGCAAGGTCGCGCGGGTCGAGGTCGAAATGGACCATGCGGTCGGGCTGACCCTGCTGCATGATCCCGGCCATTCCATGGAAGAACGGATTTTGCGCGAACAGTTCGGAGCGTGAACTGTCTGTCATCCCGGCCGAAGCGTAGCGGAGAGCCGGGAACCAGAGGCCGCCCCTCACCGCTGGCTCCCGGATCGGCCTCCGGCCGTCCGGGATGACAATGCGAGGTGTTACGCCGCCGCCAGCGCCCGCGAAATCACCAGACGCTGCACCTCGCTCGTGCCTTCGTAAATCTGGCACACGCGCACGTCGCGATAGATGCGCTCGACCGGATAGTCGGCGAGATAGCCGTAGCCGCCGTGAATCTGGATCGCGTCAGAACAGATTTGTTCGGCCATCTCGCTGGCGAACAGTTTCGCCATCGACGCTTCTTTCAGACAGGGCCGGCCCGCGTCCTTTAACGCCGCCGCGCGAAAAACCAGGAGTTCGGCGGCATCGATGCGCGTCGCCATATCCGCGAGTTTGAACGCGACCGCCTGATGCTCGATGATCGGCTTGCCGAACTGCTTGCGCTCCTTCGCATAGTCGCGCGCCGCCTCGTAGGCCGCACGCGCCATGCCCACCGCCTGCGCGGCGATGCCGATGCGCCCACCCTCGAGATTGGCGAGCGCGATCTTAAGGCCCATGCCCTCGGCGCCGAGACGATTGGCGACCGGCACACGCATGTCCTCGAACACCAGTGCACAGGTGTCGGAGGGATGCTGTCCGAGCTTCAATTCCACACGCTCGACGCGGAAGCCGGGCGTGTCCGTCGGCACGATGAAGGCCGACAGGCCGCCTTTGCCCTTGTCCGGATCGGTGACGGCGAAGACGATCGCCACCTTCGCATTCTTGCCGGAGGTGATGAACTGCTTTGCGCCGTTGATGACGTAATGATCGCCCTCGCGCCGCGCGCGCGTGCGGATGGAGGCGGCGTCCGAACCCGCGTCCGGCTCGGTCAGGCAGAAGCAGCCGATCCATTCGCCGCGCGCCATCGGCTTCAGATATTTCTCGCGCTGCGCTTCGTCGCCGTAATTCAGGATCGGCATGCAGCCGACGCCATTGTGCACGCTCATGATGGTCGAGACCGCGCCGCAGCCGGCCGCCACCTCGATCACCGCCGCCGCATAGGAAACGTAATCGAGCCCGGCGCCGTCCCATTCGCCCGGCACATTCATGCCGAGGAAGCCGAGCGACGCCATTTCGGAGATCGCCTCCGCCGGAAAGCGATGGTCGCGATCCCATTCGGCGGCGAAGGGCGCGAGCTTTTCGCGTGAAAAGTCGCGCGCCATGTCGCGCACCATCTGCTGTTCTTCGGAGAGGATCATGCGGCCTCCAGCGCGATCGCGGTCGCTTCGCCGCCGCCGATGCACAGCGACGCCACGCCCTTCTTCATGCCGTATTTGCGCAGCGCCGAGATCAGCGTGACGACGATGCGCGCGCCGGACGCGCCGATCGGATGGCCGAGCGCGCAGGCGCCGCCATGCACGTTGATCTTGTCATGCGCAATGCCGATGTCGCGCATCGCGATCATCGCGACGACCGCGAAGGCCTCGTTGACCTCCCAGAGGTCGACGTCGCTGGCGGTCCAGCCGATGCGCTCGAGCAACCGATTGATCGAACCGACCGGCGCCGAGGGAAACAGGCCCGGCGTCGAAGCGTGCGTCGAATGGCCGATAATCGTGGCGATCGGCGTCAGACCACGCTTCTCGGCTTCGGACCGGCGCATCATCGTGACAGCCGCCGCGCCATCGGAAATCGAAGACGAATTCGCAGCCGTCACCGTGCCGCCCTCGCGAAAAGCGGGTTTCAGCGTCGGTATCTTGTCGAGCTGCGCCTTGCCGGGCTGCTCGTCGATCGCAATCGTCGCCTCGCCTTTGCGGCTCTTCACCTTCACCGGCGTGATTTCCGCCGCAAACGAACCGTCCTTGCCTGCCTTCACCGCGCGCTCGAGCGAGGCGACGGCATAGGCGTCCTGTTCCTGCCGCGAGAATTGATAGGATTGCGCGGCGTCCTCTGCGAACGTACCCATCAACCGGCCGCGATCATAGGCGTCTTCCAGTCCGTCGAGGAACATGGAATCCATCACCTTGTCGTGGCCGAGCCGGTAGCCGCCGCGCGCCTTCGGCAACAGGTACGGCGCGTTGGACATGCTCTCCATGCCGCCAGCCGCCATCACGTCGAAGGAGCCGCCGGCCAGCATGTCGTGCGCGAACATGATCGCCTGCATGCCCGAGCCGCACATCTTGTTGACCGTCGTGCAGCCCGTCGATTTCGGCATGCCCGCGCCGAGCGCGGCCTGGCGCGCCGGCGCCTGACCCAGACCCGCCGGCAGAACGCATCCCATCACGACGTTCTCGATGTCGCCAGGCTTGAGGCCGCCGCGCGAAACCGCGGCGTCGAGCGCGGCCGAGCCGAGTTGCGGCGCGGCCACAGAGGCGAAATCGCCGAGCAGCCCGCCCATGGGCGTACGCGCCGCGCCGACGATGACGATGGGGTCGGATTTCATCTGCGTCTCCTCATGATGCGCTCATGCCGATAACGACACGCCATCTAGGCGCCCGTCAGGACGAGGTCATTGTTGCAGCGATATTAGCGTCTAAAGCCGCCCATGCCACTGCGGTCGAACGCCAAAATGCGCAATCCCGCTCAGCGCGAACTCTTGAGCACGACGCAGGCCCCGCCCGCCCTGTGAATGCGGTCACACAGGCCCTGCGCCTCGACACGGCTCTGCGCGGGCGCGCGCACCCGGTAGAAGACCCGGGTTCCCCGGCTGCGCAGCCGCGAGCCGATGACCATGGGCTGGACGCCGGCCAACACCGTGGCGAGCCGCGCCCTCGCGCGCGAAAAAGCCGAGAGCGCGAGCGCCTTGGAGAAATTGCCGGCGAGCTGCACGCCCCATGGCGCGGTCGGCGCGAGCGCGGCGAACAGCGTGCCGCCGCGCCGTTTCAGCGCCACCGTAATCTTCTCGCAGGAGTCCGCAGAGCCGGCATAGGCAGGAGCCGACGCGCCCGCGCGCCAGTCCTCGACATCCGCGCCGGTCACGATCAGCACGTAACCGCGAGTCTCGGCGGGCATGCCGCCCTTGCCCGCGAGCCAGTCGGCGACGCGCTGCGGCCCTGCATTGTAGCCGGCCGCCGCCAGTCCGAGATTGCCGAAACGCGCGCGCAATTCGGCAAGCAGGTTCGCCGCCTTCGGGATCGCCTGTTCCGGATCGAAGGGATCGGCGAGCCCCCGTTCGGCGGCCGTGCCCGGCATGAATTGCGCCATGCCCTGCGCGCCCTTGGGGCTCACGGCGCCGGCGTTGAACCGGCTCTCCTGCCAGATCAGCTTGGTCAGATAGTCGACCGGCAACTTTTCCGCCCGCGCCGATGTCTCGATCAGACGACAGATCGACGACAGCACGCTTTCTTCGGCGCGCCCTGGCGCCGCGAGCAAGAGCGAACCGAGCAGGGCCGATAAAAACGCGATATGACTTTCGGCACATGCGCGCCACAGACGGTTCGTGAAACGTCGCGCCCAAGCAGGCCTGAGAAGGATTGGGGACATGTATCCACTTGGTAAAAAATTGACGGCCGAATTTCTTGGCACATTCTGGCTTACTTTCGGCGGCTGCGGCAGCGCCGTCCTGGCCGCCGCCTTTCCGAACCTCGGCATCGGCTTTGCCGGCGTCTCGCTCGCCTTCGGCCTGACGGTCCTGACCGGCGCCTATGCCTTCGGCCCGATTTCGGGCGGCCATTTCAATCCGGCGGTCTCGGCTGGTCTGGCGGCGGCCGGGCGCTTTTCATGGGGCGAGTTCGTTCCCTATGTGATCGCTCAGGTGATCGGCGCTGTCGCCGCCGCCGGCGTTCTCTACGTCATCGCGTCGGGCAAGGCGGGCTTCTCGCTCGACGGCGGCTTCGCCTCCAACGGCTTTGGCGCCCATTCGCCGGGCGGCTACGGCCTCGGCTCGGCGCTGCTGATCGAAATCGTACTCACCGCCGTCTTCCTGCTCGTCATTCTCGGGTCGACCGAGGCGCGCGCGGCCGCCGGCTTCGCGCCGATCGCGATCGGCCTCTGCCTCACGCTGATCCATCTGATCTCGATTCCCGTCGACAACACCTCCGTCAATCCCGCGCGTTCGACGGGCCAGGCGCTGTTCGTCGGCGGCTGGGCGCTGCAGCAGCTCTGGCTGTTCTGGGTCGCGCCGATCGTCGGCGGGTTCGTCGGCGGCCTCATTCATCGCAGCCTGCTCGCCGACGATCAGCGCTAGGGCGGAACGGTCGCCCGCGCGACAAAGGGTGTCTCGATCAGCTGCGCTTCGAGCGGCGGATCGGCGACAAAGGTCGAGGGTTCGGCAGGCGATGGCGCGGGATTTCCGCGCCATTCGTTTCTGCGCGGCGTTCGCGCGAGCCCGATCGGATAGACTGTCACTTCGTCACCCTTGATGCGCAGGCGCAGGAAATGACGATGCGAGTCGCGCCGCATCGCGGAGAAGGCGTCGACATGGCCGATGTCGAGCCAGCGCGACGAAATGTAGAGATAGACGCCGAACAAGGTCCCGGCCACCGCGCCGCCCGCAAGCGCGAGCCAGGCGAGCAGCATAGCCGCATTGGTGATCGCCTCGTTCGGCGCCAGCGGCGCGTAGTAAAGAAAGATTTCGACAAGGCCGACGAAGGCGAGCGAATGCGCCGCGCCGTTCAGCAGCGACAGCAGCTTCACACGCGCGCGCGATCCTTCTTGACGACGGGTGTAGTCCTGAAAGGAAGCGGTCGCGACGATCAGCGCCACCACAGCCGCCGAGAGATGGCCGATACCGAGCGCGATCAGTCCGAACAGCGCATAGACGCAACCGAGCGCCGCAGCGAAGCCTGGATTGAGGACAGCGAAGGCGAGCACGCCGCGCAGCATGGCGAGGCTCTCCGCGCGCGACGGCCATGCGGCCGGTCGCCCTGTTGTTTCGTCATAGGCATGCAGCAGC
Source organism: Methylobacteriaceae bacterium (assembly GCA_020638135.1). Classification (GTDB taxonomy): domain Bacteria; phylum Pseudomonadota; class Alphaproteobacteria; order Rhizobiales; family Beijerinckiaceae; genus JAJXWB01. The sequence continues at coordinate 77,677 of JACKJE010000015.1, read as the reverse complement.
TTCTTGTCCGCGCTCCATCCGAGCTCGACATTCGGATCGCCGCGATTGATAGCGATCTCGTCCTTGAGATGATGCGTCGCTTCGAGAAAACCGCCGCCGCCGCCGGCCGTGACGAACTGAACGCCGCTCGTCGCGCCGATATAGCGGCTGTAGTGATGCGTATCGCCCGACAGGACCAGCGGGATCTGCGCCATCGGACATTTGGCGCGCAGGATGTCGCCAATGAGATCGTAGACATCGAGCGATTTCGAATCCGGATCGCGCGTATAGAGCCAGCCGGGTTCGGGCCCGCATAGAATGACATGCGCGTCCGGCTCCATCGCCTCCGCGATCGCGGAAAAATAGTCGCGCTGCGGCTGGTCGATCGTATTGTCGAGCTGCGCGTCGACCGCCCACAGCCACCAATCCCCGGTCAGTTGGAGCGCGAAATAGCTGCGCCCCTGCCGCGACCGCCAGCCGCCGAGATGCAGCCGGTCGCGGCGCGTGAACAGCCCGAGGAACAGAACGAGCCCGTCGTACCAGTCGTGATTGCCGGGAATGGCGTAGACGAGCGGGCCTGAATCGCTCTCGGGGTCGGGATCGGGAAAAGCCCAGTCGTAGGGATCGCGCAGCCTTTGCTGGTAGTTTTCGGGCGAGGCGAGCGGATAAACCTCGTCGCCGCCCATCACGAGCAGCCGCCCGCGTCGCGTCGCATGTTCGCCGACTGCGAGGGTCTCGCGCGCCATCAGCGAGGCGATGGCGAATGTGGCGTCGAAACCGTCGCCGAGATCGGCGACGAAATCTATCCAGAGCGCGCCGTCGTCATCGAGCGTGAACGCCTCGTCCGGGCCGCCCGGCAGATGCGCGCTGGCGGCGGCCGCGAGGTCGGCCTCGGTCGATTTGTCGAGCGCGGCCACCATCAGCCGCCCGTCGGCGAAACGGCCGAACAATTCCGCGATCGCGACGCGCCAGGCGAGCTTGATCAGCAGCATGAGCCCGAACCAGCGCGTCATGCGTGGGTAGCGGGCGAGTTCGTCGAGCGTTGCGGGCTTCTGGATCGGCATGGCTTTGATCTGGGAGCTCAGTCTAGCCGCGCAGGCGCCGCCTGCGAAGCGCTCACAAACGCATCAGCGCGACGCCGGCCGCAATGAGCCCCGCCGCCGTCCAGCGCCACGCGCCGCCGCGTTCGCCGAGAAAGACGACGCCGATCAGCATGGCCATCGGCACGCTCGTCTCGCGCAGCGCCGCGACAAGGGCGACGGGCGCCTTCGTGAAGGCCCAGATCGCTGCCCAATAGGCGAGAAAGGATAATGCGCCCGCGAGCGCGCCGAGCCGCCAGACCCGCGCGTCGACCGACAGCGCGGTCACGCCGCGCCTGACAAGGCCAACCGCAACGAGGCCCCCGCCGGACAGGACGAACATCGCGCAGGTATAGGCGGACGCTGAGCCCGACGCGCGCGCGCCGAGCGCATCGACCAGCGTATAAGCCGCGGTAAAGCACGCCGTGCCAAGCGCGAAAGCGACCGCCTTGCCGCGCATCCGCCCGAGATCGCCGCCGCCGCGCAGCGACAGCGCCACCACGCCGACGCCGATGCAGGCGACCGCCGCGAGCTTTGTCGCGCTCAGCGCCTCGCGCAGCGCGAGCGCGCCGACGAGCGCGACGATCAGCGGCGCTGTGCCGCGCGCGAGCGGATAGACCTGCGCGAGGTCGCCATGCGCATAGGCTTCGGTCAGGAACAGCATGTAGCCGACATGCAGGACGCCGGAGAGCAGAAGCCACGGCAGCGCAGCTGTGTCGATCAGTGGGAAGAAGAATGCGAGCGCGAGCCCCATCGCGCATTCCGCGAGCGTCAGCACCAGTATGAAGGCGAAGCGATCGCCGCCCGCCTTCACCAGCGCGTTCCAGGTCGCATGCATCGCGGCCGCGCCGAGAACCGTCAGAAATACGATGCCGTCCACGCGCCCCGGATCCTCCCGGCGCCATCATGACGGATTCGCGAATTGCCAGCGAACGGTCAGGCCGCCGCCAGTTCCGCCTCGATCGCGTCGAGGTCGATGGCGATGACGCGCGGCGCATGATCGCCGTCGGGCGCGCCGAGCGGCACGACCACGTCGGGCGCCTCGAGCGCCGGCGCGAACAGGCGTTGCGCGGCCTCGCGCGCCTCTTCGCGCGCCGCCTCCGCATCGAAACGGCGCAGCAGCGCCAGCAGCGAGCCGAGTTCGATCGGGTCCGCGCCCTCGCAGGCGGTGAGCACGCGCTCGATCATCGCGCGCGACAGCCGCGCGCCGGAATCGTGCGCGGAGGCGCCGAATTCGCCGAGCGCCGACAGCGCGGCGCGGAAAGCGGGAAGCAGCTTTTCAGGAAGGCCGGCAGCCTTGTAGAGCGCCGCAAAGCCGGCGCCGCGCCAGTCGCGCGCCAGCGGCAGGACCTTGCGTTCCGGCAGGCCGGACAATTCGACCAGCGCCGCGTCGAACAGGCAGGAATTGCCGGACAGCAGCGCGCGCAGGACGAGGCTCGGCGTCAGCCGCCCGCAACCGCGCAGATGCTTGGCCAGCGCCCGCGCCGCCCGCCAGTCGCGCGACCGTTCGGCGTCGGCGGCGATCATCACATGCGCCTTGTCGCTCGCCTCGCGCACCACGCGATCCGCGCGTTCCGAGGATAGCCAGGCGCAGCCGACCACGAATTGCGACAGGGCGCTGGCGGTGGCCGCCACCAGATCGCTGCGCACCGAAGGCGGCAGGCCGGGCCGTGACAGCAGAGCTTCGCGCAGCTCGCCGTCCGCACCGAAGCGCTCGACCATACGACGCATTGAAAATTCGGGAATTTCTGCGCCGGGATTGACGGCGAGCGCAATCAGCGGCTCGCGCGCCGCGACCTCGGCGACGGCGGCGGCGACGGATGCCGAAATGTTCGGCCGCAACGCGATCGCGGCCTGCGCGAAGGCGTCGCCGATCGCCGCGCAATCGATGAGTTCGCCGTCGCCGAGCAGCGGCGAGCGCGAGAGGACGGGCGCGGCGACGTCCGACTGGTCGTTGGCGAGCGCGACGACGATCGCGATCGGCGCTTCCGCGGCGCTGGCGAAGGCCTCGGACAGCGCCTTGCGGACGCTGGGGGCGGGGTCGTCGAGCAGCGCGGTCAGCGCCACTTCGGCCTCGCGCCGGTCCTGGGGTGCGAAATCGGCGTAGAGATAGGCGCGCGCCAGCGAGCCGGCGCCCTCGGCCCGCTCGGCTGAGGCGGCGGTGGCCGCCCATTGCATGAACTTGCGTACGATCATCGGGACAGAAGCTCTTGACGGGACAGGAGGTCCGGTCGCTTCCGATCATCGTTGGTTATGGTAAACGGAGGTTTAAGCGGGCCGGAGCGGCCCCTCCGCGATTGGTCACGCTCACGAAAGCCTGTATCCAGAGCCGCGACAGCAAAACGACGCGAGGAAACAGCCCATGTCCCATTCCGCCTCCCGCCATCCGCGCGGCGGCCTCTATTTCGAGGATTTCAAGGTCGGCCGCGTGTTCCGGCACGGGCTCACCCGCACCGTCACGCAGATGGACAACATGCTGTTCTCCAACATGACGCTCAACCCGCAGCCCCTGCATATCGACGCCTATTTCTGCGAGACCGAAACGCAATGGGGCCGCCCGCTGATGAACTCGCTGTTCACGCTGGGCCTGATGATCGGCATTTCCGTCAACGACACGACGGTCGGCACGACCATCGGCAATCTCGGCATGACCGACGTGAAATTCCCGGCGCCGCTTTTCGAGGGCGACTCCATCCGCGTCGAGACGGAGATCGTCGGCGCGCGCGAATCCAAGTCGCGCAAGGACGCTGGCATCGTCGATTTCCTGCACCGCGCCTACAAGCAGGACGGCACGCTGGTCGCCGAATGCAAGCGCCAGGGCTTCATGCTGAAGCGTCCCTCCGACACGGTGGAAGTCTGATGCGCTCGCAGCTCTTCGTTCCCGGCGATTCCGAAAAGAAGCTCGCCAAGGGGCTCGACGCCGGCGCCGACTGCCTGTTCGTCGACCTCGAGGATTCCGTCGCCGCCGCCAACAAGGAAGCCGCACGAAGAATGGCGCGCGAATTCCTGACGAGCGCGCGAAAACTCGACAAGCGCCCCCTGCTCTACGTCCGCGTCAATGCGCTCGACACCGGCCTCACAGACGCCGATCTCGACGCGGTCGCGCCCGGCCGGCCCGACGGCATTCTGCTGCCGAAATCGCAGGGCGGCGCGGATGTGCAGCATCTGGCCGCCAAGCTGGCGGTACGCGAGGCCGAGAACGACATTCCCGACGGCGCGACGCGCATTTGCTGCGTGGCGACGGAAACGGCGAGCGCGATCTTCGGCCTGTCGACCTATCGCGGCGCCAGCCGGCGCCTCGTCGCCCTGACCTGGGGCGCGGAGGATCTTTCCGCCGACCTCGGCGCGGAAACCAACCGCCTGCCGGACGGCGTGCATGCGCCGGTCTATGTGCTCGCCCGCAACATGACGCTGCTCGCCGCCGTGTCGGCCGGGGTGCAACCGATCGACACCGTCTATCCGAACTTCCGCGACGAGGCGGGCTTCCGCCGCGAATGCATCGAGGCGCGGCGCGACGGCTTTACCGGCAAGATGGCGATCCATCCTGCGCAGGTGCCTGTTATCAATGAGATTTTCACGCCACCGGCCACCGAGATCGAGCGCGCGAAGAAGATCGTGCAGGCCTTTGCCGACAATCCGACGGCCGGCGTGATCGGCCTCGACGGCGAAATGCTCGACAAGCCGCATCTCGAACGCGCGAAAAAGCTGCTCGCGCGACTGGGGTCCGGCGCGTAACGCGCCGCGACGATCCGGACATGTTTCCGCCCGCACGGCGTGCTAGCACCCGGCGCAGAGCGCGCGATCGGGCGCACGCCAGAGCGTTGCAATGTCGAGCGACCACAAACAGGAACGGATTGTTCTGATCGGCCTCATCGGCCTGTTCTGCGCCGTCGGTCTGATGCTGGCCTTCGTCAGCGTCTTCGGCGGCGGCTTTGCCGGCGAGTGAAGCGACCGCGTTTGTCGCGCGCGATTGACGCGACGCCGTCGGCGCGCCGTTAATGGCGGCGTGACGCGGCTCGCGTCACGGGGCGGGAGGCGCGTTTGGGAAAAACCTACAATGTCATCCCGGTCACGCCGGACGATTACCGGCGGCTCGCCGAGCGGCGCCTGCCGCGCTTCCTGTTCGACTATATCGACGGCGGCGCGAACGCCGAGATCACCCTCGCCGCAAATACCGCGGGTTTTCGCGACATCGCGCTGCGCCAGCGCGTGATGCGCGACGTCTCCAACATCGACACCTCGACTGTCCTGTCCGGCGAACAGGCGGCCATGCCCGTCATTCTCGCGCCCGTCGGCATGGCTGGCATGATGGCGCGGCGCGGCGAGACGCAAGCGGTGCGCGCGGCCAATGCGATGGACGTGCCCTTCACGCTCTCCACCGTCGGCATCTGCGATCTGACGGAGGTGAAGAACGCCGCGTCCAGGCCGTTCTGGTTCCAGCTCTACATGATGCGCGACCGCGGCGTCGTGCAGGACCTGCTCGCCCGCGCAGAAGCCGCCGGCTGCACGACGCTCGCCTTCACTGTCGATCTCGCCGTCACCGGCATGCGCCATCGCGACCTGCGCAATGGCGCGCTGTCGCAATCGTTGCCTGCCAAGGCGGTCAAGGCTTGGGAAATCGCGCGCCATCCGCGCTGGCTGCTCGACGTCGCGGTGAAGGGCAAGCCGCACGGCTTCGGCAACCTCTCCGATCGCGTGCCCGACCCGACGCGGCTCGAAGCCTTCACCGCCTGGGTCGCCAGCCAGTTCGATACGTCCGTCACCTGGAAGGACATCGAATGGCTGCGCAGCGTCTGGAAGGGCCGCCTGCTCATCAAGGGCGTGCTGGAGCCCGACGATGCGCGCGCCGCGGTCGCGGCCGGCGCCGATGGCGTCATCGTCTCCAATCATGGCGGACGCCAGCTCGACGGCGTCGCGTCCTCGATTTCGAAACTACCAGGCGTCGTCGCCGCCGTTGGCGATCGCGCCGAAGTCTACATGGATGGCGGCGTGCGCAGCGGCGTCGACGTCTTCAAGGCGGTCGCGCTCGGCGCCAAGGGCGTGATGATCGGCCGCCCCTGGGTCTGGGCGCTCGCCGCCGACGGCCAGAAGGGCGTCAGCGGCATGCTCGCGATCATGCGTCAGGAATTGCGCGTCGCCATGGCCCTGTCGGGCGTCAACCGCATCGACGAAATCGGTCGCGACGCGATCGACCAAGAATGTGAACGGTCGCAACTGTCGAGGGAGCGATAGCATGAACCTCGTGTGGAAAATGGCTCTCAATTCGGGCAGAGACGACTTCAAAAAGGACAAATCCAAGTGTGACGAAGCACGGAAATTTTGCTTCGCCAATGGATGGACCGGAATCGGCTGGCAAATTGAAGGAATCGACGACGGAACAACGAACGCCGAATTGTACGGGGATTACTTGGCTCATTCTCCGTACGGTCGCTCGGCTAAGTCCGCGCACAATGCTTTAGCGCACCGGATGAAAGACGGTGACTTCGTATGGTGTCGGACACGCGACAATATATACTGGCTCGGGCGCGCTGACGGGCCTTGGACTTACCGCTGCGTCGGCGATTTCGCGCTGTATGACCTGTTTCAAGTCCGAGCTTGTAGCTGGCTTCGGGTCGGACCGTCCGATCTCGTGCCTGGACCAGTCAAGAATGCGTTTGCGGGTAGAGGCAGTGCGATATCTCAATTTCGATCAGAGTCTGAATCGTCGCTCTTGATGTCTGCGTCGATCTGGAACGGAAAGACTCGAACGGATATCTCTTTACCACGCTCAGGACACGCCAATCTTCCCTTGTCGGCGATCGGTCATGATGACTTAGAAGATATCGTATTATTTTTTATCCAAGCCGAATTGAAATGGTACATATCTGTCAGCTCAGCAAAACGATCAACGCCTCTTACGGAATGTGTACTTCGACATATGGATGGACGACGTGGCTATGTTCAAATAAAGAGTGGACATAGTAAAATGACAACATCATTAGTCAAAGCGCCGACTGACGTTGATATTTTTTTCTTGTTTGACCCTTCCGAGAATGAAGGGAGCATTATCGGAAAAGTTCACAGAATTGGAGCGGCGGAGTTGCGGGCATTTATCGAAAAACAGCCCTACCTACTGCCGCCATATATGGAAGCCCTGCGATACCAGCACAAAAATGACGGAAGCGACTAATCACTTCGGCCGCTCCATCTGGAACAGATCCTCGACGACCGCATAGTCGCCGAGGCCGCCGCAGCGCGCGATCGGCTTGATCTCGGTCAGCCGAAGGTCGCCGTTCTCGTCGATATAGGCGGGATCGATATGCACGCCGACCACCTGGCCGAGCACGAGCCAGTAGTCGATCCCCTTGCCCTCGATGTCCTTCAGCTCCTGGATCGAAGTCACCTTGCATTCCATAGCGACCGGGCTTTTCGCGACGCGCGGCGGCTTCACCAGATTGCATGGCGCCATTTCGAGCCCGGCATGGATGAACTCGTTCTCCCCGCGCGGCAGGCTGGCGGATGTCTCGTTCATCGCGTGCCGCAAATCCCAGGTCGGCATGTTCCAGACGAATTCGCCGGTCTCCTGCGCGAAGGTCAGCGAATCCTTCACGCCGACGGAAGAGAAGGCGAGGATCGGCGGCCGGTCGGCGAAGGCGTTGAAGAAGGAATAGGGCGCGAGATTGATCGCGCCTGACTTGCCCATCGTCGTCACCCAGCCGATCGGCCGCGGCGCGATGATCGCCTTGAACGGATCGTGACGTAGAATCGCGCGGTCGCGTTTTTCGGGCGTGTAGAACAGCAAGCGCTTCCTCCCTGGCGGATGTGCGCGCCACCATAATGCAGGCGAGTGGGCGGAGAAATGCGCCCCGCGATCTCCTGCTCAGCCGTTCTTGGGCAGGTCCGGAGGTTTGCGCGGCTCGGTCGGATCATTGGAGGCCGGCCCGAGCGAGCGGATATAGGCGACGATATCGTCGATCTCCGTGCGCGACAGCGACATGTTCGGCATCTTGCCGTGCGGCTCGGCGAGGAAGACGGCCAGCGGCTTCGTCTCCGTCTTGCGCCGCGCGACATCGGCGAAGGTCGGCACATCGACGCTGGCGGACGTCTGGTCGGCCGCCACGACATGGCAGGCCGCGCACCAATGTTTCGAAAGTTTCAGACCGTTTTCCAGATCGGCCGCGAGCGCGGGCGCGCAGACGGCCGAAGACGCCACGAGGAGAATCGTACGGAAGAGTTTCATGTGGCCATGGTCTCCAAGCCGACGGGTCGCGTCATTGCCCTGCATCAACCCAGCGTATTCGCAATCCACGCGACGAGATCGGCCGTGACCTCGTCGCGATTGGTCTCGTTCAGCGTTTCGTGCCGCGCGCCCGTGTAGACGCGCATGTCGACGCGCGTCAGGCCGGCATTGCGATAGGCTTCCGCCAGCGCCGGCAGGTTCGCGCCGACGGGATCGTCGGAGCCGCTGAAGATGTAGACCGGCAAATCCTTGCGGATGCGCGCGAGTCGCTCCGGCGTCAACAGCGGGCCGAGAGCGTCGAGCAGGTCGACGGCGAGCTGGTTGGTGAATTCGAAGCCGCACAGGGGATCGGCGATGTAGGCGTCGACTTCCGCCGGATCGCGCGACAGCCAGTCGAATGGCGTGCGCGCCGGTTTGAACCGCTTGTTGAAATCGCCGAACATCAGCGACTGCAACAGAGCGCTCTTGCCGCGCGCGCCCTGACGCAACCGTTCGATGCGCGCAATCATCCGGCCGAGCCCGGCGATCGCGGGCGGCGGGCCGTTCGAGCCCGACAGAACGAGCGCCGCGATCGCATCGCTATGGTCGGCGACGAAATCCTGCGCCATGAACGAGCCCATGGAATGGCCGAGCAGGACGATCGGCAAGCCGGCATGGTCGGCCGCGATGCGGCGGTTGAGCGACCACAGATCGCCGACGCATTTGCGCCAGCCCTCGCGCTCCGCGAAAAACCCGAGATCGCCGGCGCCGGCCGTCTGTCCATGGCCGCGATGATCGTCGGCGTAGACCGCGAGCCCCTGCCCCGTCAGGGCGCCGGCAAGGCGGCCATAGCGCGCCGCATGTTCGGCGAGCCCGTGCGCGACCTGCACAACGCCGCGCGGCGCGCCGTCCGGCAGCCAGCGATAGATATGGATGTCCGCGCCGTCGTCCGCCTTCAGGCCGAATGTGTCGGCGCGCATCTCAGAAGGCCTTGAAGGTGATGATCGTGCGCGTATCGACGATCCCCGGAATCGTCTGCACCTTCTGGCCGACGAAATGGCCGATGTCCTCGTCGCGATCGAGGTAGAACTTGGCCAGAATGTCGAAATTGCCGGCGATCGAATAGATTTCCGAGGCGATCTCGGCTTCGGCCAGCGCGCTCGCCACTTCATAGGTGCGCCCGAGCGCGCATTTGATCTCGACGAAAAAGGTCTGCATTCCCTCACCCCGGCCCGCTCGGGCTATTTTGCCGACCCTATTTTGCTATGACTTCCACGTCGCGGTCGAGTGTCGATTGCACCTTGAATTGCGTCTGATAGGTCTTTCCCTCGTGCCGGGCGATCGCGACATATTCGCCTTCCGCCAGCACCAGCGCGGGAAATGCGCCGATCAGCTCGCGGATCACGTCGCCGCCGGGCGTCAGCACCGAGAAGGACGTGTTGGCCAGCGCCTCGCCGCCCGGCTGGTTGACCAGCTTCAGCGTCATGGTCGCCGCACGGTGTTTGAGCGTTGCCTGCGTCGACTTGCCGGCCTGGACGCGCAGGTCGGTGGTCACGATCGAATTGGTGGCGGAGGCCGAGCCCGACGTCGTCGAATTGCCGAGATCGTAGAGCGTCGAGACGATGTGATACTGCCCCTCCGGCAGGCAGATCTGCTCGCCGGGCTTGCCCTTGTCGACGACGAGCTTCGCCTCGGAATTGCCGGGCGCCGGCACGTAGATCGCAATCGATATCTTCTGCGGCGGAATGGCCTGGTCGCCCAGCATGGTCGCGATTTTCAGGGCGCCCGCGTTGAGCGTGATGCGTTCCGTCACTGGCCGCGCGTCGAGCACGACGCGCTTGGCGGCCCCGGCCAGTCCGAATGCCGCATGGACGATATAGGCGCCCGAGGGCAGGCTGAAGCGCGGCGCGGCGTCGTCGGATTGGGCCACGATCTTGTGCGTGCCGTCTGGCTGCGCGCGCTCCTCGAACACCCGCCATTGCAGCCCGCCCCGCACCGGCTGGGTTTCGTTGGCGCCCAGGATGGCGGACATGTACAGCGTGCCGAGCGAACGGTCGGGCTGCGAGGGCAGATTGGGCCCGAAGGCGCCCGGCCCAAATGTCGGGAGAACCTGCGCGCCCGCAAAATTCGGCGCGAACGCCAGCGCGAGGCCGACGAGCGCTGCGAATAACGCCGACATTGGCCGTGACGAGACTGCGGACGGGGGACGGATCGACAACATCGCGCCAGCCATGGCCGGCGATTAAGGCGAGGTCAAGGATCGGGCCGGAAATCGTCCGCGCAACCGCCGGCGCGGGGCGCCGGAACTCCGCCCCCGGCCGCGGACACGGAATTCCGCCGTCCCGTGTATATTGTGGCCAGCGGAGCCCTCCATCGCGCCGCGAAAGCTGGAGCGGGGGCGGCTGGAGCGGGGGCGGCGATGAACAAGCTTGCGATCAAATCCCTGGCCGAACTCGAGGACAGGAAGCCCGCCTATGCGCTGGTCGGCGAGGTCGATCTCGTCGTCGTCAGGCATGACGAGGCTGTCTCGGTCTTCTATGGCCGCTGCCTGCACCGCGGCGCCCTGCTGGCGGACGGCCATGTCGATGGCGACAATCTGATCTGCGGCGTCCACGACTGGGACTATCGCCTCGACACCGGCGTCAGCGAATACAACAACGAAGAGGCGCTCCGGAAATTCGCCTCGACCATCGAGGACGGAAAAGTCTGGGTCGACGCGGACGAGATCGCGCAATGGGCGAAGTCCCATCCCCAGCCCTACCGGCGCGACGAATATCTCGGCCTCTACGCCGACGTTCACGGGACGGAGGACGAGCCGCACGTCAAACTGATCCAGAACTACGCGAAAAACGGCCTGCGCCGCACCGGCCATCATGGCGTCGTCGAGGCCATGGGCGTTCCGCGCCGCCTCTTGCCAGACTGGGACGACCTGCAATTCGTCACCGCCCAATTGCATCGCCTGCCCCTGCTCGACGACGAGCCCGTCGGGACCGACGTCGTGATCGGACTCAGGGCGAAAAAGCCATTGCGTCTGGCGATCCCGCTGTTCGTCTCCGACATGAGCTTCGGTTCCCTCTCGCAATCCGCGAAAGTCGCCCTCGCGCTCGGCGCGGAGCGGGCCGGCACGGGCATATGCTCCGGCGAAGGCGGCATGCTGGCCGAGGAGCAGGCGAGCTGCAGCCGCTACTTCTACGAACTGGCCTCGGCCCGCTTCGGCTTCTCCTGGGACAAGGTGGAGCGCGTGCAGGCCTTCCACTTCAAGGGCGGCCAGGGCGCCAAGACCGGAACCGGCGGGCACCTGCCGGGCGAAAAGGTCAAGGGCAAGATCGCCGAAGTGCGCGACCTGCCGGAGGGCCAGCCGGCCGTCTCGCCGGCGCGCTTTCCCGACTGGACGGAGCTGTCGCAGATCCGCGATTTCGCGACCGAGGCGCGCGAGCGCACGGGCGGCATTCCGATCGGCTACAAACTCTCGGCGCAGCATGTCGAGAAGGATATCGACGCCGCGCTCGACGTCGGGGTCGATTACATCATCCTCGACGGGCGCGGCGGCGGCACCGGCGCGGCGCCGCTGCTGTTCCGCGACAATATTTCCGTTCCCACGATTCCCGCGCTGGCCCGAGCGCGCCGCCATCTCGACAGGCTTGGCCGGAAGGACGTCACGCTCATCATCACCGGCGGCCTGCGCAAGCCCGAGGATTTCGCCAAGGCGCTGGCCCTCGGCGCGGACGCGGTCGCGCTGTCCAATGCTGCGCTGCAGGCGATCGGGTGTCTGGGCATGCGCGCCTGCCACACCAACAATTGCCCTGTCGGCATCGCCACACAGAAGCCGCATCTGGTCGCGCGTCTCGCCGTCGAGAAATCGGCGGAGCGGCTGGTGAATTTCCTCAACGCCAGCGTCGAGCTGATGCAGGTGCTGGCGCGGGCCTGCGGCCACGCGCATCTGCGCGACTTCGCGATCGACGATCTGACAACCTGGAAGATCGAGATGACGCGGCTGACGGGCGTCGCTTACGGCGGGGTGGCGGGCGAGGCGTGAAACCCGCGTCGCAGGACGGCAATCAGAGTTCGAGATTGATCCGAAAGGTCACAACGAACGCGAGCGCCGCGGCGGTCATCAGAACGAGGATCGCGAATTCCGCGGCGATGAGCGAACGCGCCAGCCGCGCCCGGCGCAAGATGTAGGCGACGCTCGTCGCCAGCACGGCGAGCGCGCCGACGAACGGTGCAATCATCGCGGTGTGCAGCCCGTCGGCCCAGCGATCGGGACCCTCGGCAATCGCGGGCCCGAGCACAATCGTGAGCGCAATCGCGACGCCGCCGTTGAAGACGGCCATCGGCATGGCGTCGCCGCGCCGGATACGCCAGCCGAGGACCATCGCCTCAATGAACAGCGCGACGACTGGCAGCGCCTGAAGCATCGCGTTCGACATAGGCCTGCGCCCCCATCGCGCACGATGAACGACCCGCCGGGCCCCGTTTACCCCGCCCGCTTCACATCCGGCGCCGTCGCTTCCTCGGCGAGCATCGCCAGCGCTTCATCGAGCCCCATCGACTGCTGCGCCTGCGAGCCGAGACGACGGATCGACACGGTGCGCTCGGCTGCTTCCTTGCGGCCGAGAACGAGAAGCACCGGCACTTTGGCGAGCGAATGTTCGCGCACCTTGTAATTGATCTTCTCGTTGCGCAGATCGACGTCGACGCGCAGGCCCTTTTTTCGCGCAGCCGCGACGATCTCCATCGCGAAATCGTCGGCCTCCTGCGTGATCGTCGCCACCACGATCTGCAGCGGCGCCAGCCACAGCGGCATGTGGCCCGCGAAATGCTCGATCAGAATGCCGGTGAAGCGCTCCATCGAGCCGCAGATCGCGCGATGCACCATCACCGGCGGCACTTTCTCGCTGTTGGCGTCGATGTAGAAGGCGCCGAACCGTTCGGGCAGATTGAAGTCGACCTGCGTCGTGCCGCACTGCCAGTCGCGGCCGATCGCGTCGCGCAGCACATATTCGAACTTCGGCCCGTAGAAGGCGCCCTCGCCCGGATTGACCGAGGTTTCTATTCTTTCGCCGCCCTCCGCCTTGATGCGTTCGAGCACGCGCGCCATCACGCTTTCGGCATGGTCCCACAGCGCGTCGGCGCCGACGCGCTTTTCCGGCCGCGTCGAGAGCTTTACGACAAGCTTGTCGAATCCGAAATCGCCGTAGACCGAGAGGATGAGATCGTTGATCTTCATGATCTCGGCTTCGAGCTGGTCCTCGGTGCAGAAGATATGCGCATCGTCCTGCGTGAACGAGCGCACGCGCATCACGCCATGCATGGCGCCGGACGGTTCGTAGCGATGCACCACGCCGAATTCGGCCATGCGCAGCGGCAGTTCGCGATAGGAGCGCAGCCCGTGCTTGTAGATCTGCACGTGGCCCGGACAGTTCATCGGTTTCAGCGCGAACACGCGCTGGTCGGCTTCCTCGTCGTCGGGATTGACGAAGGCGGTCGCCGATTTCACGGCGAACATATTGTCGGAATACCAGCCCCAATGCCCTGACGTTTCCCAAAGCGCCTTGTCCATCACCTGCGGCGCATTGACCTCGTCATAGTCGCCAGCAAGACGCCGCCGCATGTAGGCGACCAGCGTCTGGAACAGGGTCCAGCCCTTCGGATGCCAGAAGATCGCGCCCGGCGCTTCTTCCTGGAAATGGAACAGGTCCATTTCGCGGCCCAACTTGCGATGGTCGCGCTTCTCGGCCTCCTCCAGACGATGCAGATACTCGTCCAGATCGGCCTTCTTCGCGAAGGCGGTCGCGTAGATGCGCTGGAGCATCGGCTTGGTCGAATCGCCGCGCCAATAGGCGCCGGCGACCTTCATGATCTTGAAGGCCTCGCCGATCTTGCCCGTCGAGGTCATGTGCGGGCCGCGGCACAGGTCGAGCCAGTCGCCCTGCTTATAGATTTTCAGGTCCTGGTCGGCGGGAATGGCTTCGACCAGCTCGACCTTGAAAGCCTCGCCCGCCTTCTCGAAATGCGCGATCGCCTCAGCGCGCGTCCAGACTTCCTTGGTGAAGGGCCGATCCTTCGCCACGATCTCGCGCATCTTCTTCTCGATGGCGGAAAAGTCGTCGGGCGTAAAAGGTTCGGCGCGAAAAAAGTCGTAATAGAAGCCGTTCTCGATCACCGGCCCGATCGTCACCTGCGTCCCCGGAAACAGGGTCTGCACGGCTTCCGCCAGCACATGCGCGGCGTCGTGGCGGATCAGTTCGAGCGCGCGCGGGTCTTCGCGCGAGACGAATTCAATTCGGGCGTCGCGATTGATGGGATCGGCGAGGTCGACGAGGTCGCCGTCGAGCGCCATGGCGACGGTGCGCTTGGCGAGCGAGGGGGAAATCGATTTGGCGATGTCGAGGCCGGAAACGCCGGGCTCGTAGGCGCGCGAGGCGCCATCGGGGAAAGTCACCGAGATCATGTCTGCTCCTTGATGCTCACTCGCCGATACGAATCGGCGTAAGCTGCGCGTCCATCATCGGATGATCGCGCAAGACGCGCCTTTTAGGCAAAGCCGCGCGCGCTGGCAATCGCCTGTCGGCCCTGCCGCAGCGGCGCCGGCGGCGCGGGCCTTGCCGATTGCGCCCTGATGGGCCTAAGTCCTGTCTGACACGTTTATATCCGGGCGCGCATGTCCAGGCAGGACCTGAAACTCTTTCTCCTCGGCCTCGTGGGCACGCTGCTGATCGGCAGCGGCGCCTGGCTGCTGGTGGACATGCTGCAGGCGCCCGCGCCGCAGGAGGCGGCGGCCCCGCCCGTGGTCGCCGCGCCCGAGACTGCGACCAAGACGGCGCCGCCCGTCGATTCCGCGCGGACCAGCGTCGAGGAGACGATCGCCAGCGCGCCGGACGTCGCCCGTTTCTTCGACCGGCTGCGCCTCGCCCTGCCGTCCGACTACGAAGCGGCGATCGGCGCCCTCGTGGCCCGCCGCTCCAGCGGTGCGACGGACTCGCCGGACTTCGATCTGTCGCAGGCGGTCAAGACGCTACGCCAGTCGCGCGGCGCGCTTGCGGCCAAGTCAGACGGCGCGACGCTCGGCCGGGTGTTCGACGCCCAGCTCGCCGTGCTGAAGGCGCTGAGTTCAGTCAATTCGCGGCTGTGCGTCGATTTCCTCTACGGCGGCGCCAGCGAGGCCTTTCTCAAGTTTTCCAGCGAAAATCGCGGCCTCGTGACAGATCTCGCCATCGCCGGACTCGAGGCGATTCTCGACGGCAAGGAAAAGAACGTCGCGCGCACGACGCCAACCGAATCCGATTTCCAGATGTTCGAGACCTCGCTGCGTCAGAATGGCGTCGGCACGGCCGAAATCGGCGCGCTGCTCGACGGCAAGACGCCCGATCCGCCGATTTCGGACGATCGCATGTGCGCCGCCGGCAAGACCTATCTCGAAACGCTCCAGCAAATGCCCGAGGACGTGCGCGGCCGCATCCAGGCGCTCGCCATCGACCTCATGGCGCGCTCTTAAGTCTCGTCGACGCGCTCGCAGACGAGCGGCCCGCGCCATTGGCCGTAGCGCCAGAAATGGAGGGCGTCCGCGTCCTGCGGCGCAGCCTCCGGCACCGGATCGAACCCCGCCGTTCCGCCGGGCCGGCAGCGGCAGATGCGCGCAAACCCCATCCAGCCGCCGCCCCACAGGCCGAAACGCCCGATCGCCTCGCTCGTAAAGTCCGAGCAGCTCGGCAGATGCCGGCACTGGCGGCCCATGAAGGCCGACAGCGTCAGCTGATAGCCGCGAATGGCGCCGCGCGCGAGCAGCGCGGGCGCGTCGCCGAGGGTTCGATAGTGGAATTCGTCCTGCGCCACGCCGCCCGTCATCCCGCCGCGCCGGCGGCCTGCTTGGCCTCGGCTTCGCTCGCCGCCTGCGCCGTCGCCTCGAAGGTCAGCAGCGTCGAGGCGTGGCGCGCCTTGTAGTTGCGCACCGGCTCCAGCGCCGCAATGTCGGCCCACTTGCCCTGCGGCGGCGGTCCGTTTTCCTTCAGCATCCGGCGCACCTCGTCGCGCAGCGCGCGCAATTCCTCGGGCGTGGAGCCGATCACATGGCGCGCCATGATCGAGGACGACGCCTGCCCGAGCGCGCAGGCCTTCACGTCATGCGCGAAATCGGTGACGCGCCCGTCCGCGATCTTTAGCTCCACCTTGACCGTGGAGCCGCACAGCTTGGAATGGGCCGTCGCGCCAGCGTCCGGCTGTTCCAGCCGTCCGAGACGCGGAATATTCGCGGCGAGTTCGAGAATGCGCTTGTTGTAGATTTCGTCGAGCATCGGATCCGGCGTCCCGGGCTGGCGAAATTCGGTCCGCGGCCCTATCTCCTATATAGTCGTCCAGCGCCGTCCGGCGAAGGGCGGCGCAATTTCGGGCGTTTGTTCGAAATTCCCTTTTGGAGGCTCCACATGGATGCAGTGGTTAAGTCCTTGAACGCCCGAAATGTTTCCAAAATCGACGCCAGGCCGAAACCGCCAGTCCCCTCCCAGGAGGAGGCCGAGGCGGCCGTGCGCACGCTTCTCGCCTACGCCGGCGACGACCCGACGCGCGAGGGCCTGATCGACACGCCGCGTCGCGTCGCCAAGGCCTATCGTGAATTGTTCGCCGGCTACCAGCAGGACGCCGGCGAAATCCTCGATCGCGTGTTCGAGGAGGTCGAGGGCTACGACGACATGGTGCTCGTGCGCGACATTCCCTTCGCCTCGCATTGCGAGCACCACATGGTGCCTTTCGTCGGCAAGGCGCATGTCGCCTACTTCCCGAGCGAAGGCGTGGTCGGTCTGTCGAAGCTCGCGCGTCTCGTCGACATGTACGCGCGGCGCTTCCAGACGCAGGAAGCGATGACGGCGCAGATCGTCGAGGCGATCGAGACGCATCTCAAGCCGCGCGGCGTCGCCGTCTATGTCGAGGCCGAGCACATGTGCATGTCGATGCGCGGCGTCCGCAAGCAGGGCGCCTCCACCGTGACGACGCGCTTCACCGGCGTCTTCCGCGACGACCCCGCCGAACAGGTGCGTTTCCTGAGCATGGCGAAAGCCTGATCGCGACCCACGGCGCGCGCCATTGAAAAGCGCGCGCGCCGCATGGCATGGTGCCCGCGCAAACGAGGACGCCCATGCCGCTCTACAAGCTCGAGAACCTGTCGCCTGAACTGCCCGCCGACGGCCGCTATTTCATCGCGCCCGGCGCGCATGTCATCGGCAAGGTCCGCATGGGCGAGGATTCGAGCGTCTGGTTCAACGCCATCGTGCGCGGCGATACGGACCTCATCGACATCGGCGCGCGCGTCAATGTGCAGGACTGTTGCGTGCTGCACACCGACCCCGGCTTCGCGCTGACGATCGGCGCCGACGCCACCATCGGGCACCGGGTGATCCTCCACGGCTGCACGATCGGCGAAGGCGCGCTGATCGGCATGGGCGCGACCATCCTGAACGGCGCGAAGATCGGAAAGAACTGCCTCGTCGGCGCCAATGCGCTGGTCACCGAGGGCAAGGAATTTCCGGACAATTCGCTGATCGTCGGCGCGCCCGCGAAAGCTGTTCGCACACTCGACGAGAAGGGCGCGGGCGCAGGCCGCATGATCGCGGCAGTCTACGCTGCGCGCGCGAAGAAATTTCGCACGGGACTGGTGAAGATCGCGGACTGACTTACCGCCGAATCCACCGGCATGCGCGCGGTCGCCCGGCGTGCGTCAGAGGATGATGTCCTCGTCGAATTCCTCGATCGGAATGAGTCGCGAAAATTCGACGGCCAGACCGCCATTGAAGTGTCGCACGACGCGACCGGCGCGGCGGCCGATCTCGACCCGCGCGCCGACCGGCGGCAGGGTCGCGCATTTCAGACCGACGCCCGACACCGAGACGTCGACGATCTCCACGGCAAGGACACTCCCGCCTTCCACGAGCATCTCCGCGCGCTTCTGCTTCGGCGCGATGCGCTTGTGGCGGCGGCTGGCCACGCCTTCGTCCGTCTCGCTGTTGGCCATCCAGGTGAGCAGGTCAGCGATCCGCTCGCGTTTGCTCGACGGCAGAATCAGGGCGACCGCGAAACCGACGTCGACATTGCGGACGATCAGGCCCTCGAGTCGGCCGAGTTCCTCGAAATAGAAGACGACGCGCTCGCCGATCGAACCCCTGGCGGCGGCCGCGACCAGCAGCCCGCCAGGCGAAGCGTCGATCGTGCGGCAGGCAAATTCCTGCTTGCTTTCGAGCATGTAGCGCCCGGCAATCGACACTTTGACGCGTTGATGGCGTCGGCGTTCGACCGCCCTTGGCCTGGTTCTCGAAACTGGCAGCGACAAGACCTGTCCTCTTTGCACGCGTGATGCGGCAACTCTAGGACGGCTTGGTTAATTCCTACTTACCCTCGGACACCAGACGTAATGCTTCGGTGAACAAAAACTAATCTCGGGATCAGCTATGCGAGGCCGCCCTTGATCAGTCTGAATTGCGGCCGCACGTTCGTGCGACGGTCGATTGCGCCGGTCGATCGCGGCATGAGCGGCAGATCGGACGGGGGGCGGGCGTTGGACAGGATGCGCAGCGACCGCAACTCCAGCCGCTCGATCGGCAAGAGTCCCACCCACTCGGGCAGATTCGTAGACGCCAGTGAGCCGAGCACACGCGCATGCGTACGCCCGTGATGCCGTAGAGGCAGAAGCAGCAGTTCGAAATCGACCGGCGCGCGACCGGAGAGGCGGGTCTGCGCGCCGGCGACGATCGGACATGCGCCGTCCATGACCGTCAACAGGACAGCGGCGATGTTAGCCCGGTCCTCGCCCCACAGATCCAGGAAGGACCTTCCCTTCAGATCGCGCGCCCATAGCGCATTGACCCGGGCGCCGCTGAGGCGCAGCGGAAAGAGCCCATCGCGATCGGCCTCGATCATGAACGTGTCGGAGAGGACCGAGCGAATGACGGCCGGATCGATTTCCGCGCGGTCGGGCGCGGCCCGCTGCCGGCGCAGCCCGTTCCAGTAGGAGTAGAGTTCCCGCGTCGCCTGCTGTCTCATTATTCTTCTAGTCCCCTGCCCGGACTGGCATGTTTTCATTCGGCACAGGCGGGACGGTCCGTTTGCGCCGAACCCGGAAACAGCAGGGCGCGTGCCACGGCGACGCGCGTTAACGCTAACAAGGCGTCTCTGTTGCGTGTTTGACGCAAAAGTGAGACGAATCAGGCAAGACGCAGCGACTTAGGCCTTCGGCTCCCGGCTACGGGTCGCAAGCGTTGCGGGCGAAATCGTCCCGCGACATGGCTCATCGGTAGACATGGCCGTTAAGGCGCATGTCAGGCGGTGCAAGAAGGCTCCTCGTTCGAGGGGGAAGTTCCCGGCTCTGGTTCTTCCCCCCGTCACTGTCCCCCGATGACGCAGGTCTCCGCCTCCGAACGCCAGTTTTCCCGCGCCGGCGACGCCGCCGTCGCCATTGTCCTGGCGCTCGTTCTCGTCCATCTCGCGCGTTTGCTGCTGGAGCCCGAGGCCGACTTTCGTCTAGTCGCCGAATTCGCCTTCACGCCCGCCAATTTCAGCGCCGGCTTCGCGTCCGAGGACATCTGGCGCGCCGCGCGTCAGGCGGTCGAACGCGGCGAGGCCTCGTCGGAAGAGATTGCTCTCCTCGTCGGCCTGTCGCCGCGCTGGTGGACGCCCCTGACCTATTCCCTGCTTCACGGCGGCTTCACCCACATCGCGGTCAACGGCGTCTGGCTGCTCGCCTTCGGAACCGCTGTCTGCCGGCGGTTCGGCGCGGTCCGGTTCGTTGTCTTCTACGCATTCGCGGCGATTGTCGGCGCTCTCGCCTTCTACGTGGTTCATCCGCTCGGCCTGCAGCCCGTCATCGGGGCCTCCGCAGCCATTTCCGGGGCCATGGGCGCAGCCGTCCGTTTCGCCTTTGCGCCGGACGGCCCGCTCGGCGGCCGGTTTTCGCCGCCGCGCGACCTCGCCGCCTATCGCCGGCCGGCGCCCCCGCTGCGCGCGCTGCTGACGGACCGGCGAACCATGACTTTCGTCGCGCTCTGGTTCGCCGCCAACTTCCTGTTCGGCGCGGTTGCGCCGACAGGCGCCGACGGCGCCTCGATCGCCTGGGAAGCGCATATCGGCGGCTTTCTCGCGGGCGCTCTCGGCTTCGCCCTGTTCGATCGTCCAGTCGTGAACGCTCGGCGCGGCGGGAGTAACGACGAAAGCGGCTTGCGCGCCTGAAAGAAGCAGAGCATCCTCAACGCAAAAGACGGTTTAAAACCGCATCCGCCAGGAAACAAACAGCAAGAGGCCAGAAATGACTGTCGCACGCATTCTCGCGATCAAGGGGCGCGATGTGGTGACCGCCGAGCCGCACCTGACCTTGCGTGACGCCGCCGACATTCTCTGCCGCAACCGCATCGGCGCGGTCGTCGTCGCCGATGCCTCGCGCGCGGTTCTCGGCATTCTCTCCGAACGCGACATCGTGCGCGCCGTATCGGCGGGCGGCGGCGGCGCGCTCGGCGATCAGGTCGCCCAGCACATGACCGCCAAGGTCATCTCCGCGACCGAGGACCAGCCGATCGAAACGACGATGGGCGTGATGACCGAGAGCCGCATCCGCCATCTGCCCATCCTGCGCGACGGCAAGCTGGCCGGCGTGGTCTCGATCGGCGACGTCGTGAAGATCAGGCTCGAGGCGATCGAAAGCGAGCACAAGGCGCTACGCGAATATATCGCGAGCGCGTGAGCCGTTCGGACGACGCGGCGAGCTATTTCGCCGCGCGCTCCGAAAGCAGCGAGATCATCTCCGAATAACCGCGCGCCTGCGCATGTCGTAGCGGCGTGACGCCTTGTCTGTCGGCGATGTCGCGATTTGCGCCCGCGTCGACGAGCGCGCGCACGGTCGCGACATGGCGGCGGCCTCCATCGCCGAGGATCACGGCTTCGATCAGGGCGGTCCAGCCGAGATTGTTCACATGGTCGAGCGGCGCGCCGGCGCGGATCAGTTCGCGCACGACTCCGTCGTGACCGAGATGGGCGGCCGCGATCAGCGCCGTACCGTCGTAGATGCTCGTCGTCAGCTTCGCGCTCGCGCCTGAAGCGAGCAGCGCGCGCAATGTCGCCTCGTCGTCCAGGACCGAAGCGATCGTAACGGCGTCATAGCGCTGATTGTCGAGCAAGGCGTGATTGGCGCCGGCCGCGATCAGCGCTTTCGCCATGTCCGGACGCCGTTGAAAGGTCGCCACA
Source organism: Methylobacteriaceae bacterium (assembly GCA_020638135.1). Classification (GTDB taxonomy): domain Bacteria; phylum Pseudomonadota; class Alphaproteobacteria; order Rhizobiales; family Beijerinckiaceae; genus JAJXWB01. The sequence continues at coordinate 56,203 of JACKJE010000015.1, read as the reverse complement.
TGCAGCGGCGTGCGGCCGTTCGTGTCGCGCGCGTCGAGCCCGCCGGCCGATGCGAGTTTGCGTACGTCGTCGACCGCGCCGCGCGCGGCAATGGCGTGGAGGCCGCTATAGGCGGCAAGTTCGCCCGGCGTCGGCGGCGTCTGCGCGCACGCAGCACTCACACCAAATATCCAGGCAATGGCCGCCAGCACGATCGGTTTCATGCGCTCTCCCCGCCCGCGTCGTTCTTCTTGCGAGGGTGAACGAAAGCGCCGCGCGCTTCAAGCCGGCGCGGCGGCGCGCGACAGATGCGCGCCCATGGTCGCGTGTTCGAGAATGTCGGGCAGGCGACGGCGCACGGTCTCACGACCGATTTCGATCATCTCGGCTGCGCGATGGAAATCGAACAGGCCGAAATTCTCGAGCCGCGTGTTGATGAGCACGTCGGGCGGATCGCCGGCGAGCCGCGAGCGCGCGATACGATCCTGCGTGATCGAAAATGCGTCGAGCATGACAGAGGCGACGCCCGGCCCGTCATGCGTGCTGCGGCGCAGGCGCCGCTTGATCAGCGCGGTCGGCGAAGCGACGCCGCCGAGCCAGCCGCGACCGGCGACGTCCTCGACCTTTTGCGCCAGCACCTTGGTCGTCTCGTCGCCGATGTTGCGATCGCCGATCACGGTGCCGCGGAACATGGAATCCGAAACGACGTTGACGGCGATGACAACGTCGGCCCCGAGCGCCCGGCAGACGGAAACCGGAATGGGATTGACCAGCGCGCCATCGAACAGCCAGCGCCCATCGACATTCAACGGCTCGAGCAGGCCCGGCAATGCGTAGGACGCGTTGAGCGCGCGCGCGAGCGGCCCCGAGCGCAGCCAGATCTCGTGGCCCGTCGAAATCTCCGTCGCCACGGCGGCGAAGGGAATGGAAAGGCCCTCGACGGTCTTGCCGACCAGCGCGGCCTCGAGTTTCTCGCGCAGGCGCGCGCCGGAAAAAATACCGCCGCCAGAAAACGAAAGGTCGAGGAGCGAAAGCACGCGGCGACGCGACAGCGAGAGGCTGAAGCGTTCGACTGCATCGAGCTCGCCCGCCGCATAGCAGCCCCCGACGAGCGCGCCGATCGACGTGCCCGCGATAATGTCGGGCCTGAGGCCCGCAGCTTCGAATTCCCTGAGGACGCCGATATGGCACCAGCCACGCGCCGCGCCCGCGCCGAGAGCCAGGCCGATCTTCGGCCGCCGCGAAGCAGGGGCCGGGACTGTCGTGGCAGCCGTCTTGGCCGGAGCAACCTGCGGGGCGGCGCCGGTTTCGTCGTTCCACATCGACTGGGCTTTACGCATGAACGACATCATCGCCGGACTCGCTGGGCATCGGGGCTTCCCCCCGTTTCCTCCTCCGCAAAGGCTGATCCGGCACGGTCGCTAGATCATTAATAAAATGGCGTGTAAACGTAAAAGTTCCAGCGCGGTTAGCGATCTATGAACTTCAGCGCGCCGGTCTTCGGATCGACGGCGCGATAAAAGCAGGACTTGCGGCCGGTGTGGCACGCCCCGCCGTCGCCGCCCGCCTCGACCCGCAGCAGGATCGCGTCCTGATCGCAATCGACACGCAATTCGACGACGCGTTGCGTCTGGCCGGACGTGTCGCCCTTGCGCCAGAGCGCGTTGCGGGAGCGCGACCAGTAATGCGCGACCCCGGTCTCCAGCGTCAGCTTCAGCGATTCCGCATTCATATACGCGAGCATCAGCGGCTCGTTGGTCGCCGCCTCCACGGTCATACAGACGATCAGCCCGGCGGCGTCGAACCGGGGCGCGAACACGCCGCCTTCTTCCAGCGCGTGCTTGTCTTTGATCGCCGCGAAGCTTTCGCTCGCCATGGTCGGTCCTTCATCTCAGCGAATCTGGCATAGTCGCGCCGCATGTCGCGCCGCGCCCGCCTCTCTGTCTACGCCTTCGGCGCCGCGCTCGTCGCGGGCGCCGGCGCGCTCGGCTGGTATATCACGCAACGCGCCGCCCAGAACCGCACGCTGGTCGCCACGACCATCGGCGACGTGACGCTCGCCTATGCGCCGGCCTATGCGCGTTTCGGCGGCGGCCAGTCCGGCGGTCGTTTCGAGACGCTGGAGCTGGCGGCGACTTTCCCGGATTTCCGTCCCGCCGGCGCCAGCGCGACGCCGCTCGCAGAGGCCGACGGGTCTGGCAGGAATGCGCTCGTCTTCTTCACCTTCGGCCGCGCCGACCGCAAGATGGATCCGGCCGACATGGTCGCAATGCTCTATGCGCGCTTTCTGGAGCCGGGCGTCGAGGAGACCGAGGAAGGGCTGATCAAGCGCGTCTTCCAGGACGGTTCGCCCTACCAGGGCGAGGACCTCTATTTCGCCCCGCCGGAAGGCCGCGCCTTCGCTGCGCGGTGCGCCCGCCCGACCGTTCCCTCGGACGGCCTGCCGGAAACCTGCCTCAGCGTCTTCCGCGAGGGCGGGCTCGACATAGCGGTCCGTTTCGGCCGGCCGCTGCTGGCGCGCTGGGAGCGGCTCGCGCCCGGCGCGCGCGCGCTGGTGCAGACGATGCTGGCGCGATGATGCCTGCCTAAAAAACAGCAGTCGTCTGAAATAACTCGGTTTCCGCCGACGGCTACACCGTTTTTTCACAAGTTGCCGGTAGTTCTGGAGCCCTGGGAAGTTCGGCAATCTGGAGAAGATGGTGCGCGGCGTCAGAAGGCTGGCCGGGTTTTGCGCGGAGCGCTCAGGCGCCGTCTCGATCCTTTTTTCGATCGGTCTCAGCGTCATCGCCCTGAGCACGGGCATGGCGATCGACTATTCCAGATCTGTCGACGCGCGCGCCAAAATCTATCAGGCCCTCGATTCCGCTGTGTTGGCGGCGGCGACGATTCCGAGCGCTCCGGGCGCGACCACGCCCTCGAGCGAGCAGCTGACCGCCTTCAACACGGCGTTGCAGGCCCAGCTGAAGCAATTGCACAATGTCGCTTCATACACGGGCGTTCTCACGATCGACTCGACCGGCGCATTCGTCGGCAACGCAACCGCAAATATCCAGCTGACCTTTTCCAGACTCCTCGGCGTTTCCACCGTGCCGCTGGCCCTGACCAGCGCGGTCAATCCGAGCACCTCGCCCTCGGTCGAGATCGCCATGGCGCTCGACGTCAGCGGCTCGATGTGGAACACGGACCTGTCCGGCGTCTCGCGCATCAACGCCCTGAAAACGGCCGCCCAGAATCTGGTGGATCAGGTTTCCGCGGCGGTGAAGGCCCCGTCGACGGTCAAGGTCGGCTATGTCCCGTTCACGATGAACGTCAACATCGGCACGGCCAACAGCGCCTATGTCACGGGCTCGACCGACCCGCTGTTCACGGGCACGCAATGGGCTGGCTGCGTCCTCGAACGGCCTGTGCCCGAACACATCAGCAATGCCTACGATGGCTCAGTCGGCGGGCCGAAGGGCCGCTGGAACGCATACATCCATCCGCCGGAGCCGAACGGCACGGGGTCCGGACCGACCTGCACCGTGCGCAGCAATGGCACGCCGAGCGGATATTCCTCGATCCAGCCCTACGTCGCCGGCGCCCCGAATCCGCTGACGGTCGGCCCGAACTTCAATTGCGTCCGCTATCCGATACAGCCGCTTTCGACCTCGCTGACGACGATCAAGTCCGGAATATCCGGCCTCACGGCCGAGGGAAATTACGGCACCATGTTCGGGCTTGGCGTCACCTGGGCCATGCGGCTGCTGACGCCGGATGCGCCATTCCCGGGCGCCGATGCGCCGGGCTCGACGCGAAAGGTCATCATTGCGCTCACAGACGGCGAGCAGACCACCGAGGCGATCTACGCCGGCAACAACTACTCGAACTGCAAGTCGGCGCAGAACTCGTCGGTCCCCTATAATTTCGTCCCGTCGACGCTCAAGTTGAGCGGGAATCCGATCTCCACAAACGGGCCCGTCGATAATTTCTCGGCCTACGGCTATATCTACGACAGCGATCCGTTCGGCGTCGGCTACACCAACATCAACGACGTCGACGCCAGCCTGAATCCGCTGGCCCTGTCCGCCTGCAACTACGTGAAGAACAACACCAACATCGAAATTTTCACGATCGCGGTCAGCAGCGCCGCCGGACCGGGCACGACCGTCTACAACACGTTGCGAAGTTGCGCGTCCGCGAACGATCACTTTTTCCTGGTGACCGACTACGCCGGGATGATCAACGCTTTCGCGGAGATCGGCAGGCAAGCGACCCGCCTGCGCCTCGTACGCTGACGACTTGCGGCGCGGGGCCAACTATTCCCCGTCGTCCTCCAGATCGAAATCCAGAATGGCGATCTGCAGCGTATAGCTCGACCCCTTGGCGTCGTCGGCGGAGATCACGCCGAGAAAATCCTCGCCCGAGTTGAGCTCGACGGAATCCGTCTTGCGCGCGCGCGCGACGAGCTTCAGCTTGTCGTTCTCGAACAGCTTGCGCAGATATTCCTGCAGCACCTCGCGGCCGACCGGAATTTTCATCGCAAAGGCGAAGGAGCGGTCGCCGTCCTCGTCGTCCAGCGTGATCGTCGCGATCTTGCGCTCGCCGAGGTTCACGTTGGCCGCATTGTCCGGATCCTTCGGATCGGGCGCGACGCGCAGGCCGTCATTGCCGAACGAGCGCCGCAGGAAGGCCTGAAGCTTCGCTATTTCCGCCTTGTGCACTGGATACCTCCGCCGCGCGCATCACATTTGCGGGCGCGCTCGCGCGCGCCATGTGGCGTGGGTTGCCAGAAACTTCCCGCCGCTTCAAGCGCGGATCAGGCCTCGCCGTTCGCTTCCGCCGCCTTGGAGGCCAAAATCTGGTCCATCGTGCGGCCGGGTTCCGCGCAGCCCGCCGCGCCGACGACCTTCGCCGGCACGCCGGCGACCGTCGTATTGTGCGGCACCGGGCTCAGCACCACGGAGCCCGCGGCGACGCGCGCGCAATGGCCGACCTCGATATTGCCGAGCACCTTGGCGCCGGCGCTGATCAGCACGCCGCGGCGGATCTTCGGGTGCCGGTCGCCGATTTCCTTGCCCGTGCCGCCGAGCGTCACGCCCTGCAGGATCGACACGTCGTCCTCAACGACCGCCGTCTCGCCGACGACGAGGCCGGTCGCATGATCGAGGAACACGCCCCTACCGAATTTCGCGCCGGGATTGATGTCCACCTGGAAGACGGCGGACGCCCGGCTCTGCAGGTAATAGGCGAAGTCGCGGCGGCCGCTCCTGAGCAGCGCATGCGCCAGCCGATGCGTTTGCAGCGCGTGAAATCCCTTGAAATAGAGAAGCGGCTCGATCAGCCGCGTGCAGGCGGGATCGCGATCGAACACCGCGAGTATGTCGGCGCGAAACGCGTCGACGATCGACGGGTCGGACGCGATCACGCCGGAATAGGCGTGCACGATCGCGTCCGCGCCGAGATCGGGATGATCGAGCCGCGCAGCGACCCGATGGATGATCGCCCGCTCCAGCGTCTCGTGATGCAGCACGTTGGCGAACAGAAAGCCCGCGAGGTCCGGCTCGCGCCGCACCGCCTCCTCCGCATCGGCGAGGATGCGCGCAAACAACGCGTCCTTGTGCTCGAATTCCAGGACCTTGGCCGAGCCGTGACCATGTGTCGCCGCCATTGGCATACTCCTCGCGCGCAGGCGCGACGCTTATCCTAGCACAAGGCGCGACCGCTGGCTTCCTGGCCCTCACTTGTGGTCCGGCCATTGTTAATCAAGGGGCGGCGTCGCATGGAACACGCCCGCGCGGCCTCACGCCTTCGTGATGTCGGCGAGCCGGGCAAGGAACGACAGGCGGCTGGACAAAGGCGCGGCGGGCGCCGCCGGCGCGCCACTCGCCTGCGCAGTGAGGATCGGCATGGCCGAGGCCGGAAGCGCGGCTTGGGCTGGGGTCGCCGGCATGGGCGTCGGCGCGGCCCGCCGCGCCGCGATCGGGTCGAACAGCGAACCGGGGGCGCGTTTGCCACAGCCGGACGTGGCGATCGTCATCGAGGGCGTGCGCGCCTGCAGCGCGATCGATCCGACATTCATGGGCGCCTCCTCCGCAGCCTGGCTGACAGGACAACCCAACCAGTCCGGCCTTGCGCCAGCCTTGCCGGCAAGCGCGAATTAACCGCCCGGCAAGCTTTGCGCACGACAAAGAAACAGACACAAATTCATATAGTTACGCTACGGAACATCATTCCCGCGCGGAGACGGACCATGACCACCCTGTCCAGCTATCTGTCGATCGCGCGCGACATGACGCGCTGGCGGTCGATCACCGCCAAGACGCCCGAGGTCACGACGCAAACCAGATATTTCCAGGACAATATCGGCAAGGCGACCCGCGCCGAGGCCTTCGTCGACAATAGCCGGCTCTTCACCTACGCGATGAAGGCCTTCGGCCTCGGCGACCGCGCCTATGCCAAGGGCCTGATGAAACAGGTGCTGCAACAGGGCGTCGCCTCCCCGACCACGCTCGCCTACAAGCTCAACGACCCCAACATCCTCGCCTTCGCCAAAGCCTTCGATTTCGCGAGGAATGGCGCGCAGACCACGAGTTCATCGTCGCTCGTGGCCTCGGTCGTCGACCAGTACACGCAGAATGCGCTCGAAACGGATCAGTCGACGCAGAACGGCGGCGTCGGCCTCGCGCTCTATTTCCAGCGCAAGGCGCCGGCGCTCGGCGGCCCCTACGGCCTGCTGGCCGACAAGAAACTGCTGCAGGTCGTGCAGACCGCGCTCGACATATCGCCGATGACCGCCGCCATGCCGATCGACAGGCAGGCCGCGATGCTGACGAAGAAGATCAATATCGCCGACTTCAAGGACCCGGCGAAGCTGCAAAGCTTCATCTCGCGCTTCGCCGCGCAATACGATTACAAATACGGCGACGCCTCGGCGACGGGATCGGTCTATTCCAACGCCATCCTGCTCGGCGCTTCGCAGGATGCGGGCGGCGGAATCGGCGGAAGCCTGTTGCAGGCGATGCAGGCGTACCGGACGTATTGAGCCGCGATCCCCGTGGGTTGCGCCGCGCCAGCGGTCATTCGCGACGTGCCGGACGGCGGATTGCCGTCCTTGATAGCTCAGGCGCGATAGCGCCGAAAGCGCCGGGAATGGCGACGCCATGGCGACACGTATCAACAGCGTTCGTTCTGGAGAAATGGCGCGGCGCGCGCCCTATGTTCATGAGCGAAGCTGGTCAGCCGCGCGGCAGGCAAGCCTGACCATCGCGGATGCGGTGCGAGCGATCCTGTGTTTGGTGCTGGGCTCATCGAACTGAGATCGTTCATGGAGGGTCGTGGCATGAATCCTGACCAAGAACGGATCGTGCGGTTTTACGATCGCTTCGGCGCCAAGCAGGACCACCAGGGCTTCTATGAGGACGCGGCCCTTGCCGACCTGATCGGCGCAAGCGATTTCGATCGGGCGCATTCAATCCTGGAAGTCGGCTGCGGAACGGGAAAATTCGCCGCTCGCTTGCTTGAGAACATCCTCGCTCCCGATGCGCGATATACGGGGATAGACGTCAGTTCGACGATGGTCGAGCTGGCGCGCGACCGCCTCTCCCCCTGGAAAGACCGCGCGACGATCCGTCATACAGCCGGCGAATTCGACTTCAGTGATCTGGGAGGGCCCTTCGATCGCGTGATCTTCACCTATGTCTTCGACCTGCTCGGCCAAGCTCAAACGCGCGCGGCGCTGGCGGGGGCCCATTCCGTTCTGCGCCCGCAAGGGCGGCTGTGCGCGGCGGGCCTGACCGAGGGCGAAACGCTCCTGTCCAGGGGCGCGAGTTCAGCTTGGTCGCTGGCGTACCGGATCGCCCCCTATGCAGTCGGCGGCTGCCGCCCGGTGAAGCTGATCGATTTCCTGTCGCCGGCGCAATGGCGCGTGTTGCGACGAAAGGTCGTGGTCAGCGCGTTGATTCCCTCGGAGGTCGTCGTCGCCGAAGCCGTCTGATCTCCGGACCGAAGGACCGCGCGACATCCCCGCGTTCTGCCCGGCGCCGGCCGCGGCGCTGGTGTCGAACACGCGCTGGGCGGATTTCGGCTTTGCCGATTGCCCGCCCTTTGAATGATTGTGACGGACACAAGGAGTTCAATCTGATGAACCTGGCGACGATCATCCTCCTTGTACTGGCGCTTTATGCCGTTCAGATTTTCCTCCAGGAGACGTCGCGCTTTCGTTTCGATCTCTGGGCCATCATGGGCAATCGCGACAGTCCGCCCGAAGCCTCTGTCCTCGCAGGCCGACTGGATCGGGCAAAGAACAATATGCTGGAGGCTCTCCCGTTCTTTCTCGGCCTCGCCCTGTTGGCGATCGCCAAGGGAAATGACGCGGGGCAGCCGACCAATGGCGCCCTGATCTTCCTTCTTGCGCGCCTCGCCTATGTGCCGGCCTACATGAGCGGCGTCCCGGTTCTGCGTTCGTTGATTTGGCTGGCGGCCAATGGCGGCCTCGTGATGATGGCGCTGCCGCAAATATGACGCGCTCAGGCGCAGGGAGTTGGCCCCGTCGGGGCCATCACCCCCGCTCCGCCAAGAATTCCAGCACCGCCTCGCGATAAACCTTGTCGCCGACCGCCCTGTTATGATCGCGGCCGGGAATGTCGACGGCCCGTGCATTGCCCATGACGGCCGCGAGCTTGTGCGCGTCGCCCGCCACATCGTCCTTCGTGCCGACGCAGATCAGCGTCGGCGTCTTGATGCGTCCGGCCTCGGCCAGCGTCAGCACCTGGCGTGAGCCGCGGATGCAGGCGGCGAGCGCCTTGCGGTCGCTCTTGGTCGCCTCGGCGAAGGCGCGGAAGGTTTTTTGCTGCGGGTCCGTCAGCAGGTCCGGCCGCTCGGTCTCCATCGCGTCGGCGATGCCGACCGGCAGGCCGACGCCGTCGACCAGGTGATAGCCGAGCCCGCCAATGACAAGCGAACGGACGCGATCAGGGTGGTTGAGCGCCAGATAGGAGGAAATCCGCGCGCCCATCGAATAGCCCATGACGTCGGCCCGTTCGATTTTCAGGTGATCGAGCAGATGCAGGCAGTCCTCCGCCATGATCCGCGTATCGTAAGCGGCCGGCGTATAGAGCTTGGTCGAGCGCCCATGGCCGCGATTGTCGAGCGCGACCGTTCGCCGCCCGTCGCCCGTCAGGGCCTTCGCCCACAGCGGAAAAACCCAGTTGACGGCGTGGCTGGAGGCGAAGCCGTGCACCAGCAGGATCGGCTCGTGGCGATCTGTCGCGGTCGGACTTTCGTCGATATAGGCGAGGCGGACGGGCCCGGTCTGGAAGAAATGCATGGGGAAGAGCGCTCTGGCGTTGCGCACTCGGGTCTAGCACGGATCGCCGCGATGCAATATCAAGGCGCGCAGCGCTCCGTCCCGTGGTGGCGGCGGGCGCCGCCCGCGACCCGCCGAAGGCGCCAGAGGAAACCGAACATGGCCGACCACGCCACGCCGCACTTCCACAATCAGCCCGGGCTGCCCCGCGTGAAAATCGGCGCGCACAAGTTCATGTGCATCGGCGCCCTGCCCCCCTTCGATCATCCGCACATTTTCATCGATATGGGCGACGGGGCCGAGACGGTCTGCCCCTATTGCTCGACCCTGTATGTCTACGACGCCGCCTTGAAGGGCCATTCCGACCCGGCCGAGTGCGAATTCCGCGGCGCCTGAGAGAGCTTCCGCCATGGCCGACAATCCCGTCATCGTCGCCGGCGCGGGCGTCGGCGGATTGTCGGCGGCGCTCGCGCTGGCCGCCGCCGGGCGCTATGTCGTGGTCCTCGAGCGCGCGCCCGCCCTCGCCGAATTCGGCGCGGGCCTGCAGCTCGCCGCCAACGCCACGCGACGTCTTGCCAAATGGGGCGCGCTCGACCGGCTGAGGGAGCTGGCGACCGCGCCGGAAGCCGTCGACCTGCGCGCCGCGCGCGACGGCGCGGTCATCGCGACCGTGCCGGTCGGCGAATCCGAACAGCGCTGGGGCTCGGCCTACCTCGTCGCCCATCGCGCCGACCTGTTGACCGCGCTGACCGAAACTGCCGCCGCCTCGCCGTCGATCGAAATCCGCCTGGGCTGCAGCCTGGAGGGCTGGCACGCGGATGGGGACGGCGTGCTCGTCCACATCGAAGGGCGGCCTGACCTGAAGGGCGCGGCGCTGGTTGGCGCAGACGGCCTGCGCTCGCGCGTGCGCGAGGGGCTGGCGCTGACGACGCCGGACGCCCCCCGCTATTCCGGCCGCACCTCCTGGCGCGCGCTCCTGCCGGCCGCGAGCGCGCCCGCGGCCATGCTTGCGCCGCGCTCGAACCTGTGGCTCGGCGCCGGCGCTCACCTCGTCCACTACCCTCTGCGCCAGGCGAGCGTGGTCAATCTGGTGGCGGTCGTCGAAGACGAGTGGACCGACCTCGACACGCCTGATTTCTGGGCCTCGCACGGCAACGCCGGCTTTCTCGCCTCGCGGTTCCAGGGCTGGAGCGACGATATCCGCGCCGTGATCGCAGCCGCGCCGGAGTGGCGGCGCTGGCCGCTCTACGAACGCAAGGCGATCCAGACCTGGACGCGCGGGCGCGTGGCGATTCTCGGCGACGCCGCCCACGCCATGGCCCCCTTCCTCGCGCAGGGCGCTGCGCAGGCGATCGAGGACGCCGACGCGCTCGGCCTGGCCTTTTCCGCTCACCCGCGCGACGAAGCGGCCGCGCTCGACGCCTACAGCCGCGCCCGCGTCGCCCGCGCCAACCGGGTCCAGCGCGCATCGCGCCTGCAGGGGATCGTCTATCATCTGTCGGGGCCTGCGGCCTTCGTGCGCGACCGGACGATGCGCGCGATCGGTCGCGAGGGCATGGCGAAGGCGAGCGACTGGATTTACCGCGAATAAGCTGAAACGCGGCTGGAGACAAAAAGTTCACCGCTTCGTTTGACATCGCGCGAGCAAGCCTGAATGGTGCGGTTTCGCTCATGCGCAAGCAAGGACTGCCGGTCACCCGTGCTTACTTCTGACGCAAACCATCAGCTTGCCTCGCTCGATCGCGACCTCATCAAGCAGCGCCTTCGCGCCTTGTGGGATCTGCGCAGCCGCGGCGAGGTCGCGAGCCTCGCTGCCCTTCTCGCGCATGACTGCGTTTATTCAGGCAAGACCTGGTTCGAAAAACCTGTCGACGTCCGCCGCGACGGCCGCGACGCGTGCCTTGAATGGGCGCATCAGCTCAATGCCATGGTGCAGCATGTCGAGACGGAAGTACTCTACCTGATCGTCGAGGGCGAGCAGGCCGCAGCCTGCCGGAGGATGAAATTCCGCGAGCGCGGCTGTGGCCGGATCGAGGAAGTCATCATCTGCAGCTATACGCGCTTTCGGGGCGGCGAGATCGTCGAGATCGTCGAATATCCAGATACTCTCGCAATCATGCGTCTGCTGGGCGATTGACCATCGCGACGAGCAGCCAGAGGGCGCATTTGACACATATCATTTGAAAGTGTTTCGCATGAACGGATCGTCCCCGCGCCTCGCGACACCTGAAGATGCGGGCTACCATCGGCAATTGAGATTTGGCGCCGGCATGCCGAATTTCGAGAGGGGAGATGACGTGGCGGAGGCGCCCTCGGTCATAGAAGCGCAGGATCAGCGGCAGAGCATCGAAGCCTGCATACGCCGCCTGATCGAATTGCGCGCAGCGGGCGATGTGGATGGCCTCGTTGCCTATGCCGCGCCCGACATCGTCTTCAAGACCGGCATCGGCCGCGCGCACCCCTTCCACGCCGAGTACAAGGGCATTGAAGCCTGCGCCAATCTCGTGCGGGATGTGAACGTCTATTATGAAAACCTTGGCTCGCGCCTCAACAAGCTCCTGATCGATGGCGACCAGGTCGCGCTCCATCGCACGACCCGCATCCGCAATCGCGGCACCGGCCGCGCCGTCGAGGTCGACATGTGGAACTTCGTGCGGTTTCGTGACGGCCTGATCGCCGAATTCGCGGAATATCCGGACACGGAAGCCTTCGCCCGGCTCGACGCTACGGACGGCTGAAGGCGACGATGCAGACATCGTCGGTCTCCCAGCAAATCGCCGAACTCGACCGCGCCCTGCTCGAGCAGCGTTTCGCCACCGTGCTCGAACTGTGCTCGAAGGGCGACGTGGCGGGCGTCGCGGCCTATTTCACGCCCGACGTGGTCTATGCCGGCGGCACGTGGCGATATCATCTGCTGGCGCAACGCCGCGAAGGTCGCGAGGCCTGCGCCGAAATGCTGCAGGCGCTCTACGTGACCTACGAGAGCCTGGGGTCGACGATCGATTTCCTGACCGTCGAGGGCGACCGCGCGTCGCTCAAACGGACGACGCGCCTGCGCCACCGCGGCAACGGCAAGGTCGCGGACGTCGCGATCTGCAACTTGCTGCGGCTGCGCGACGGGTTGATCTGCGAATATTCCGAATTTCCCGACACGCTGGCGATCGCCGAACTCGACGAATAGGCCGGACCATCGCGCCAGAATGGTGCGGACGGCGGGGATCGAACCCGCACGGGGGGTGCCCGAGGGATTTTAAGTCCCTTGCGTCTACCAGTTTCGCCACGTCCGCGCTGGTTCGCTTGTAGCGGGAGTCAACGCCCCGCGCTATCCGCCGCCCTTTGCGATCGGCGGCGCAAACGACAGGTGCAGGTCCCAGGGAAAGTTGATCCAGGTGTCCTGCGAAACCTCGGTGATGAACGTGTCGACCAGCGGCCGGCCGGCGGGCTTGGCGTAGACGGTCGCCAGATGCGCCTTCGGCAGCAGGTCGCGCACGAGGCGCGCCGTGGCGCCGGTGTCGACGAGATCGTCGACGACGAGCACGCCCACCCCCTTTGTCGCCAGCAGGTCGGCGGAGACCGGCTTCAGAATGCGCAAGCTCCCCTGCGCCTGCTCCGGCGCAACCCCCTCCCCGCCGCTGTAGCTCGAAACGGCCAGCGTCTCGATCACGCGCAGGCCGAGTTCGCGCGCGATGATGGCGGCCGGAACCAGGCCGCCGCGCGTCACCGCCACCATGGCGGAAAACTCCATGCCCGACAGCCGCCAGGCCAGCGCGCGCGCGTCGCGATGGAACTGGTCCCACGAGACCGGGAACATCTTGTCGGACGACATGGCGCCTGCCCTTACGCTTTCGCGCGTTCGGCGATCAGCCTCTCGATCATCGCGCGCACCTCCGTCAGCGCGGCGGCGAGCGAGTCCGCATTCTTCGAACGCACGACGATCTGGTTCATGAACTTGCCCGTCGTGAACGACGGATAGGAGCCGATCGAACAATCCGGATATTTCTCCGCGATCGCGCCGAGGCCGGCCGCATAGGCGCCTTCCGGCACGCTGTCGGCCTGCACGGTCTCCATCAGCATCTTCACGCCGGTCTTCAGGCGCGGCGTGACATTGTCGAGCATGGCCTGCATGATCGAGGGCACGCCGGCCATGACCACGACATTGCCGATCATGAAGCCCGGCGCCGTCGACACGCGGTTCTCGACGAGTTCGGCGCCATGCGGAATGCGCGCCATGCGTCGGCGCGCTTCGTTGAGGTCTTCCGGCTTGATGCGCGTCAGAAGCAGTTCGATGGCGCGCGGATGTTCGGAAATGCCGACGCCGAAAGCCCTGGCGACGCTGTCGGCGGTGATGTCGTCATGCGTCGGACCGATGCCGCCGGTGGTAAACACGTAGGTGTAGCGGACGCGCAGCGCATTCAGGGCGTCGACGATCTCCTGCTCGACGTCGGGCACGATGCGCACTTCGCTGAGATCGATGCCGATCTGCATGAGATAGTCGGCGATGTAGCCGATATTCTTGTCCTTGGTGCGCCCCGACAGGATCTCGTCGCCGATGACGAGAACGGCCGCTGTGATCTCGGTCTTTTCGCTCATCCGCTTGTTTCCATCCCCTGGCGTTCGTACACCAGATTGTGTTTCGTCCGCAGCATCGCGCGATAGCCCTGCGCCTCGATGAAGGCCGGCAGATCGATGCTCCAGCGCTCCGGCATGTGTTCGACGATCATCGTCCTGGGCCACAGCCGCCGGGGCGCCGCGCGCAGGAAGGGTTCGAGGATCAGATCCTCCGCCCCCTCGCAATCGAGCTTCATCGCATCGATCCGGTCAAGCCCTTCGCCGGCGAGAATATCGGCCAGCCGGCGGGCGCGCACCGTCAGCCGCCCGCCGTCGAAATTCGGCACGATGCGGATCGAACTGTCGCCGCGATTGCGGCTGTCGAGGAACATGGTCACTTCGCCGTCACAATCGGCCGCCGCGCATTCCAGCGTCTTGACCGTGGCGAAATCGTTCTGGCGCACGTTGTAGACGAGGCGCTCGTGGATTTCCGGCTGCGGTTCGATCGCAAGAATACGCGCTGCCGCGCCGGCGCGGGCCGCCACGAACAGGCTGTAACCGCCGACATTGGCGCCAACGTCGACAAACACGAAATCCGGCGTGATGCGCTGCGCCAGATAGCCGAGTTCCTGGCAATCGAAATATTGCGGCGTAAACAGCATCCGCTTTTCGCTGACATTGTCCGCGGGATAGAGCCGCATCCGCGCGCCGAGGGATTCGACGTCCGCCGGCCGCCCGCGCAGCGCCTTCACGCCCAGCGCGCGCAAGAAATAGGCTGCACGGCGGCCGGCCCAACCCTCGGGCGCGCGGCGCGCGGCCTGAATGATCCGCGCCAGTGCGCCGCGTGGCGCATGGGCGCCGAACGCCTGAAGGTCGTTGGTCTGTCTGTTCGGCATGCCGGGCGGGGATTGCGTCTCGCGCCGCTCTACCATGCATGGCTGACGCCGGCCAGCCGCAGCCTTTGCGCAGGCGGCGCTTTCCCCTAAATAGGGGGGATATCCGCCCCGGAGACATTTATTGATGACCTTTGTCGACGCCTCGCTGGCCGCCGGTCGAAAGACCGGCCAGATCAAGCTGCACGGGCCGGCGGATTTCGAGGCCATGCGCAAGGCGGGCCGGCTGACGGCGGAAGCGCTCGACATGCTCGTGGACGAGGTGAAGCCGGGCGTCACCACCGCACGGCTCGACGATCTCGTCTTCCAGTTCGCCATGGATCACGGCGCCTATCCCGCCCCGCTCGACTATCGCGGCTATCGCAAGTCGATCTGCACCTCCATCAACCACGTCGTCTGCCACGGCATTCCCGACGACAAGCCGCTGCGTGAGGGCGACGTCGTCAATATCGACGTCACGCTGATCGTCGACGGCTGGCATGGCGATTCCAGCCGCATGTACGGCGTCGGCGCCATCCCTCGCCGCGCCGAGCGGCTGATCGACGTCACCTATGAATCCCTGTTGCGCGGCATCGCCGCGACAAAGCCCGGCGCCCATACCGGCGACATCGGCTTCGCGATCCAGCAATATGCCGAGAGCGAGCGCTGCACCGTGGTGCGCGACTTCTGCGGCCACGGCCTCGGCCGCCTCTTCCACGACGAGCCCAACATCCTGCACTACGGCCGGCGCGGCGAAGGCGTCGAGCTCAAGCCCGGCATGTTCTTCACCATCGAGCCGATGATCAACCTCGGCCGGCCGCACGTGAAGATCCTGTCGGACGGCTGGACTGCGGTCACGCGCGACCGGTCGCTTTCAGCGCAGTTCGAACACACGGTCGGCGTTACGGAGACCGGCGTCGAGATATTCACGCTCTCGCCGCTCAATCTCGACCATCCGCCGCTGCACGCCGCCTGACGCCGCCATGGCCGGCGAGGACGAGGACGAAAAGCACTATCACGGCCACCGGCAGCGCTTGCGCGCGCGCTTTCTCGAAGCCGGCCCCGACGCGCTCGCCGACTACGAACTCCTGGAACTCCTGTTGTTCCGTTCGATCCCGCGCCGCGACGTCAAGCCGCTCGCCAAGGCGCTGATCAAGCGTCATGGCTCGTTCGCGGAGGTCCTGACGGCCCGCGCGGACCGCCTGCGCGAAAGCAGCGATGTGGGCGAGGTCTCCATCGTCGACTTCAAGATCGTAGAGGCTGCCGCCAAGCGACTGGCCCGGCAGGGCGTGCAGCACCGGCAGGTCCTCTCCTCATTCAAGGAGGTGATCGACTATTGCCGCGCCGCGATGGGCTATTCCGACCGCGAGGAATTCCGCGTTCTGTTTCTCGACAAGAAGAACGCGCTTATCGCTGACGAGGTCATGTCGGTCGGCACGGTGGACCACACGCCCGTCTACCCGCGCGAGATCGTGCGCCGCGCGCTGGAACTGGGCTCGACCGCGCTGGTCCTCGCCCACAACCATCCCTCCGGCGACCCGACGCCGTCCAAGGCCGATATCCGCATGACCGAGGAGATCGTAACGATATCGAGCCTGATGGGCATCGTCGTGCACGACCACCTGATCATCGGCAGGCACGGCCATGCGAGCTTCAAGGGCCTGCGCCTGATCTGACGGCGTACGGCCACAATCGTTGGCGGCAATTAATCCGGCAATCCAAACGCGTCGTTAACGAACGGTGACTAGACTCGTACTAGTGAGCCCCACGGAACCTTGATGATCGCCTCCCCCGAGAAGACTGCGCGATTGGTGCGCGGCGAACGCGGCACGTTCGGCGTGGGGATCGTCGTCTGCCTCACCCTGTTCGGCCTGGCGGCAGCCCTGTTTGTCTCGCGCGACCGTGCAAATCTCGCTGCGGCCCAGACCGAAGCCGCGGCGGTCGTCTCGGCGCTCGAGGACGCCCGCTCCGCCTTCGCCGAGGAGACCCGCCTTCAGGCCGAACGCTTGCCGGAGGCCATGGCGCGGGCGCGCGTCCAGGGCGCCGGCCCGATCCGCCTGCCCGGCGCGACGGAAACCTATATCGTCGATCTCGAGCGCGATCTGGCGCCCGGCGCCGGTCGTGGCGCCGAATGGCCGGCCATGCTCGCGGCCGCAGCCCCCCTTGCCGCCGAAACCGGCTCGGGAGGCGCGCTGCTGCGCGGCCCGCTCTCCGATCGCAACGCTTCGTCCCCCTGGGGGGCGCCGCGCAGCGCCATAGCGCTGCCGGACGGCCGTCCGTCCTTCATCAGCGTCGTCCCCTATCTCGGCGCTGAAGGCGTGCGACTGGCGCTGGTCGGGGCGCGCCCGATCGACCCCGCCGCACTGGCCGCCCTTGCACGCGCGGCCGATACGCAACGTCTCGACCTCACGCTCGCTGCGCACGTCCCGGCTGAAGACGCGGCCGTCCGCCTCACGACGACGCCCGACGGCCAGACCTATGTACTCGCCTGGCGGCCGCAACGGCCGGGCGAGCGCATGGTCGAGAACGTCGCCTGGCTGCTCATCGTCTTCGCGCTGTTCTTCGCCGCATTCACCCTCGCCCACGCGCGGCGCGTGACGGAGGAGGTCGCGGACGAAGAGGCGCAGACCTTCGAGGCGGTCGGCCAGGATCCGCTCACCGGCCTGCCCAACGGCACCCTGTTCGCACGCCTGCTCGAGGGCGAGATCGATCGCGTCAAGCGCACCGTCAACGAGCATGGCGCAGCCGTCCTTCATCTGGATTGCGATCGCTTCCAGGAGATCAACGACACCTGCGGGCCCGAGGTCGGCGACAAGCTGATCTGCGCGCTCGCCCACCGCTTGGGCAACCTCCTGCGCGCCTCGGGCCGCCTCGCCCGGCTGGACGGCGACCGGTTTGCGATCGTTCAGACCGACGTTGTGGGGCCCCGCGACGCGGAAATGCTGGCGCGCCGGATCATCGACGCGCTCGTCGAGCCCTTCGAGATCGACGAACGAAAGCTCTATGTCAGCCTCTCGATCGGCATTGCGCTTTGCCCGCAGGACGCCGACACCGTCGACGAGTTGATGCGCCGCGCCGATGTCGCGCTCTACCGCGCCAAGAACGACGGCCGTAACCGCTATTCCTTCTTCGAGCAGAAGCTCGGCGATCAATTGCGCATGCGCAAGGTGGTCGAAGACGATCTGCGCACGGCCATCGAAGCCGGCGCACTCGTTCTGCAATACCAGCCGATCATGGACATTTCCGGCAAGCGCATGGTCGGCGTGGAATCGCTGGTGCGCTGGCCGCATCCCGTGCATGGCCTGATCTCGCCTGCCAACTTCATTGCGCTGGCCGAGGAATGCGACCTGATCCTGCCGCTCGGCGATTGGGTCTTACGCCGCGCGCTTCATGACATGCGCCTGTGGCCCGACCTCAAGGTCGCGGTCAACGTGTCGGCCGTTCAATTCCGTCAGAAGGACTTCGGCGAGACGGTCGAGCGGCTCTTGCAGGAGGCGGGCATCGCGCCGGAACGCCTCGAACTCGAACTGACCGAAAGCGTGCTGCTGTCCGACGCCGACGCCGCCGAAGACGCGATGATCGACCTGCGCGCCATGGGCATCCGCCTTGCGCTCGACGATTTCGGCACCGGTTTTTCGAGCCTGATCTATCTGCGCCGTTTCGCCTTCGACAAAATCAAGATCGACAAGACATTCCTGGAATCGCTGGAGACCGCCGGCGAAGGCGCGATCATCGTGCATTCGATCGTGCATCTGGGCCGCGCGCTCGGCCTCACGGTCACGGCCGAGGGCGTCGAAAGCGCCGACCAGCACCGCTTCCTGCAGGCGCTGGGCTGCCACGAATTGCAGGGCTACCTCTTCTCCAAGCCGGTCTCGGCCGCCGACATCACGCGCCGCCTGCGCGCGCAGGACGGCGGCGAGCAGAACCACGCCGCAGTGGCGTGAAGGCGGCGCCCAGCGCGTCGCGTTCCAGTCAGTGAAACCGCAACTCCGCCCCGATCGCCCGTATCTCGGCCGGCCGGATCAGGCGTTCGTGACCGATGCGCACCGAGAACAGCGGGCCGTCGAGCGTCTCGCGCCAGAAGGTCAGGAACTTCTTCAGGATCGGGAAATGCGGCGCGGCGTCGTAATCCTGCCAGATGTAGCTCTGCAGGACCGAGGGATGGTCGGGCATGCGGTAAAGAATTTCGGCCGTCGTCAGACCCCAGCCGGCGAGCTGCCGCAGGAAATCTTCTGAAACGCGACCGGTGCGGCCAATGTCCGTAGCCTCTACGCGCATCTTCTCGACCATCTTGCCCTCACATGATTTCGTCGACCCTTCCTTTTGCGGTCCGCCCGACCGGCGGAGCTGCAACAAATCCGATTGCAGTCCCGTTTGCTTGCTACATGGTTAACGGGCGCGACCACAGGAAACAAAAAGCAAGAGCCGGGCCAAGATCCACATTTGCGCAAACGCACGATCATGTTGCCGCAGCCGCAATTCCGCACGTGTGGAAACCCCGTTAGGGTCGAAAAAAAGGAGAACCAAATGATCGATCAGAAGACCGCCCCCTACGCGGCGTTGATCCTGCGCGTAACCATGGGTGTGATGTTTCTCGCGCACGCCTATCTCAAGGTGTTCGTGTTCGGCATGGCCGGCGCTGGCAAGTTCTTCGCCTCGATCGGCCTGCCGGCCTGGTTCCTCTATCCGATCCTCGCTCTCGAAATTATCGGCGGCCTCGCCCTGATCGTCGGCATTCTGGTGCGGTGGATCGCCATCCCGCTCTTCATCGAGATGATCGCGACGATCGTCCTCGTCCATGGCGCAAACGGCTGGCTGGCCTCCGCCAAGGGCGGCGGGTGGGAGTTCCCGGCCCTTTGGGCAGCGGGTCTGGCGGCGCTTGCGCTTCTCGGCGATGGCGTCTACGCGCTCGTACCATCGTCCCGACTGACGGGCTCGAAGTAGGAGACGCCAGCGACGCCAGAACCGCGGCGAGCCTTCAGGTCGCCGCGGCATCTGCGGTTTTGTGCTGCAGCCCGGACCGTCGCGTTCAAAGCGCGAAAGGCGCCAGGGCATCCATTTATTGTGCCGACGCCAATCGACGCAGCGCTTCCGGCGTGTCGATGTCGACAGCGGCCGCGCGCACCGCGGCGCCTCGATTTCGACGACCCGCAAATCCGGCCGCATGAGCAGCTTCCGCGCGCCCTCGTCGCCATCGAGCGCCTGCGCTGCAGCGAACAGCGTGCGCGCCAGCAGCACGGGATTGCCGCGCCGCCCCGCGACCAGCGGCGCAACCGCGTCGGCGGAGGGATCGGCGGCAAAGGCGTCGATAAGTCTCCTGCCGAGCGCCGCCGTCACGCGCGGCATGTCGCCGAGAAATACCAGCGCGCCGTCGACGCCGGGCGGAAGCGCGGCAAGTCCCGTTTTCACGGAAGCAGCAATGCCGTTCGCAAAATCGGCATTGTAGGCCTCGCGCACATCGAGCCCCGCGAGCGCCGCCATCACGCTGTCGCGCGCATGCCCCGTGACGACCACCACCGGCCGCGCGCCCAAATCCAGCGCCGCACTCACGGCATGCCGCACCAGCGGCGCGCCGTCGATCTCCGCGACGAGCTTCGTCGCGCCCGCCGCGCCGCCGGAAAAGCGCGTGGAGCGGCCGGCCGCCAGCACTATGGCTGCGACCTCAACCATCCTCGTTCTCGTCTTCCGTCTCGCCGCCCGCGCGCGGCTGCGGCCGCGACACGATTTCCATGAGCAGGCCGCCCGCGCCGAGGCGCCGGATGTCGGCCGATGTCACGGTCAGGCCCGCCAGCAACCGCTGCAAGATCCAATCGAAACCATTCTCTTTGGGGCTGCGCGCACACCCCGGCGCCCCGAGGATCGGCCGGCCCGCCGAGGTCGCGCCCACCAGAAGCAGATTGCCGGGATCGACCGGCATGCCGAAATGTTCGATGCGCCCGCCCGCCGCCTCCACAGACGCAGGTATGACGTCGCGCCGGTCCGTGATCGCGGATGCGCCGAAGACGATGACGAGATCGCTGTCGGGCGTGGCGCGTTCGATCGCCGGCGCGAGCGCCTGCGTCTCATGCTCGACGCGCTCATGCGAGACGATCCGAGCGCCGGCGGGTTGCAGGCGCCGATCGAGCACACGCGCCGTCTTGTCGATCGTCGCGGGTTTCAGGCCGGGCAGCACGGTCGAGATCATCGCGACCTTCATCGGCCTGAACGGCGCGATCGAGAGCCGCGCCGCGCTGAGCGACTGAGAGCGCTTTGTCGATTTCCTGCCGCGCGACTGCGAAGGGGATGATCTTCACCGTCGCCACCATCTCGCCTTCGACGACCGCGCGCAGCGGCGGCAATGTCGCGAATGTTATGGCTTCGTCGAGCGCGTTCACGGCGTCGATCGCCGGCGCATCGACCACGAGCACGCCGGCGCGGGTCGCGAACATGTTGCTGCGGCCAGTGAATGGCGGATCGATCCGCACATGCGCGCCCGCAAGCCGGTTGGCGAGAAGCGCGGCCGCCTCGTCCTCGCCGATGTCGCCCGGCTCGAGCAGCGCGACCGTCACCCGGTCGACGCCCGCCGCGCGCAGGACCGCGATCTCGGCGGCGCCGACGATATCGCCCTTCTTCAGGGTCAGACCCGGCCGGCGCACCGCATGGGCGATGATGCCGCCCGCCGCCTGATCGACCGGGACAGGCCCGAACTTCATGCCGCCTTCTCTTTCTCCGAGCGCAGCGGCTTCCGGCGCAACGACAGCACGATTTCGGCAAGCACGGAGACCGCGATCTCCGCCGGACTGACAGCGCCGATATCGAGTCCGATCGGCGCATGGATGCGCCCGATCTGTTCTGGCGAAAAGCCCGCGCCCGTCAGACGTTCGACGCGCTTGGCGTGCGTCTTCTTCGAGCCGAGCGCGCCGATATAGAAGCAATTGGCCGCGAGCGCGAGTTTCAGCGCGGGATCGTCGATCTTCGGATCATGCGTTAGCGCCGCGATGCCGGTGTAGGCGTCGAGCCCGATCTCGGGCAGAACCTTGTCCGGCCATTCCGCGATCACGCGCACGTTCGGGAAACGCTCCTCGCTCGCAAAGGCCGTGCGCGGATCGACGATGGTGACGTCGAAATCGACGAGCCGCGCCATCTCAGCCAGCGCCTGGCTGACATGCACCGCGCCGATCACCACGAGACGCGCGGGCGGCGCCTGCACGGTGAAAAAATACGTCCTGCCCTCGATCTCCACCGACGCGCTCTTGCCCATGCGCAATTGCCTGTCGAGCGCTTCGGCCATCGGGTCCGCAGCAATGTCGGCCGCCTTCACGAGGCGTTGCGCGCCGCTGCCGAGATCGGTGACGAGGACGGCCGCGCGGCGCGCGCGCCGCTCCTCGTTCAGCGCTTTCAGAATGTCGAGCTGCATTCAATCGATCCTCTCGACATAGACGCGGATGCGCCCGCCGCAGGACAGGCCGACGCGCCATGCGGTTTCGTCAGCGACGCCATATTCGAGCGTGCGCGGCTTGCCGTCGGCGATCACGTCCTGCGCTTCGGTGACGACATCGCCCTCGACGCAGCCGCCGGAGACCGAGCCGAGAAACAATCCTTCCTCGTCGATGACGAGGTGGCTGCCGACGGGTCGCGGCGCCGAGCCCCAGGTCTCGACGACGGTCGCGATGGCGACGCCTTTGCCGGATTTCTTCCAGCTTTCCGCCTGCGCGAGAATGTCTTCTTCGGTTGCGAGCATGTTTCATCTCCACGAATTTGTTCCCTCTCCCCGCCTGCGGGGAGAGGGCGACTGCTTAGGCCGCCCTCAGCCACTTGCGCGGATCGGTCGACGCCGAATTCTTTTCCTGCGCCAGCGCCGCGACGAGATCGGCCATCGATTGCAGATTGTGGATCGGCCGGAATTCGTCGACATGCGGCAGCATGGCGCGCACGCCCGACGCTTTCGCCTGAAACTCCGAATAGCGCAGCAGTGGATTGACCCAGATCAGGCGACGGCAGGACTTGTGCAAGCGTTCCATCTCGGCGCTGAGCTGATCGAGATGATCGCGCTCGAGCCCGTCGGTAAAGAGTACGCAGATCGCGCCCTGCCCCAGCACGCGCCGCGACCATTCGCGGTTGAAGGCATGCAGCGAAGCGCCGATGCGCGTACCGCCCGACCAGTCCTTCACGCCGGCCGAACATTCCGCCAGCGCCTCGTCGACGTCCTTCTGGCGCAGCGCGCGCGTGACATTGGTCAGCCGCGTGCCAAACAGAAACGTGTGCACGCGCCGGCGCTGATCGGTCAGCTGATGCAGGAAGTGCAGGAAGATGCGCGTGTAGTCGCTCATCGAGCCCGAAATGTCGCAGATCGCGACGATGGGCGCATAGCGCTCGGCGTGCGCGCGAAACGCCAGTTCGATCACGCCGCCCGAGCGCAGCGACTTGCGGAACGTACCGCGCGGATCGACGCGCCCGCCATGCGCATCGGGCTTCCAGCGCCGCAGACGCATCTTCTCGGAGGGCATGCGCAGCCGCGCGATGGCTGCGCGCGCCACGGCGATCTCCGCGGCGCTCATCTGCGCGAAATCCTTGGTCTGCAGGACCTCGGCCGCCGACATGGTGAAGCGCGCGTCGACCTCGACCTGCTCTTTCGGCTTTTCCTGCGGCTTGTGCTTGTAGAGCGCGTCGGCGACGCGCGCGGCGCCGGCGTCCGGCTTCTTCGGCTCGGAATGGTCCTTCGCCTGCGGCGACATCAGCGCGATCATCTTTTCGATGAACCCGCGCTTGCGCCAGAAGATCGCGAAGGCCTGATCGAAGATGATGGTGTGCTCGTGCTTCTTCACGAACACCGCATGCAGCGTCGCGCGAAAATCCTCGCGCGCGCCGATGCCCGCCGCCTCGACCGCATTGATCGCGTCGATCACCGCGCCCGGCCCGACCGGCAGGCCCGCATCGCGCAGGGCGCGCGCGAAATAGAGGATGTTGTCGGCGAGCTTGCCGGACGCTTGCGGGGCGGTCGCGGCAAAGGGGTTGGAGGATCGCTCGGACGGAGTCACACCCGCGCCTTCATGTCGGCCGCCACCTCGTTCACCAGCTCGCCCGCCTTGGCCTGATCGATCCGGGCGATGTCGTCCTGATACTTGAGCAGCACGCCGAGCGTATCGGTCACCAGATTCGGATCGAGCGCGACCGCGTCGAGTTCGGTCAGCGCCGACGCCCAGTCGAGCGTCTCCGCCACGCCCGGCGACTTGAAGAGATCGAGCTGGCGCAGCTTCTGTACGAACAGCACCAAAGCTTCGGTCAGCTGCTGCGGCGCGTCAGGCGCGCGCGCGCGCACGATCTCGATCTCGCGCGCAGCGTCGGGATAACCGACCCAGTGATAGAGGCAGCGCCGCTTCAGCGCGTCGTGGATTTCGCGCGTCCGGTTCGAGGTGATGATGACGATCGGCGGGTGTTCCGCCTTGATCGTGCCGAGTTCGGGAATGGTGATCTGGAAGTCCGACAGGATCTCCAGAAGAAACGCTTCGAACGCCTCGTCCGTGCGATCGAGCTCGTCGATCAGCAGGATCGGCGGCCCCTCGACGGACGGCTCCAGCGCCTTCAGGAGCGGCCGCTCGATCAGATAGCGGCGCGAGAAGATGTCGTGCTCGATATGTTCGCGATCATGATCGCCCGCGGCTTCGGCGAGCCGGATCGCCATCATCTGCTGCGCGTAATTCCATTCGTAGACGGCGGCAGCCGCATCCAGCCCCTCGTAGCATTGCAGGCGGATCAGCCGGCGCCCGAGCGTCTGCGACAGCACCTTGGCGATCTCGGTCTTGCCGACGCCCGCCTCGCCTTCGAGGAACAGCGGACGGCCGAGCCGAAGCGACAGGAACAGGACCGTCGCCAGCGAACGGTCGGCCACATAATCGGCCGACCGCAACAGCTCCAGTGTCGCGTCGATGGATTGCGGAATTGCTGCGCCTGCGGGCCCGGCTTTTGCGGCCATACGGGGTCGTCTCCTCGCGCTCGCGCGCTTGCCGAATATTCTTGTGCGCCTGCGCGCCTCCCGAATATAGCGCTTCGCGCGCCGTACGGCAGGGCGCCAAAGTACAGGTCGCCTGCGGCGAATAGCGCCTATGCGATAAAACGCGCCCTTGCGGCCGGCAGCGCCAGCGCTAGTCTGCGCAACATCGAAATGCGGGAGCAGGCCATGGCCGAACTGAAGATTGGCGAGGAAACCTTCAATGTCGAGGTCGAGGGGCCGCAGGACGCGCCGGTCCTGATGATTTCCAACTCGCTGGGATCGAACCTGCACATGTGGGACGACCAGATTCCAGCGCTTTCCAAGCATTTCCGGATCGTGCGCTACGATTCGCGCGGCCACGGCGCCAGCGCCGCGCCGACCGGCCCCTATTCGCTGGAGCAGCTCGGCAAGGACGCGCTGGCCATTCTCGACGCGCTCGGCGTCAAGAAGGCGCACTGGATGGGCCTGTCCAAGGGCGGCGCGGTCGGCCAATGGCTGCTGCTCAACGCGCCGGACCGCATCGAGCGCGCCGTGCTCGCCAATACGGCGGCCCAGTTCGGCGGCGCCGACGCCTGGAACGAGCGGCTGCGAATCGTCCGCGAACAGGGGATGGCGGGCCTCGTGCAGGCGGTCATCGACCGCTGGTTCACCAAGGAATTCCAGGCCAAGGCGCCGGAGACCATCGCGCGTATCCGGGCGGCTTTCGAAATGACGCCGTCCGAAGGCTATGCGGCCTGCATGGCGGCGCTGCGCGACCTCGACCTGCGCGACGCCATCCGCAACATCCGCAATCAGGTGCTGGTCATCATCGGCAAGAATGATCCGGCCACCCCGCCGGAGGCCGGCAAGGCGATCGCCGCCGCCATACCCGGCGCGCGGCTGGTCGAGCTCGACGCCGCGCACCTCTCCAACATCGAGGCGGCCGAGGACTTCAACAAGACGGTGATCGACTTCCTGACCGCGCCCGCCAAGCCAGCGCGGCCGAAGAGTTTCCCGAGCCGCAAGCAGGCGGCCAAGAAGGCGGTCAAAAAGGCCGCCAAAGCCCGGCCCGCCGCGCGCGCGCGAAGAAAGCCGCCAAGAAGGCGGTGAAGAAGGCCGTGAAGAAAGCCGCGAAGAAGGCGGCCAAAAAGGCCGTGAAGAAAACGGCCAAGAAAGCCGTAAAGAAATCCACGAAGAAGCCAGCCAGGAAGGCGGTGAAAAAGCCTGCGCCGAAGAAGGCCGCCAAGAAGACCGCGCCGAAAAAGACGACCACGAAGAAGGCGGCCGCCAAGACCGCGCGCAAGGCGACGAAATCCGCCGCGAAGAAGAGCCGGAAGCGCTGAGGCGCTTCCGGTCCCGGCGTCGCGCGAATAACGCTACAGCCCCAGATAGGCCTGACGGACGCGGTCGTCGGCGAGCAATTCCTCGCCGCCGCCCTTCAGCATGACGCGCCCGTTTTCCAGCACGTAGGCGTGGCGGGCGAGCTTGAGCGAAACGGCGACATTCTGCTCGACCAGCATGCAGGTCAGCCCATCCTGATTGAGCGTGCGGATGATGGCGAGCATGTTCTGGACGATCGCCGGCGCGAGGCCGAGCGAGGGCTCGTCGAACATGACGAGTTCCGGCGCGCCCATCAGGCAGCGGCCGATGGCGAGCATCTGCTGCTCGCCGCCCGACAGCGTGCCCGCGAACTGCCCCGAGCGTTCCTTCAGCCGCGGAAACAGGCTGTAGACATGCTCGAGATTGCGCGCCTTCAGCTTGCGCGCGCGCGGCAGCATCGCGCCCATCTCGAGGTTTTCCACGACCGACATGTTCGGAAATATCTGCCGGCCCTCGGCCACCTGGCCGACGCCGAGATCGCAGACCCGATGGCTCGGCCAGCCCGTGACATCGACGCCCTTGAAGCGGATTCGACCCCGGGTCGGTTTGTGCATGCCGCCGATCGTCCGGATGAGCGACGTCTTGCCCGCGCCATTCGCGCCGACAATCGCGACGATTTCGCCCTGCTCGATGGACAGCGCAACGCCGTCGAGCGCTTGCGCATCGCCATAGAAGACGCTGAGATCCTCGACATCAAGCATCAGTCGAAGGCCTCCGCGCCGAGATAGCAGGCCAGAACCTCGGGATCGCGCGTCACCTCTTCAGGCTTTCCGTCCGCGATCAGCCGGCCGTAGTTGAGAACGAGCACGCGATCCGAAAGCGCCATCACCGCGCGCATCACGTGTTCGATCAGGAGAATGGTGAGCCCCGTGTCCGCGTTGAGCTTCTTGAAAATCGCGACCATGCGGTCGGTCTCGGTCGGGCGCAGGCCGGCCATCACCTCGTCGAGCAGCAGGAGCTTCGGCTTGGTCGCCAGCGCGCGGGCCACTTCCAGGCACTTGCGGTCGGGCAGCGTAATGCTGCTCGGACGCGCCTCCTTCTTGTCGCCGAGGCCGAGAAGTTCCAGGACGCCGCGCGCATGGTCGCGCGCTTCGGCGAGATCGTCCGTCCAGGCGAGCGCTCCGACGGCGACATTCTCGACGAGGGTCAGTTCGTTGAAGGGCCGCACGATCTGGAATGTCCGGCCGACGCCCGCCCGGCAGATCTGGTCAGGCCGCAGGCCCGCCAGCGAAACGCCGTCGAGCTGCACATCGCCGGTGTCGGGCGGCTGCGCGCCGGCGATCATGTTGAATGTCGTGGTCTTGCCGGCGCCGTTCGGCCCGATCAGCGCGTGAATTTCGCCCGCGGCGACCGTGAACGAGACGTCGCTCACGGCGACGAGCCCGCCGAACCGCTTCGAAATGTTGCGGACGATGAGAGAACCCGCCCGTCCGGCCTGTCCCGGCGCGCTCATGGCTTCTTCCCTTCCCGCTTCGGGCCGAGACCCAGCAGGTCGTACAGCCACGGCCACAGGCCCTGCGGACGGAACAGGACGATGGCCGCCACGCACAGGCCCCAGAAGAAGGATTTAACGCCGTCGACATGCATGCCTTCGGTCGCCGCCGTCAGCGCCTCGCCGAGCGGCGTGAGCACGAAGGCCCCGAGGACCGGCCCGAACAACGAGCCGACGCCGCCGACCACAGAGCCGAGAATGATCTCGACCGACTGGCTGGTCTTGAACATCGTCTCGGGAAACAGGTTGTTGTAGTAGAAGGCGTACCAGACGCCGCCGACGCCCGTCAGGCCGGAGGAGATCGCAACCGCGATCATCTTGTAGCGAAAGAGCGGCACGCCCGAGGCCTCCGCCGCCTCCTGGTCCTCGCGGATCGCCTGCCAGTAGAGGCCGAGCTTCGAATTCAGAAGCCAGCTGCACAGCGCCAGCGCCAGGCCCGTCAGCGTCAGGATGACGTAATAGAACATCGTCGGCGAACCGCGCAGGTTGACGATGTCGTTGCTCTGAAGGTTCTTGACCGGCAGGAACAGGCCGCTGGACGCGCCGAGCCAGGAGATGTGGTCGACGATGATGCCGGTGAACTCGGCGAAGGCGATCGTCAGCAGCGCGAAATAGACGCCGCGGATCGAAAAGCGGAACCCGAGATAGCCGATCAGGCATCCCGCGACGACCGCCACCGCGATCGCCGCGAACACGCCGACGACCGGCGACACGCCGAACTTGATGAACAGCGCCGCGCTCGTATAGGCGCCGAGGCTGACGAACAGTGCATGGCCGAGCGACAATTGCCCGGCAAAGCCCAGCATCAGGTTCCACGCCTGCCCGACATAGGCGAAGTAGAGCACGATGATCAGCACGCTCAGGACGTAATTATTGACGAAGGACGGCGCGGCGATCAGCACGGCCGTCACGATGGCGAGCAGCGCGAGCGCGCGCGGCGAGGCGCTTTCGATGATACGGCTCATCATCGGGCGACCTTCCCGAGCAGGCCCTGCGGGCGCACGAGCAGGACGAGGATCAGCAGCCCGAACGAAAAGGCGCTCTTCAGCGACGGCTGCAGGATGACGCCGGCCAGCGCCTCGGAAATGCCGATCAGCATGCCGCCGAGCAAGGCGCCCGGCAGGCTGCCCATGCCGCCGATGATTACGATGATGAAGGCGAGCAGTGTGTAGGACGGGCCGAGATAGGGATGCACGTCGACGAGCAGCAGCATGATCGCGCCGGCCGCCCCGAGGCACGCCGTCCCGATGCCGAACGTCAGCGCATAGAGGCGCCGCACATTGAGTCCAACGACGCGCGCGCCGGTGTAATTGTCGCCACACGCGCGGATCGCCTTGCCCGTCAGCGTGTAGTGGAAAAAGGCGAAGAGAAGCCCGGAGACGATGAGCGCCGCGACGCCCGCGTAGACGCGAACCTTGTCGACGAGCAGCGGCCCGATGGCGAAGGAATCGAAGCCGTAGCTCACCTGCGCGCCCTGGGCGTCTGGTCCGAACATCATCAGGCACACGCTGATCAGCATGACCGCCACGGCCGCCATCAGCAGGAATTGCATGTGATCGGCCAGATGCGCGACGCGCCGGACGACGAGATCCTGCAGAACATAGCCGAAGGCGAACAATGCGGCGGCGACGAGCGGCAGGCTCAGCAACGGGTCGATGCCCAGCGCCCGGAACAGGACGAGCGTGGCGAACATGCCGAGCACCATCATTTCGCCATGCGCGAAATTGACGATCCGGATCACGCCGAAAATGACCGACAGCCCGAGCGCGCTCAGGCCATAGATCAGCCCCGTCAGCAGACCGCTGACGGCGACGTTGAGATAGAGTTGGGCGGACACGTGCGACCCCGAAAAGGCGAGCGACCGTCCCTGCAACGCACGCAGGGACGGCCGGCTGGCGCGCGTCAGCCGCGCTTGTCGTAGGCAGGCAGCGGCCAGATGGCCTTGGCCGTGGCCGAGGCTTCGGGCTGCACGACGACCTGCTTGCCGCCGACATTCTGCACGGTTCCGTCGACGACCTTGTCGTTCTGCCCCTTGGCGTTGAACATGATGCCGGGGCCCATGCTCGAATTGTCGGTGATGTTCGTCTTGCGGATCGCCTCCGCGAGCGCCTTCGGATCGGCGGAGCCGGCGCGCTTGTAGGCGTCGGCGGCGATCAGCAGCGCTTCGAAGGTGAAGACGTGGTTGGTGTTGAGATTGACGTTGGGGTGCTTCTTGGCCAGGGCGGCCACCAGCGTCTGGCTGAGCTTCTTCTTCGGGTCGTACCAGGGCGAGAAGGTCAGCGGCCCGTCCGAATATTTGCCGAGCGTCTTGAGATACTGATCCTCGTACCAGCCGGGGCCCATGCTCAGGACCGCCTGCGGCGTCCAGCGCTGCTTGATCATTTCGCGCGTCAACAGGATCGCGTCGTTGAGGCGGCTGACGCACAGCAGCGCTTCCGCGCCGGTCGCCTTGGCCTTGGCGATTTCGACCGACAGGTCGCGCGCCGCCGGGTCATAGGCGATGGTCTCGACGATCTTGTAGGGCATGTCGAACTTCGGCATCACCTTGCCGATGCCGCCGGCCATGGCCGTGCCGAACGTGTCGTTGACGTGCATGAACACGACCGACTTCGGCGCATGGCCGACTTGCGCGAAGACCGCCTTCTGCTGCTCGAACGCGTTCGAGAGAATGGTTCCCGCCGTCGGGAAGTTGCGGAAGACGAACTTGTAGCCCTGCTCGGTGATCTGCGGCGCGGCGGCGATATTGATGACGAGCGGAACGCCCTTCTGTTCGGCGACCTGCGCGATCGCCGTCGTCTGGCCGGAATCGAAGGCGCCGATCAGCAGTTGCGCGCCGGCTCCGATGAGCTTTTCCGCCGTCGAGCGCGCGATCTCGACCTTGGATTCCGTGTCGCCGTTCATGATCTCGAGATCGGGCAGGCCCAGGGACTTCAGGATCGGGGCGGCAATGTCGACGCCGCGCTGGCAGTCCTGGCCGATGCCCGCCTGCACGCCCGAACGCGGCAGCAGCACGCCCACCTTGAGCGGCGCGCCGGCCGCAAGAAGGCGCGTGGGCAGCGCAAGGGTCGAAGCCGCGCCAAGCGCGGCGCCCGTGGTAAGAAGATGTCTGCGGTCCATGTTTCCCTCCCTCAGCGTCGCGAGGCTCCAGACCTCGCGATCAAATTGGCGTGCAGCATACCCATCCCGGCGCCGCACACAAACCTGTCATGCAAATTCGACTACGCGAGCGCTGGCGGGACAAGACCGCGCCGACGGACAAGCCCGCGCCCGTGCGACGCGCTTCGTCCGGAGACGAGGCGCGTCGGCCCGCGGCGTCGGATCAGGCCTTGATGAACGGGCAGCCGCCCTCCTTCAGCGGACGCCATGCGTCCTGGACCGAGATTTCCGAGACACGCTTGAACACGTCCCACTTGCTCTTGGAATCGGCGACGGCCTTGGTCTCGTAGAGATACATCGGGTGCAGGTGCCGGCCGTCCTCGCGGATCGAGCCCTTGCCGAACAGATCGTCTTCGGTCGGCATGGCCTTCATCGCATCGACGAACTTGACGCCGTCCGCCGCGCTCTTGATCTTCGCCATGGTCTTGATGATGTGCGCGGTCGCCGAATACATGCCGGCGTGCATTTCGTTGGGCGCATCGTTCTTGGGATGCGCGGCCTCGAAGCGTTTGGCGAAGGCGCGGGCCTTGTCGTTTTCATCCCAGTAGAAGGCGAGACAGGTCTTCACGTTCTGCACATTGGCGAGGCCGATCGCCGGGACATTGGTGACGTTGAGGATGAGCGCGGCGAGCTTCTGCTTCTTGCCGACGCCGAACTCGCCGCATTGCTTGAGGCAATTGTTGAGATCGCCGCCAGCATTGGCCAGGCCGATCACATCCGCGCCCGAGGACTGCGCCTGCAGGATGTAGGACGAGAAGTCCGACGTGTTGAGCGGATGGCGCGTAGCGCCAAGGACCACGCCGCCCGACGCCTTCACCGCGTCGGCGCAATTCTGCTCGAGATCCTTGCCGAAAGCATAGTCCGTGGTGATGAAGAACCACTTCTTGCCGCCTTCGCGCGTCACCGCCTTGCCCAGCGAATGGCCGAGCGCATAGGTGTCGTAGGTCCAGTGCACGAAATTCTTCGAGCACATCTTGCCGGTCATGACCGACGCGCCGGCGCCCGAGGCGACTACGGCCTTGTTCTTCTCGTTGGCGACCGCCAGAACCGCGAGCGCAACCGCCGAGTTCGGCAGATCCATGACGATGTCGACGCCATCGGTATCGAACCACTTGCGCGCGATGCCCGCGCCGACGTCCGGCTTGTTCTGGTGATCTGCGGTCAAGATCTCTACGGGCACGCCGAGCTTGGCGGAGAAATCGGCGACGGCGAGCTCCGCCGCGACTTTCGAGCCAATGCCCTGATAGTCGGAATAGACGCTCGACAGATCGTTCATGATGCCGATCTTGAGCGGCTTGCCTTGCGCCGCGAGGCGCGATGTCAGCATGCTGGTGGTCGCGCCGAACGCGGCCGTGCCTGCAAGGAAATGCCTACGATCCATGTTTCGCTCCCACGGCTTGGATCAATCAGTTCGTTCCAGGTCAGAAGAAGATCTCGACGTCACCCGCCCCCGCCCGCCGCTGTCGCGCGGGCGTTGGACGAAGGCTGCCGGCCGTCCCATCTGTGGACCAGCGGCGGCCAAGCTTGTCGTGCTTTTTGCATTCCTCCGGTTCGGTCTTTGCGCCGAATAGGTATGAAGCATAACATTTTTTCGCGCCGATGCAACAGGATTCGGCGCCGCTTTGGCTTTCTCGCGAAAACCAAAGGCGGATTTGCGACGCGGCATGGCGCTTGCTAGCTTGGGCAAGGGCCGCCGCGCGGCGATTCCGCCCCTGTTTTGGCGCGAACAAAGGGACGAAACCGGCGCATGGAAGTCTTCCTGCAGCAGCTCATCAACGGGCTGACGCTCGGTTCGATCTACGGCCTCATCGCCATCGGCTACACGATGGTGTTCGGCATCATCGGCATGGTGAACTTCGCGCATGGCGACGTCTTCATGCTGTCGGCCTTCATCGCGCTCATCCTGTTCATCGCGCTGCAGCAGTTTTTCGGCTTCGACGCCCTGGCGCCCTCCTTCGTCATCGTCCTGTTCGCGTCGATGGCGCTGACGGGCCTGTGGAACTTCGTGATCGAGCGGCTGGCCTATCGCCGTCTGCGCGGCTCGTTCAGGCTGGCGCCGCTGATCTCGGCGATCGGCATGTCGATCTTCCTGTCGAATTTCGTCTATGTCGCGCAGGGGCCGCGCAACAAGTCGGCGCCGCCCATGTTCAGCGAGGTCATCAAGCTGACCAGCGGCGGCGCCTACGACGTCACGCTCTCCTACAAGCAGATCCTGATCGTCGTCGTCACCGCCGTTCTCCTCGCCGCCTTCTGGTTCGTCGTGCAGAAGACGCCGCTCGGTCGCGCGCAACGCGCCTGCGAGCAGGACGCGAAAATGGCCGCCCTGCTCGGCGTCGACGTCAACCGCACCATTGCCGCGACTTTCGTCATCGGCGCCGCGCTCGCCGCAGTCGCCGGCGTCCTCTACATGCTCTACTACGGCGTCGTGAACGCCGCCGACGGCTTCGTGCCCGGCGTGAAGGCCTTCACCGCCGCCGTTCTCGGCGGCATCGGCTCGATTCCAGGCGCCGTGCTCGGCGGCCTTTTGATCGGCCTTATCGAGACATTCTGGTCCGCCTATTTCTCCGCCGACTACAAGGATGTCGCGGCCTTCTCCATCCTCGCAGTCACGCTGATCTTCATGCCGACGGGCCTGCTCGGCCGGCCGGAAGTGGAGAAGGTGTGATGAATATCCGCGCCATTCCACGAATCCTCATCCTGAGGAGCCTGCGCAGCAGGCGTCTCGAAGGATGGCCGGCGCTGCCATGCTTCGAGACGCGCCTTTCAGGCGCTCCTCAGCATGAGGGTCGGGGAAGCGCCGCCCATGGCTGAAACCTCATCCGTCCGAGCCGCCCTCGCCGACGCCGCGCGCTACGGTCTGATCGCGGGCGCTCTCGCCTTTCCGATTCTCGCTCTGCGCGTCGAACCCGACTTTTCCAACAAGCTCGTATTGGAGACGCGCTGGTCGTGGATGCTCGGCGCGGCGATTGCGGCCTTCGTCATCCGGCTCGTTCTCGCGCTCGCGCCGGCCCGCGCCGCGCGTCGCACACTGGCGACCGCCGTTGATGCGCCATCGGCCGGCGGCAAGACGGCGACCAGGGCCATCGCCGCCTTCGGTCTCGGCCTCATCGTCGCCTGGCCCTTGATCGTACTCTTCACGTTCGGCCCTGCCGGCGCGCTCAAGTGGATCGACAATTATGGCGTCCAGATTCTCATCTACGTCATGCTCGGCTGGGGCCTGAACATCGTCGTCGGCCTCGCGGGTCTGCTCGATCTCGGTTACGTCGCCTTCTACGCGGTCGGCGCCTACGCCTACGCCTTGCTTGCGACCAATTACGGCGTCTCGTTCTGGCTCTGCCTGCCGCTCGCCGGCATTCTCGCGGCTTTCTGGGGCATTCTTCTGGGCTTCCCGGTCCTGCGGCTGCGCGGCGATTATCTCGCCATCGTCACGCTCGCCTTCGGCGAAATCATCCGCATCGTGCTCGTCAATTTCTCGGCGCTGACCAACGGCGACGCGGGCATCGCCTCCATTCCGCGCGTCACCTTCTTCGGCCTGCCCTTCATCGCGGGACCCAAGGGATTTGCGGCCTATTTCGACATTCCCTTCTCGCCGATCCACCGCGTCGTCTTTCTCTATTATCTCATTCTCGCGCTGGCGCTCGTCACCAGTCTCGTGACCCTGCGCCTGCGCCGCCTGCCGATCGGCCGCGCCTGGGAAGCCTTGCGCGAGGACGAGATCGCCTGCCGCTCGCTCGGCCTCGACACCACCAAGATCAAACTCACCGCCTTCGCACTCGGCGCCATGTTCGGCGGTTTCGCCGGCGCCTTCTTCGCCGTGCGCCAGGGCTTTGTCTCGCCCTCCAGCTTCAACTTCGTCGAAAGCGCCACCATCCTCGCCATCGTCGTGCTCGGCGGGCGCGGCTCGCAGATCGGCGTTGCGGCGGCGGCCATCGCCATCGTCGGCGGCTCCGAACTGCTGCGCGAACTCGACTTCCTGAAGCAGATTTTCGGCGACGGCTTCGATCCCACCCAGTACCGCATGCTGCTGGTCGGCCTCGCCATGGTGGTGATGATGAACTGGCGCCCGCGCGGCTTCGTCTCCTCGCGCACGCCGACGATCTTCCTCGGCGAGCGCAAGACGATCGCCGCCGACCTCGTGCAGGAAGGGCGCGGGTGATGGCGCCGCCGCAGGCCCCCTCCCCAACCCTCCTGCGCGTCGAGCGCATGTCCATGCGCTTCGGCGGCCTGACTGCGGTCGACGACCTCTCCTTCGACGTGCGGCGCGGCGACATAACCGCGCTGATCGGGCCGAACGGCGCCGGCAAGACGACCGTCTTCAACTGCATCACCGGTTTCTACAAGCCGACTTCGGGCCGCATCAGCATGGCGCCGGACGGCGCGATCGACAGCGCGGCGCTCGACGCGCTCACGCGCTCCGGCGCGCGCGGCGGCGAGGGACTTCACCTGCTCGAGCGCATGCCCGACCACGAGATCGCGCGCGATGCGCGGGTGGCGCGCACCTTCCAGAACATCCGGCTGTTCGCCGGCATGACGGCGCTGGAAAATCTCATCGTGGCGCAGCATCGTCCGTTGATGCGCGCTTCCGCCTTTTCGCTTGCGGGCCTGATCGGCGCGCCCTCCTATCGCGCCGCCGAACAGGCAGCCAGGGACAAGGCGCGCGACTGGCTCGATCGTATCGGCCTGACCGCGCGCGCCGACGATCCGGCCGGCGCCCTGCCCTATGGCGACCAGCGGCGCCTCGAAATCGCGCGCGCCATGTGCGCCGATCCGGTCCTGCTGTGCCTCGACGAACCGGCGGCCGGTCTCAATCCACGCGAATCCGCCGAGCTCAACGCTTTGCTGCGGTCGATCCGCGACGACGGAACCTCGCTTCTGCTGATCGAGCACGACATGAGCGTGGTGATGGAGATCTCCGATCACGTCGTCGTGCTCGACTACGGTCGCAAGATCGCCGATGGCGCGCCCGCGGAAATCCGCGCCGACCCGAGCGTCATCGCCGCTTATCTCGGCGTGCCGGACGAAGAGGTCGCGGCAGTGGAACAGGAGATCGGCGCGTGACCGCCCTCCTCTCGCTCACCGGCGTCTCCGCCTGGTATGGCGCGATCGCGGCTCTGCGCAACGTCGATCTGACCGTCAACGAAGGCGAGATCGTCACGCTGATCGGCGCCAATGGCGCGGGCAAGACCACGCTGATGATGACCATCTTCGGCGATCCGCGCGCCCGCGAAGGCCGGATTGAATTTGCCGGCCGCGACATCACGGACATGCCGACGCACGAGATCGCGCGCCTCTCGATCGCGCAATCGCCGGAGGGCCGCCGCATTTTTTCGCGCATGACCGTCTACGAAAATCTGCAGATGGGCGCGTCCGTCGACAATTTCGAGCATTTCGACGCCGATCTCGAACGCGTCTTCGCCATTTTTCCGCGCCTGAAGGAGCGCGCGAACCAGCGCGGCGGCACGCTGTCGGGCGGCGAGCAGCAGATGCTCGCCATCGCCCGCGCGCTGATGAGCCGGCCGAAACTGCTCCTGCTCGACGAACCCTCGCTCGGCCTCGCGCCATTGGTGGTGAAGCAGATTTTCGACACGGTGCGCGATCTCAACGCCAAGGAGGGCCTCACGGTCTTCCTCGTCGAACAGAACGCCTATCACGCGCTGAAGCTCGCCCATCGCGGCTATGTCATGGTCAACGGCGCGATCGCCCTGTCGGGCACGGGCGCGGCCCTGCTCGCCGACCCGCAGGTGCGCGCCGCCTATCTCGAAGGGGGCGCGCATTGAAAGACGCGGGCCGCCATCGCCGAGACCGTCATTGCGAGGAGCGCAGCGACGAAGCAATCCAGAGCCGGAGCTCGGCCTCTGGATTGCTTCGCTTCGCTCGCAATGACGGCGCGGAGGCGCAATGACCGACCTTGTCCCCAACATCTGGACATTTCTCGCTCTCACCCTCGTCATCGGCGGCGCGGGCGCCTTCGTCACCGGCCACGCCATGGCGCAGACCTGGCGCGGGCGCTGGAAGGCTGTCGCCTACATGATCCCGCTGACCGCGGCCGTTCGCTTCCTGCACTACGCCCTGTTCGACGAGTCTTCCGATCTCGCCCACGCGGCCCCGACCTTCGTATTGCTGACCGCCCTTGCCCTGGCCGGTTTCGCCTACGCCCGCGGTCGCCAGATGCAGGCGCAATATCCCTGGCTGTCGGACTGACGACCCGTGACAGCGCCGGCAAAACCGGCCAAACTCCCCGGCGCAGATTCAGGCCCGAACCCGAATGGGCGGGCGCCAGGGGAGACCATTGCATGACACGTAACCTTCTGTCCGGCGTCGCTTTCGCCGCCGTACTCGCCATTGCCGCGCCGGCCGCCGCGCAGATCAAGATGGGCGTCGGCGGCCCGATCACCGGCTCTGCCGCCGCCTTTGGCGCGCAGCTCAAGATGGGCGTCGAACAGGCGGTCGAGGACATCAACGCCGCCGGCGGCATCAACGGCAAGAAGATTTCCGTGCAGGTCGGCGACGACGCCTCCGATCCGAAACAGGGCATTTCGGTCGCCAACAAATTCGTCGGCGACGGCGTGACCTGGGTGGTCGGCCACTTCAATTCGTCCGTGTCGATTCCGACATCCGGCGTCTATATGGAAAACGGCCTGCTGCAGATCACGCCCGCCTCCACCAATCCGAACCTGACGAACCCCGATCCCAAGACGGGCGAGAGCAAGTGGAACGTGTTCCGCACCTGCGGACGCGACGACCAGCAGGGCGCAGTCGCCGCCGACTATCTCGCCAAGCATTTCAAGGGCAAGAAGATCGCCTTCATCCACGACAAGAAGGCTTACGGCAAGGGCCTGGTCGACGAGACGAAGAAGGCGATGAATGCGCTGGGCCTCAAGGAAGTCCTCTACGACACCATCAATCCCGGCGAGAAGGACTATTCCGCCATCGTCTCCAAGCTGAAGGCGGCCGGCGCCGATCTCGTCTACTATGGCGGCGAACATACCGAGGCAGGCCTGATCGTGCGCCAGATGCGCGACCAGGGCATGTCGACCATCCTGATGGGCGGCGACGGCATCGCGTCCGAAGAATACGCCCAGATCGCCGGCCCCGGCGCCGAGGGCACTCTGATGACCTTCCCGCCGGACCCGCGCCTCAATCCGGCGGCCGCCGATGTCGTGAAGCGTTTCGAAGCCAAGAAGTTCAACCCCGAAACCTACACGCTCTATTCCTACGCCGCCGTGCAGGTCATGCAGCAGGCCGCGACCGCCGCCAAATCGAACGATCCCCAGGCGATGGCGAAATACATGCACTCGGGCGCGAAGTTCAAGACCGTCGTCGGCGACATCTCTTACGACAAGAAGGGCGACGTAACCCGCGCCGACTATGTCGTCTATCGCTGGGTGAAGGGCGCCGACGGCAAGATCACCTACAAGCAGCTCTGAGCCCAGGGCTCGCGCTGCGTCACACGAAAATCGAACGGCGCCCTCGGGCGCCGTTTTCATTTGCACGCCGATTTCCGAGAGATTCCGCGGGGTCTGACGCAGCGTGACCAACGCTCTCTTAAGAGACAGGCGCTAATTGCGATTACGACACTCTGCGAATTCGACCGCGATCTCGCAAGACCGCAACGGTCGAGCGGACCGATGTCGCCGAACATGAGTCTACGATGCCGCAATCTTCCGCACGCGTCTGGACGTTGCAAGTCCTGCCGCCCGCCATGGCTGGTCTGGCGCTCATTTCGAGCTTTACCGCCGCCTCCTACCTGCGCGACGCGATTGCCATACGCTTTCCAGACGTGACCGTCCTCGCCATTCCCGCTTACGATTTCGTTGTCGCGTTCCTCGTCTTCACCGGGGGTATAGTCGTCACATTGGCGTTCCAGTCTCTCGCCTGCGGGCGCCCTCTGCTGCCGCATGGCATCGCGCGCGCGCTCTGCGCGGCGGAGGCCGAAGTCTCCGGCGAGAGACTGCATGCGCATCTCGGCGCGTCCCTGCAAGCGCTCGATGCGCATACGAAAAGCGCAGGCCGGTTCGCGGATTCGCTGAGCGAAGGACAAAGCCGCCTGAAGATGGCCGAGGATGCGGCCCGCGTTCGTTCAATCGCCAAATTTCTCGCCGGCGAAAACGATAAGATGCAGCGCGCAAACGCGACCTATCAGCGCCAGCTGACCGACGCGACGCGTCAACTCGGCATTTTGCGAGAGGAACTGACGCGGGTTCGCTCACAGAATGAACGCGACGCGCTGACCAACGCTTACTCGCGCGGTCATTTCGACAAGATGCTGACAACGCACGTGAAAGCCGCGCATCAGGACAGCAGCGATCTCAGTCTCGTGATGATCGACATCGATCATTTCAAGCGGATCAACGACAATTTCGGACATGTCGTCGGCGACGATCTCCTTCAGAAATGCGTGCAGCTGATGACGCACAATGTGAAGGGAAAGGATTGCCTCGCACGCTACGGCGGAGAAGAATTCGCAATCATACTGCCAACCACCCCTCTTCAGTCCGCCGCCATTGTCGCCGAGCAAATTCGTCAGAAACTGGAAGCGACGAAGTGGAAGGCCGGAAAGGACGGAGCAATGATCGGCGCGGTCACCGCATCCTTCGGCGTCGCGCAATTGCAGCCTGACGAAGAGCCGGACGATCTGATCGAGCGCGCCGACCAGAAGCTCTACGCCTCCAAGCGCGCCGGCCGCAATCGCGTGTCGCGCTGATCGAGTCAGATCGCGATTTTGCCGTCCACGATCCTGATCTGGCGATCCGCCCGCGCGGCGAGCGCAAGATCATGCGTGACGACGACGACCGCGCGCCGCTGCGTATCGACCAGTTCGCGCAGGATTTCCAGCACGCGCTCGCCGGCATGCGTGTCGAGATTGCCGGTCGGCTCGTCGGCGAGCACGACCTTCGGGTCGTTGGCGAGCGCGCGCGCGATGGCCACACGCTGGCGCTGGCCGCCGGACATCTGGTCCGGACGCTTGTGCGCGTGCTCATTCAGCCCGAGCTGTTCGAGCAGCATGTCCGCGCGCGCAACCTGCGCCTTCTCGCTCAGCCGCCGCAGCGCGCGCATCGGCAGCATCACGTTTTCGCGCGCCGAGAATTCCGGCAGCAGGAAGTGGAACTGGAAGACGAAGCCGAGGCTCGCAAGACGCATGTCCGCCCGCGTATCGTCGTCGAGCGCGCTGGTGGCGGCGCCGTCGAGAAAGACCTCTCCGGAGGTCGGGCGATCGAGCAGGCCGAGCAGATAGAGCAGCGACGACTTGCCCGATCCCGACGGCCCGATGATGGCGACGAATTCGCCCGGCGATACGCTGACATCGATATCCGCGACCAGCGTCGCCGGCACGTCGCCGGCGATGATGCGCGTCGCTTTGCGCGCTTCGATCAATGGACCGCGTTCACCGCGCTCGGTTTCGCGCGTTTCGGCGCTCACGACGCGCCCCTGATGATGTCGACCGGCTCGACCGCCGCCGCCTTGCGCGCCGGGAAATAGCCGGCAAACAGCGACGAGGCGAGCGCCACGATAGTCGCCAATGCATAGTGCAGCGGCGAATAGAGCACCGGAATCGTGCTCGTATCCATGAACGGGCTCTTGATCTCGATCGAGCCCATTGCCCGCGTCAGCGCATAGCCGAGCGCCCATCCGATCAGCGCGCCGACGAGCCCGATCGCCGCCGCCTCGATGACGAAGATGCGGCGCACGCTTTTGGCGCGAAAGCCGAGCGACTTCATGATGGCGATATCGCGCGCCTTCTCGTGCGTGATCGTCGAGACGATGTTGAACGTGCCGAACGACGCGACCAGCAGGATCGCGCCGACGACCGTGTACATGATGATGTTGCGCACCTCGAACGCCGACAGCAGGTCCTCGTGCGCCTCCTGCCAGGAGACGGACTTGTAGCCCGTCTCGGCTTCGATGCGTGTCGCGACCGCGCGCGCCTGCAGGGCGTCGGCGACACGAATGCGCAATTCGTTGACGAGGCCGATCTGCGAGGCGAGGATCTGCCCGGTCTTGATCAGGCCATAGGATGAGGCGTCGTCGATCTGCGCGACGCCCGTATGCGCAATGCCGACGATCGTGCAGTCGAGCGTGCGGCCGGCGCCCGACACGATCGTCACCGTATTGCCGACGCGCGCGCCGATCTTCTTCGCGAGCCCGTCGCCGAGGATCAGCGCATTGGTCGCCTTGTAGAGCGCGTCGAGCGACCCCTGCCGCATCTGCGTCGACAGTTTCGAGACCTTCTGTTCGCGCTTCGGATCGAGGCCGGTGAACGAGGTCGCGGTGTCGCGACCGGCGTAGCGGATCACGGCCTTGGCCTGGACGGAGGGCGCGATCGCGCCGGGAATCCAGCTTTCGATTGAAGCCATGATCGCCATCGGATTCTTGATGCCCGGCCGCACCACCGGCGTGCGCAGCCCGTCGATCTGCACGACGTCGTAGCGTGTCTCCGCCGGCTGGCGCGGCGGATTGCGCGTCTCGTCGCTCACCGAGATATGCGGCAGGCTGTCGACGAGCTGGCGGATGAAATCCGCCTGCGACCCCTCCATCAGCGCGGCCATCATGATCGAAAAGCCGACGCCGGTGGCCACGCCCATCACCCCGACCACCGTCTGGCGCACGCGCGAACGCAGATGCGTGAGCGCTATGTCGAGGACGTAGCTCACGGCCCGCTCACGCGGATGCGCGCGCCGTTCTTCAAGTTCGGCCGCGCCGGCGAAACGACGAGCGCGCCCTCCTCCAGGCCGGACAGGATCTCGAACAGCCGCACGCCGCGCACGCCCGTCTTCACCTGCGTCCGCGCGACGACGCCGTTCACGACGCGATCGACGGCGCCATTGACCACGGCTTCCGCCGGCACGATGAGCGCGCTCTGTCGCGCGGCGATCACGATATTGGCCTCGACGCTCATGCCGATGCGCAGCGGCGTATCGTCGGGCAGCGCGAGATAGACACGAAACGTCTTGGTCTGCGGATCGCCCTTCGGCGTGATGTCGTCGACCACGGCCTCGAGCGCCTGTCCCGGAAAACCGTCATGTCGCAGCAGAACCTTCTGCCCGATCCTCACGCGCGGCATGTCCTCCTCGTTCACGTCGGCGTCGACGCGCAGCGGCTTCGGCCTGCCGACCCAGAACAGGGCGTCGTTGACGCCCGTGCCCGCCATGTCGCCGATATGCCCCTCGCGCTTCAGCACCACGCCGTCGATCGGCGCGCGTAGCACGAGATCGGCGAGCTTCTGTTTGCGCGCCTCGATGCGCGCGTCATATTCCCGCAGCGCGGTGATCGCCTGGTCGAGCGCGGTCTTGGTCGCCGCGTTCAATTTGTAGAGGCCGGTCACGCGATCGACGTCGTTCTTGAGGAGCGCGCGCCGGGCTTCCAGTTCCGCGACATTCGCCTTCTCTTCCGTATCGTCGAGCCGCGCGAGAATGTCGCCGGCCTTCACCGTCTTGCCCTCGCAATCGCAGATATCGATGATCCGCTTGCGCTGGTAGGCGATGACCTTCGCCCAGCGCGTCGGCTCCACC
The DNA here is from genome assembly GCA_020638135.1 of Methylobacteriaceae bacterium. GTDB lineage: Bacteria > Pseudomonadota > Alphaproteobacteria > Rhizobiales > Beijerinckiaceae > JAJXWB01. The sequence continues at coordinate 14,034 of JACKJE010000015.1, read as the reverse complement.
ACGCCGGTCGCATAGACGACTTCGGCGACCGAGCCGCGCTTGACCTCGACGACCGCGACGAGCGGCGCGGCGCCGAAACGGCGCCAGCCGAAGAAAGCGCCGCCGCCGATCAGCGCGAGGACAAGAAACCAGATGAGGAGACGGGAGCTTCGCATGTCTCAACCAACACCAGAGGCGCGCACTATCGCCACACGCGGCGCGTCCGGCGTTGATATGGCCCCGGGGCCGAGATCAACCAAGCTTGGCGAGACCCGGAAAAGTCTCGAGCAGCCAGATCGACAGGGTCTGCATGCCGCCGGTAAGGAAGGCCACGCCGGTCGCCACCAGCGCGACGCCGACGAGTTTCTCGACCTTGCCGAAATGCGCGCGAAATTTCTTCATGAAGTTCATGAAGGGCTCGATCGCGAGGGCGGCGAGCAGGAAGGGCACGCCGAGACCGAGCGAATAGACGGCAAGCAATCCCGCGCCCTTGCCCACGGTCTCCTCGGAGCTGGCGACGGCGAGAATGGCGGCCAAGATCGGCCCGATGCATGGCGTCCAGCCGAATGCGAAGGCGAGCCCCATGACATAGGCGCCCCACAGACCCACCGGCTTTTCAACCTCCATGCGCTTTTCGCGATAGAGAAAATGCAGCTTGAACACGCCCAGAAAGTGCAGGCCCATGCCGATGATGGCGACGCCGGCCAATGTCGAGAGGATGTGCAGATTGGCGCGCACGACCTGGCCGAACACCGAGGCCGTCGCCCCCAGGGCCACGAAAACGGTGGAAAATCCCGCCACGAACAGGATCGCGGCCAGCAGCACGTCGCGCCGGGCGCGCGCCGCGCCCTCCTCCACGATGTCCTCGATCGTCGTGCCGGCGATGAAGGTCAGATAGGGCGGCACGAGCGGCAGAACGCACGGGCTGAGAAAAGACAGCACGCCCGCGATGGCGGCGGCGGAAATGGTGACGTCGGAGGCCATGCGCGCCTTGTACGCGGGAATGCGGCGGCAAAAAAGGCGCAGGCTGACGATTTGCAAGGGAAGGCGCAGCCCTCGCCTTCACAATGACTTGAGCGGGGGCGTCGGGCTCGGCGGGCGCGACGCGCCGCCGCTCACCGCTCGACGGCGTCCACGCCCTTGCTCGCCAGCATGCTTTCGACCATCGACATCACGCTGATATTAGCCAGCGCGACGATCGCCGCCGCGCGGCTCGAAACGCGCAATGTCTTCAGCACCGCGCCGACATGGGCCTTCACCGTCGCTTCCTGAATTCCCATTTCATAGGCGATCAGCTTGTTCGGCAGCCCCTTCGCAAGCAGTTCGAGCGTCCGCTTCTGTTGCTCGGTCAGACGCTTGATTCGCTCGGCGATCTCCTGCTCGCCGCCGACTGGCGAAAGCCTTCCTTCAAATCGCGGCTCGGTCCCATTTTGCGCATTGTTCGGCGGCGCCATGGTTTCGAGCATACGCCGCGCCGAGGCGAAGAAATCCATGGCCTGCCGGTTCAGGCCTTCCTGGACGCGCCTGTTGTGATTGATATGGGCTTCCGCGAAATCGGCGGGCCCGGACGCGCGGCCGAGCGCCTGCATCAGGTTGATGGTCGCCTGGGCGCTCGCGTAGACCGATTCGATCGCCCGCATGTAGAACCCGGTCAGCTCGTTCGTGACCGGCAGGTAATTGACCTCGAGCGCTTCGGCGGCCTTGTCGACGGAGCCTTTCAGCAAGCGATAGGCGACGCCGAGTTCCAGCGCCGACGTCGTCCCGGCCGCGGGTTCGTCCGCATTCCCGTTCGACTTCGCCACGAGCCGCCCGGCTGCGGGTTTGCCGGAAGCGGCCCCGTCGAATCTCGCGATGACGCCGGAATGATCTTCTTTCGCGCCCGCCTCACAGACGTTCGCGGGACTTTGTCCTGACGCCTTGTCGTGCGTCTGACGATTCGCCGAGCCCATAGCTTTCCCTCGCTGGTTATCCGCAGGTTTGTCGCCAAGGATCGGCGCAACACCTGCGACGCTCTTGATGGTGCAATGCAGCAATTTCGCCGGCAGCACAATACGACATTAGGTTTACATCGTCATATCTTGTTGAAATGATGTGTATTTCAAATTGCTGCATTGCACCTATGCACCAGGCAGCAGGGCTGGCGACGACGAAACGCCAGCAGCTGCATGCCGCCGCGCATGCGGCGCGCATCCGCTTGTCGACAGCTGAACCGCGATATTCGCCCTGGGACGCCGCGCCGCCCGCGCTCTTAGAACCGCTCGGCGCTGAAGGGCGCCGCGTCGGCGAACGGCGCCTCGCCCGTCATCATTTCCGCCAGCAGCCGACCGCTTATCGGACCGAGGGTGAAGCCGTGATGCTGGTGGCCGAAATCGAACCAGAGGCCGGGATGGCGCGGCGCCGGTCCGATCACCGGCAGCAGGTCGGGCAGACAGGGCCGGCGGCCGAGCCAGGGCTCGGCGTCGATCCGCTCGCCGAGCTGGAAGGTTTTTCGCGCCAGCGGTTCGACGGCGGCGAGTTGAGCAGGCGATGGCGGCGCGTCGCGCCGGGCGAATTCCGCGCCGGTCGTCAGGCGCAGGCCCTGCGCCATCGGCGCGACCAGATAGCCGCCGTCGACGTCGAGCACCGGGTGATTGAGAACGCCGTTCCCCACCGCCTGATAATGCATGTGATAGCCGCGCTTCACGCCGAGCGGAATTGTGTAGCCGAGCGGCCTGAACACGTCGTCCGACCAGGGCCCTAGCGCGATAACCGCCTCGCGCGCCTCGACGATTCCCGCATCCGTCGCCACGCTCCAGCCGTGCGGCGTCTGGGACAGACTGCGCGCATCGCCGGAAAACAGCCTGCCGCCATTGCGCGCGAACAGGCCGGCATAGGCGGCCGTCAGACCGCCGGGATCGATGCAGGCGGCGGGATCGCGCAGCAGGATCGCGCCGGCAAAGCCCTCGAGAACCGGCTCGATCTCCGCGAGCGCGCGCGCGTCCAGCGCATCGAAGACAAGCCCGAAATCACGAAGCCGCCGCGCTTCGACCGCGCCTTCGGCCAGCGTTTTCTCGGTGCGATACGCCTTGATCCAGCCCGACGGCCGGATCAGCCCGGTCGCGCCGGCCGCGCTCGCCAGTTTCATGTGCTCGTCGAGGCAATGTTCGATCAGCGGCAGCGCGGCGCGCGCATGGGCGGCGGCCTTCGCCGGCGCGCTCTCGAGAAAATAGCGCGCGATCCAGGGCAGTGTCTGCGGCAGCGCCGCCCAATCGATGCGCGCGGCGGGATTGCGCCCGAACACGGTGCGCCGGATCGTGCCGACATCGCGCGGGAACGTGTAGAGCTCGACCGAGGCGCGCTCGATCAGTCCCGCATTGCCGTAACTGGTTTCGCGGCCGGCGGCGCCGCGCCGGTCGATCATGGCGACGTCGCGCCCGCGCGCCTGCAGCGCCAGTGCGGCGCCGACGCCGACCATGCCCGCGCCCAGTACGATCACATCCGCCCGTATGGCCACGCCCGTCTCCTCGTTTTGCGCAATATAGGCGCGCAAGCGAATTTCATGCGAATTTCGGGCCGCATGTGTCGAACGAACGACCGCGCCGATTTGCGTCGTTGCGATTGCCGCGCGCAGCGCCATATCCTGCCGATCGAACAGAGGGAGAAGACGGCATGAGCTACTATTTCGCCAAGACGCTCGAGTGCGGGCTCGACGAGGCCGAAAGCCGCGTCACGGAGGCGCTGAAGGCCGCCGGTTTCGGCGTGTTGACGAAAATCGACGTCGCGGAAACCCTGAAGACCAAGATCGGCGCGGACTTCCGCCCCTATCGCATTCTGGGCGCCTGCAATCCGAAGCTGGCGTTCGAAGCCCTGTCCGCCGAGGACAAGATCGGATTGATGCTGCCCTGCAATGTCATCGTGCAGGAGACCGGCGCCGGCCGCAGCGAGGTCGCCGCAATCGATCCCGTCGCCTCGATGATGGCGATCGACAACGAGAAGCTGGGCGTTGCGGCCAACCACGTGCAGGGCCTGCTGCGCAAGGTCGTCGAGTCGCTTTGATCGGGATGTGACCCTTCGTCGCGCCGCATTGGCGGCGCGCGCCCCGATCGCCACCTGCAGCGTGTGTTTCCTGGACGCCGGACGCATTCTGCAATCGATTGGGGAGAGGGTATATGCGCAACTATCTGCTTGCCGCCGGCGTGGCGGGAGCGCTGTTCGGATCGGCCGCCTTTGTCCTCGCCCAACCGATGGGCGGCGGCCCGGGCTGGGGCGGCGGACCGGGCATGATGGGACCGCGCGGCGGCATGGGACCAGGCGGGGGCATGGGACCGGGCGGCGGCATGGGTTATTCGCCGCGCCGTCCCTATGCGATGCACGGCGGGCTGCCCGACGCCTACGCGAGAGCCGCAAATCCCTTGCCGCGCAATCGCGCGACCATCGAGCGCGGCGCGCGGGTCTATGCGGCGAATTGCGCGTCCTGCCACGGCAAGACGGGCCGGGGCGATGGCGAAGCGGCGAAGGACCTCAATCCCCCGCCCGCCAATCTTGCCTGGCTCGCCGACACGCGGGTCGGCCAATGGGACCCGTACATGTTCTGGACGGTCTCCGAAGGCGGCGCGCAGTTCAATACCGCCATGCCGGCGTTCAAGGAAACGCTGCCGAAAGAGGATATCTGGTCCGCCATCGCTTATATTCAGGCGCAATTGCCCGACGTCGCGAACAAGTGAAGCGCGGCGGTCGCGGCCGGAGCACATGCGATGCACGGATACTGGAACTATGACGGCTTCAGCTGGTCCTGGCCGATCCACGGGATCGGCCCGCTCGGGGCCTTTCTCATCGTCGTCTTTCTTGCCTGGCTGCTGCTGCGCGACCGCAGGCCGCGCGGCCGCCGGCTGGAACTGGCCGCAGCAGCCCGCCCCCGAAAGCGCGCGCGACATTCTCGACAAGCGCTACGCGCGTGGCGAGATCACGAAAGAGCAGTACGAGGCGATGAAACGGGATCTGACAGCCTGAGTTCTACGGCTGCTCCTCCGTCAGCGGACTCTTGCACGCCGCCCCGTCCACCGCCGCGCGCGCGGCGTCGTTGGCGGGATAATTGCCCTTCCAGCAGATCTGGCCGGGCTGCAGTGAAAATACGGCCAGCGCGTTGCGGCCCTTATTGTTCTGGTCGACGCCATGAAAGCGGACGATCAGCCCCTTGAGACTGGCGCGCGACGGCGCGCCGCCAGGGGCGAAAATCCATTCGACCGTCCCGTTCTTGTTGCCGAGGCCGGAAAAGCCGCCGACCGCCAGCATGGCGCCCCAGGTCGAATAGGACTTGCCGTCGAGCTTCACGAAGAGATGCTCGTAATCGTAACAGGACAGGAGCTTCGTGCTGACGCCGGAAACCGGCCCCTTGCATGAAAATGCGCAGGATTCCGGGCCATCGTCGGACGCCTTGATATGCGTATAGGCGCAGGCCTTCTTGTCGTTCACGCTCGTATAGAGCGAGACGTTCTCGGCCGCCTGCGCGGCCGCGCCGCGGCGAGCGAGCGCGCCGCCCAGCGCCAATAGCCCGATCCTTCGCATCCGGCCTCCTGTGACCGCGCCACCTTAAGCCCTGTGGTCCTGTCGGAAAATGGCCCGTACGACTTGACCGCGCGGCCCCTGTCGCGCAGATCGTGCGGCGCAAAGGCCCACGGCCGCCACATCGACGGACAGAGCTCATGATCCCCCGCTATTCCCGCCCCGAAATGGTCGCCGTCTGGGAGCCGCAGACCCGTTTCCGCATCTGGTTCGAGATCGAGGCCTATGCCTGCGAGGCGCTGGCCGAACTCGGCGTCATTCCGAAAGAGAGCGCCAAGGCGATCTGGGACAAGGGATCGGTCGCGAAATTCGACGTCGACAAGATCGACGAGATCGAGCGCGTCACCAAGCACGACGTCATCGCCTTCCTCACCCATCTCGCCGAATTCATCGGCCCGGATTCGCGCTTCGTCCATCAGGGCATGACGAGTTCCGACGTACTCGACACCTGCCTCGCGGTCCAATTGCAGCGCGCCGCCGATATTCTGCTCAAGGATATGGACGCCCTGCTCGCGGCCATCGAGAAGCGCGCCTTCGAGCACAAGATGACGCCGACCATCGGCCGCTCGCACGGCATCCACGCCGAGCCCGTGACCTTCGGGCTGAAGATGGCGCAGGCCTACGCCGAGTTTTCGCGCTGCAAGCAGCGCCTCGTGGCGGCGCGTGCGGAAATCTCGACCTGCGCGATCTCGGGCGCGGTGGGCACCTTCGCCAATATCGACCCGCGCGTGGAGGAACACGTCGCCAAGCGCCTCGGCCTCGAGCCCGAGCCTGTCTCGACGCAGGTCATCCCGCGCGACCGTCACGCCATGTTCTTCGCGACGCTCGGCGTAATCGCATCCAGCATCGAGCGGCTGGCGATCGAAATCCGCCACCTGCAGCGCACCGAAGTTCTGGAGGCGGAAGAATTCTTCTCGGAAGGCCAGAAGGGCTCGTCGGCCATGCCGCACAAGCGCAATCCCGTGCTGACGGAAAATCTCACCGGCCTCGCGCGCCTCGTGCGCGGCATGGCTGTGCCGGCCATGGAAAATGTCGCGCTCTGGCACGAACGCGACATTTCGCATTCCTCCGTCGAGCGCATGATCGGACCGGATGCGACAATCACGCTCGACTTCGCGCTCGTGCGCCTGACCGGCGTGATCGACAAGCTCTTGGTCTATCCCGCCAACATGCAGAAGAACCTCGACCGCCTCGGCGGCTTGGTGCATTCGCAGCGTGTGCTGCTGGCGCTGACCCAGAAGGGCGTGAGCCGCGAGGATTCGTATGCTTACGTGCAGCGCAACGCCATGCCGGTCTGGCGCGGCGAAGGCGACTTCCTGACGCTGCTGAAGAAAGACAAGGACGTATCCGCGAAGCTCTCCGACAAGGAACTCGAGGAACTCTTCGACCTCGGCTACCACACCAAGCATGTGGATACGATTTTTCGGCGGGTGTTCGGGCGGGCGTAATTGGAACTGAAGTAAATCTGGTCCGACCCGACTGACAAATCCGCCGGGCGCGTTATCTTCCCTGAAGAGAAGAAGCGTCCGGCCCATGATCGTCTGTTCCTGCAACCGCCTGACCGACCGCGCCATCCGCGCCTGCGCCGCATGCGGCGGGCCGGCCTTTGCGCGTGCTCGACGTCTATGACGCGCTCGGCTGCAAGCCCGATTGCGGGCGCTGCGCACAGACGATCGCCGCCATCTTGCGCGAACAACGCGACATCGACTGCGCCTGCACGCCGGACGCCTGCCCCTGCCTGGACAGCGCCGCTGGCGTGGAAGCTGCATAGGATCGGATATCGGACATCTCGACGAGGAGCGACAAATGAAGGGCGACGACAAGGTCATCGAATATCTCAACCGCGGCCTGCGCAGCGAGCTGACGGCGATCAACCAGTACTGGCTGCATTACCGGATCCTCGACGACTGGGGCTACAAGGACCTCGCCAAGAAATGGCGCGCGGAATCGATCGAGGAGATGGAGCACGCCGACAAGTTCGTCACGCGCATCCTCTTCCTCGAAGGCTTCCCGAACATGCAGAGCCTCGATCCCCTGCGGATCGGCGAAAACATCGAGGAAGTGCTGAAGGCCGATCTGGCGGCCGAGATCGGCGCGCGCGCGCTCTATCTCGAAGCCGCGCAATATTGCATGTCGGTCAACGATCGCGTGTCGATGAACCTGTTCGAGGAACTGGCGCACGACGAGGAAGAGCACATCGACTTCCTCGAGACGCAGCTCGAACTGATCAAGCAGGTCGGCGTCCAGCTCTACGCCCAGAAGCACATGGGCGGCCTGGAGGATTGATCCTCAGTCGTCGAATGTGAAGTTGATGTAGACGAAAGGCGCAGCGCCGGCGCGACAAGGGCTTCGAAATCCGTGTCGGCGATCTGGCGCTGTGCAATGCGTGCGGCCCCCTCGCCGCCGCGACCAGACCTCCATCGCTGTTCGGGATCAGCCTGCACCACGCGCCGGCGCGAACGTGCCAGCGCGCATGGTCGACGACTGTGCACCCAGCCGAGGACGCGCCGCCCGCTCGCGGGCGCGAGATAGGCCGCGCATCCGCAGTCCTGACCGCGATTTCGCCATTGGCGGCGCGAAAGACAGGATCGATCGCTTTGCCTCGTCGGCCACTCTACGCCGCGTCCCACAACAGCCGCGACAGATCCGCCTCCAGCCGGTGCCAGCGTGGCGCGCTGTGCACCCACACATGGCCGTGTGGCGCGTAGAGCGTGGCGTCGTCCAGCGCGCCGGCGTTCACCGTGGTGCGGTCCGGCGACGGCGCTGCGCAGGAACAATTGCGTGCCGCAGGTCTCGCAAAAGAAGCGCGTGACCCGATTGCCGGCGTCGGACAGCTTCGCATAGGCGGCGGGCGCGCCCTGCGTCATCTGCACGAGATCGGTCGGCACACTGAGCCCATGCGCCGCGCCGCCGCCCGACATGTACTGGCAGTCGCGGCAATGACAGGCGCCTCTGCGAAAACGGATCGGCCTCGCAGATGAAGCGCACCGCTCCGCACAGGCATCCCCCCTTCGTACCGCGCCATCGGCCCTCCGCATCGCCCAGATTTGCGGCGGTGGAATGTCGGAGATCGAGCAAGGCGCAATCGCGGCGGAGGCGGGGCTATTGTCGGGCGCGGCGACGCCCTTTCCGAAGCGCTTGTTTTCGCTTAAAGATCAACCATGCGCGCTTCAGAAGCCGACATTCTCATCCTGCCGGGAATGGGCGGCGGACGCCCGACCACTGGTACAACCGCTGGGCGCAGAAACTCTCGACCGCGCGCCGCGTCGAGCAACGCGACTTCGATCGCCCCCATCTCGACGAATGGGCGGCGCGTATTCGCGACGCGGCCGCTGCGGCCACACGCCCCGTCATCCTTGTCGGCCATTCCATGGGCGCGGTCACGGCCTGCCTGATCGCGGCCGACTTGCCGAATGTCGCAGCCGCCATGCTGGTGGCGCCCGCCTCGCCGCGCGTCCTGCTGACGCTGGAGAATGTCGACAGCGCCTTCGCGCATCGCGCGCAACGGCGCGCCGATTTCCCCTGCCTGCTGGTCGCCAGCCGCAACGACCCCTATGCGACCTACGAGGAATCGACGGAGCGCGCTTCCGCGCTCGGCGCGACGCTGGTGGACGCCGGCGAGTCCGGCCATATCAATCCAGAAAGCGGCCACGGCCCCTGGCCCGAGGGGCTGATGCGCTTCGCGCATTTTCTCGGGCAGGTGAAAGCGCCGACCGCCTGAAGTCGTTCAGGTCAGGCTTCGCGCGTACGCGCCGCAATCGCCTTGGCGGCGGCAATCGCCATGGGAATCGCGACGACCGCGCCGATGGCAGCGGCGATCGGAATCGTCTTCATGCCCATCGCATACCAGGCGGGCACCAGCAGCACGACTGTAACGCCGATGCCCGCGAGCACCGTGCCGCCAACAACCCAAAGAAGAAGCGCCAAACGCCACATGATTCCCGTCTCCGGTTCGAATTCAGCGGGTGGGAACTTGCTCTTTGTCAAAAAGCGCGTCGTTGATCGAAAGCAATAAATTCAGTTTCGCGCATACGTCTCTCCGGGCGCGTGGAGCATCGCCCAAGAAAAACGGCCGAGCTCTCGCCCGGCCGCTTTGTTTCGTCCCGCCGAAAAAATCAGCGCGAATAGAATTCGATGACGAGGTTCGGCTCCATCTGCACGGGATAGGGAACCTCGCTCGGCAGCGGAACGCGGGTCATCTTGGCGACGCCCTTGGAATGGTCGACCTCGTAGAAGTCAGGCACGTCGCGCTCGGCGAGGCCCTGCGCTTCCAGCACGATCACGAGCTGGCGCGAGGCTTCCTTGATCTCGATCGTGTCGCCGACCTTCACCTGGTAGGAGGCAATGTTGACGCGGCGGCCGTTGACCTTGATGTGCCCGTGATTGACGAACTGGCGGGCGGCGAAGACCGTCGGCACGAACTTGGCGCGATAGACGACGGCGTCGAGGCGGCGCTCCAGGAGACCGATCAGGTTGTCGCCCGAATCCCCTTCATGCGGATCGCTTTCGTAATATTTGCGGAACTGGCGCTCCGAAATGTTGCCGTAATAGCCCTTGAGCTTCTGCTTGGCCTTGAGCTGCGTGCCGAAGTCGGAGAGCTTGCCCTTGCGGCGCTGGCCGTGCTGGCCGGGGCCGTATTCGCGGCGGTTCACCGGGGACTTCGGACGGCCCCAGATGTTCTGGCCCATACGGCGGTCGATTTTGTACTTGGATTCTGCGCGCTTCGTCATCTCATGTCCTGTCTGGTCGCGGCGACAGGACGACGGGACGCGAGGCGAAAGCCTCCGTCTGATCCGCGATCCTTCCACCGCTGCGGGCCAAAGAAGGATTGCTCCTGGCCCAGGGGGAAGAACGCGCCCTCCTTCATCCCTTGATGAGGCTTCGGCTTTCCCGAAAAGTCTGCAACTTTTCGGGCCTCGGCCACGGGATCGACAGGCTGCTCACCCTGCGCCAGAAGGCGGAGCGGGAGCGGCCACGGGTGCGAACGCTCCAGCCAGATTGAGCCGACCGAAGCGGCGCTGTCCTAATCCGCAGCCGGCGCCAAGTCAAATGCCGCTAGGTCAAATGAGGCCGACCGCCGAGAAGCGGACATGGGAGGTCTCCGCCAAATCGCGGCCTCGATATTGGCCTCGCGCCGAAATTTGACCCGCGTCAACCGCCGATCCGAAAACGCGACAAGATAATATACATGTCAACAATGGCTTTCGAAAAGCGCGCCGCATTACGTACGATCATCTTGGTCAATTGCACTGTACCAAAAATACGTATGTTCATAAAATTATGCGTTCGTAACCATGGGTCGACTTGCGTATCATGTCGGACCCGAGATCTGCAATTATGTGGGGATCGCCGCACTGCGCCGGCCTTTTTGTTCTTGTCCTGCAGCGATTTTCAATGACCTGACCGATCTGATATTGGTCGTCGTCGCTATCGGCTTCGGAATTTCAGCGGTGTTTTTCTACCGCGCCCGAGTGCTCGATCAGGAGGCGGTCATGCGCGACAGGTCTCGATCGTGCGCAAACGCGGGCATTCGTCCTCACGCGACCCCCATCGCTAGCCCGTCCGCATCCCGTCGCGGGCGTTCGCGCTGACGTCCCGGCTAACGGCAGGCACGGTAGGCCGCTAACGGGAGGATGACATGACGACGACCGGCGGCTGCCTGTGCGGCAATATTCGATACACCCTGAAGGCGGAGCCGGCGCTGACCGTCGTCTGCCATTGCACCCATTGCCAGAAAGCGTCTGGCTCGGCCTTTTCGACCAATCTCGTGCTCCAGCGCGCCGACATCGAATTTTCCGGCGGCGACATGGCCGCCTATGACGACAAGGCCGACAGCGGCAATACGCTCAAGCGCTCATTCTGCCCGAAATGCGGCTCCTCGATCATGAGCGAGTCGAGCGGCCGGCCGGGCGCCGCCGTGCTGAAGGCCGGCTCGCTCGATGATCCCTCCAAAATCAAGCCCGCCATGCAGATCTGGACCCGTTCGGCCCAGCCCTGGGTGAAGCTCGAGGGCGAAATGGCCTCGATGGAAAAGGGCGCCAGCGCGCCCGTGACCTGGTTGAAAGACCGGCCGCCGACGCGCCGTCTTGGACTCAGAACAGCTTCACCAGCTGCTTGCCGGAAATTCTTGCCCTTGAGCATGTTCCAGAAACGCCGACGGCGCTTTTCGACGCCCTTCGGCAATCGTCTCGCGCCATTCAGCTTGCCTGTCGAGGCGAGCGTCACGAGTTCGGTGAGCGCGGTCGGCCAGTCCGACAGGAATTCGGAGACGATGAAGCCCTGCATCTTGAGACGGCGCACCAGCATGATGCGCATGTCCGACAGCATGGGTCTTTCCGCGCCCTCGTAGGACGCGATCAGGCTGCAGATGGCGATGCGGCCAAATCGTTCATCTGCGCCATCGTGCGCGCGAACGGCTGCCCGCCGACATTCTCGAACAGGCCGTCGACGCCGTTGGGCGTCGCGGCGTTGAGCTGGTCCTGAAACCGGCGCCTGTGATCGACGCAGGCGTCATAGCCCAGTTCCTCGACCGCGAACTTGCACTTCTCCGGCCTGCCGGCGATGCCGACCGCGCGCGCGCCCTTGGCTTGACGAGCTGGCTGACGACCGTGCCGACTGCGCCGGTGGCCGCCGAGCACACCACTGTCTCGCCGGGCCTTCGGCATGATGATGCGATTGACGCCGACCAGGCGGTGACGCCGGCATGCCGAGCGGCCTGACGAAGGCCTGCAGCGGAACCTTGCTGTCGTCCACCAGCAGCAGCGCCGGGTTCTGATCGAGTAGAGCTGCCAGCCGCCATTGTTGGAAACGACCTTGTCGCCCGGTTTGAAGTTAGACGTTGAGGAAACGACTGCCCGCCGTGCCGCCGATCATCGGTTCGTCCAGCGCCTGATTGCCGGCATAGATTTGTTCTCGTCCATGCGCCCGCGCATGTAGGGATCGAGCGAGAGCCAGAGGTTGCGCACCAGCACCTGCCCTGCCCTGCTCGCCGATCTCGCGTTCGAAGAAGCGGAAATTATCTTTCTGTCGCCGCGCCCCGCAGGACGCGAAGTTCCAGAACGAAACCCTTGTTGAGCGGCATGTTTCTTCCTGATGATCTTGTACGACGATTTTAGCGCTGTGGCGTGAAATGGCGAGGCCAAACGTGCGCATTGACGTAGCCCATCGTTCCTCCCGACACGCTCTGACGCGGCTAACCGCAGAGGATAGGACGGCTCGGCGATTAACGGATAGCGCGGACGGCTAGGCCCTGATCCGCTCCACGGGCATGGCCTCGAACGCGCCCGCCGTCAGGCCGAAGCTTTGGAGCACGCGCGAAAGCTCCGCATCCGGCGCAATGCCGGACGTGAACACCGCCTGCCAGCGCGGATCGCGCGCGCGCAGGTCGGTATGTTCGAACGTCTTCTCGCGCAGCACGAATTCAACGCGGCGCGCGATCGCCGGCGCCGGGTCGATCCATTCCACCGGCCAGGGCGCGAGCCTTTCGAAATGCGTCGTCAGCAGCGGGTAATGCGTGCAGGCGAGCACGATCTCGTCCGTGCGGCGCGCGCCGTCCTGCACGAAGCATCGCGCGATCTCCGCCGAGATCGCTTCGTCGGAGACGGGCCGTGCGTGCATGAAATCTTCGGCGATGCGCGCGAGATTCTTCGAGCCCACGAGTTCGACGCGGCAATGGGCCGCGAAGGCTTGCACGAGATCGCGCGTATAGTCGCGCATGACCGTGCCCGGCGTCGCCAGCACGGAAATCATCTGCGACCGCGAGCGCCCTGCGGCCGGCTTGATCGCCGGCACGGTGCCGACGAATGGCAAGTCAGGAAACGCTGCGCGCAGATGCGGCAGCACGAGCGTGGAGGCTGTGTTGCAGGCGATGCAGACGACCTGCGGATCGAAATCCGCGATCAGCCGCCGCATGACCGCGACGACGCGCCAGACGAGATCGTCGGCCGCCCAATCGCCATAAGGAAAGCCGGCGTCGTCGGCGGCGTAGAGATGGTCGGCCACCGGAACCAGTTTCGCGATCTCGCGAAAGACGGTCAGGCCGCCGAGGCCGGAATCGAAGGTCAGGATGCGCGGGCGGGACATAGGCGCAGGGAATAGCTCCTTTTCGCTCGATACGAAATCCGGCGGCTGGCAAATCCCCGCTTCGCCAGCTCAAGCGCGATGTCCGCGCCTCAGGCCGAAACGACAGGTTCGTGCTGGCGCAACGGGCACACGTCGCCGAGACGCGCGGACAGCTCGGTCCGAAGGGCCTGCAACTCGCCGATGCGTCGATCAATCGACTCGATCTTCTCGCGCAGCAATGTGGCGACGCGGGCAGCATCGTCGCCATCGCCGATTTGCTCAGCGGCCACGCCGATCTCGGCGAGGGTGAAGCCGAGCCGCTGCGCGGTTCGGATATAGAGGACGAATGGCGCGAGTTCCGGCGGGTAGTCGCGGTAGCCGTTCTGCGCCCGCCGTGCGCGGATCAGACCGCGTTTCTCATAGAAACGCAGCGTGTCGCGGCTGACGCCGGTC
>JACKJE010000014.1 GCA_020638135.1 Methylobacteriaceae bacterium | reverse complement strand
TCGTGAAGTTCACGGGCGCGCCGGGTGGCGCGACCTAGAGCCCATGCAGCCAGGGCGATCGAGCGGCGCGGGCCCGAAGCTGGCCCGCGCCTTGCACGCGCGCCGCAGGCGACGCTCGCGCGCGACCCGAGGAGACCAACATGCAAACGGTCGAAGAATTTCTCGCCTATGCCATCCTTCTGGAGAAGGAAGCGGCGGATCGGTACGGTGAACTGGCGGATACGATGGAAGCGTCGGGCAATCGCGAAGTCGGCAAGCTGTTCCGGCAATTATCGGAATATTCGCGCATGCATCTCGCCGACGCCACGGCGCGTGCGGGCTTTCGTGAAGTGCCGGACCTTCGCGCCGTCAGTCTCGGCTGGCGCGATTTCGAGAACCCTGAGACGGCCGCCATTTGGGCGGCAGACCCGATGATCGGCCGCGAACAGGCGCTGGAGATCGCGCTCGACGCCGAAATCGCTGGGTACGACTACTACCGGAACGTGCGCGACACGACGACCGACCCTGAAATTCGCGCGCTCGCGATCGAATTCACCGAGGAGGAATCCGAACACGTCGCTGAGTTGCGGAAGTGGATCGCCGCGCACAAGGCGGGAAAGCCCCTGCCGGTGGACAGGTGAATGTCGCGTCGGCCGAGGCCGACGCGGTCTTCAAAGACGCTCGACCAGCGCAGAGATGGGCGCAACGACCCGCGTGACGCCGAGCTCGTCGAAGAACTTCCACTCCATGCGCGTCGCCGTATCGTCCTCGACCAGAACGTAGTGCGGCCCTGCCGAATGCTTGATGGTCTGTCGCGCATAGGTGCGAAGCATCTGGTCGTGAAAGCGGCACCCGATGAACACGAAGCCGCGCGTCTTGCGGATCAGCTTCACGGCGTCGGGGATCGGCGTCTGGATGTCGATCTCTGTCAGAACCTCGACATAGTCGCTGTCGGCGACGAGATAGTTTTGCGCCGGCGTGACGCCGCCGTGCGGCTTGTAAAGCAGGGTTCGCGCGGCGTGCGCGGCGTCCGGCGGAACCTGGACGCCGTCTGCGTCGTAGGTCTTGAACCAGATGTCGCTATTCTCGAGCGCGCGCGTGATACCCTGGACCTCGACCCAGTCGGCGCGGCCTTCGAGCGCGGCGCGCATCGCTCCGTCGTACCAGACGTCGACGATCAGCGGGATCGGCAGCGCAGCGAGCTTGCAATGCAATTCGGTTGGCTCGACAGGTACGCGAAAGATCTCGGACATCAGCGCGACGAGAGTCTTGCGATGACGGCGCTGCTCGATGAATTGCGCGACCGACCACATATTGCCGCGGATGCGGCCTGGCGCGGGCACGCGTTTGTGCAATTCGGCGGCGATCTCTTCCGGCAATGTCGGTACGATTCCGGTCGGGATCACGCCTGCCCCGAGATAGGGAACAAGGCGTCCCGCGCGAATCCCTTCCGCGATCGCCGTCAACGTGCGATCGAGATCGCCCGGCGAATAGGAGGAGGTTTCCGCAGCGATCGCGTCACTCATCGTCGCCTCCGACTTTCTTCGCGTTGACGGTGATCGGCAGCCTCGTCTCCGCGGGCATGTCGGGCAGGACGAGCGTCCAGCCGTTCTTGAGCTTGATCGACCCGCCCCAGATCGGCGTTCTCTCGGTTTCCACGACGAGTTCTTCCAGATCCTTCTTCGGCACATAGGCCGAAAGACCCTTCGGTGTTTCGCGGATCATCACTTTCATTGCCGTGTCTCCTGGCTCTCCACGGCGTCAGCGGAAATCAGCTCCTTGCCGCGCATGCCGACGATCGTGCCGCGGTCAACCCATTCGACCGCATAAATGTAGAATTGCTGAAGGAAAGTGCCGATGTCGCGCACGTAGCCGACATCGCCCTTGCGCACGAGAATGTCGCCGATCTCGCGCAGCGGATAGGTGCCGTCGTTGCGGATGTGCTTGCGCGAGACGACGCGCGCGCCGGGCATGAAGATCGGGTCGGATCGGATTTCCACTTCCTGTTCGCGCGCCAGTCCCATGTCACGTCTCCAGTTCGAGAATGCGCCGGCGCGCCATATCGGCGACAGAATTGTCGGGGTCATTTGCGAGCCTGCGGGCGACAGCGATATCGCCGCGCTCAGCCGCGACGTAGCGCACGCGCAGATCAGTGTCGCGGATGAAGAGATGCAGCGTCGCGGGCGGAATGCGCTGGGCCGCCTCGCGACGGACGAGGGGATCGGGATCGAAGGCGAATGGGGCAAGCCGCTCCGGCGACAAACGACGCGCGACCGTGCGGCGCACCTCGGACTCTGGATCATTGGCGGCGACCGGCAGCAAATCAGGGTCGAGCCGCCGCGCAACCATCAGGCGCACGTAATAGTCATCGTCGGAGAACATGCGCAGTAGGTCGGCGCCTTCGAGCCGCATGGCGCAGGCGATGCGGACCTTGCGGTCTTCGTCGCCCATCAGCTCGCGAACGCGCGGTCTCGGCAGACGCATGGCGACCATGGCGCGCACCTCCGGATCCTTGTCGCGCATCATGCGCGGCAGCATGAAGACGTTCGCGTGCTTGGCGGCGATGGCCCTGATCTCGAAATAGGGATGTTCGAGATAGTCGCCGACGATTTGCGCATTGGCGGCGAAGAACCGGTCGATCCGCTTGGCGCGCTGGTCGCGAACGCAGATGCGTCCGAGCACGCAGCGTCCTTCCTCGCGGATCGCTTGATGCGGGCAGTCCTGGCAGGAGAACGGTTTGCCGGTCCAGTCGACGACGCCGTTCTCCGCCGCGCCCGCTTCGCTCGCGCCGGTCCCCTGCGCCATGCCGGATTATTTCGCCGGCACGCAGGTCTTGGGCACGGGGCAGACTTCCGCGCATTGCGGCTTGTCGAAGGAGCCCTCGCATTCCGTGCATTTGGCGGGGTCGATGATGTACATGTCGCCCTTCATCTTGATCGCCGCGTTGGGGCACTCGAACTCGCACGCGCCGCAGACCGTGCATTGCGAGGCGATGATCTTGTATGCCATTTTCTTGCTCCTTTGGTGAAGACTTGTCGTCAGGCGGTCAGCGCGATGTCGCTCGCGCCGAAGCGCGCCTGGTATTCCGCCGAGATCGCGGATTCGATGTAGTCGTGCGCGTGGGCGTCGCTGACCGCGATGCCGGCCGTGGCGAGCTGGTCCTTCGGGCAATCGCCGATCTTGGCGCACAACACGAGCTCGACGCCTTCGAGTGCGCCGATCACGCTGTCGAGCGTCGCATCCTCTCCGAAACCGCCCTCGCAATATTGTTCGACCTTGCGATGGCCAACGAAGACGATGCCCTTGGGGCCAGCTTCGTAGACTTGGAATTCCGTAGCGTGGCCGAAGTGCACGTTGACGCGGCCGCCGCCCTTGGTCGCTACCGCGACAAGCAGCACGCCGGCGCTGTCGGCCGCGCGCACCTCGCCAATCGCCTCCTGCTTCGCGGCGACATGATCGCCACGCTCCCGCGCCACGACTTCGCGATAGGCCTCGCGCTTGCTGGAATCGTAAGCGACCGTCTCGGGCAGCAGATCCTTGGTGAATTCCTGGCCGCGATCCTCGCCGAGAAGGCCCACTGCATCGGCGCGGCACTGGCGGCAATGGCGCATCAGCTTGGCGCCGCCGTCGAGCTTGTCCTGCAGCGCCTTCAATTCCATCGCGGTCGGACCGCGCTGGCCGGTGAGACCAAAGTGCGTGCCATGAGCGGGATCGGAGATCAGCGGCATGACATTGTGCAGGAAGGCGCCGCGCTCCTTCACCCATTTGTTGACCTCGACGAGATGTTCGTCATTGACGCCGGGGATCATCACGGAATTGATCTTGGTCAGAATGCCGCGCGCGGTCAGCATTTCGAGGCCGAGCATCTGGCGCTCGTGCAGGATCTGCGAGGCTTCGAGGCCGGTGTAGCGCTTGCCCTTGTAGAAGATCCACGGATAGATCTTCGTCCCGATCTCGGGATCGACCATGTTGATCGTGATCGTCACGTGATCGACGTTCATGGCCGCGAGTTCGTCGACGCGGTCGGGCAGCATCAGGCCGTTGGTGGAGATGCAGAGCTTGATGTCGGGAATGTCGCTGGCGACATTCTCGAATGTCGCCTTCGACTTGTTCCAGTCGTAGCAGGCGTCGCCAGGGCCCGCGATGCCGAGCACGGAGAGTTGCGGCACTTCGTTGGCGACGGTGATGACCTTGCGGGTCGCCTCGTCGGGCGTCAGCTTTTCGGAAACTACGCCCGGCCGGCTTTCATTCGCGCAATCGTACTTGCGGTTGCAGTAATTGCACTGGATGTTGCACGCAGGCGCGACCGCCACATGCATGCGCGCGAAGTAATGATGCGCCTCTTCGGAATAGCAGGGATGGTCCTTGATCTTCTCCCAGGTCGCCTCGTCCATGTCGCTGGGCTTGGCGGAGGAGCCGCAGGACGATGACGAGCAGCCGCTGTCGGCGAGCTTCGCGCGCATGGAATCGAGATCGATGGGCTGGAGCAGGCTGTCGACTGAGAGCATGGCGGGCCTCCGGTGTCGCAGAGGTTCCGCAACCGCCGTGCCAAGGCGGATAAGTCTATATTTCAGTGGGTTGTAGGATTGCAGCGGCACATCTGGCCGTCGCAGGCGCCACAAACTGTCGGGCCTGCGACATTCGTGTCGCGGGTCAGAGGCGCTTCATTTCCACGCCGTGCTTGCGCAGCGCGTAACCGATCTGGCGGGGCGTGAGGCCGAGCAGTCGCGCGGCTTTGGCCTGCACCCAGCCGGTGCGCTCCATGGCGTCGACGAGGCGTTCGCGTTCGCCGATATGCGGGTGGGTGACGGGGCAGGCGCCGGGCGCCGGGCAGGGCGCGCTCTCGCCGCCCTCGGCGACGATCGGGAAGAGGTGGCTTTCGGGCAAGGGCGCGGCCGCCGGCGCCGTCGTCGGCGCCCCCACATAGCTCTTCCACAGCGTGCGTGACAGGCAGTCGCCGGTCACGCAGGCGAAATCGCGGTCGTCGATCTCGTCGTCGGGCGCCAGCGCCGCCGTGCGCCGCACGCAATTCTCAAGTTCGCGTACATTGCCCGGAAAGACGCAGGTCGTCAGCGTTTCGATCGCGGCTTCCGAGAAATGCATGTCGCGGCCGTTTTCGTTCGAGAAACGCTCAAGGAACAGGCGTGCGAGCGCGGGAATATCCTCGACGCGTTGGCGCAACGGCGGCAGCAGCAATGTGACGACATTGATGCGGTAGTAGAGATCGGCGCGGAACTGGTTCTTGGCGACGGCTTCTTCGAGGTTGCGATTGGTGGCGCAGACGATACGCACGTCGACCTTCAACGTCTTAGCGCCGCCGACGCGCTCGAACTCGCCTTCCTGCAATACGCGCAGGAGTTTGGCCTGAAAGGCCGGCGAAATCTCGCCGATCTCGTCGAGAAACAAAGTGCCGCCGTGAGCGAGTTCAAAACGGCCAATGCGCTGATTGATCGCGCCGGTGAAGGCGCCCTTCTCGTGGCCGAACAATTCGGATTCGAGCACGCTTTCCGAAAGGGCCGCGCAATTGACCTTGACGAATGGCCCTTTCGCGCGGGGCGAGGCGTCATGGATCGCGCGGGCGAACAATTCTTTGCCCGTGCCGGTCTCTCCACGCAACAGCACTGTGGCGTTGGAGCGCGCGGCCGCATCGACGCGCTTCAGCACGGCGCGAATGGCCGGGCCGCCGCCGACAATGCCGGCGATGGTCGAGGCACGGGAGCGTTGCGGCATGGGCGCGGGGCGCGCCTCATCCTCGCGTGCGTCGGACAATTGCTTTTCGAGACGCTGCTTTTCCGAAATCAACCGATCGCGGTCGCGCGCCAGCATCAGATGCATGCGCAGCGTTTGGCCGATCAGATTGGCGACCATTGTCAGGAGCCGCACGTCGTCTTCCAGACGGAACTGTAGCTTGCCGTCCCATTCGCGATCGACGGTGACCACGCCCTTCACTTTGCCGTCGACGCGGATCGGCACGCCGATGAAGGAAACAGTGGTGCGTGGCGGTGTGAGCCGCAGGTAGGCCGAACCGGTGAACAGCGGATGGCTGACGATGCTCTCGATTACCAGCGGCACGCCGGTCGCCACGATCTGGTCGATCACCATCTGCGGCACAAGCGAGCGCGCCCGGGCGGGCTTGCGCTCCCCCTCGCCCATGGCGGCGGTCAACTCCGGCTCGCCGGAATCGTCGAGCACGAGAATATAGCCTCGCCGCATTTGCATGAAGGAGGAGAGCACGGCGATCACGCCGCCCAGACATCTGTCGAGCGCCTGCGGCGTCGTCAGTATCTTGGAGATTTCGTAGACGCCCGTCAGCGCCACATCTTTATATGCCGGCACGACGGGCACGAGTCGAACCGGCTGTACGGTGGCCATGCCGACCTCCGTCCCTCGAGTTGCGAGCTGGCGAACAAGAAGAAGTCGCCGGCGCAGTGTTCACTGACTCGATGTAAGAGCGCGGTACGTCGAAGGTCAAAGCGATTGGTTGCGCACCATGCGGAAATTGGATGCATTCGGCTTTTCAGCGGGGCGCCGTCGAGGTCATGCCCATTTGTAACCAGGGGAAATTTCCTGTGCCGGGTTGATGTGTAACTTTGGTCGCGGGGCTCGACAGAAGGAATGTCAGTCTTACGGCGATACCAGAAAACGCGCTTGATGCAGGGCGCTCGACTCATGGCTCGGCTCGGAATGCGAACCCACGGGCGTCCACCAAACCCGGTCAACTCCAGTCATAGGTCCCGCGCCGCTGGCAGAAGCCGCCGGGAACGACGAGGACCTCGTGCAATACGCCTTTGTGCTCGCGGACAACGACCGCGACCGAGTTCTGCGGCTCGTGCCGGCCACTCTCCGCCTCGGCCCAAGCGACGGGGGCGCGGTCGGCGACAAATGAGAAGAGCCGTGTTCATTCCCATCACGAACCTCCTCGCCGGTTCGACCGAAGCGCAATCTTGGCTTGCTCGTGCAAAATTGAGATGCTAGCTTTAAAGATAGATATCTCGGTTAGCGATATTGATGTCTGAGACATGATCACGTCGGCACAACTCAAAGCTGCTCGAGCGCTGCTGAGCGTCGACCAGCGGGCGTTGGCCGAGAAGGCCGGGCTGTCTCTTCCGACGATCCAACGCATGGAAGCGAGTTCAGGCGTCGTTCGCGGCAATGTAGAGTCGTTGACGAAGCTTATCGCCGCCCTGACAGCCGCCGGCGTCGAACTGATAGGGGAAGACGCCACGAGCCAAGCAAAGGGCCGCGGCGTGCGATTGACCAAGTGATGTGAGGAGACATGCAGCGCGTTCGATCTATTTGCGCAACTGTTACGCCCGGGTGAAGTTCGATGGCGCTCCATCTCGCACAATGGTGCATCCTGGCGCTGGCGTTTGTGGCTATCGGCGCTGTCGTGGCTCCTTCGAGCCCCCGTACGATCCGAACATTTTACGCGGCCTGTGCGGCAATCAGCATTGTCGTGCTCGCGCTTGCCGCGCGCCATCTGCTGACGCAGGCCCCTGCTGAAACGTCGCGGCTGCCGATCGGTCTTCCATGGATCGGGGCGCGTCTGCGTATTGACGCGATTTCGGCCTTCTTTCAGCTCATCGTAAACTTCGGAGGGTTTGCCGCCAGCCTCTACGCCATCGGCTATGGCGTCGACGAGGAATCGCCGAAAAGGGTCTTGCCGTTCTATGCGATTTTCCTCGCCGGCATGAATCTCGTGCTGATCGCGGACGACGCATTCACATTTCTGGCGTCCTGGGAATTCATGTCGCTCTCGTCCTGGGCGCTGGTCGTGTCGCGACACCGTGACCGCGAGAATGTCCAGGCCGGCTATGTGTACCTGCTGATGGCGGCATTCGGCACCTTTGCCCTGTTGCTGGTTTTTGGCCTGCTGGCGGGCGCGGACGGCCACTATGGTTTTTCCGCGATGCGCAGCGCTTCTCACGCCTCAGGGCTCGCTGGCGCCGCTATGGTCCTCGCGCTCGTCGCGACGGGCTCGAAGGCCGGCCTGGCGCCACTGCACGTCTGGCTCCCGTTGGCCCATCCGGCTGCTCCTTCCCATGTCTCCGCGCTGATGAGCGGTGTCATGACAAAGGTCGCCATCTATGGATTCGTACGCATCGTCTTCGACCTGCTGGGACAGCCGGCCTGGTGGTGGGGTCTCGTCGTGCTGGCGATCGGTGGGGCCACAGCGACCCTTGGCGTGCTGTACGCCATGTTCGAACGCGATCTCAAACGAATGCTCGCCTATAGCACCGTCGAAAACGTCGGCGTCGTGTTCGTGGGTCTTGGACTCGCGCTGGCGTTCAAGACAAATGGAATGGGCAGTGCGGCCGCGCTCGCCTTCACCGCTGCCGTTTTCCATGCGCTGAACCACTCGCTGTTCAAGAGCCTCCTCTTCTTCGGCGCGGGCGCCGTCCTCCACGGAACCGGCGAACGAGACATCGAAAAGCTGGGCGGGCTGATCCATACGATGCCGCAGACGGCGTTTGTATTTCTCGGTGGATGCCTGGCGATTTCCGCCCTGCCGCCGCTCAACGGTTTCGCATCGGAATGGCTGTTGTTCCAAGGCATCCTGCTCAGCCCGGACGTTCCGCAATGGGGCCTCAAGCTGGCCATTCCCGCCATCGGCGCGCTTCTAGCGCTTGCCGCGGCGCTGGCAGGCGCGTGTTTCGTGCGCGCCTATGGCGTGGCATTTCTTGGACGGCCGCGTTCCGAGTGCGCGTCGGGGGCGCACGAAGTCGACCTTTTTTCGCGCGGCGCGATGTTCCTGCTGCTGGCGGCCTGTGTGTTGACAGGAATCCTGCCGGGTCTCGTAATCGACGCTGCAGCGCCCGTGACGATCGCAGCAGTCGGCGAAAGCATGCCACGTCAGGTTTCGCAGTCGTGGCTGAACATCGTGCCGATCGCCGCCAGCCGCAGTTCGTATAACGGGCTGCTGGTGATGGCGTTCATTGCATTCACGACGATCGTCGCCGTTCGAGCGATTCACAAATTCGCGTCCGATAGGCTTCGTCGCGCGCCGGCCTGGGATTGCGGATTCCCCAATGCCGATCCAGCCACGCAATATACAGCCGCGAGCTTCGCTCAACCGATCGGGCGCGTCTTCGGCGAGACAGTGTTCCGGACGCGTGAGAAAGTCGACATGCCAGCTCCCGGCGCGCTTCGACCGGCACGGCTGGTCCTCTCGATGCGGGACCCGATCTGGGACGCTATCTATGCTCGAATCCACGGCGCGGTCGACTACGTGTCCGGCCGCCTCAACGTTCTGCAATTCCTGACGATACGCCTCTATCTGAGCCTGGTGTTCGCCGTGCTCATCGCGCTCTTGCTGGCGGTATCGATATGGACCTGATGCTGGAACTCGCCATTCAGGGCGTGCAGATGGCGATAGTGCTGACGGCGGCGCCATTGCTGCTGGGCTTTACGCGCGCGGTCCGGGCTCGGTTGCTGAGCAGGCAGGGACCGCCGCTGCTGCAGCCCTATCGTGACCTTGCCCGCCTTCTTCGCAAGGAAGTCGTGCTGGCTGAGAACGCTTCGTGGTTGTTCCGCAGCGCGCCCTACATGGTCCTGGCGGCGACCTGGGTCGCAGCGTCCGTCGTGCCGACATTTGCAACGGGGCTCTATTTCAGCTGGACGGCTGATCTCATCGCCATCACGGCGCTGCTCGGCAGCGCCCGCTTCTTCATGGCGCTGGTCGCGATGGATGTCGGCACCAGTTTCGGCGGGATCGGCGCGAGCCGCGAGATGATGTTTGCGACTCTCGCCGAGCCGGCAATGCTCATGATTTTCTTTACAGTCGCTCTCGTGGCTGGATCGACCGAATTGTCATACGTCGCAAATTTCATGCTGACCCACGCGAGCTTGCGGGTATCGCTGGGTCTCGCGCTCTTCGCGCTGATCATCGTGGCGCTCGCGGAAAACGCCCGTATTCCCGTGGATAATCCCGCAACGCATCTCGAACTCACGATGGTGCATGAGGCAATGGTGCTCGAGTATTCCGGGCGACACCTGGCGGTGATAGAGCTCGCTGCGGCGCTCAAGTTGCTGTTGTACATCTCACTCATAGTTTGCATCTTTTTCCCCTGGGGGATCGCGCCGCATGGCGCCGGCCCGATCGGCTATGCGCTCGGCGTATTCGCATATCTGTCGAAAGCGACCGTCGCAGCGGTCCTGATGGTTCTGTTCGAAACGTCGATCGCGAAAATGCGCGTGTTCAGGGTGCCGGAATTCCTCGGCGTCGCACTGATGCTGGGCCTCCTCGGCATCCTTTTGCGCTTCATGTCGAGGAGCTTCTGATGGTTCAGTTCTCTCTCGATTTCGCGCATCTGCTGGCGGGCGGGCTCGTCCTGATCAGTTTTATGCTGCTGTATCAGGACCGGATGTTCGGCCTGCTGAACGTCTTCGCCTTGCATGCCGTCGTGCTGTCGCTGTCGGTTTCATGGCAGGCCTATGTGCAGGACGCGCCGCATCTGTACATTACGGCGGCGATCGCGCTGGGGTTGAAAGCCATCCTCATTCCGATCGCGCTGCATCGGGTTGTCGTCAGGCTCGGCATCCATCGCGAGATCGAGACCGTCGGCGGCATTGGCCTCACCATGCTCGCCGGAATGGGGCTGGTCGCCCTGTCGATGGTGGTGATGCTGCGCGTCACAGGCGCGGCCGATCCGCTCGCGCGCGAGGACCTCGCTTTCGCTCTCTCGGTAATCCTGCTCGGACTTCTGATGATGGTGACGCGACGCAACGCCGTCAGCCAGATCATCGGCTTCATGTCGCTCGAGAACGGACTGATCCTCGCGGCGACCGGCGCCAAGGGCATGCCTCTCGTCGTCGAGATCAGCGTTGCGTTTTCGGTGCTGGTCGCATTGATCGTGATCGGCGTCTTCCTCTTCCGCATACGCGAGCGGTTCGACTCCGTCGATATCGAGGCGCTCGACGAGGTTCGCGGAGATCGGTCATGATCGGCGAAATCGTCGCGGCGCTTCCGTTGAAGCCGATTGTCGCGGTGCTGGCGATTCCCGCCTGCGCCGCCGCGCTTCTGGCGCTGCTGCCGGGATATCGACTGACGGCTGCGCTCAACGTCCTGGCGGGGCTTCTTACGCTTGTCGCAGCCCTGTCGTTGCTCGTCGAGAGACCTGCGCCGGGTTCATATTTTTTTGTCGACGATCTCAACATCGTTTTCATCGTGCTCGGAACTTTCGTCGGTTTCACGACCAGCGTTTTCAGCGCGAGCTATATCGGACACGAAATCGAGATCGGTCGCCTGACTGCGGTCAATCTGCGATTTTATCACGCGATGTACCAAGCGCTGATGTTCGCCATGAACCTCGCGCTGACCGCGAACAATATTGGTTTGATGTGGGTCGCAATCGAGCTGGCGACTTTGACGACGGTCCTGATGGTCGGCATCTACCGCACGCATGAAGCGCTCGAAGCCGCCTGGAAGTACTTCATTCTCGGAAGCGTTGGCATTGCGCTCGCTCTGTTCGGAACGATTCTCGTCTACATGACGGCGCGTCCGGTCGTCGGAGAGGGTTACGACGCGATGGTCTGGACGCTGCTGGTCAGCCGTGCGCCGGATTTCGCGCCAGAACTTCTGAATGTCGCCTTCATATTCCTGATGCTGGGATATGGGACGAAGGTCGGACTCGCGCCGCTGCACGCATGGCTTCCCGACGCCCATGCGGAAGGCCCGACTCCGATTTCGGCGGTGCTTTCCGGTCTATTGTTGAACGTCGCCCTCTACGCAGTATTGCGATTCAAGATTCTTCTCGCCGCCAATCCGGCCACAATCGCGCCTGGGCCGCTCATGGTCGTACTCGGCTTGCTCTCCGTCATCTTCGCGGGGTTCATGCTCTACCAGCGCCGCGACATCAAGCGGCTGTTCGCCTATTCGTCGATCGAACATATGGGCTTGATCGCTTTCGCCTTTGGCATGGGCGGTCCGGTGGCGAACTTCGCCGGCTTGCTGCATATGACAATGCACAGCCTGACGAAGTCGGCGATCTTCTTTGCCATTGGGCACATTGCGCAGGTCAAGGGAACCCAGAAGCTGGCGGAAATCAGGGGGATCACCGAGACGCATCCCTTGCTTGGATGGGGGCTGGTCGTCGGCGTGGCCGCCATCGCAGGGCTTCCGCCGGCCGGCGTATTCACGAGTGAGTTCCTCATCATCAGTTCGACCTTCGCTCGAAATCCGGCGCTGGCTGCGCTCCTCGCGTTCGGCCTGCTGATCGCTTTCGGCGCGCTGCTGTTGCGGTTGTCGCAAGTTGCGTTCGGCGAACCGCTCGGCGGCAAGGCGCCGGTCGAAGCCTCCTACGTTCCGCTCATCGCCCACCTGTCGCTCGTACTAGCGGCGGGCGTATTTCTGCCGGGCCCGCTGGTCCGCTGGTTCCAGAACGTCGCCGGAATGCTCAATTGAGGAGATTTGTTACGTGAGCCTCGCGTCTGCACTCCTCGACGAGTATGCGTCGGCCGGGACCCAGCAGCCTTGGCCGCGCGTGGTCGTCGACGCCGATGGGTGGCGCAGGATCGTCGCGACGCTTGCCGGGCATGCGGCGACATTGATCAGCCTGTGGTGCGACGGAAGCGCGGTCCACCTCTCGTTGTACGAGGAAAACGCCCGACCCATCGTCGTCAGTCTCGATTGTCCCGACGGTCGCTATCCCTCCGTTGGCCTCTCGCATCCGCCGGCGCTGCGCCTCGAGAGGGCGATAGCGGATCTTTACGGAGTTGTGGCCGAGGATTTGCCGGACAATCGTCCCTGGCTCGATCATGGCCGCTGGGGCGTCCGGCGCCCCCTGCGCGATTGCGCCCCGGACGCTGCAACGGGCGACGCCTATGCCTTCCTGACAGCGGAGGGACCGCCGATGCACCAGATTCCCGTCGGGCCGGTGCATGCGGGAATCATAGAGCCAGGACATTTCCGTTTCACCGCGCATGGCGAGACCGTCGTTCGTCTCGAAGAGCGTCTCGGATACGTGCACAAAGGCGTAGAAGCCTTGATGAAAGGCGTTCCGTCCGCTCGAGCCGCCGCAATTGCCGCACGCGTTTCCGGCGACAGCACGGTTGCCTACAGTCTGGCGTTTTCGCTGGCGGTCGAATCCGCGCTGCGCGTGCAGGCGCCGCCAAGGGCCGTTTGGCTGCGTGCGATCATGGCCGAGCTCGAAAGGCTGGCGAACCATTTCGGCGATATCGGCGCGATCTGCAATGATGCGGCCTTCCCGCTGATGCAGGCGCATTGCGCCGCGCTGCGCGAAAGGGCGCTCCGGTGCGCGGATGGTTGTTTTGGACACCGACTGATGATGGATCGGATCACGCCAGGCGGCGTAGCGCAGGACCTCGACGACAAGGGCGTTGCGCTGCTGCGCGGGCTCGTGATCGATGTTCGCAAGCATTTCCCCAAGTTGATCGGGCTCTATGAGAACACCGCCTCGTTGCAGGACCGGACGGTCGCAACCGGAACGCTCGATGCAACCCTCGCGGCGGCATTCGGCGCCGGCGGATATGTCGGCCGCGCTTCCGGGCGAACCTTCGACGCACGCAAGAACCCGGCCTATGCGCCCTATGACGATCTTGCGTTCAAGGCGCCGACGCGTGATCGCGGCGACGTGGACGCTCGCGTCTGGATCAGAATTGAAGAAGTGGATCAGTCGCTGCTGTTGATCGAACAGTGTCTTGGTCGAATGCCCTCGGGGCCGGTGCGGATCGGACTCGACGGCGGGTCGCGCGAGGGCGACGCCATGGAAGGAGTCGCGCTTGTCGAAGGCTTTCGAGGCGACATATTCGCCTGGGTGCGACTGGCGGAAAATGGGACAATCGCGCACTGCCACCTGCGCGATCCGTCGTGGTTTCAGTGGCCGCTGCTCGAAAAGGCGATCGAAGGCAACATCGTCGCTGATTTCCCGTTGTGTAACAAATCGTTCAACTGTTCGTACTCCGGCCACGACCTATAGGGACGATCGCGTGCGCAAGCTCCTCCTTACGAGCCTGTTGAAGCGCTCGATGACCGAGCCGCCGCCGGTCGACGACGCGGCGATGAATGCCGAACTTCTGGCGCGGCTCGATGCCGTTTCGCGCGAGCGGCTCGGTCGGAGCCTGTCGATCAGGCAGGTCGACGCCGGTTCCTGCAACGGCTGCGAACTGGAGATCCACGCGCTCGGCAACGTCTACTACGATCTGGAGCGCTTCGGTTTGCGCTTCGTCGCATCGCCCCGACACGCGGACGTGTTGCTGGTGACGGGACCGGTCACACACAATATGCGCGAGGCCCTGGAACGGACGTATCGTGCGACGCCCGATCCGAAATGGGTGGTGGCGGTTGGAGATTGCGGCTTTGACGGAGGCGTATTCGCGGGGAGCTACGCTTGTACCGGCGGCGTATCGGCAGTTCTTCCCGTTGACCTGCACATCCGGGGATGTCCGCCCTCGCCGACAGCATTGCTGCAAGGCCTGATCGCGCTGGTGGAACACAGCGCGGCGCGCCGTTGATTGCGCAGACCAAAGGATCACAAACGAACTGACCGCGACCCGGGCCCATGTCGACGCGCATAGCGTGCTCGATTTGATCGTTCGAGGGACCATATTGCACGCCGATTGACAGGATTTGCGCCAGCTCGCCCAAATTCACTGGTTCGGAGGTCTCCGCAGAGCGCTGCCAGATTCGTCTCCATGCTCAGTTGGCGTAGCCGGTCTGTCCGTCACTCCGGGCGATCGAACCGAGCCGCGCGGCGCGCAGCGCCAGCATGAGTTCAAGGCAAACTGCGGATTTTTGCCGCGCCGATTTGCAGCGGCGGCAGCACTCATGAAGTGAGGTCGCTCGCGGCATAAAGCAGGCGTCGTGGGGGCGGGCGCGTGCGATCGTCCGGACGACTATCGATGATTTGCTGGCAAGCGGATCGAGCAGCGCGAAAATGTAGAGCTTACGCTTCCTGCGGAAATGTACGTAATTATTTCGGTCGCCATAGCTTAAGCGCGACATCTTTGTCGTATATAGCGGCGCCGAAAATCGTCATGTTCTCGAAACTGCAGAGACGAAGCTTATGATAAATATCTGTTGAAATTTTCTAATTCGAAAGTTGAATAGAATCGTCTTGCATAATCTGTCCAACTGCCTGCGCTCGACGTTGCACAGATGTGTCGAGCAATCAGGCGACGGATCCAATTGCAGCACGGCGAGATTCGCCGCGCCGTCGAATTAAGAAATGGGCGCATTCGCGTCAGTCGCCGCAGAAGCGACGGCGGAACAGCGTCAGAGACGGGGAATGGGGAAGGTTTGATGCAACGCGGCGACGTTCGTCGCGTCAGAGGGAGAGGGTGAATGACAATCGAATTTGATCGCAACGGCGTTTCGCGCCGTGTGCTTCTGCGCGCCGGCGCGGGTCTGGCCGGTACGGCGCTCGCGCCCGGCATGATCATTCCGGTGTTTGCCGAGGACAAGCCGGCGATGGGCACCTGGCCCGCGGGCTCCAAGGGCGACACCGTCACGATCGGCGCTGCGGTGCCGCGCACCGGCGCCTATGCCGCGCAGGGCGAGGACGAACTCAAGGGCATGGAGCTCGCCGTCCAGCACATCAACGAGGGCCATGAGCTCATCAAGAAGATCGCGCCCAAGGTGAGCAAGGGCGTGCTCGGCAAGAAGGTTGCGCTCGTCGTCGCCGACTCCGGCGCCAAGCCCAACAACGCCGTGCAGGCGCAGCAGCGCTTCATCAACGAGAACAAGATCGTCGCCATGACCGGCTCGACCTCGTCGGCCGTTGCGGTCGCGCTCAACAAATTCGCGGATCGCGAAAAGATTCTGTACCTCGTCGCGATCTCCGGCTCGAACGATACGACCGGCAAGGATTGCGCGCGTTATTCGTTCCGCCAGTGCTTCTATGGCGAAACCGCCGCCAATGCGATCGGTCCTGTCCTGCTGAAGACCTTCGGCAAGGACAAAAAGGCGGCGTTCATGACGCCGGACTACACCTACGGCCACACGGTCACCAAGTCGATGAGCGAATACCTCGCCAAGCACGGCGGCTGGAAGATGGTGACCAACCAGATTTCGCCGCTCGGCACGTCCGACTTCAGCCAGTACCTCACCAACATCGCCAATTCCGGCGCCGAGTTCATCGTCAACGTGAACTGGGGCCGCGATGCGGTGCTGTCGGTGCAGCAGGCCAAACAGTTCGGCCTGACGCCTAAGATGAAGATGGTGATCCCCTACCAGATTCCGTTCCTGGCCAAGGAAACGGGCGCGGAGCTCACCGAGGGCGTGTTCGCCGCGACGGATTTCTGGTGGACGCTCGGAGACAAGTATCCGCTCGCCAAGATGTTCGTCGAGGCGTTCAGCAAGAAGTACGGCTACATGCCGGAGTGGGGCGCCAACAACGCCTACATGCAGTTCGCGACTTGGGCGCGCATGGTCTCGGAAGCCGGCTCCTTCTACCCGCCTGACGTGATCAAGCAGTACGAGAAGGGCGAGACCTTCGCCTCCACCGTGGGCGACGTGCACTTCCGGCCGGAAGACCATCAGCTCGTCCGTCCCGTCATCATCGTCCGCGGCAAGGCGCCGAAGGACATGAAGAACAAGGAGGACTACTGGGACGTCGTCGAGGTCGTGCCCGGCGCGCCGCTGATGCAGAAACCGGACGCCTTCGGCTGCAAGCTCGGCTCCTACACCTGATCCCGCCCGCGGGGCGACTTACCGTGCGCGAGGTCTGACGTGCTGAACTGGGGTAATTTTGTTTCGCAGCTGTTCAACGGCGTGGTGCTCGGCGCGCTTCTCGCGCTGATCGCCTCCGGGCTGACGATCATCTACGGAACGCTCGGCGTGCTCAACCTCGCGCACGGCGCAATGTTCATGCTCGGCGGCTACGCCGGCTGGCTTGCGTACAGCTATACGGGTTCGTTTCTCGTCGCCGTCATCGCCGGCTCGGCCTTCGTGCTGCTGGTGGGCGTCATCATCGAGCGGGTGATCATCCGCTCGTTCTACGGCCGACCGCACGAGGATCAGCTGCTCGTGACCTTCGGCATCGGCATCGTCATGGTCGAGGCCGCGCGCTTCTTCTTCGGCAGCCTGTCGAAGACGGTGCCGCCGCCATCCGGCCTCGTCGGCATCGTCGATCTCGGCTTCATGATGTATCCCACCTACCGGCTGGCGTTGCTCGCCATCGTCGCCGTGGCCCTGATCGTTCTGTACGTCATCCTGTACCGGACGCGGCTCGGCATGATCGTGCGCGCCGGCATCGAGGATTCGGGCATGGTCGATGCGCTCGGCATCAACGTGCACAAGGTGTTCATGCTGGTCTTCGGCATCGGCGCGATGGCGGCTGGCTTCGCCGGCATCGTCAATGCGCCGGTCGTGTCCGTATCGCCTGATGTCGGCGAAGCGATCCTTGTGCAGACCTTCGTCGTCGTCGTCATCGGCGGCGTCGGTTCATTCCCCGGCGCGGTGCTCGGCGGTCTGATTGCGGGCGAGATCATCTCGATCACCTCGATGTTCAACCCCGGCTACGCCTACGTCATGCTGTTTGCGGCGATGACGCTCGTGCTCGTGCTGCGCCCCTACGGCCTGCTCGGCGTAGCGGGACGCGAGTAAGGGGGACGTATCAGATGATCACCAAACGTCCCTTCGTCCTCGAGGCGGTCACCGCGGTTGCGCTGTGCGCCGCGCCCTTCGTCCTCCCGCATCTGGGCTTCGCGCCGGCGACGATCAACCGCATCCTCGTCTGGGGCTTGTTCGGTCTGGGTTTCGACATATTGTTCGGCGTCACCGGGCTGCTGTCGTTCGGCCAGTCCGCCTTCTTCGGAACGGGCGGCATGTTCGCCGCCTATCTGATGACGGAAGCTGGTTTCCCGCATGTGGTGACCGCCATCATCCTGGGCATGCTCGTGGCCGCGCTCGTCGGCTGGCTCGTCGGCCTCGTCGCGCTCCGGCGCACCGGCATTTATTTCGCCATGATCACGGTGGCGATTTCCGAGGTCTTCTATTTCGTCGAATTCAATCCGCTCTCTGACTTCACGGGCGGCGAGAACGGTCTGCCGGGCGTGCCGGCGCCGGCCTTCCATCTCGGGTCGATGGCGCTCGATTTCAAATCCGATTTCAAGATGTACTGGTTCCTGGCGTTCTGGTACTTCGTCGGCCTCGTGCTGGCGCTGCGAATCGTGCGCTCGCCGGTCGGCCTCATCCTCAGTTCCATCCGCGACAATCCGCTGCGCGCGCTGGCGGTCGGCCACGACGTCAACAAGTATAAGCTCACGGCTTTTGTCGTCGCTGCCGCCTATGCCGGATTCGCCGGCGGCCTGCTCGGCGTGATGCAGGGCTTCATGCCGCCCGACGCCTTCATGTTCGAGACGTCGGGCCAGCTCGTGATGCAGACGGCGATCGGCGGCCCCGGCACCCTGTTCGGACCGCTCGTCGGCGCGACGATCTGGCTATTTCTGCAGGACTTCCTGCAGGGCGTGCTGCATCTCGGCGCGACATGGAAACTGACGCTCGGCATCATCTTTGTCGCGCTCGTCGTGTTCCTGCGTCATGGCGTCATCGGCGGCTTCAAGGACCTCTATGTGCTTGCGTCCGGCGGACGACAACTGCACGAGGCGCCCGAATCCGATCCCAATGCGTCGATCGGAGAGGCGCCGCCTGCGGTATCGACGGCGCATATTGCCGATCGCGCGGCCTATGACGATTCCAAGCCGATCATCGAGGCGCGCCAGATCAGCAAGCGTTACGGTGGCCTGATGGCCAACAGCAATATCGATTTCCGCGTGGCGCGCGGCGAATTGCGCGGCGTGATCGGCCCGAACGGCGCAGGCAAGAGCACATTCTTCAAGATGCTGACCTGCGAGGTGCAGCCGACCGCCGGTCAGATATTCTTCAACGGCGAGGACATCACCGGCCACACGGTGACCGACGCCTGCCAGTCCGGTTTGACCAAGAGCTATCAGGTCAATCAGCTCTTTACGCGTCTGACGGTGCGCGAGAATGTGATCATTTCCGCGCTGGCGAAACTGCGTGGGCCGTTTCGTCTCGACATGCTGCGCAATGTCGAAAGCGTTCCGGGGCTCGCCCAGCGGGTCAACAACACGATGGCTCTGGTCCGCTTGACGGAACGCGCCAATGCGCCGGTCTCCGAACTCGCCTATGGCGAGAAGCGCCGCCTCGAGATCGGTCTGGCGCTCGCGTCCGGTCCGCAATTGCTGCTGCTCGACGAGCCGCTCGCCGGCATGAGCCCGCGCGAACGCGTCGAGACGGTAGCGCTCCTCAAGTCGCTGCGCGAAGGCCGCACGATGATCGTGATCGACCATGACATGGACGCGATCTTCGATCTGGCCGAGCGCATCACGGTGCTCAGCGAAGGCAAGGTGCTCGTCGAAGGAACGCCGGAGGAGATCAAGAACGATCCTGTTGTCCAGGAAGCCTACCTCGGCGGGGTGCACGAATGAGCCTGCTCGAAGTCAAGGGCCTCAACTCCTACTATGGCGACTCGCACATCCTGTTCGACGTCGCGCTGAAGGTGGAGCCGCACGAGGTCGTCGCCCTGCTCGGACGCAATGGAGCGGGCAAGAGCACGACATTCAAGAGCCTGATGGGCATGGTCAAGCCGCGATCGGGCTCGATCATGTTCGACGGCCACGAGATCGCCGGCCTGCCGCCGCACGCCATTGCGAGCGTCGGTCTGCAACTCGTGCCTGAGGAGCGCCGCATATTCGGCAGTCTCGACGTCGAGGAGAACATCATCCTCGCCGGTCTGACAGCGAAATCCAAATGGCCGCTCGAGCGGATCTACGAACTCTTCCCGCGGCTCGGCCAGCGCAAGCGTTCGAGCGGCACGGCCCTGTCGGGCGGCGAGCAGCAGATGCTGGCGATCGCGCGCGCGCTGGTGCGCGACCCCAAGATGATTCTGCTCGACGAACCCTTCGAAGGTCTGGCGCCGGTCATCGTGAAGGATCTGATGGCGGCATGTCGCAAGCTCGCTGCGGACGGGCTGACCATCGTGCTGGTGGAGCAGAATCTCGCGGCGACCCTGGCGCTCGCCTCGCGCGCCTATATCGTCAACAATGGCCATATCGTGCACGAGGGGCCGACAGACGAGATCAAGGCGGATCCGCACGTGCTGCAACGCTATCTCGGCGTCTAACGCAATTGCGCGGCGCCGCTCCGGGCGGCGCGCCTTTCCCCGGACCTTGCGTCGTCCTCGTGAACTCGCGTGTCTCCGTCGCCCGCGCCTGCCGGCGAATCTCGGCCAGACCGCCACGCCGCCGTCTCCGGGCGTGACGCCCGCTAGGATATGGGTTTTCGTGGCGACGCCGTTCTCGCCCATGCGGATGATCTCGCCGAACGGCGCGATGGTCGCGCCGAGGCCCCCCGTTTGCCGGTGATCGCCGAGCTAAACAGCCAGACCTTCCCGGAAGGAGACGGCCATTTCTCGCGCCGAGATGATTTTCGCGCGCGAAGCGGACGTCCGCGCCGGCGCCTGACGGCAATATGATCAGGATCAACGTAAAACGCGCGCATGCGGTGATGATCAGCGGCCGGGGGCGGAACAACCATGGTTGCCGATCCGCAAATCCAGGGACAGGTGGTCGCCGTGCGCGGCGCGGCGCTCGACTGCGCGTTTGCATCGGGCTCGTTGCCGCCGCTGCTCGACGCGATCTGGATCGAAACGGGCGACGGCCGGCGCGTCACGGCAGAGGTCCAAGCCCATATTGACGACCATGTCGTGCGTGCGGTCGCACTCGAGGCGACGACGGGCATGCGCCGCGGCGACCGCGCAATTCATGCCGGGGGTCCGGTAACGGTTCCGGTCGGCGAGGCCGTGCTCGGCCGCCTGATCGACGTCGTCGGTCGCGCTTGTGACAATGCCGGGCCGTTGCCGGCAGACGCGCCGCGCCGGCCGATTCATCGTCCTCCGCCCAATTTCTCGGCGCAAACTGCCGCGACCGAGCTCTTCGTGACCGGGATAAAGGCGATCGACCTGCTCGCGCCGCTCGCGCAGGGCGGCAAGGCCGCCATGTTCGGCGGCGCGGGTGTCGGCAAGACCGTTCTCGTCATGGAGTTGATCCAGGCGGTGGCCGCCTCATATCAGGGCATTGCGGTCTTCGCGGGCGTCGGCGAACGTTCCCGCGAAGGCCATGAAATGCTGCTCGACATGACAAAATCGGGCGTCCTGGCTCGAACCTCGCTCGTTTACGGGCAGATGGGCGAGCCGCCCGGCGCGCGCTGGCGCGTGCCGATGACTGCGCTCGCCGTCGCCGAATATTTTCGCGACGAGCGCGGCAAGAACGTGCTTCTTCTGATGGACAATATCTTCCGGTTCGTACAGGCCGGCGCAGAAGTTTCCGGCCTGCTCGGCCGCCTTCCCTCGCGTGTCGGCTATCAACCGACGCTCGCCAGCGAAGTGGCCGCGCTGCAGGAACGCATCGCCTCCGTCGGCGGCGCTTCGGTCACGGCGATCGAGGCCGTCTATGTGCCAGCCGACGACTTCACCGACCCGGCCGTGACCGCAATCGCCGCGCATGTCGACAGCATGGTGGTTCTGTCGCGCGGCATGGCGGCGGAAGGCATGTATCCGGCGATCGACCCGATCGCATCCTCGTCGGTCCTCCTCGATCCCGGCGTGGTCGGTGCGATGCACGCGCAGGTCGCCACGGAAACACGGCGCGCGATCGAACATTACCGGGAATTGCAGGACGTCATCGCGCTGCTCGGCGTCGAGGAGCTTGGTGCGGAAGACCGACGCATTGTCGGGCGCGCGCGCAAGCTGCAGCGCTTCCTGACCCAGCCCTTCCTCGTGACCGAGGCGTTCACGGGCGTGCCTGGCCGCTCGGTGCCGCTTGCCGACACGCTCGCGGGCTGCAAGTCCATCCTGGGCGGCGCCTGCGATGAATGGCGCGAGGACTCTCTGTACATGATCGGCTCGATCGAGGAGGCGCGCGCGAAGGAGGAGGCTGCGCGGGCGCTTCAGGCTGCAAGGTCGGGCGCTCCGGCATGACAGTCGCCACGCTCCGTCTCGACATATCGACGCCATCCACCGCGCTGGTGCGCGCCGACGGCGTCACTGCGGTGCGCGCGGAAGACGAGAGCGGGGCGTTCGGCGTCCTGCCGGGTCATGCCGATCTGATGACAGTGCTGCCGCCGTCGGTCGTGCGCTGGCGCAACGGCGCGGGCGAGACCCATTATTGCGCGTTGCGCGGCGGCGTCCTGATCGTGACCGGCGGCGCGCGCGTCTCGGTCGCCTGCCGGCACGGCGTCGTCGGCGACGATCTCGATGCGCTCGAAGACAAGGTGCGTTCGATGCGCGCCGACGAACTGGAGGCCGAGCGCATTGCGCGAGTCGAGCAGACGCGCCTGCATGCGCGTGCGGTGCGACAGATCCTGCGTTTCCTGAAACCCGGCCACGCGCCGGGTCCGCTGCCCCCGCACGGGAACGCGCCATGACCGAGGCGCACGACAAGGACGTCGACCGTACCATGAGCGCCGCACGCCGCGCCGCGGAGCGCGAGCGTGAAAGCCGCGAGTTCCGCGAGCAGGGCGTCGGATTTCGGCTGAGCCAGATCGGCGTGCTCGGCTGGATGATCGTCATCCCGATGCTGCTCGGCGTGGCGCTCGGCCGCTGGCTCGACAAGTTCTTCGACAGCGGCCTGTTCTTTTCGGCGCCGGCGATCCTCATCGGCGCCGGCATCGGCCTCTATTCGGCGTGGCGTTGGATGCAACGACAATGATGGACATGCTTGCGCGAGCCTCATCCAGCTTCGGGGCGCCGGGATCGCTGGCGACGGCGACTGCCGCCTTCGCGTTCGGCGCCCTGCTCGGCGTCGTTCATTTCCGTTCGCTCGCGCTCAATGCGCGTCTGTTCGCAGAAGGCGCCGTCGCCCGCGCGTTGATCTTGCAAGCCGGCCGTTTTGCGCTGGTCGTCGGCGCGCTGATCGGGCTCGTGCGCCTCGGCGCGCCGGCCCTGCTTGCCGGCGCGCTCGGCCTTCTTGTCGCGAGAGCGTTCGTCCTGCGTCGCATGGAGCGTCGCCCATGATGGCATCGCCGCTTCAGAGCCAGCCCCTGTTCCACATCGGGCCGGCGCCGATCACCGAGCCGGTGGTCGTCGCCTGGGGCGTCATGGCCTTTCTCGTCGTCGGCGCCGTGCTCGCCGCCCGCCGGTTGTCGATCACGCCGTCGAAGGGACAGGCCGCGCTGGAAATTCTCGTCTCCGCGATCGATACGCAGCTGCGCGAGACCATGCAGGTCGATCCAGCGCCTTATCGCGCGCTCATCGGCTCCATATTCCTGTTCGTGCTTGTCGCCAACTGGTCCTATCTGATCCCCGGCGTCGAGCCGCCGACGGCGCGGCTGGAGACCGATGCGGCCCTCGCGCTGATCGTGCTGGCGGCGACAATCGTACACGGCGTGCGCACGCGCGGCTTCCTAGGCTATCTCGCTACTTTCGCCGAGCCGAGCTGGATCATGATCCCGCTCAATCTGATCGAGCAGCTCACGCGCACCTTTTCGATGATCGTGCGCCTTTTCGGCAATGTCATGAGCGGGGTCTTCATCCTTGGCATCGTTCTCATGCTTGCCGGACTGATCGTTCCGATTCCCCTGATGGCGCTGCATCTGCTGACCGGCGCGGTGCAGGCCTACATTTTCGCTGTTCTCGCCACCGTCTTCATCGGCGCCGCCGTCGGGCGCCGCCGCCCCTCCAGCCACGAGGCGTCCAACCCATGAGCGATCCGAAGAACCTGATCGAACTCGTCAGCATTCTGGCGGCGGCTATCGCCGTTTCCTTCGGCGCGATCGGCCCCGCGCTGGCGGAAGGACGCGCCGTCGCCGCAGCGATGGACGCGATCGCCCGCCAGCCCGAGGCCGCGGGCACGCTGTCGCGCACCCTGTTCGTCGGACTGGCGATGATCGAGACCATGGCGATCTACTGTCTGGTGATCGCGCTGCTCGTCCTGTTCCAGAACCCCTTCGTCAAATAACCGGACGCGCTATGCATATCGACTGGTGGACGTTGGGACTGCAGGCCGTCAACGTCCTGATTCTGGTCTGGCTGCTCGGGCGATTCCTGTTCCGCCCGGTCGCCGACATCATCGCCGCGCGGCAGGCGGAGGTCGATGTGCGTCTCGCCGATGCAGCGAAGGCGGCGGCCGACGCCGGCGCAGACCGGCGACGCGCGGCCGACGAACTCGCCAAAGCCGCAGCGACGCGCGCCGACGCTCTGAGTGCGGCGGCAGCCGATGCGGCAATGGAGAAATCAGCGTTGCTCGCCGAAGCGCAGGCCGACGGCGAGCGCCTGCGCGCGGAAGCCCGGGCCGACGTCGAACGGGCGCGACGCGAAGAGGCGCAATCGGCTGACGATCGAGCGGCCATGCTTGCCGTGGACATCGCCGAAAGGCTCTTGACCCGTCTGCCCGAGGCCGCGCGAACAATCGGTTTCGACGATGACCTGGCCGCGCAGATCGCAGCGCTACCGGCGCCGACGCTGGCGGCGGTGCGCGCCGACGGCGCGCAATTCCTGCTGCGTACGCCGCGCGCCCTGTCCGATGCGGCGCTCGGCGCCGTGCGCGACAAGCTGAGCGCGGCGATCGGCGCTCCTGCGCAAGTGTCGGTCGAGGTCGATCCCGGCGTGATCGCGGGCTTCGAATTGACGGCGCCGCATGTCGTCGTCCGCAACAATCTGAAAGCCGATCTCGAACGTATTTCGGCGGAGCTGACCCGTCATGGCCATGTCTGACCGATCGCGCGATGCTTGGCTCGCTCGCAATCGGGCGGCGCTGGCGCGCGCTGCACTCGCGCCACAGATCGAACAGATCGGCCGGGTCGAAGCGGTCGCCGATGGGATCGCGCGGATCTCTGGCCTGCCATCCGCGCGACTCGGCGAATTGCTTCGATTCGAAGGCGGGCAGAGCGGTTTTGTCCTCGCGCTCGACGCCGCGCAGATCAGCGCTGTGCTGGTCGACGACGACGCCCGCATCGAGGCCGGCGCGCGCGTCGCCGGAACCGGAGAGGTCGTCCGCGCGCCGGTCGGTCCGGAACTGCTCGGCCGCGTGGTTGATCCGCTCGGCCGGCCGCTCGACCGCGCCGACCCGATCGCAGCGGCGCAGACGCAGCCGATCGAGCGCGCGGCGCCGGCGATCATCGACCGGGACCTGGTTTCGGAACCGGTCGAAACCGGAATACTCGTCGTCGATGCGCTGTTCGCGCTCGGTCGCGGCCAGCGCGAACTCATCGTCGGCGACCGTGCGACCGGCA
Organism: Methylobacteriaceae bacterium; assembly: GCA_020638135.1. Lineage (GTDB taxonomy): Bacteria > Pseudomonadota > Alphaproteobacteria > Rhizobiales > Beijerinckiaceae > JAJXWB01. The sequence goes on along the minus strand of JACKJE010000014.1, from coordinate 68,917 downwards.
AAACCGCGGTCGCGGTTGATACGATCATCGCGCAGAAGCATACGGACATGATCTGCGTCTATGTCGCGGTCGGTCAGCGCGCGACGGCCGTCGAACGCGTGATCGAAGCCGTGCGCCGCCACGGCGCGCCCGAGCGCTGCATCTTCGTCGTGGCGTCCGCCGCCGCAGCGCCGGGGTTGCAATGGATCGCGCCCTTCGCCGGCATGGCCATGGCGGAATATTTTCGCGATCGCGGCGATCACGCGCTCGTCGTGATCGACGACCTGACGCAGCACGCGGCAATTCATCGCGAGCTCGCGCTGCTCACGCGCGAACCGCCGGGACGCGAAGCCTATCCGGGCGATGTCTTCTATGTGCATGCCCGGTTGCTCGAACGTGCGGCCAAATTGTCGAAATCGCTCGGCGGCGGCTCGCTGACCGCCCTGCCGATTGCTGAAACGGACGCCGGCAATCTCGCCGCCTATATTCCGACAAATCTGATCTCGATCACGGACGGCCAGATCGTGCTCAGCGCCGAACTGTTCGCCGCCAACCAGCGCCCGGCCGTCGACGTCGGCCTGAGCGTCAGCCGCGTCGGGGGAAAGGCGCAGAAGCGAGCCCTGCGCGAGACGTCGAGCCGATTGCGGCTCGACTATGCGCAATTTCTCGAGCTCGAGATTTTCACGCGCTTTGGCGGCGTCACCGACAGTCGCGTCAAAGCGCAGATCGCGCGCGGCCATCGCATTCGCGCGCTCCTGTCGCAACCGCGGCTTGCGCCGCTGCGTCTGGTCCACGAGGCGGCGTTGCTGGCCGCATTGTCCGACGGCGTATTCGACGAGCATCGACCGGCCATTGTCGACAAGGTTCGCGCCTTGCTCGGCGGCTATCTCGATACCAATGCGAGCGCCCTCGCAGAGGAGGTTTCGCGTACGGGCGAACTGGACGAGAATGTGCGGCGACGTCTTGTTGAAGCCGTACGAGAGCTCGCGCGCGAAGTCGCTGCATCTGAGGAGACGCGGGGATGAGCGAGCGGCTGCGCGACGTCCAAACGCGCGTCCATTCGGTGCAACAGCTGTCGGCCGTGATCACCGCGATGCGCGGGATCGCCGCCGCCCGGTCGCGCGAGGCGCAGGCGAGCCTCGAGGGGATACGCGCCTATGCGGGCGTCGTGGCGACCGCCATCGGGCGTGCGCTCGCCTTGCAGCCTGTGTCGCGGACCGAGCCTCCGGCGTCGGCCCACGGGGCGCATGCCGTCGTCGCGCTCTGCGCGGAGCAGGGGTTCGCCGGCGTGTTCAACGAGCGCGTGCTCGATGCGGCGATGCGCGCCGCTGGCGATAGTGGGCAGCCTACGCTTTATCTCATTGTTGGGAACCGTGGCGCTTCGCTGGCCGAAGAACGCGGCCTGAGCATCGACTGGTCGGGCGCGATGGTCGCGCGCGTCGCCCAGGCGCCTGAACTCGCAAATCGCGTTGTCGAAGCTCTTTACCAGCGCATGGCGACGCGTCACGTGGCGCGCGTGACTGTCGTCTACGCCATCCCGGGTCCGACCACGCCGCTGGACATCGTGCAGCGTCGCCTGGTCCCGTTCGATTTCAACCGCTTTGCGCCCAAACCTTCGGCGATCCAGCCGCTGACGACGCTCGCGCCATCGCAATTGCTCGCGAAACTCGTGGAGGAATATGTCTTCGCCGAATTGTGCGAGGCGGCGACATTGTCTTTCGCGGCCGAGAACGAGGCGCGTATGCGCGCGATGATCGTCGCGCATGAACATGTCGAGGATCGGTTGGGACAGCTGGTAGCCCAATCGCATCAACTGCGCCAGGAGGAGATCACGAGCGAAATCATCGAACTCGCTGGGGGCGCGACCGCTCGCAACAGCGCCCCGGAAACGTCGTCGGCGTTGCGATAGGGGCCGGCGCTCGCGCCGGCCCCGAGCGTTTACTTGTACTTCTGATGCGTCGCGATCGCCTTCCAGCGGCCCTTCTGCACCTGTGCGATGAGCAGTTCCTCCGAGCCGAGATGGTTGGTCTTGGAGAACCTGACCGGCGCCTGGCCGAAAATGTCCTGGAACGGCGTACCCGTTTCCATCTTGTCGATCAGGCAGTCCGTGGTCAGAGCTTTGCCGCACTGTGCGGCGTAGTGCGCGAAGGCCTGCATGCCGTTGTATCCGGTTGTCGTCTGCAGATTTGGCGCGACGCCGAACATCTTCTTGTAGTCTTCGATATATTGCTTGACCTTGCCCGTCGCGGTGTCCTCGTAGAAGATTTCAAGCTGACCCACGCCATAAAGGCCTTCGGCCATTTCCTTGCCGAGATCGACGACATCCGGAACATAGGTCGGCGAAAAGGCGATCCAGGTCGGCTTGTAGTCGCTCTTGGTGGCCACCGTCAGAATGCCGACGGATTCGCGCGTCACCGAACCGAGCGAGACGAAATCACAGCCGTCCGCCTTCAGGCGCGCAACCTGCGACGAGAAGTCGGTGGCGCCGCGCTTGAACGACACCATCGTGCCCTGCTCGATGTTCATCGCCTTCAGCTGATCCTTGTAGGCGTCAGTGAAGTTTTTGCCCATTTCGTCATCCTGATAGATGATGCAGGCCTTCTTCGGCTTCTTGGTCTCGATCAGGTATTTGATGCCGGTGCGCGCCTGATCGTAGTAGGGCGAGAAGATGTTGAACTTCAGTCGGTCTTCCGGCTTCTTGGGATCCATGGCGTAGGTGAATTCCGCCGCCGTGATCGAGAAGAGGTTGGTGATGCCGGCGGCCTGCACGATCGGCAGCGGCGCGAGCGTGGTGGCCGAACCCATCGGCGAGAGGATCGAGAAGACCTTGTCGAGCTCGATCAGCTTCTGCGTCGCGAGCACCGCTTTCTTGGGATCGTAGCCGTCGTCCTCGAGAATGTAGCGAATCTTGCGGCCGTTGACGCCGCCCGCCGCATTGATCTGCGCAACGGCGAGCTTGGCGCCGTTGGAGGCGGGGATGCCCCAGGACTTGATCGGACCGGAAAGGTCCATATGCGTGCCGACGACGATTTCCGTGTCGCTGACGCCCTGTGTCTTGAATTGCGCGAAGGCCGGCGATGCGACGAGCGCGCCTGTTGCAACGCTCACACCGAGCGCAAGAGCAAGTCTCTTCATTGTCTACTCCCTCCCTATTCGAAGCCTGTCAGCTTCCCCTTACCGGAAACATCGTGTGAACCAGGCGACGACGCAAGTTCATCGCTGGGCCGAGCAGCAAGTCGCCTGGCCCGACCGGCCGATCGGCGATCGTGATGTCCGTGATGCGTGTATCGCCGAACTCCCGGGCCGCGCGCGAAACTTCCTCAGCGATCAGCGCGCGGATCTCGTCCGCCTCCATCAAGCTCTTGTAGTGCGTAAAGGGAATGGCCTTCGTCTGCGCGTGCTGCACTACGCTGTCATAGTCGGCGAAGACGATCGCAGACAGCCGGTCGCGCGTCTCGCCGCTGACGATGGCTGAGAGGATGTAGGGCGACGTCGCGATCGCATCCTCGACCGGCCAGGCCGAATGGCCGCCAATCGCCGCGTCCCGCGCGCCTTGCAATGCAAAGCCGGCGCCGCGCGCCTCTGCGAGATCGCCGGCTTCGAACACGCCGTCCGTTCGGGACTCATCTCCTGCGTAGGAAGCGCAGAGCGCCGCCGAGCGCAGGCGCAAAGCTCCATCGGGAGCGATCTCGAAGGACGCGCCGTGCGCAATCGAAAAGTCGCGCGGGCGATCGGATGCGATGCCGATCGCGCCGGCCGCTTCAGTCACCGCATAGACGTCGGTCACCGGGACCCCGAGCGCGGCGATCCGCTTCGCGACATCCTGCGACAGCGGCGCGCCGGCCGAGAGCGCGACGCGCGCGCGTGACAGGCCGAGGTCCCGCCGCACCTTGCGCAGGATCAATGAGCCCAGGGCGCCCGAGCCATTCATCGCGCCTTCGAACAGACGCTGCTGCATTTTCGTCGCGCCCGCGCTCGCGTGCGCGATCGTGCGCGCAAATCCGCTCCACAGCGAAGGCGACCCGGATATGACCTGCGGCTGCAATTCTCGCAGGTTTTCCGGAATCGTCTCCGCGCTCTCCGGAAAGTTCACGATGACGCCGGCGACAAGGCACGCATAGAAGCCGAACACGCGTTCGAATGCGTGGCTCGCCGGCATCAGCGCGAGGCGCTCTTCGCCCGCGCGCAACGCGATGAGATCAAGCGCGGCAACGACAGCGGCGCGTAGCGCGTCGTGCGTGAATTGCGCGGCCTTGGATGGCGCAGAAAGCCCCGATGTCGGAATGATGGCGGCGAGCGCGCCGCCCGCCGCCGTCCGCCACGGCGCATCGACGCGTATCGACGACGCTGCGCCCTTCGCCAGCAGCGCGTCGAAAGCGATGACATGCTCATCGTCCGTCTCGGCCGCCGCCGCCGCGTCGAAGCAGACGATCTTCGAGATGCCGGGGATGGCGTCGCGCAGATCCAACGCCGCATCGAGCGCAACGAGCGTGTCGACGATCAGAACACGCACGCCGCATCGTGCGACGAGCGCCGCAAGTTCGCCCGGCGCGGCTTCGGCGTGGAAACCGGCGGCGATGGCGCCAGCGGACTGGATCGCGAGATCGGCGATCAACCATTCCGGGCCGGGCGCGGCAAGAATTCCCGCGGTCTCGCCGGGCTTCAGGCCGAGCTCGACGAGGCTCGCCGCGCAATCGGCGACAGCGCGGGCGAGTGCAGCGCCATCGATCTCCTTCCATATGCCGAGGCGCTTGACGCGCATCGTCGTGCGCGCGGGTTCGGCCAGCGCGCGCGCCAGAACGAGACCCGGCAGGCTTTCCCCGTCGGCGGAAGTCGCGGGCGCTCTTGCGGTCGCACTCATGGCGTCGCCCTCGCGCGTTCGCGCCGATTGCGGCCGCGCGCATCCTCTGCGTGCACGCCGAGATAGGATTCGCGAATCTCGCTGGAATTCATCAGCGCCTCGCTGGTGTCGTGCATGACTATGCGGCCGACCTCGAGCACATAGCCGTAATCCGCCGTTTCCAACGCAACCTTGGCGTTCTGTTCGACGAGCAGGATCGAAACGCCTTCCTCCTTGTTGAGCCGGCGCACGATCGCGAAAATTTCCTTGACCAGCAGCGGCGAGAGGCCGAGCGATGGCTCGTCCAGCAGCAACACTTTCGGCCGGCTCATCAGCGCGCGGGAAATGGCGAGCATCTGCTGCTGGCCGCCCGACAGCAAACCGGCCGGCTGGTCGCGCCGTTCGCGCAGCACGGGGAAATACTCGTAGACTTTCTCAAGATCGGAGGCGACGCTGTCGCGGTCGCGACGCAGATAGGCGCCCATCCAGAGATTGTCGCGCACGGACAGGAACGGGAAAACTTCGCGTCCCTCGGGCACGTGGCTCATGCCGCATGCAACGATGGCGTCCGGCGCCATGCCCTGAATGCGCCGGCCCTCGAGTTCGACGACGCCGGTGACGGGGTCGAGCACGCCGGAGGCGGTCTTCAGGATCGTCGTCTTGCCGGCGCCGTTCGCGCCCAATACCGCCACGATCTTTCCACGCGGCACTTCCAGGCTCACGCCACGGATGGCGGTGATCGGCCCGTAGGCGCTTTCGACATTGGAGAGGCGGAGGATTGACTCGCTCATGCCTCACGCTCCCAGATATGCTGCGACGACATCGGGATTGCTCTGCACTTCCTGCGCTGTGCCCGCGGCCATGATGCGCCCGTAGTTGAGCGCGAGCACGCGGTCCGACACGCGGCTAACGAGAGACATGTCGTGTTCGACCATGAGAATGGTGATGCCGAGGCGCCGATTGATCTCGAGTATCCATTCGGCCATGCGGCTCGTCTCCTCGACATTGAGGCCGGACGAAGGCTCGTCGAGCAGCAGCACTTCCGGGCCGATGCTGAGCGCACGCCCGACCTCGACGACCTTGCGCACGCCGTAGGGCAAGCCGGCGATCAGCGTGTCGCGATAGCGCTGCAGGCGCAGGAATTCCATGACCTCTTCCACTGCGTGGCGGTGCGTGACTTCCTCGCGCTGCACCTTTGGCAGGAAAAACAGATCCTCCCAGAATCGTGTCGTCGAATGACGATGGCGACCGACGAGCAGGTTCTGCAGCACCGAGGCATTGTCGAACAATTCGATGTTCTGGAAGGTGCGCGCTATGCCGCGACCGGCGATCTGCTGGGCGCTGAGCTGTGTGATCTCCTCGTCCTTGAAAATGATCCTGCCGCTCGTGACATTGTACAGACGACTGATCAGGTTGAAGAGGGTCGTCTTGCCGGCGCCGTTGGGGCCGATGATGGTGAATATCTCGCCCTTCGCGACTTCGAAGGAGACGCCGTCGACGGCCTTGAGCCCGCCGAACTGGATCGAGACATCGTCGAGCGCGAAATAGGTCATCGGCCGCGCTCCGACTTCAGGTACATCTTCTGGCGGCGGAAGGTCGCAGGCTTGTAGAAGGGAAACAGCTTGAACCAAGTCTTCACCTTCATCCAGCGGCCGTCGAGCCCCATCGGCTCGTAGATGATGAAGAAGATGATGATGAGCCCGAAGATCAGGCTCTTGACGCCGGGAGCCGCCAGCAGAACGCTCGCCTTGTCCTGCACCATCGCGGAGCCCGTCACCGCGCCGATCAGGCCCGGCAGCTTGTCCTTGATCAGCACGAGCACCGGATCGACCATGATCATGAAGATCGCGCCGAGCGCCGCGCCGCGCAGCGAGGCGATGCCGCCGATGATGATGATCATCACGAACTCGATCGACAGCGCGAGCGTGAACATTTCCGGGCTGATGAACGAAAGTTTGTGCGCATAGAGAACGCCTGCGAGCCCTGTCATGCCGGCCGACAGGGCGAAGGCGAATGTCTTGTAGCGCGCGGAATCGACGCCCATGCTGCGCGCCGCCGTCTCGCTGTCGCGCAGCGCCAGGAAGGCGCGGCCGGTCGGCGAACGAATGACGTTGACTGCGATCACGATGACGAAGATCGTCACGGCGATACAGAGGTAGTAGAGGCCCCATTCGCCGAGCCTCTCGCCGAACACGGCGGCAGGTTTGACCATCATGCCTTCGTTGCCGTTCGTCACCGTCTCCCAGCGGGCGAGAATTTCCTCGACGATGAGCGCGAAGGCGAAGGTCGCTATCGCCAGATAGATGCCGTGCAGGCGCAGCGCCGGCAGGCCGACCAGCCAGCCGACGAGACCTGTCAGCAGACCCGCAGCCGGCAGGTAGATATAGATCGGCACGCCGAATTTTGCCGCGTTCGCAGCCGTGTAGGCGCCGATCGCGAGAAAGGCTGCGTGCCCGATCGAGGTCTGGCCTGCGTAGCCGGACAACAGGACGAGGCCGATGCCGACAATCGTGTAGATCAGCACAAAGACGATCTGGCTCAGGAAATACGAGCCGAGCAGGAACGGCGCTACGACGAGCGCGAGCAACAGCGCGCCATAGGAGATGACCGATTGCTTAGTCTTGAACAGGCTGAGGTCGCCCTCGTAGCCGGTGCGGATGCGGAAGGCCATGGCGTCAGACCTTCTTCAGGGCCGCGCCGCCGAACAGGCCTTGCGGACGCAGGAGCAGAACGGCGAGCAGAACGATATAGGCGGCGATGTCCTTGAAGCCTTCGGGAAGGTAGAAGCCCGACAGCGTTTCGACCACGCCGATGATGACGCCGCCGGCGAGCGCGCCCGGAATCGACGTGAAGCCGCCGAGCACGGCGGCCGGAAAGGCCTTCAGCCCGAGAAAGCCGAGATTGGCGTGGATGAATGTGATGGGCGCAAGCAGGATGCCGGCGGTGGTCGCGACCATGGCCGAGATCGCCCAGATCGCGGCGAACATCTTCTTGACCGGAATCCCCATGTAATAGGCCGCCAGCATGTTCTGCGAGACGGCCTGCATGGCCACGCCCATGCGCGTGAACCGGAAGAACGAATAGAGGATCACGCAGAGCAGGGCAGTCGCCACAATGATCGACAGATTGTCGGCGGAGATAACGAGCGGGCCCATGTGCACGACGCCTTTGGAAAAAGGCGTCTCGATGCGCAGATCGTCCGTGCCCCAGAACATGCCAGCGAGCGCGCGCAGCACCATGCCGAGGCCGATGGTCGCCATGACGATCGAAAATTGCGGATAGCCGAGGATCGGCCGCACCACCAGGCGCTCCATGGCCATGCCGAGCACGGCCATGCAGACGACGCAGGCCGCGAAACCCAGCCAGTAGTTGAGCCCGAGCGAGGCGATGAACGTGTAGGAGAGAAAGGCGCCGAGCATCATCAATTCGCCCTGCGCGAAATTGACGACCTCCGTCGCCTTGTAGATCAGGACGAAGCCGAGCGCGATGAGGCCATACACGCAGCCCACCGCGACGCCGCTGATCGTCTGCTGGACGAAGTCGATCATGTTCCTCCCGACCGGCCGCATTCTTGCGGCTTCTCCGGCGCGGGCATGCCGGCTCCTCATGGCCAACATGTCGTACAATCTTGCCCGACGCCGATTGAGTTTGACCTAGGCGGCGCCGAGAGGCAAGCGAAATTTAAGCGGCCGATTAATTGGGGCGCATGGCCATTCGAGCGGGCGAGAGTGCGGGGAGGCGGCGACCTGCGAGCAAGCGCGCACGCGTCGGTCGAGCCGATGTCAGCCTTCGGCGACGATCAGCTCGAAAGTCATCAGGACCTGGTTTGCGCCGCGCATGAGCCGGCCTTCCGCGATGACGCCGGTATAGTCGACGACGCCGACGTCGAGTTGCGCCGCATGGCCGCCGGCGGCGTTTCGCGCGATGCGCCCTTGCCTGATGAATATCTCGGTCGCGAAGTTTTCGACTTCCCGTCCGTCTTCGAACAGCGCGCCGATGGTCGAGCCGACGCCGCCATGGATAGAAGCGTTTGCCAGGCCCTTCTCGCGCGCGAAATTCTCGATCGCCGTGTGGAAGCATTGATTGGGGCGCAATCGCAGAACGAAGGCGCTGCGGTCCGTCTTCGTCCCGCATGTCGGCGCGGGCGCTGGGCCGAACAGCCTGAAGTTCGTTTCCGCGTCGGATGCGACCTCGAAGCCTGCGCCATCGATGCCGAAGGCTTCGATCGTGGCGTCCTCCGCTAACCGCGCCTCTTCCGGCAACACGTGCCCCCCGCCACGCCGACCGTCCGCCTCGCGCCAGATTCCGTGGCAATGAAAGAAAGGCGCCCCGTCGCGGCTGCCGAAGGTGAGCGCGCCGCATTCGAACCGCGTCACGCCTGCGGGGCGGAACGTTTCGGAATAAAAGGCGGCGTTCTTTCCGTCCTTCGAAAGCGCAGGCATGACATAGGCGAAGGGACCGAGCGCCATAGCTCCGATGTTGAGCACGCCAAAGGCGAAGCCTTCATTGGCGAAGCCGTCGCGCACGGCGTCGACTAGCAGCGCGCCGGCCTTCAGCGGCATCCGGAATCCGCGTCCGCGCCCCTCGACCGCGATGACGCGTGGCGCATCTGCGGGGCCGGGTTGCGGGACGTAGGCAGGCCGCGCCATGTCAGTCGAGGCCTTCGTTCGCGAGCAGGCCGCGCGCCTCGAGTTCATCCTTGACCATGCGCTTGGGCACCTTGCCGTAGCCGGACTTCGGCAGCGTCTCCCAGAAGAAGAAGCGCTTCGGCATTTTGTAGCGGGGGATCTTCGGCGCGAGATATTCGGCGAGCGCCGCCTCGTCGACGGCTTGGCGGGCGACGCAGACTGCAATGCCGACCTCGCCCCAGAACCGGTCGGGCACGCCGATAACGGCGCATTCGACGATCGCGGGATGCGCGAGGATCTTCTCCTCGATCTCGCGCGGATAGATGTTCGATCCGCCGGAGATGAACATGTCCGACGCGCGGCCGGTAATGTAGACGAAGCCCTGCTCGTCCATATGGCCGAGATCGCCGGTGCGAAACCAGCCGTTGCGAAATGCCTTCGCATTGGCGTCGGGATTGTCGAAATAGCCCGCGAAGACGGCGGGGCCTATGACGCAGATCTCGCCGGTTTGAAGCGGCTCCAGCTCCTGACCCTCGTCATCCTGGATCGATACCTGCATGCCCGTCCGTTCGAAGCCGCAGGTGCCGAATTTTGTGTTGGCGTTGTCCTGCGGCTCGTGCAGCGCGGGCGGCAATACGGTGATATTGCCGGTGACCTCGCCGAGCCCGAAATATTGGGTGATGACCTTGCCGAGTTTCTCGAGCGCATATTTCTGGTCCGCGCGGTACATCGGCGCGCCGGCGTAGATGACAGAACGCAGCGAGGAATGATCGAACCTGTCGACGGCCTCGTGCTCGACCAGCATCTTCAGAATCGTCGGCACCGTGAAAATGTTGGTGACGCGGTATTTCTCGATGAGCTGCCACGCTTCCTCGGCGTCGAATTTTTCACTCGGCAGCAGGATGGTCGGCGCGCCGCGCGCGACGATATTGAGCTGATGCACGCCGGCGCCATGGCTGAGCGGCGCCACGACGAGCGACGCATCCTCATGCGTCGCGCCGGGCAGGAGATCGGACAGATGATTGGTCGTCACAAAGGCCATCTGGCCATGCGTGAGCACCGCCGCCTTGGAGCGGCCGGTCGTGCCCGAGGTGAAGAAGTACCAGCAGGGGTCATTGTACTCGACTGCCGCATCCGCGACGGCGCGCCCGCGAAAGGCTTCCAGCTTCGGCGTCAAGTCGGCTTCGCCGAAGGCGCTCGTCTTCGACTGCTCGTCGAGCCGCCAGACGAACTCGACACTGGGCGCGCCCGCGCGAACCGCCTCGGCGTGTTCAGGGAAATCGCCGTGGCAGAGAAAACCCTTCGCGCGAGAGGATGTCGCGAGATAGACGACCTCGTCCGGCGTCAGGCGAAAATTCGTCGGCGTCCAGATCGCGCCGAGTTTGAACGCCGCGAAGAACGAAAAAAACATCTGCGCGGTATTCTTGGAATGGACGAGCAGCGCGTCGCCCTTTTCGACGCCGCGCTGTGCGAGGGCGGCGGCCAGCGCATTCACGTCGCGCTCGATCTCGACCCAGCTCCAGCTATTCTCGCCCCAGATCAGGCCCGGCAGATCGGGAAAGCGCCGCGCATTCTGGCGCAGCATATGCGCCAAGTTCATCACGCGGTTCGAGCAGCGCACGAGCCCACCGCGCGGCGCTGCGTCGTTCACTTCAGGCGCTCGAGGATCGAGACGTAATTGGCGACGCCTGCGCCGCCCATGTTGAACACGCCAGCCAGACTGGCGCCGTCGAGCTGCATGTCGCCGGCCTCGCCGCAGAGCTGCATCGCGGCCATCACGTGCTGGGACACGCCGGTCGCGCCGATCGGATGGCCGCGCGACTTGAGTCCGCCCGACAGGTTGACCGGCAGGCGCCCGCCGCGCCGCGTGACGCCTTCGCGCACGACCTTCCAGCCTTCGCCGGGCTTCGCCAGCCCCATGGCCTCATATTCGATCATTTCCGCCATTGTGAAACAATCATGGGTTTCGACGAGGCTGAGATCGTCGAGAGATACGCCAGCATCCTCCTTGGCTTTCGCCCATGCGCGCCGCGCGCCTTCGAAGGCGGTGAGGTCGCGCTTCGACAGCGGCAGGAAGTCGTTGACCTGCGCGCGCGAGCGAAACGCCACGGCGCGGCGCATGTTGGCGGCCGTCTCGGCGTCGGCCAGCACGAGGGCGGCGGCCCCGTCGGACACGAGCGAACAATCCGTCCGACGCAGCGGCCCCGCGACGCGGGGGTTCTTGTCTGAGATCGTGTTGCAGAATTCGAAGCCGAAATCCTTGCGCATATGCGCGTAAGGGTTGGACAGGCCGTGCACGTGGTTCTTGGCGGCGATCATCGCAAGTTCGGCCGAGCGATCGCCGTAGCGCTGGAAATAGCTCGAGGCGATCTGCCCGAAGATGCTGGCGAATCCACTGTTGACGCCGCCTTCCTCCTTGCGGTAGCAGGCCGACAGCAGGATATCGCCGACTTCCGCATTCGGCGTCGCCGTCATCTTCTCCGCGCCGATGACGAGCGCGATCCGGCCGCGGCCGGATTCGATGAAGTCCATCGCCGCATAGATCGCCGCCGAGCCGGTCGCGCAGGCGTTTTCGACATGCATGGCCGGCGTATGCGCGAGCTCCGGCATGGCGGCCGAGACAAGGCCGGCTTCGAACCCCTGTTTCGAGAAGCCGTTGTTGAGAACGCCGACAGTGACGAAATCGACATCCGCCGCGCCGACGCCGGCGTCGTCGAGCGCGCCCTGCGCGACGCTGGCGATCAGCGCCTCGATATCGGGCGCGTCCAGTTTGCCGAACGGCGAATGGCGCCAGCCGACAATGGCGGCGCCCTTGCGATCAGGTGTCATCAGGCGTTCCTCCCGGGCGAATTGTACGAACTGCGCTTGCGCTGTTCGGGGGACGGGTCAAGGGGCGCGGCGCGATGCGTCGATCCATGTGTTACGCCAATTGATCGCGCTGCGGCCATGATCGGCCCCATTGATTGATCCGGCAGCGATGCTAGTTCATCGGCAGTCTCGGCGCCAGCGCGGGCAGGATGCGCGTCGGGGCCAGCCCGAAAGCCTGCGCGGCCGCCGCCGGTCGTTGCGTCACAAGCCAAATAGTTTGGCCTCGACCACAATGCCGTCGCGCAGCGTGAGGTCATAAGTGACATCGCGCACCGCGATGCCCCAGGATGTGAAAAAGGTCATCCGCCCACTGCAATAGACGACAGTCGAGCTGGTTTGGCCGGGAACGACAGCCACATTGTCGAGCGTGTAGCGTCCGGTCTGATAGGCGCGCTTGAGTTCGAGCGTCGCGGCATCGACGGCCTTTTTCAAATCGTCGGGCTTGTCACGATCCAGGCCGAGGTCCTTCAGCACGCGATCCAATATGACGAGGCCGCGCTGACTGATCAGCGCGTCCGTCGCCTTGTTCGGGAATTGCGCGCGCGCGAGTTCGAAGATGCGCGACTGAGCGGCTTCGTCGGCGCAGAACGCATCGGCGCCTCTCCAGCAGCCGGCGGCCGCCAACGTCAACGCGATCAACGACGCAGCGATTGGCGCCCGGCGCGACGTGCTGCTTGTCGGCGCGCCCAAGAAATCGTCATTGTCGGCAACCCTGGTCATGACGCGCGCTCAGAGGCCTCTGCTACGCTTGCCGAAATTCGCCGCTATGGCGAACAGATCCGCGGCGGCGGCGCTCCACGCTCGCGACAAGTGCGGCGCCGGCCGCTCCGCGACGATAGCACGATGCAGGCATTCAGCGAGCGCGTCGCTGTCGAACAAATCGAAAAAGACAGCCGTTTCGCCGACGACCTCGCGAAAGATCGGCGTGTCCGCGGCGATGACCGGCGTACCGAGAGCGGCGGCCTCCATGAGGCAGAGGCCCACCCCGTCGTCGAAGGCGGGCGCGATCAGAGCGGCTGCTCCTTGGTACAGGCGACGGAGGTCGCCATCGCTGACCTGCTCGAGCCAATGCAACCGGCGACCGAACTCAGGATGGCCAAGGATGCGCGCATGTAACGCCCTGCCGCTCCAGTCGTCATCGCCGACGATTGCATACGTCACGTCGACGTCCTGCGCCCACAATCGTTCAAGGGCGTCGAGCGCCGTCGAATAGGCGTTGCGAAGGGAGAGCGGTCCGACGCTGAGGAAGTAAGGCCGCGTCTCTGAACGCAGGGCATCAAGCCCAGGCGAGGACGCCGGCCGCCCGTCGTCGCTCAGCTCAGCGCCGGGGGTCCAGAATTCGACGGGAACTTTCTCGTCAACCTGCCCCGCCATGAGATCGGCAAGGTGGTTCCCTGTATGCCGAGAGGGGACGACGACGCCATCGGCGCACAAGGCGACGTGATGCAGCCATTGCGCATAGGTCGAAGAAAGCTGCTCGCCCGCCCCGGGATAGACGAGCGCCGTAACATCATAGACCATGCTCACATTGGTCCCGCCGCAAGCGGTTACGCGCTGCATGGCCGCACGCTGCTCGTCCGGATACAGCCAGCCCTCGCCAGCCATCAGAAACATGTCGCCGCTGGAAGGAGCAATCGGCGCGCCCGGCCCGCTTTCGCCTTCGACAGCCGTGTGAAGGCCGCTGCTCGAGACGATCATCGGCAGCGCTTCGCCGTTGGCCCGGGCGGCGCGTTCCAATTCCGCGACGATGCGATGGACCTGGTTTCCGGCGCGCCGACCACGCGTCGATGTCACATCGAGCAGGATGCGGCTCTTCGCGCTGTTTGAAGGCGCCACGACTGGCGCCGATTGCTCGTCGACCGGCGCGGCGGCCGCTCTGCCTGGGCGGAACATCTCATGCAATTTGTGACCGGCGCGGGCGAGAATCTCGACGTTGCGCGTCGTCAGCCAGTTTACCTTGAAGTCGAGATGGGCGTAGCGTTCGTTGGCGGCGGCGAGTTCGATTTTCAACTGCGAGTTCAGATAGGCTGTAATTCGGCTGTCGAGATCAGTTGACGTCTCGCCGCTCCCTCTGTCACGCCTCATGAATCGTCGCCTCGTTTCCCCGAAATCCGCGCAGCTGAAAGCGCCGCGACTATCCTGCGGCTATCTTCAGTCCGCGCCTCGGTTGTTTACTGCACCGGCATCAGTCCCTTTTTTCTGTTCTCTCGGGCCATCTCGACCAGCATCTCGCTCGTGGCTGTGTCGGCGAGCCAGCTTTCCACGCGCGGATTGTGAAGCTGGTCCGTTCGCGATCCGCCGTAGATCTTGTAACAGCTCGCAAGATACTGAGGCAGGTTGAGGAAATCGCCGACGCCCTTTGACAGGTGGTGGTGCACCAGTTTGAACGTATAGCCGCCGACGGCTCCGTATTTCTTCGCAATCTCCGGATAGACAGGCATGATTTCGCCGCGCGCGAGATCGTGGATGAAAAGGTCGTCCATGTTGACCGGGGCGGCCTTGAGGCCCGCGCGCTTGAACAGAATGCGCGCGAGATCGCCCAGCACGAAGGGGCGCGGGTGCACGTTCGAATACATGAATATGCCGCGACGCGACCAGTTCAGGACGTCCTGCGAAATATCGAGGTCGAAATTGGCGGTATAGGCCAGCAGCTCGCGCAGCGCATCGTTCCACAGGCGGTAGTAGCCGAGCGCCTCGAAGACATCGCCATGAAAGAGCGCATTCGCCTCCTCGACCGTGAGCCCCTTCCGATAGGCGAAGAGGCCCAGCGCCGAATGGTAGGGGCCGACCGGCCCGAACAATGCGGAATGCCCTTTCGCATCCTGCAACAGAAAGACGAAGTCAGGATGAAAGGCGGCGAAGGTGATCGCCGGAAAAGGAATGACCTTGGCGCCCAGCCGTTTGGCGAGCTCTTCGGAATCGCCGCCCGGGACGAAGTGATCGAGGAACGGGTGGGCGAATACATAATCGTACGTATCGAGCGTTTTCACGAACAGGTCGAAACGGGCGCGCGAACGGGCGACGAGCGGGAAGTGATCGACGGTCGCGCTGATGTCGAGCAGCTTCATCGCATAGGCGATTCCGAAGGCCTGGCAATTGCCGGCGACCGCGATCCTCGGACCGGTCGCCCGCAGCACGCGGCCGGTCAATTTGGCCAGTTTCGGCTCGACCGAATATTGGCGCCAGGTGCGGACAATCTGGCTGTCGATCTGGGAAAACATCTAGCCTTCCGCCCCCTGTTGCGCCGCGACGCCATGGATTATGATCTGGCGCGTGGCGGCCGTTGCAAGCGCGGCGCCGGACGTGGCGAAGGGCCGGACGGCCGTGTGGGGCCCTATTGGTCCAGCGCCGGGCTCGTTCCGGAAAGTTCATGAGTTTCAGGAGACTTACGCCGTGCCGGACAACCCGTACAGTTCACTACCCGACCACCGCTTTTGGCGCAAGGCTATCACGTCGGTGCCGCCGTTCGCGATTGATCCGGTCATCCGTTCGCCCTTCAGGATCACGCGCGCGGACAGAGTTGCGACGGCCGGAAGCTGCTTTGCGCAGGAAATCGCGATGCGGCTGCAGGCGAGCGGCTATCACTACTACCTCGCCGAACGCGCGCCTGAACAGATGTCGGCCGCCGAAGCCCGCCGGCAGAACTATTTCATGTACTCTTGCCGCTACGGGAACATCTATACGACGGCCCAACTGCTGCAATTGATCGACCGCGCCTACGGACGGTTCAAACCGGAGATCGATTTCTGGGTGCGACCGGAAGACGGGCGTTACGTCGACCCCTTCCGCCCGCGTATCGAGCCGGCCGGCTTTGCGACGGTAGAAGAGATGCATGCGGACCGGGAGAAGCATCTGGCCGCGGTGCGCACGATGATCGAGACGATGGACGTCTTCGTCTTCACATTCGGCCATACCGAGACCTGGCGCCACAAGAAGGACGGCGCGATTCTGCAGCTGGCGCCCGGCGTCGCGGGCGGGGAGTGGGACCCGGACGTCTATGAATTCTACAACATGAGCGTCGGCGAAGTCGTTCGGGACTTTACCGCGGCGCTCGATCGCATCACTGCGATCAATCCGCGCGTACGGGTGGTGCTGAGCGTGTCGCCGGTCGGCATTATCGCGACCTATGAAGACCGTCATGTCGCCGTCTCGAACAGCGCCGTCAAAGCGATCCTGCGGGCGGCCGCGGACGAGGTCGTCCGGGCGCGACCGAATGTCGCATATTTTCCGTCCTATGATCTGGCGACCGTATCGGCCAACGTTCCGCGCTTCTATGGCGAAGACACGCGGCGCATCAATCCCTACGGGGCGGATCGCGCGATGGAGATATTCTTCGAGCATTTCACGGACCGCTACGATGGGGCGGCGCGCGACGGCAAGGCGATGAAGCTCGACGTGGCCGCCGAAGCCGAGACCAACAACGCCGTGATCTGCGACGAGGAGGCGATCGAGTCGGCGTGATCGCGCGCTTCGCTCGACCGGGCCGACAATGACGCCGCTGCTCTCGCAATTCATCGATCTGTGCCGCTGGGCCGGCGCATTGCTGGTGCTGGGCGTCCACTCCCAGAACGCCTTCGTGAATCTCGCCGACATCATGACGGCGCCGCATTCGATCTTCGTCTATCTGTCCTGGTTCTTCGTCAGCTTCGGTTTCGGCCATCCGGCGCTCGTCGCCTTCTTCGTGATGTCCGGCTATCTGGTCGGCGGCGCGGTCATATCCCAGGCGCGGGGCGACAAGCCGTTTCTTCAGCACTACCTGATCCACCGCTTCACGCGCGTCTATATCGTGCTCGTCCCGGCAATCCTGCTCACCGCCGTGCTGGACGGCGTCGGCCGCTTCTGGTTCGCGGGCGCAGGCGTCTACGACAGTCCGGCCTTTGCCGGGCGCTTCACGCCGACGCTTGCGTTCACGACCGCGCTCAATCTTCAGGAGATCTATTTTCCGTTCTTCGGAACAAACGGACCGCTTTGGTCGCTCGCCTGCGAATTCTGGTATTATGTGACGTTTCCCCTGCTGCTTCTGCCGGTCGCCAGACAATATTCGCCGCTGGTCCGCGCGGCGGGATTTGCCTTGGGCGTGGTCCTGGTCATCGTTCTGGCGATCCCGGACAGCTGGTTTCTGACGGGCTACGGGCTGTGGGCGTTGGGCGCGTTGGCGTCGCTCGCGCCCCGCGCAATCATCCGGTCGCGCTGGATTTCGGCGGCTCTCTATCTCGCGCTGCTGCTGCCGATCCGTCTGCTCGTGCGCGGCCCCTACCTCGAAGCCTTCCCCTTCCTTCAGACGGCGTCCGACTACGCATCGACGATCGTTTTCCTCAATCTCATGCTTGCGGTGCGCGACAGTCCTCCCGAAAGCTGGCGTATTCTGCACACGCCGCTGCACAAGCAGCTGGCCGACTTCTCGTTCTCGCTCTACTGCGTCCATCTGCCGCTGCTGATCCTGATGCGCGCCGCGGCAATGCGCTGGTTCGGCGCGGAATGGGGCGTTGCGCTCGCGACTGGCGAGCACTGGATCGCTTTCGGTGTTGGAACCGTCGTCTGCATCGGCGTCGGTTACGGTTTTTCGCTGCTGACAGAAGCCCATACGACCGAGGCGCGCCGGAGCATGCGCCGGGCGTTCGACCGGCTGAAACCCCTCGGCGGTCACGCGCCGGGAACAGCGAAGTAGTCCGCGGCGCCGGCCGCCGCCGCCGCTCTGCCTGATCTAGCGGCGCGGGAACCGATGCATCTGAGACGGCGCCGTTGCCCCCATCCGGCTAACGCCTTATATTAATTCGACGAAATCGAATTGGGGCTGTCTCTTGGCGTCGTCGTCTCTGTATATTGTCAATCCGCGCTCCGATTTTCTGAGCTACATCAGCGCGGACGTTATCGCGGCTGGCGGATTTGCGCCGGGCGCCGTCATGGGCGATCTGCCGAGCACCACTGTCGCGGCGCTGGCGCCCGAAGACTTCCATATTTCACTGTGCGACGAGAACCTGTCGGCGATCGACTTCAATCATCCCGCCGACTGGATCGCGATCACCGGCAAGGTGAACCAGCGCAAGCGCATGGCGGCCGTCGCCGACGAATTCCGTCGGCGCGGCAAGCGCGTCATCATTGGCGGGCCGCTCGCCACGCTCAGCCCGGCGGAGCTTCGGGGTCATTGCGACATCATGGTGACCGGCGAAGCCGAGGAGATCGCCGGAGAGTTCTTCGCGCATCTCAGGAACGGCAATCCGCAGGAGCACTACATCGGCGGCCAGCCCGACCTCAGGACCTCGCCGAGGCCGCGGTGGGATCTCTATCCGAACCACCGCGCGCTGACCGGCGTGGTGCAGACGTCGCGCGGTTGTCCGTTCGATTGCGAGTTCTGCGACGTCATCCAGTATGCGGGTCGCAAACAGCGCCACAAGCCGATCGCCAACGTGCTGGCAGAGCTCGATCAGCTCTACGCACTCGGATATCGCTACACATTCCTCGCCGATGACAATTTCACCGCCTATCGCAGCCGTTGCAAGGAATTGCTGGCGGCGATGGCCTGGTGGCGGCGCGATCATCCGATGGATTTCTTCACGCAGGTGTCGATCGACGCGGCCCGCGATGAGGAATTGCTCGACATGTGCGTGGACGCCGGCGTCACGGGGGTCTTCATAGGCATCGAGACGCCCAATCCGGAAAGCCTGCGCGAAACCGGCAAGCGGCAGAATCTGAGGATCGACCTCACGCAGCAGGTGAAGAAATTCATCGAGCGCGGCATTTGCGTCATGGGCGGCATGATCGTCGGGTTCGATTCCGATCGTTCGGATATCTTTCAGACGCAGTTTGATTTCGCGATGTCGAGTTCCGTGCCCATCTTCACGCTGGGCGCACTGATGGCCTCCGAAACGACGCCGTTGCGCGCGCGGATCGAGCGCGAAGGTCGATTGATCACCGGCGGACCAAATACCCAGGCGGTGCCGTGGGGCTCGAACATCCAGCCACGCCACATGACGATGGACGAACTGCAGGCCGGCCTGCAGACGCTGTGCAACAAACTCTATTCGCCTGCGGCGTTCGGCGAAAGAATGCTCATGTTCATCGAGAATTTTGCGAAGGTGCGCGGCGGCGCGCCCTCGGCGCAGAACGACGATTCCGTCTTGCGGGAGATCGACCGGCAGGCGCTTCAGGTCGCAGCCAATGTCCGCCGCCTCGGCGAGAAGGAAGGGCGGATGTGGAACCGCGTTGTCGCCGCGACCGCGCGTCGCCCGCAAGCTGGACCCTACGTGACGCGAATGCTCTTTCACTATGCGCAGGCGCGCTTCATGTTCGAGAGAGCCAGCTACTGGGAGCCGCGACTCGCCGCGTGACCGGTTCCGACGACGGCGTTCGTGCGGTCCGTCCGGACGTACGACGGGTAGACGTCTTGATGTTGTGAGAGATGCGTCAGGACTATGAACGATACCTGCTGGCGCAGCTCGAAGACGAGCTATTCGAGGTGCGTGATCGATTGGTCGCGCTGGATTCCAGCCTCAACCGGATAAATTCGTTCTGGGTGCTGCTGATGAAGCAGCTCTACTGGACCATCAGTCGTCTCGCGCGCAACTCGGTTCCTGAGAAATTCAAGACCGGCGCTCGTGCGATCGTCAACGCCATTAGCGTCGCGAGACGGGAGGGCGCCGAGGTGCGACCGGCCGCGTCTTCCTCCCCGCCAGCCGCCGCCGCCGACGGCGACATGTCGTCGCCCCGATTGCTGATCGACGCGACCATATTGCACAGGCAGGGCGGCGTGACCGGAATCCAGCGGGTCGTACGCGAAGTCGTCGCCGCCGTGTTGCGGAGCGGCGAGGCGATACCGGTCGCGATCTCGCAGGGGCGCCTTCACCAATATCTCGCCGCTCCCGATCTCGGGCCCGTCGTCGAAATCGCGGCAGGCGATCGGTTCGTCATGATCGACGCCTGCTGGAATTGCGCGAGCGAATACGAGGAGATGATGCGCGTGGTCGCCGAGCGTGGCGCCCTGTCGGTCGTCGTGATGTACGACCTCATTCCCGTTCTCTATCCATCGGCTTTCGCCGACGTGTCGCACGCGTTCGCCGATTGGCTCGATACGCTCGCCGTCAGGGCCGATGCCGTCGTGGCGATCTCGAAAAGCACGGCGGACGATTTCATCGAATATGCGGGCGCGCGCTGGCGTGCTGACCAGAAGATCGGATGGTGGCGTCTGGGGGCGGACTTCAAGGTCGCCTCGCGGCATTCCGTTTCATCGAAGCTGCGAGCGATTTGCGCCGATCCCTTGCCTTTCTTTCTGAGCGTCGGAACGATCGAACCCCGCAAAGGCTACCCGATCGCGCTCGCCGCGTTCCAGCGGCTCTGGGACGACGGGGTCGATGCGCGCTATGTGATCGTTGGCGGCAGCGGTTGGAACACGCGCGCCCTGCAGTCGCGCATTGTCGAGCATCCGGAATTCGACCGCAGGCTGTTCTGGCTCGAGAACGTCCACGACGCGGACCTGCGCGAGCTCTACAGCGCCGCCACGCGGCTCATCGCGCCGTCCTTCGCGGAAGGGTTCGGCTTGCCTCTCGTCGAGGCCGCGCAATTCGGCTTGCGGGCGATCGCCTCGGACATTCCGGTCTTTCGCGAGATCGGCAGCGCCAATGTCGCCTATTTTCGCGCGCTCGATGACGCCGATCTCGCGCGCTGCATCCGCGAGGCGCTCACAAGCACAGCGCATGTCGCGTCCGTTCCGCCGCTCGGATGGGCGGAATCCACAAGATCCCTGGTCGCGCTCATCCGCGACGATCTCTATCAATATCGCCCGGTGGGCGATGGCGGCGCGGGCGTCAGGGCCGCGCCCCAACGGTAGGACTGGGGCGTTGGCCTAACCGCGGAGACAGATTGATGCCGAGCCATTCTAAACAATGCCGGCGCCGCGCGCCTCGTGTGAACAGGCGAGCGGAGTAATCGCGCATGCTCGAAACACTGGCGGTGATCCTGAGTTGGGCCTATGCGGCAATCTGTATCTCGTCTTGGGCGATCCTGCTCATTGCGACAGCCGCCTCGGCGACCGATGGCGTTGCGCTCGGCGCGCGGGCGCTGGGCCTCGCGCCAGCGGCGCCGACGCAGGCGACCCTCGCGCGGCCCACTTACATGCATCGTCGGATTGTCCGCAGAAACCGCTCGGCCGGAGCAGCCCTCGCGGATTGCGCATTGGGCGTCGTGACGATCGCTTTCCTCGCGAGCGCTGACGCGCCGGCTTGCGAAGATTGCAGTCTGTTGTCGAAATGGGCGCCGGTCGTGATGTGCTATTCGATAACGGCGGCCTATCTCACCCTCTATTGGGCGGATCATCACGCCCTGATCGAAGTGGTCCACGCGCTGGACAGACGCTTCATCCTTCACGACGCGGCATTCGTCGCGTCGCTCGCCGCTTTTCCCTTCACGACCGCCTGGGTCGTCCGGTCCGAATATTCCAGACTTTCCGTCTGCATGTACGGCCTCGCCCTGTTGGTGTCGCTTCTCGCCTATATGCGGCTGCGCATGGCGGCCGCGAACGTGCTCGGCGACGATCCCAAAGTCAGGAAATGGTTTGGCGCGGGCGTCAAGGGGCGGCTTTTGATCGGCCTGTTTGCGACAGGGTCGGCGGCGGCGCTTGTCTCGCCGGTGGTGGGGACGGCCGTCTTCGCCCTGACGGTCGGGGTCTGGACCGTTGCCGAGGCCCTGCAATGATCTCGCGATGGCCATAGGTCCGCGCGCGCCACGGATGTCGTGCGCTCCGTGGTCGGTGCTTGCAGGTTGAATAGCGGGCGCCGTTCGCCTAAGAAGGCGTCGAGCCTTGTGGCGACGCGCGCGCCATCGCGTTGATCTGGCGTCGGCTTCATGAATTTCGATCTCTTCATCCCGACCCGGGACAGCGCGGCGCATATTGCGTTGTTTCTTGCGGCATACCGCGATCTCGGGATTGAGCCGCTTTACATCGTCGACGCTCGAAGCGTCGACGGCACTGCGGACATTCTCGCCGCGCAGGGCGCGCGTGCCGTCACCTGCGTACCTTTCGGCGATTTCGCGGAATCCGGCATGATCCAGCGAGGCGCGGAAGCCGCGGCGACCGACTGGGTCTGGCGGTTGGACGACGACGAATTTCCATCGCGCGCTTTGGTCGAGTGGGTGGCGCGGGCAGAACCACGCACGCACGTCCTCGGCGTGAGTCGCCGCGAAATCCATAGTGTGGGCGGCAGGCGCGCCTATTCGCGCTGGCCGACGCGCCTGAACGGGTACGACCAGCAAGCCATCAATTACCAGTACCGAATCTTCCGACGTGATCGCGTGCGCTATGTGCATGAAGTCCACACCGCCGGCATTGAAGTGCCGCCCGATGCGGCCGTCCTGTCTGGCGCGCTGTTCACCATTCACGCGAATTGCGTGATCCGTGGCGTCGCGCGACGGCTCGCGAAGGTGCGCAGCTATGCAAGAGCGAACGAGGAGCTGTCATGGGCCGTCGCAGACGAATCCTTGCCGGAATATCTCGATCGCAAATTGCATCATTATCGGGATGACGGACTCGACGAATTCTCGGGCCTGCTTTCCGCACTGGGGCGCCCGCCGGTTCCGCATGAATTGCCGCCGCTGACCGAGCGCGAAACCGAGCTGCTCGCTGGCGTCGCGAATCTTGCTGCGGACCTCGCGCGCGAGCAGAGAATTCTTTCCGCGTTACGCATGATCATGCCCGGGCTGAAGCTCGCGCCGCGGCCGTTGCTGCGTGAGCTCTCGAAGCTGCTCTGCACGCTCGCTGCGCCGACCGGCCTGCGCGCCGCACAATTATGGGGCGACGCCATCTGGAATATGAGCGCTGCGCCGGACAAGACGATACAGCCTGCCCACGAGATCCTCCGATGAGGGATGCGCGCGTGACACGCCTGCGGCGCGAACAATCAGATCGCGGCGGCTACAAATGGTCTGGGCCTGCGTGGCGCCCAGTCCTGCTGCGCGCCCGCTGAAGACGGCCAGACGGGGTAGACAACTAAGGCTGCGCGGCGCATGTTGCTGGCGACCGACGGGTGGACGCCGAACTTGAACGGCTCGGTTGCCGTACACCGAAGGTCGCGAGGCAAGGACGAGTGGACAAGGGGCGGCCAGCAGTCCCGAACGCCATGGCGTCCTGAGTTCCCGGATCCGGCCCGCCCCGCTGTGATTGACAGATGAAATACGACGTAATCATTCCGACGCGAGATGGCGCGGCGCACATCAGCCCGCTGCTGAACGCCTACCGTGAACTTGGCATTGAGCCCCTTTATGTCGTCGACCTTCGTTCCCGCGACAATACGCTGGAGCTTCTGGCGTCTCTCGGCGCTCGCGTAACGACCTGCGAGCCGACCGCCGATTTTGCCGAGGCGGGCATGGTCGAACATGGCGCCCGGGCTGCGTCCGCCGATTGGATCTGGCGGATCGACGACGATGAATTTCCGTCGCGCGCGCTGGTGGACTGGCTGAATGCCGCGATTGTGGACGCGACGGTCGTAGCCGCGTGCCGTCGCGAATTACACATCATCGACGGTCGATATGTCTATTCGCGCTGGCCAACCCGCCTGAGCGACGCCCCGAAGGCAGTCAACTACCAGTATCGTATTTTCAGGCGTGACGCTGTCCGTTACGTGCAGGCGGTTCACACGCCGGGGTTCGACGTTCCGCGCGACCATTTCGTGCTTCCCGGCAATCTGTTTACCGCTCATTTGAATTGCATCATTCACGATGTCTATTTTCGACTGTCCAAGGTCCGGACCTACGCGACATACGATGAAAGACTGTCCTGGTCCGTCGTCGACGAGTGTCTGCCCGAATATCTCGATCCTGTTCTGCAGAATTACAGCGACGACGGCCTCGAGGAGTTCTTCGATCTCTTGAACCTGCTTGGGCCGCCGACACAGCCCTCCGCCCCGCCGCCGCTCGCCGATCGCGAACGCGCGCTGATCGAACCGGTCGTCCAGCGCGCGTACGACGCTCTCCGCGAGCAGCGCAAGCGAGAAATCTATCGGCTGTTCGAGACCCGGTTGACCAGAGCGCCGAAGCCATTGCTGCGCGAGACGTCCAAGCTGCTGTGCTCGCTGGCCGGCGCGAAGAAAGATTCGCCGACACGGATATGGGGCGAGGCGCTGTGGGATTTTTCCAAGGCCCCGGTCGCGCCGCAGACCGCGAAGCGCGACGGTGAAGAACCGAAATTTCGCGCATTGGCAAACCCGCCGCGCTTTTTGTTCCTCTCGATCAACAAGCGATGCAATCTCAAATGCGAGCACTGCGTCTTCTGGCATGACGACGATCGCGACCGCGCGTCCTACCTGTCTCGCGAAGGCCGCCGCCGCGTGATGGGAGAACTGAAGGAGCTCAATCCGTCCGCGTCCGTCGTCATCTGCGGCGGCGAAAGCATGCTGGACCTCGATGACTATTTCGATGTCTCGCGTGAGTGTCGACGCCTTGGACTGACCTGTATTTCAGTCGTCAACGGCACGCGCATACGTTCGGCGGAGATGGCCGAGCGAATGATCGCGGAGGGGCCGCACGAAATTTCGATTTCTTTGAACAGCCACAGAGCAGACCTTCACGACCGGACGCGCGGCGTTCCAGGGGCATTCGAGAAGGCGACAAGAGCCTTGCGCCTGCTGCGCGATGCGCGCGGGCGGCTGGGTGCGCGAAAAACGAAGATCTACGCGATGGGCCTCGTGTTCGCCGAGAATTACCGGGAGCTTCCCGAGTTTTACGATTTCGTTCTCAACGATCTCGAAGTCGACAAACTGAAGCTCAATTTCGTTCAACCGTCGTTCGGCGGTCCGGACGATGACCGCTTTTTCGCTGAACAGAGCGCGGTCGATCCCGACGAACTCGTCGACATCATCCGCGCCTGCGATGATCGGTTTTCTCTGGGACTGAACACGACCTGGTTACGACAGGTGCGCATGTATTTTTCCTCGATCTCGGCACGGGAGAATTTGACCAGGGGCTGGGCGTCCGGCGTCGAGACGCGCGAGCACCTTTGCAACACTTACGAGCGGAACGTGATGGTCGACCATTACGGCGTCGCCCGGCTGTGTTTCGCGGCGGATTTCAGAGGCGAGAAACTGGAGAAAGATGGCGACCTGCGGCGCTTCTGGCTCGGTGCGGATGATGTTCGCGAGCAGATGCGCACTTGCAATCGACTCTGTGGAATCAGCCACAGCGTACGAAATTCGAGCAGTACGCGCGCGGCCACGCGATTGACCGCGGCCGTCGCGCCGATTGTCGTGGAATGACGGAGGGACCGACGCAAGGGCCGGGAGACAATGCCCCATCGACAATTGCGCCCGGACTGCTGGACATCGCCAGAGAAGCGGACGAGCATCTTCGTCGACAGTTATTGCCCTATTGGCTGTCGATGGAAGACCCGTGCGGCGGCTACTGGACGTCGGTCGACGCGCGCGGGGGAATTCACGAACATGCCGCGAGAACCCTCGTCTTTTCGGCCAGGATGGCGTGGACTTTCGCCACAGCCGGCCGACTCTACCGCGATCCCGCATGCATCTCCGGCGCAAGAAGGGCGCTCGACCACCTCGAGCGGTTTCGCGACGTGCGCTCGGGCGGTTTCTGGGCGGCCCTCGACCGTGCGGGAGCCCCAATCGACCGATCCAAGCACGTCTATGGGCAAGCTTTCGCGCTTTTTGCCTTGGCGGCCGCCGCTGCTGCCGGAGACAAAGACGCCGGCAGCGCCGCGTTCGTCCTGTTCGAGACGATCGAAGACCGCGCTTGCAGCGATCACAAGGGCTTGCACGTCGAATCCTTCGACGGGCATTGGAACGAGACGAGGAATGCCGATCGCGCGCTCGGCGAAGCGCCCGCGCGGTACACAGCCGACACGCATCTCCATTTGATCGAAGCCTATCTGGAACTGCTGCGCGCCACCGGCGACGAAAGAGTGGCGCAATCTCTTGCGCGTCTCGTCGACGCTTTCCTCAGCCTGTTTCTGAGCACGGACGGTCGATACACGTACCAGAAGCTTACCGCCGAACGTTTGCGTTCCGGATCGATCATCTGGCCTGGCCATGACATCGAAGCAAGCTGGCTTCTGGACACCGCCGCCGACTTTGTCGGCGATACCCTGGCGACCGCCAAGATAAGGGCGCGCGCTCTCGAATTGGCCCGGGGCGCGATAGCCTCGGGAATGCTGACGTCAGGCGCCTGGCGCGAAAGGGTCGCGGAGGCGCCGACTGCGCCTTCGCGAATCCTGTGGTGGGTGCAGGCCGAAGCCATGCTCGGCCTCGTCGTCTTGAGTCTGCGATGGCACGACGCCGAGATGGCGGCGCGCGCCGTATCGACCTGGGCCTTCGTGCATCGTTACTTTCTCGATCCCGCGACCGGTGACTGGAGGTTGCGCGTGATGGAGACCGGAGAACCGGATCAGTTCGCCCCGAGAATTGTCCACTGGAAGGATCCGTACCATCAGGCGCGCGCTTGTATGGAGATCGCGGCGCGGGTTCAGCGGTTCGCGGAGGGGCCGACTCTCGCATCCTGACGACGGGGGCCGTCTGAAGCCGTAATTTGCGCGCATCAAGAAACGCCGCGCTTCGATCGATCCTTGGTATTGGTCCTCAGTCAGACGGCGAGTTCACCGAGGAGCCGACTGCCGAAATTCCACGCTCGCGTGTAGCTCCGGGGCCGACGATCGCCCGGCGCGCCGGATGTCCACGCTTCCTTCGGCAACGAGATTGATGGCGTTGAGCGCGGCGATGCAGGTGAGCGCGGCCAACGCGGCGAGAAACAGAGCGGTCTGCCGCGCGCCTGCGTCGGTGAAACGCGCCGGCCGATAGGGATTGGTCGTCATGACTCATTCTCCGTCGCAAGTTCGGCGGCGTGATCGCCTCGATCGGAACGTCCGCTTGGGCGGTGCGTACTCAAGCTGTCACGCCGCGAAAAATTCTGTTTCATGCTTGGCGCCGGCGCCGCCGTGTCCGACCGCGCCGCCGTCGAGTCGCCCGGCGTCACATGTCCATCTTCGGCTTGTCGAGATCGATCGTCTCCTGATCGACCACGTCCGACGACGTCACGATCGCCTCCCCGGCGTTCGGATTTTCCCACCAGTGGCCGTGCCCCGGACCGAACTCAGGCGTCCAGTCTCCGGTCTGGTGACGGATCGGGACTGCGCACAACGTGCTATGCTCGATCAGTTCGCCCTTGACGATGAAGACGATCGACGGCCTGTCGTCGTGGTTGTGCGTCGGCACGACGCCGTGGCCGGCGATGACGAGGCGCCGCGTGCGCAGGAACAGGTCGCCCACGCTGCGCCAACCCTTGAGATTGACGGTCGACAGCGTCTCGCGCGTGACGCCGACGCTGTCTTTCGATTCGATGGCGCGCGGGACCTTCAGCACTTTGTCCGACGGACAAACCCCGGCCTGCGCCTGAACGCCTAGAAGGACGAGGCCGGTCGCGAGCGCGCCGAGGGCGAGTGTGTTTGCAGGCTGTTGTCTGGTCATGATCGTCTCCTTGAATGGCCGGTCGGATTACGGCGCGACCGGCGTCGCCGAAACGCGTCGAACTAACGAAGGCGTCGGGTCGCCAGGCCTGCCGCGACGAGCGCGAGCGATACGCCGCCGACGCAGGCGCCCCAGCCGAAGCGATCGAAGACGGGGCCGAGCAGCGCTGCGCCGGCGAGCCCACCCGCGAAATAGCTCGCAAGATAAAGGCCGCTTGCGGCGCCGCGATTGTCACGCGCGCTCGTCGTCACGAAACCCGAGGTCACCGCCTGCGCGACGAAAGTGCCGACGCCGATGAGCGCAAGGCCCGACAGGATGAGTGGCAGATAGGTTGTCAACAGAAGCGGCAGGCCTGCAATGGCGAGGCCGAGCGCGGCGAGAATCGAACGGCGCGCGCCGAACATGTCCGCCGCCCGACCGGCCAGCGGCGTCGTGACGAGCGAGGGGACGAAGATGAGATAGACGAGCCCGATCGCCCCGGCGTCGAGCGCAATCGGCGGGCGCGCCAGAATGAAATTGACGAAGGTGAAGACGCCAATGAAGGCGAAGAGTATGCAAAAGCCGATGAAGTAGCTCGCGCGCTGCTCCGGCCGTCGAAGATTGGCGCGAATGCCCGCGAACCCTTCGCCGAGCGTGTAGTTGATCGCCGGCGCGCGCGCCGCTCGAATGGTCGCGAGCACGAAGGCCGCGCCCAGGAGATTGAAGAGCGCGAGCGCGATGAAATTGCCGCGCAGACCGAGATGCTCGACCAGAAACGCGGATGCGAGCCGTCCGAACAGGTTCGACGCGACATTGCCGGCGATATAGGCGGCGAATGCGCCGCTCGCCGCATGGGAGGCGCAGTTCTCGCCGAGATAGGCGAGCGTGAGCGAAAAGGCCGCGGCCATGCACAGGCCCTGCAGCACGCGCAGGATCGAGAAAGTCGCGATATCCGGCGCGAGGCCGAGAAGGTAAGTGGGAATCGCGAGCATGCAAAGGCTCAGCACGATGCCGCGCCGACGCTCGATGCGGGCGCTCGCGAGCGCCGTCGCGATGCTGGCGAGCGCCATGCCGAACGTGCAGGCGTTGACGGCGAGCCCCATCACGGCCGACGAAACATCGTAGGCCTGCGCAAGCGCGGGCAGGATCGCTTGAGCCGCGAAGAGATCAATCAGCGTCAGAAAGGCGATCGTGGCAATCGTGATGGTCCGGCGCGCGCTCTGCGCGATCGATCCAATGGTCGGCTCAAGTGCAATCGCGCGGTCCATGACGTGGCTCGCTCCTCTGACCGGCCTTAATGGGAGGCCTCATCTCAGCGGGCAGTCTGGATGGCGGGCGGGGCGAGCTGAAATATCATTGGGCTTGCGATTGGATAGACGCGCGCTATCGGCAGCGCGATACGTCGCCGAATTGTCGGCCGGAGGTTCGATAGACAATCGCTATTGGCGCGGACGCGCGGCGCGCCGTAGCTTAGAAATGCGCCACAACACCGGAGCAACTCGTCCATGCCGCACTATGCAACGCTTCCCGAGGCGCTGGCCGGGATCCTTGCGCAGGACATGACGATGTCGGAGGCGCTCGCTGCTTTTGCATCCGAGCTCGAGCGGCTCAAGCCCGCGATCGCCAAGGCCAATGTCGCCCTGATCGAGCGTTTGCGGGCCGTGCATGCGGGCGTCGGCGCGCCCGCGATCGGCGAGACCTTGCCCCATTTCATGTTGCCGGACGAAAACGGCAATCTGCGCGCGCTCGATGAATTCACGAGCCGCGGACCCGTCGTCGTCAGCGTCGTGCGCGGCCACTGGTGCCCATTCTGCTACATCGAGACGAGCGCCCTGGCTAAGGCGGCGCCCGCCCTCGAACGCGCCGGCGCGTCGGTCGTCGTCATCATGCCTGAGAAGCAAACCTATGCGCGCATCGTGCGCGACCGCAGCGCCCTGGCGCCGGTTCTCTCGGACATGGACTGTGCTTACGGCATGAGCATCGGTCTGTGCTTCTATGTCGGCGACGAGATCAGGAACCTCTTCCAGGAAACCGGCAATCCACTGCCCGTGTTCCAGGGGCTGGATTCGTGGTTCCTGCCGATCCCCGCGACCTTCGTGCTCGACCGACGTGGCATTGTCGTTGAACGCATGGTGGATCCCGACTTTCGGTTGAAGCGGCTGTCGATCGACAGGGTCATGGCGGCGATCGACAGGGCGACCGCAACCGGCGCGGGGTGAAGCATCTCTGCAGAGAATTGCTCGCGCCGCAGCGGCCGACGGTATTACAATGGCATCGACATGACGACATCGCGCACGACCGGCCATTCGACGCTTCCAGAGGCGCTTGCCGATATTCTGGCCCAGGACATGACGATGGGTCAGGCGCTCGCCGCTTACGCCAGCGAGCTGGAGCGGTTGAACCCGGCTGTCGCCAAGGCTTATGAAGCGTTGGTCGAGCGCTTGCGCGGCGCAGACACCGGCGCTCAGGCGCCCGCTATCGGCGACAAGCTGCCGACCTTTACGCTGCCGGATCAGGACGGGCGGCTTCGAACGCTCGCGGATTTCACGGCGAACGGTCCGACGCTGGTCAGCGTCAACCGCGGCCATTGGTGCCCGTTCTGCCGGATCGAACTCGGTTCGCTCGCCAAAGCCTATACGGAGCTGCGTCGCCATGGCGCGACGGCGATCTCGATCATGCCGGAACGCCAGGCCTTCACGAAGATCGTCGAGCAGCGCGGCGTTCCGTTTCCGGTGCTGTCCGACATCGACGGCGCCTATGCGCTGGAGCTCGGCCTGTGCTTCTACATCGGCGACGATCTGATGCGCGTATTCAAGCGCATGGGGCACCAGATGCCGGTGTTTCAGGGAAACGAAAGCTGGTTTCTGCCGATCCCCGCGACTTTCGTGCTCGACGGCGAGGGCAGGATCGCCGACCGCGTGATCGATCCGGATTTTCGTCTGAACCGCATGGCGGTCGATCGTATTCTCACAGCGCTCGCGCGCATCGCCGAGACTGCGCGCTAGACGCTACGGCGCGCTTTTGTCGCCTGTCGTGAACAGCGCGGCGATCCGCCAGCCAGCGGGCGTGCGCTTGGCCACCATGCCGACCAGAAACCGCAAGCGATCGGTGCTGGCGCGCGCGCCGATTTCCAGTACGAGCGGCAGATGCAGGAATGCGACATCGCTGGAGAGGGACACTGCGCGGGCGCGATCGAGCGTCGGTTCGACTCGCCAGACGTCGGAGGCCTGAAAGGTCGACATCCGCCGGACCATCGCATCCGCGCCCCAGACCGGCTTGCCGTCGCTGACCCAGAGAAAATCCGGGGAATCCGAGAGCAGGCGGCGAACGCCCTTCAGATCGTGGGCGTTCTGCGCCGAGACGAAATCGCGGTAGAGACGGACGACGTCCTCCTTCTGATCGGCGCCGGCGAAAGACGTCGCGAGAACGACAATGAAGATTGCGGCGAAAGCTTTCGATATGCGGTTCATCGCGACCTCCATGATCCCGGCGTCGACGACGGGATGATCGGACGGGGCGCCGCTGTATTCCAATAGTTGTTGGCTCTGGATTTGAACGCGCAAGGCTTCGGTGATCCGCTAATGCGCGGCGCCGACCGACCAGTCGCGTGCGCGCAGAAGCTTCATCAGCGCGGCGGCGGCGGCCGAGCGCATGCGCCCCGCCACCGAATAGAGATGCACGGTGCGATCGAGCGACGCGCCGCGCACCGCGATCTTGCGCAGCGTCGGCGGAACGATGGCGCTCGTCGGCAGGATGCTGATTCCCAGTTCCGCCTCGATCATCTTGACGACGTCATCGTCGCAGGCGGCCTCGTGCGAGCGGGCGATCGCAAGATCGCCCTTGATCAGTCTGACCGCCCGTTCGGAGGTCTCGCAATAGGGCCGCAACAGGATGCGTTCGTTGGCGAGCATTGCCGGCTCGACGGCGTCGAGATTGGCGAGCCGGTGCTCCGGCCATACGACGATAACGCATGGCTCGGAGAACAATGGCCAGGAATCGAGCCGTTCCCATTTCTCGGCGAGCGCTCCGGCCACGGCGATCTCGACGTCGCCCTTCTTGAGGAAGTCGGAAACCTCCGCCTCGCCGCCGCGCGCGAATTTGAGTTCGAGGCCGGGAAAGCTGCGTGAGAGTTCGACGAACGCGGGCGTCAATACGGAGAACTCGACCGAGGAGGAAATGGCGATCGGCAGGGGCGCCAGGGCGCCGGTGCGGATCGTCTTGGCCAGCGTCTTGGCGGTTTGCGCGCTTTCGTAGCACTGGCGCAGGAACGGCAGCATCCGCTGGCCGAATTCGGTGAGGTGCGTGAGCTTGCGTTCGCGCCGGAAAAGGTCGCCCCCCAATTCTTCTTCCAGCAGCTTGATCGCGCGCGTGAGCGAGGGTTGCGCCACGTGGCATTGCTCGGCGGCGCGCGTGAAATTCATGGTTTGCGAGACCGCGAGGAAATAGCGGACCTGGTGCATTTCCATCGTCGCCCCCCGTCAGTCGACGGCTCCTTGTAGCTCCGAGGACGATAGCAGACGGCTATGGATACGCTGCCTCGAACGCCTGTCAACCAACGCTATGGTGATGCGGGCGTTATCTCGGGTCGGTCGCGCAGGCGACATATTCGACCCGGGCGCGCGCTGCAATCTCTTCGGGAGCCTCGCCATGAGCATCACCGGTCAGGCCGCGGCGCAGCCGCTCGCCTTTCCCTCCACCCGCACGTTTCGCAATCTCTTCATCGGCGGCTATTGCGCGCTGATGGCCTGGGAGATCTGGGCGCGGACGATCACCGCCTGGGTCGTCGGAGGCCCGCTCGAACCGCCGGAGCTGGTCCGCTCGCTGGTTCGTCACTGGACCAGCTACGACATGCCGCTGTCGACGGCGACCTTCCTGCACTATCTCGTGGGCATCTTCGGTTATCCGCTCGCCTATTTCGCCGTATCGCGCTTCATCCGGAACTGGGGCGCCATTCTCGACATCGTCGTGCTCGCCCTCTTCACCATCGCGGTTGGATGGCGCGCCAAGCGCTACGGGGTCGATGCAGGCGAGGGCGCGTTCTGGCTCGTCGTGGCGCTGACGACAGCGACGCGCTTCCTCAACCCGTCTCGACTGCATCGCGATGCGCTGATCTGGGGCTCGTTCACCTGGTTCAACGCGCTCGGCATCATGGCGCCGCTCGCGGGCCTGCCATTCCTGCTGCTCGATGGCGCTGCTCTTCTGTCGTTCATGAGTTGGGCCGGGCATGTGCTGTTCGGCTATCTCGCGGTCGTGATCTTCGAGCGTCTCGAAGCGCGATAGGCGGAATGCGCCGGGCGTCGTCACTCGCCCGCAACGCAATGAATAGCGAAAGCCTATCGTTACAGGAGTGAGCCGGCATTTCCGTTGCGCTTCGGTCCGGACGACCATTCCAGCAGATCAACGCGTGAGGAAGCCATGACATACCAGTCGAAAGAAATGAAAGCCGTCGAGCGCTCGCTGCTCGGCAAGACCGCGCTCGTCACAGGGTCCACCAGCGGCATCGGCCTCGGCGTCGCACAGGCGCTCGCGCGCGCCGGCGCCAATGTCGTCCTGAACGGCCTCGGCGAACCGCGGACGATCGCCAGGATTGCCTGCGAGGTGGCGCGCGCGAATGGCGTCGACGCGATCTATTCGGGCGCGGATCTGTCGCGGCCGCAGGAGATCGAGACGATGATGGATGAAGCGATCCGCCGCTTCGGCGCCGTCGACATATTGGTCAACAACGCCGGGATACAGCATGTCGCGCCCGTCGAATCTTTCCCGGTCGAGAAATGGGACCTGATCCTCTCGATCAATCTGTCGTCGGCCTTTCACACGGCCCGACTCGCCTTGCCTGCGATGCGCGACAAAGGCTGGGGCCGCATCGTCAATATCGCGTCCGCGCATGGGCTGGTCGCGTCGCCGTTCAAGTCGGCCTATGTCGCCGCCAAGCACGGCGTGATCGGGCTGACCAAGACGATCGCGCTGGAGGCGGCGCAATCGGGCGTGACATGCAACGCGATCTGCCCGGGCTATGTCTACACGCCGCTCGTCGAGGCGCAGATCGAGGGGCAGGCGAAAGCGCATGGCGTCGCGCGCGAACAGGTCATTCGCGACGTTCTGCTCGCCCAGCAACCCAACAAACGCTTCGGCACGGTCGAGGAAATCGGGGCGATCGCCCTGTTCCTGGCGAGCGATGGCGCAGCTTCGATCACTGGCGCGGCGCTTGCGGCCGACGGCGGCTGGACCGCGCACTAGGGGAGGGAGCCATGAGCGACAATCACCACATCTGCGGCTATGGCGACGTCGCCGCGCCCGATCTGCACGACGGGAAGAACCAGATCGTGCTGGTGTTCCAGGGCGGCGGCGCGCTCGGCGCCTATCAGGCAGGCGTCTATCAGGCGCTTCACGAGGCGGGCGTCGAGCCCGACTGGGTGATCGGCACGTCGATCGGCGCGATCAACGCCAGCATCGTTGCGGGCAACGATGCGGATACGCGCATCGAGCGCCTGCAGGATTTCTGGAGCCGCGTCTCGCACTCATCCGCCTTCGATCTGGCATTCGCCGCCGCATCGGCTTTCGGCAACCTTCTGCCAAACTGGACGACCGTCAATCTCGGCGTGCAGGGCTTCTTCAAACCGAACCCGCTCGCTTTTCTCGGCCAGCACGTTCGCCTCGCGCCGGAAGCCGCCGGCTATTATTCGACCATGCCGCTGCGTCGCACGCTCGAAGAACTCGTCGACTTCAAGCGACTGGGGCGCGCGGGGCCCAGGCTGACGGTCGGCGCCGCCAATGTCGGCACGGCGCAGATGCGGTATTTCGACAGCCGCGACGAGGCGATCGACGTCAGTCACATTATGGCGTCCGGCGCCTTGCCGCCCGCATTTCCGGCGGTGCGGATCAATGGCGAACTCTACTGGGACGGCGGCATCCTCTCGAATACGCCCGTCGAGGCCGTGTTCGACGACTTCCCGCGAAGGAGCTCGATCATCTTCGCCGTCCACGTGTGGAACCCCGACGGCGCCGAGCCGGATTCCATTCTGCAGGTGATGAACCGGCAGAAGGATCTGCAATATTCCAGCCGCGCGGCGACGCATATCAGGCGCCAGGCGCAGCTCCACCGCATGCGACACGCGATTTCGGAACTCGTCGGTCTGCTGCCGCCCGATGCGCTGCAGCGGCCGGACGTTCAGGAGATCGCAAGCCACGGCTGCCTCACGAGAATGCACGTCGTGCGATTGCTGTCGCCGCAGATCAACGGCGAAGATCACACCAAGGACATAGACTTCAGCAAGTCCGGCATTCGCATGCGCTGGGAGGCGGGCCTTCGTGACGCGCGGCAGGCGCTCGCCGAACAGCCGTGGCGGTCCGACGTCGATCCGCGCGAGGGCTTCTACCTGCACGAGTTGCGACGGGACCGGATCGATCCGGCGCATCTGATGGATCGTACGCCGACATTGGTCGACGACATGCAGGCTGCAATCGAGCGATAGGAGGAGCACATGCGCAGGACTGCTTTTGCGCTGACGGCGCTTGCCGCCGTCTCGACCGCCACGGGCGCGCGCGCGGAATACCGGACCGTCGCGGATCTTGCCGCGGACGTGAGGCCCGCTTTCGTCGACATATATACGCGGGGGTTGACCAAGGCGGAGCCGAACAGCGGCAAGCCGAAAGGCAAGACCACGCTGATCCAGGACGAGGTCGGCTCTGGCTTCATCGTCGACGGAACGGGCCTGATCGTCACCAATCGTCATGTGGTCGACGGCGCCTATTCGATTTTCGTGACGCTGTCGACGGGCGAGCATGTCCCGGCGAAACTGGTCGGCAAGGCGCTGACGTTCGATATCGCGCTCCTGAAGATCGATGTCGGCCGGCCGCTGCCGACCGTCAGATTCGGCGACAGTGCGAGCTTGCGCGTCGGCCAGGCGGTGGTGGCGATCGGCAATCCCCTGGGTTTCTCGAGCTCCGTCTCCGCGGGCGTGATCAGCGCTTTTCATCGTCAGGCGGGTTTGTCCGCCTATGACGATCTGATCCAGACGGACGCCACGATCAACCAGGGCAATTCCGGCGGGCCGCTGTTCGACATGAACGGCGCGGTCATCGGGGTCAACCAGGCGATCTACACGCGCAACAAGGGCGGTTCGATCGGCATCGGCTTTTCGATCCCGATCAACGACGTCCGGTTTCTCGTCGACAACGTTCTGCAATACGGCTCGCCGCGCTTCGGTTGGCTCGGCGTGACAGGGCAGTCGCTGACCGCCCAGATGGCGCGCGCAGCGGGTGTGCCGGCCGACAAGGGCGTGATCCTTTCCGCGATTACGGAGAACGGCCCAGCCGCGCACGCAAGGCTTGAGGTCGGCGACATTCTCGTCAGGCTCGGCGACCACGCGATCGAAGGCACGTCATCGCTCAATCGCGCTGTCGCGCGCGCATCCGGCCAGACGCTGGCGATGGAGCTCTATCGCGACGGACAGAAAATCGTTCTGCCCGTCTCGATCGGCGAATGGCCGAAGGAGATCTGGGCCTCGAAGATGGAGGCCGCTCCGAGGCTCAACGATTATGCCGATTTCGGCGTGAAATTCGTCGATACGCCGGCAGGGCCGACCGTCAAGTCGATCATCGAACGCTCGATCGCATGGACTGCAGGACTGCGGGAAGGCGACGTCGTAAAGCGCGTCGGTTCGACAGCGGTCAAGACAGCCGGCGAGATGGGCGGCGCCATCGACGACATGTTCAACCGCAGGAAAAAGACATCCGCGCTGCTGCTTGTTTCCGGTCCGGGCGGCGATCGCTGGGTGGACATCGCCATCGCCGAATAGGTCGGTCGGCGCGCTTAACCGGATCTTCTGCACAAAAGAGAATGGCGCGTCTCGCGACGCGCCATCTTGTGTTTGCGGAGCGGACCGCGCGACTTACTTGCAGTCGCCCGACGCGTTCACGACCGCGCCGTTGCCTTCGGCCTTGGCGCTCGCGCCGATGACGGCGCCGTTGCCTTCCGGCTTGCCCGCCGACGCCGTGACAACCCGGCCATTGCCTTCCGGCTTGCCGGCGGACGCGGTGACGACCCGGCCATTGCCCTCGGCCTTGGCGCTCGCGCCGATGACAGCGCCATTGCCTTCGGCCTTGCCATTCGCATTGATGACGGCGCCATTGCCTTCCGGCTTTGCGGCGGAGGCCGTCGTCACGCTGCCATTGCCCGCGGGCCCGCAGGGACCGGCGGCGAAAGAGACGGACGGGGCGGCGATGGCGAGCGCCGCGCCGAACAGGATGGCGAACCGCGATTTCATTGCTTTCTCCTCTCGAAACGCCTCGTTGGCTTGCTGAGGCTGTAGTCAATTTTCCAGAGGCGCGGCGCGGAGTGAAATAGCGTTTCCCTCGCATTGTCATAGCGTCGCGCTATCGCAGAACGACGATGCGCTTCGCGACGAATGCAGGCGCAGAAGGTCGTGAATGGATATATCGTGCAAAGGTATTTGCGAAGAGCCGAACGATCCCGGCCGTTCGATCGACATGCCCTAGGCGAACAGCAGTGATCGTTGGATTGGCGTCGTGCGACGCCAGGCCGGTTTTTGTCGGATCGTCCAGATTGCGCGCGGCGTCGCGCCGGAGGATTATTCGCGCTCGGGTTTCGATGTGATCGCAATCGAACGGCAGTGGAGCAGGGGCGGATGAGACTTGATGGAAAAGTCGCGCTGATCACGGGCGCGGGCCCGATGGGAGCGGCGATCGCGCGACGCTTTGCGGAGGAGGGCGCGTCGCTGGTCTTGACCGATATTTCCGGTTCGCGCCTGAAGGCTGCTGCCGACGAGCTTTCGGGCCGGACGCGCGTCGTCGCGCATCGCGCCGACGTCACCGTGCGCGACGAGGCGGAAGCAGTAGCCGGGGCGGGACTTGCCGCATTCGGTCGCGTCGACATTCTCTGCAATATCGTCGGCGGCGTTCGTGACGCCACGCTTTACCAGCCGCTGCTGTCCATGAGCGAGAAGCGCTGGGACGAGACCTTCGCCATCAATCTCAAGGCCTCGCTCTATCTGATCCAGCGCCTCGCGCCCGGCATGATCGAGCGCGGGGCGGGCAAGATTCTCAACGTTTCGTCCGTCAACTACGCAGGCGAGGCCGGCAGTGGCGACTATGGCGCCGCAAAGGCGGCGGTCGCATCGATGACGCGTTCGCTGGCGATCGAACTCGCGCCTGCCGTCAACGTGAACTGCCTCGTGCCCGGGCTGATCGAGACGCGGGCGGTGGAAAAACTCGACGAGGCGATGAAGGAAAGCTACCGGGCGCGCAGCATGCTGAAGCGGCTCGGGCGCCCGGAAGACATCGCCAATGCGGCGCTGTTTCTGTGCTCCGGCGAGTCGGACTACATCACCGGGCATCTGCTGCCGGTGTCGGGCGGCATGCTCGCGAGCTTGTGAGAGCGACGATGTTCGAGCATTTCAGGAAGCCGAAGGCGTCGTCTCGGCTTCCTCGTCGTCGGCCTGTGCGTCCGCCGATCCATCGTCGAGGCGCTTCATATTGTCGAGGATCTTCAGCAGATAGTGCAGGACATGCACGGTGTCGTTGACTGAAAAATCCTGCAGCGCCTGGTCGTAATAGGCGTAGATTTTCGGCAGGGCGAGGGCCTGCCAGACATGGCGGCCGCTGTCGGTCATGGTCACGAGGCGCGATCGCCGGTCCCGCTCGTCCTGAACGATCGCGACGTGTCCGTCGCGCTCCATGCGGCCGACCAGTCCTGCAAGATTTTGCCGGCTGACGAGGAGATAGCGGGCGAGGTCGCCGATGCTCATGCCCCCTTTCGCCTTTTCGCGCGACAGCGCGCCCAGCACCGCCCATTGCTGGGTCGTCAATCCCTCCGCCTCCACGGCGCGGCTGCCGGTTTTATGCAACATATTTGCACATTGATACAGCCGAAAAAACAATCTGTTGGCCATTTCGCGCCTGATCTCATCCTGTGCGAGCATCTTCTCACCCACTTTTCTGGCGCAAATTCGACTTGCGCGGCCGGCAGGCACGTGGTAGATATGACAATATCTTGCATATATGGCGCAAGCCGTCGCCAAGATCGCGTAAAAACGCGGCGACGGCAATGCAGATCAGGGAGGAGGCGAACATGGCCCGGTTTGATGGCAAGACGATCGTACTGACGGGCGGCGGCGGCGGCATCGGCAGCGCTACCTGCAAGCGCTTTGCTGCCGAAGGCGGCAAGGTCGCGATCTTCGATCTCAATCTCGACGCGGCGAAGAAGACCGCTGGCGAAATCGTCGCCGCCGGCGGCGTCGCCGAAGCGTTCCAGTGCGACATTGTCGACCGCGCGAGCGTCGACGCAGCGGTCGCCGCCGCCGAAGCCAAGCTCGGGCCGATCTCGGTGCTGGTGAACAATGCCGGCTGGGACATTTTCAAGCCGTTCGTGAAGACCGAGCCGACCGACTGGGCGAAGATCATCGCCATCAACCTGACGGGCGCGCTCAACATGCATCACGCGATCCTGCCGGGCATGGTCGCGCGCAAATACGGGCGTATCGTCAATGTGGCGTCGGATGCGGCGCGCGTCGGCTCGTCGGGCGAAGCGGTCTATGCGGCCTGCAAGGGCGGGCTCGTCGCTTTCTCCAAGACGCTTGCCCGAGAGCACGCCCGCCACGGCATTACCGTCAACGCGGTGTGCCCCGGCCCGACCGCGACCGCCATGCTGGACGATGTTGCGGCGACGGCCGCCAGCCCCGAAAAGCTGATCGAGGCTTTCACGCGCGCCATTCCGCTCGGCCGGCTCGGCCAGCCCGACGATCTCGCCGGCGCCATCGCCTTCATGGCGAGCGACGACGCGGGCTTCGTCACCGGCCAGGTGCTGAGCGTCTCCGGCGGCCTGACGATGAACGGCTGACCGGAAAAGAACGACGGAGGAACGGATATGCAGTATCAGGATCTGACCTACGACGTGCGCAACGGCGTCGCCTGGATCATCATCAATCGCCCGGAAGTGATGAACGCCTTTCGCGGCACGACCTGCGACGAACTCATCAAGGCGCTCTACAAAGCAGGTTATGACAAGAACGTCGGCTGCATCGTGCTCGCCGGGGCCGGCGATCGCGCTTTCTGCACGGGTGGCGACCAGTCGACGCATGACGGCAATTATGACGGGCGCGGCACCGTCGGCCTGCCGATGGAAGAACTGCACACCGCGATCCGCGACGTGCCCAAGCCCGTCATCGCGCGCGTGCAGGGTTATGCGATCGGCGGCGGCAATGTGCTCGCGACGATCTGTGACATGACGATCTGCTCGGAAAAGGCGATCTTCGGACAGGTCGGGCCGAAAATGGGCTCGGTCGACCCGGGCTACGGCACGGCCTTTCTCGCGCGCGTCGTCGGCGAGAAGAAGGCGCGCGAGATCTGGTACATGTGCCGTCGCTATTCCGGCAAGGAAGCCGAAGCCATGGGGCTCGCCAACCTCTGCGTGCCGCACGAAGAGCTCGACAAGACGGTGCAGGCCTGGGGTGAGGAATTGTGCGAACGCAGCCCGACCGCGCTCGCCATCGCCAAGCGCTCCTTCAACATGGATACGGCTCATCAGGCGGGCATCGCCGGCATGGGCATGTATGCGCTGAAACTCTACTACGACACCGAGGAGTCGAAGGAGGGCGTCAATGCGCTGAAGGAAAAGCGCAAGCCCGACTTCCGCAAATACGCGAAATAATCCGCCGACGTCGCGCCTGCGCGCGGCCGTCGTCCTCATTGCATCGATGAATGGCGCCGCCCTCCGCGTGAGCGGCGGCGCGATCCCGAGGGCGGAAAGATGAATCCCTATCTCGATGAAGACCTGGTCGCCCTCGCCGACCAGGCGCGACGCTTTGCGACCGATCGCATTGCGCCCGGCTTTCAGGAGCGTGACCGCACGCGCGTGCTCGACCGCGGCCTGATGAAAGAAATGGGCGCGATGGGCTTCATCGCGCCGGAGCTTCCGGAAGCCTATGGCGGCCTCGGCATGGGCTGCCTTGCCGCCGGCGTAATCTGCGAGGAGATCGCGCGCGCCGATCTCTCGATGTCCTATGTGAATCTTCTGGCGTCGCTGAATGCGCAGATCCTGTCGCATCACGGCAAGCCCGAGGTCGTCAGGCCCTGGCTGACGAAACTCGTCGCGGGCGAGGCGCTGGTCGCCATCGCGCTCACCGAGCCGCGCGGCGGTTCGGACGCCGCCAACCTGCGTCTCAAGATCGAGCGCGACGGCGACGATTACATCGTCAACGGCGAAAAGACCTCGATCTCCGCCGCGGATCAGGCTGACGTCACGGTTGTTTTCGGTCGTACGGGAACGCCGGAATCCGGCGCGCATGGCGTCACCGCGCTGCTCGTGCCGATGGACCTTCCGGGCGTCACGCGCAGCCGCTTCGACTGCCATGGCCAACGCGCGATCGGGCGCGGTTCGATCTTCTTCGAGAATGTGCGCGTGCCGGTTTCCCATCGCCTCGGCGACGAGAACAAGGGCTTCGTGCAGGTGATGCAGGGCTTCGATTTCTCGCGCGCCCTCATCGGCCTGCAGGTGCTGGGCGTCGCGCGCGTCGCCCTGGAAGAGACATGGGCCTATGTCGCCGAGCGCAAGGCCTTCGGTCAGCCGATCTCCGCCTTTCAGGGCGTTTCGCATCCGCTCGCCGACTACGACACGCAGGTCGAGGCGGCGCGCCTGCTCTGCCTGCAGGCGTTGTGGCTGAAGGACCGGGGTCTGCCGCACAGCGCCGAGGCGGCGATGTGCAAATGGTGGGGCCCGAAGCTCGCCTATGATGTCGTGCATCAATGCCTGCTGAGCCATGGTCACGGCGGCTACGATCGCGGCCTGATGGAGCAGCGGCTGCGCGACGTGCTGGGCTTCCAGCTCGGCGACGGCACGGCGCAGATCATGAAGACGATCATCGCGCGCACGCGCGCGGGACGCGCGGCCGTTCCGGCCTGAGACGCAAACCGCAAGAAGACAGGGGAGGGAGACATGGAGTTCGACGCCGTCCTGCTCGCGCCGCGCCGCGCCGAGAGTGTGGCCAAGGGCTATTGGCACGATCGCACGATCAATGACGATCTCGACGCGTGTCTTGCCGCCTGTCCGGACAAGATTGCGCTGACGGCCGTCCGCGTGGAGGCCGGCAGCGTGCATCGCTTCACCTATCGCGAACTGGCGACGCTGGCCGATCGGATCGCGGTCGGCCTGTCGCGGCTCGGCGTGGGGCGCAACGATGTCGTCGCGATGCAACTGCCGAACTGGCGCCACTTCACGCTGCTCTATCTCGCCTGTTCGCGCATCGGCGCGGTTCTCAATCCGCTGATGCCGATCTTCCGGGAACGCGAGCTGTCGTTCATGCTCAAGCATGGCGAAGCCAAGGTCATGATCGTTCCCAAGATCTTCCGCAATTTCGACCATGAAGCGATGGTGCGCGGGCTGATGCCGAGCCTTCCCTCGCTCAAGCGTCTCGTCGTCGTCGACAGCGGCGGCGCGGACGATTTCGACGCGCTGCTGACGAGCCCGGAATGGGAGAAGGAGCCAGACGCGAAGGCGATCCTGACGTCCAGCCGGCCCGGGCCCGACGACATCACGCAGCTGATCTACACATCCGGCACGACCGGCGAGCCCAAAGGTGTGATGCACAGCGCGAATACGCTGATGGCGAACATCATTCCCTACGCGCAGCGCCTGAGCCTCGGCGGCGACGACGTGATCCTGATGGCCTCCCCGATGGCGCACCAGACGGGCTTCATGTACGGCCTGATGATGCCGATCATGCTGAAGGCGAGCGCGATCCTGCAGGACGTGTGGGAGCCGACCAAGGCCGCGGATCTGATCCGCGCCGAGAAAGTCAGTTTCACAATGGCGTCGACGCCGTTTCTCACGGATTTGACGCGCGCAGTTTCGGAGAGCGGCAATCCGGTCCCTACCCTCAAGACATTCCTGTGCGCCGGCGCGCCGATCCCCGGCCCGCTGGTCGAGCAGGCGCAGGCCGGTCTCGGCGCCAAGATCGTGTCCGCGTGGGGCATGACCGAGAATGGCGCGGTCACGCTGATCAAGCTCGACGACGACGACAAGCTTGCGTCCACCACGGACGGCTGCGCGCTGCCCGGCGTCGACGTGAAGGTGGTCGATGGTGAAGGCAAGACACTGCCGGCCGGCGAGATCGGCAAGCTCCTGGTGCGCGCCTGCTCCAATTTCGGCGGCTATCTCAAGCGCCCGCAGTGGAACGGGACGGACCCCGAGGGCTGGTTCGACACGGGCGATCTCGCCTATATGACGCCCGCCGGCTACATCCGCATTTCCGGGCGCTCCAAGGATGTCATTATCCGCGGCGGCGAGAATATTCCGGTCGTGGAGGTCGAGGCGCTGCTCTACAAGCATCCGGTCGTCGCGCAGGTCGCGATCGTCGCCTATCCCGATGAGCGCCTGGGCGAACGCGCCTGCGCGGTCATCGTGCCGAAGCCCGGCCAGACGATCGATTTTGCGGGCATGGTCGAGTTTCTCAAGTCGCACAAGCTCGCCGTTCAGTACATTCCGGAAAAGCTGATCGTGCGCGACGCCATGCCGGCGACGCCATCGGGCAAGATCCAGAAATTCCGCCTGCGCGACATGCTCAAGGCCGGCGAGCTGTAGCCTGTCCTGCGGTTCGGATTCGCCGGGCCGCCTCATCTACCGCGAATGCAGACGCGCGCCCGCGCGAAGGAGACCACGCGTGCAGCAAGATGTCA
Source organism: Methylobacteriaceae bacterium (assembly GCA_020638135.1). GTDB lineage: Bacteria > Pseudomonadota > Alphaproteobacteria > Rhizobiales > Beijerinckiaceae > JAJXWB01. The sequence continues at coordinate 25,478 of JACKJE010000014.1, read as the reverse complement.
TTCTCGTCGAACGTGAGGGCCGTGTCGGCGTCATCACGCTCAATCGCCCGAAGGTCCTGAACGCGCTCAACGACGAATTGATGAACAGGCTCGGCGAAGCGCTCGCCGCCTTCGACGTCGACGAGACGATCGGCGCCATCGTGGTCGCCGGTTCGCCGCGCGCCTTTGCGGCCGGGGCGGACATCGCGGTCATGGCGAACTGGAGCTATAGCGATGTCTACAATTCCAATTTCATTACGCGCAACTGGGAGACGATCCGTCGGATCCGCAAGCCGGTGATCGCTTCCGTCGCGGGCCTCGCCTTCGGCGGCGGCTGCGAGCTGGCGCTTTCCTGCGACATCATCATAGCGGGCCGCAGCGCGAAGTTCGGCCTGCCGGAAATCAAGCTCGGCCTGCTGCCGGGCGCCGGCGGAACACAGCGGCTGCCACGCGCCATCGGCAAGGCGAAGGCGATGGACATGTGCCTGTCGGCGCGCACGCTCGACGCCGACGAAGCGGACCGCTACGGCCTTGTGTCGCGCGTCGTCGCCGACGAAAATTTGTACGCGGAGACGATGGCGGTCGCGTCCACCGTCGCTTCTTTCTCGACACCCGCCTTGATGGCTCTGAAGGAATGCGTCAACCGCGCCTACGAGTCGTCGTTGAGCGAAGGCGTTCTGTTCGAGCGACGCGAACTGCATGCGCGATTTGCGACCGCTGACGCGCATGAAGGCATGCGGGCCTTCATGGAAAAGCGGAAGCCCGAGTTCCAGGGACGCTGAGCGCGACGACGAATCTTTCGAACCTGAACGGACAGGAGCATCACATGGCCGCCAAGACCACGCGCGCGAGTTTCGACTGGAACGATCCGCTGTCGCTCGCCGGTCAGATCAGCGAAGATGAACGCGCCGTGCGCGACACGGCCCATGCCTATTGCCAGGAGCAACTCGCGCCGCAAGTGCAACACGCGTTCCGGCACGAGAAGACCAACCCTGACATCTTCCGGAGCATGGGCGAGCTCGGCCTGCTCGGCGCGACCATTCCGGAGACCTACGGCGGCGCAGGGCTCAATTATGTATGCTACGGCCTGATTGCGCGCGAGGTCGAGCGTGTCGACTCCGGCTATCGCTCGATGATGAGCGTGCAATCGTCTCTGGTCATGGTTCCGATCAACGAATTCGGCAATGAAGCGACGAAGCAGAAATATCTGCCGAAGCTCGCGACCGGCGAATGGATCGGCTGCTTCGGCCTCACAGAGCCCAACCATGGCTCCGATCCCGGCAGCATGATCACGCGCGCCCGCAAGGTCGAGGGAGGCTATCGCCTGTCGGGCTCGAAAATGTGGATCACCAACAGCCCGATCGCCGACGTTTTCGTCGTCTGGGCGAAGGACGAGGCCGGCGAGATCAGAGGCTTTGTTCTCGAAAAGGGCTGGAAGGGACTGAGTGCGCCGGCGATCCACGGCAAGGTCGGACTGCGCGCCTCGATCACCGGCGAGATCGTGCTCGACGACGTGTTCTGCCCCGAGGAAAACGCCTTTCCCGACGTGCGCGGCCTGAAGGGTCCGTTCACCTGCCTCAACAGCGCGCGCTACGGCATCGCTTGGGGCGCGCTCGGCGCCGCGGAAGACTGCTACCTGCGCGCCCGCCAATATGTGATCGACCGCAAGCAGTTCGGTCGCCCGCTGGCGGCCAATCAGCTTATCCAGAAGAAGCTGGCGGACATGCTGACCGAGATCACGCTCGGCCTGCAGGGCTGCCTGCGCCTTGGCCGTCTCAAGGACGAAGGCGTAGCGCCGGTCGAGATCACGTCGATCATGAAGCGCAATTCCTGCGGCAAGGCGCTAGACATTGCGCGCATGGCTCGCGACATGATGGGCGGCAACGGGATCAGCGACGAATTCGGCGTCGCGCGCCATCTCGTCAATCTCGAAGTCGTGAACACCTACGAGGGTACGCACGATGTTCATGCGCTGATCCTCGGGCGGGCGATTACGGGCATTGCGGCATTCAACTGAAGTAACGAGCGATGAAGCCGCGCGCCGGGCTGATCGCTCGATTGTCGACGTTGACTGGCGGGAATTCGAGATGGCGGCGAGACGCTGCAGTCGTCGCGGGCATGGGCAGTGTCAGGGCGTCGCGAGAACCCACTGCAATTGTGGCTGGCTGGCCGGGGCGCCGATTGGCGCCCCGGCTGCTTTCGCCTCAGCTCTGCGCGACCGGTCGGCGATAATCCGACCGCCCCGCTGTCCAGATCTGTGCGCCAGGCGAAAGATCTAGACGCCAGGCGCCTGTGCGATTTGTCTTCCCGAAGAGCGGCGCGCGAGCCGGGCATGCACCAGATCCTGCGCCAGGTCGATCTTGCCGGCGAGGCAGCGACCGATGCGTTCGCCCGATGGCTCGACCATTGTCCGGCAGTTGAGGGCGCCCTGCTGCGTGATTATCGACAGTCGTGCGGCGACACGCTCGAGACAAGGCACTTCCACGCCATCCAGTCGCCGGCATGTCGCGCCGGCGTCGGGCAGGATGATCCCATCGAGCCTGATCGTCTCGCCGTCGACGATCAGGCGGCCGTCCTCGGCGATGGTCGCGCGCGCGGCTGCGGCGCGGATCGCCATCGGCGCGCTCGGTTCCGGAGCGACGGGCGTTGAGTGATCCTCAGCCTCGGTGGTCGATACAAGTTTGATCGGATTGGCGGCGGCGCGATCGAGGCGTTTTGCGCGCTCGCGCGCACGGGTAAGCGCCATAGCGATTTCTGCGGGCGTAAGAGACGCCAGCGCGCCGTAGGCGGAATGACGTCCCGAGGCAATCTGCGGCGGCGCCTTCTCAGGCCAGGGATTGGCTATGAGCGCCGCCAGCCCGAGAACGATCGGCGTTATCGCGAGGAGATCGGTCAGTTCGGTCACCATTCGTCGCGAAGGTCTGCGCGACAACAGGGTGCTGTTCGCGTGCGCCTGCCGATCTGGCAAACGCGTCGACACGTCGCCCGCGCGCCGGCGCCGGCGCACGAGGCGACGCAACAGAAGGCGGGCGCGCACGACAGGGTGATGATGAGCTTTCATGGATCTCTCCTAGCTCGTCGAATTGAGGATCAATCGCGGCGACGTCGCCGACAAGCTCGTGCCGATCGCCGAAAAGATGCCGATCACATCGGATGCTGAATTGATCGTTGATGTGCAAGACACACTGGTTGCGCCGGTGTCAGGAAAGAATTTCTCGGCCGCTGACGCGATCTGCTGCATAGTGGCGCAAGGCGAGATCGCGGGGTTGTCGGTCGAGCACCCGCCGGAATTGGCTGCGCCATAGGCCGCCGAATAGACCCAGGTGCCGGAGGCCGCCGCGTTCTGCGCGGCCGCTATGCCCTGATGACACTGGTTGGCGTATTTGCTTGTGCCTACGTTGCTCGACGAAGCGCCGGCGTCGCCGTCGCTGAGAAAGACGATGACTTTCTGCGCTTCTGTCCGTCCATGTATCTGCAATTCCGTCTGCGCGGCCGAGATCGCGTCGGCGAAATAGGTGCCGACGCCGCCGATCGCCTGGAGGCCCGGGCAACCGGAGACGCCGCCGACGGCGCGCACCATGTTCGAGGCTGTGTTGAGGGATGTCGCGCCAGGCGAGGACTTGTAGTCGCTGGAGAGGCCGAGAATCGTGTAGATCGGCGACGTGGCGTTGTATTTCGCGATCGCCGGCGTGGCGCTGGAACAATCGTAATTGCGCGCCGCATCCGTCGCTGTCTTGACCGGCGGAAAGATGGCGAGCCCGGCGCGCACCAGCGACGGATTGGCGGCAAGCAGCAGTTTGCGTACGCCGGCCTCCGCGCAAGCGAGCCGCGAGGCGCCGCTGACGCTGCACCTGGCGTCGGTATTGGTCATCGAACGCGTCGTGTCGAGAACGAACATGACGTCGACCGCCTTGCCGGCGCCGCCCTGCGCGCTTGCCGTCGCAGTCGCGACCATGGTCTTGGACGTAACCCCGAAATATTTGCCGAGAACCAGCGGCATCACGATCTGCTGTTTCACGACGATGGCGTTGGCGCCGACAGATCCGCAGGAAATATTGGTGCTCGTCAGGCAGACGGCCCTTGGGTATCCGCTGACCGCGGTCACGGTCTGTCCGGCGACAGGATTCTTGGCGGCGTAGCTGATCGCCGTCGCGACGGCTGCGTCTGTGCTCTCGCCAAGGTCTTGGGCGCCTGCGAGGGCCGCCATCTCGGTGGAGGCCTGCAGGGCGCGTTCCGTCTGCAGCACGAGCGCCTGCTGGACCGCGAGCGCGCCCGAGCCGACGATGACGCTCGCCATGAGCGCGCCGACGACCGCGACCGAGCCAGTGTTGTTTGATGCGAAGAGTCGCAACCTGCCATATGCGTCGTTCTTCATTGTACGCGTCCCGCTGTGGTTTGTCTGAGTACGCAACCGCCTGGCGCATAGTCGATGTTGAGCACGACCAGCCGGCATGGATAGCTCACGGCGACATTGGCCTGCTTGCCTCCCGCCGCGCTCAATGCGGTCGCGCAGGAAGAATCATCGGCGCAGGCCGCGCCGTCGACCGACATTGCAATTGTCAGATTTGCCGACGCGAGGCCTTGGGCCGCCTGCCGGATTGCCGTGACGGTGTCCGAATAGGGGGTCGTCGAACCGCGGCTCAGGATCAAATTGGTGGCGCCCGCGGCCGATGCGTTCGTCACGAGAATGTAGTTGTTGAGCGCGAGCGCGAAGATCAGCGCGGCAAGCGATATACCCAGAAGCAGGGGCGCGATGAGTGCGAATTCGACAGCGCCAACGCCGGACTCATCGCGAGCGGCGCGCGCGGTCGCGCGCCAGAAGAGTCCCATCCGATCGTTCCCGTCATGCAACGAAGCAACAAGCGAAGCCGCTTCGCATTCGGAAGCGGTCGTATTCGATCCTGATCTCGTTGGTTTCAGCATGACGGGTTTAATGCGGCAATTCGTGATTCACATATTGCGATAAGACATGCTGAAAAAGTCGATACGCAACCGTTCGAATGATGCGAAATTTGAATCGTATCCTGACGTGGCCGCGTTCAGCGCTCGGCAACCTTTACCGTTAAGCACTTTCATTGCGGCAAAGACGTCGCGTCGGCGGGAGCGATCTGCGAATCCACGGGTTTTCGTGACGTTGCGGCAATGCTCATCTCCGTATCGCTACAATTCTAACGACTCGAAAAACCAATGCGCATGCCTATGCTCAATTGGTGTTTTGCGGATCGGCGCGCGGATGTTTTCATTCTTCTAACGAAGAAGATGCAGTGAGGCCAATCCGTGCGTTTACGAGTGAGCGTAATGATCCCCGCGGTCGTGTTGCTCGGCGGCAGTTCCATTTACGCTGCGCGTAGCTGGATGCAACGCGAAGTCGCATTGCGCGTCGAAGCCGAACGTCAGCACTACGCCGCGGTAGCACGCCCCGCTGAGCCGACCGGCAGATTTGCGACAATCGTCGTGGCGGCGAAGCCGCTGTCCGCCGGCGCCGAATTGAGCCGGGAGACGCTGCGCGAAATTCCCTGGCCGGCCGACGAAACCCTGCAGGGATCGTTCCAGACGATCGCCAAGGTTCTCGATGGTCAGGGCAAGCGCAATGCGATTGGGCCATTTCTGGCGAATGAACCGATCCTGGCGCGAAAGATTACCGGCCCCGGCCAGCGGCCGACGCTCGCGGCGTCGATCGAGGCCGGATACAAGGCGCTTACAATCCGCGTCGACGATGTCGTCGGCGTCGCGGGCTTCATCACGCCCGGCGATCGCGTTGATATCCTGCTGTCGCGACGGTTGAAGGAGAATGAGGCGGTCGCCGATGTCGTCGCGCAAGACGTCAAGGTGATCGGCATCGACCAGACCGCGGACGAAGAGACCGCCAAGCCGAAAGTCGCGCGATCGGTGACGGTCGAAGTCGACACGCAGGATGCGCAGCGCCTGGTCGTCGCGCAAAGCGTCGGCGCGCTGACACTGATGCTGCGGCGCGCGGGCGCGGCCAGGATCGAGTCCAGCCGCCGTGTCACGACGAGCGACCTCGGTCATCCCGGGCGCGCATCCCCACAGCAGGACGGCGCGCAGACGACAGTTGCCGTGACCCGCAATTCCGTCCGCCAGGACTACAGCGTCCCCCATCAAATCGAGCGCTGAGACGGCAAATGAGAAGCAATTTGAGAAATCCGGACCTTCGATCCGTCGGGCGACCGCCTCGTGCACGTTTGCGTCTCGCGCTCGCCCTGGCGGTTGCGACAGCCACTGCGGCAGCGTCGCCTTCTGCGTTTTCGGCTGGCGCGATGCGACGCGTCTCGTTCGGCAGCGGCACGGTCGCGCAGAGCGTTCCCAAAGGCGCGACCGAGACGGTGCAGACCGATCTCGCCTATGTCGACCTGGTGGTCGGCGATCCCGAGATCGCGGATGTCATGCCGCTGACCGACCGGTCCTTCTATATTCATGGCAAGAAGATCGGCACGACCAGCGTGACGGCCTATGATGCGCAACGGCGGCGCATCGGCGCCATCGATCTCGAAATCGGATATTCCACGGGCCGCCTTGCGGCGCAATTGCGCCGTCAAATTCCGCATGGACGGATCAAGGGTGTCGTCGGTCAATGGCCGCATTCTGCTCAGCGGCGATGTGCCGGACTCGATCGCTCAGGATACGGCCCTGTCGATCGCGCATCAGTTCGGCGGCGAAGTTCTCAATCAGATGAAGATCACTTCGCCGCAGCAGGTGATGCTCGAGGTGCGCTTCCTCGAAGCGTCGCGGCAGGCCGGCAAGGAACTCGGCGTGAAATGGGACGTCGTGTCCAAGCGTCTCAACGCGTCGATCGGCTCCAACAGTCTGGTGTCCGGCGCGACGCCGTTCGGCGCGGTTCTCGGGCAATTGCTGTCCGGTGGAACGAAGGTCGACATTCTCGTTCAAGCGTTGGAAGGCCGTGGACTTGCGCGGCGGCTCGCCGAACCGAATCTGACTGCGATGTCTGGCCAGACGGCGAGTTTCCTTGCGGGCGGCGAGTTTCCCTTCCCGGTCGCCGGCGCCAACGGCGCCGTTTCCGTCGAGTTCAAGAAGTTCGGCGTCGGCCTCAGTTTCACGCCGACCGTGCTGGCCAATGGCGTGATCAATCTGAAGATCGAACCGGAAGTCAGCCAACTCGACGTGACGAACGCAGTGACTGTCGGCGGCATTTCGATCCCGAGCCTCGTCGTGCGCCGCGTGAGCACGAATGTCGAGCTGAAGGACGGACAGAGTTTTGCGCTCGCGGGTCTGCTGCAGAGCGTTTCCTCGGAGACCACGAATGCGCTGCCGTGGATCAACGATGTTCCGGTGCTGGGCGCGCTGTTCCGCAGCGCCGCATTCGAGAAGCGCGAAACCGAGCTTGCCGTCATCGTGACGCCGCATCTCGTTCGTCCGGCGCGTCCCGGTCAAAAACTTCACTCGCCGCTGGATGCGACTGTGTCCGTCAACGACGTGGAAAGGTTCCTGCTCGGCAAGCAGGAGATGACGCCTGCCGAGCTGCGCGTCGCAAGGGGGCAGCCTGCGCGTCTGGCGGGCGGACACATTCTTGATCTCGGAGGTCCGAATGCCGCGGGCAATTGATCGACTGCGCGCCGGCGTGATCGCCTGCACGCCGGCTCTGTTTCTCTCGGCCTGCGCCGAACCGCTGACGCGCAGCGACGCCCTGTGGCCCTATTCGGGCGACGCAGTCGCGGCCAACCGGATTGTGCATACGATCGATCCGTGGCCACGCACGAGCGCCGATACGGCCTTCCCGACCAATGGCGCGCGCATCGCCGAATCGATCGTGCGCTACAAGACCAGCAAAGCGCCTGAGGCGATCGCGCCGCCGGTGCTGGTGACGAGGTGAGCGTATGCCGGAGAAGTCCGAAATCCTGATCGTCAGCAGCGACGGGGCGCTCGGCGCCTCGCTGGCGGAGGCGGTCAAGCGCGAGACCGACATTGCGCTCGCGATACACAGCGGGGGGATCGAGGCGGCGGTCGATGCGACGGCGCTGTCGCGCGCATCCGTGCTCGTGGCGGAGATCGACGCAACGCGGCGCGATCATCTGCTTGCGTTGCAATCGCTCGTGGCGCGCGGCGCGGGGCGACCGATCGTCGTGCTTGTCGATGCCTGCACGGATGCGGTGCAGCGCTGGTTCTTCCAGATCGGCGTGCGGGATCTGTTGCGCCGCCCCGCCGCAGGCGCGGACATATTGGCCGCATGTCGGCGGCTGCTTGCCGGGCGGCTCGACCCGCCGAGCGACTATGCTGAAGTGACATCGTTTCTGCCCGCGGCGGGCGGCGTCGGCAATACGACGCTGGCGATCGAGGCGGCAATGCAGATACTCGGAGCGCACCCCGACACAAATTCGGTGGCGCTCGTCGACCTCGATCTGCACAGCGACGCCTGCGCCGACTTTCTGGACCTCGAGCCGCGTCTCGACTTCGCCGAGATCGGCGACAGCGGCGAGCGGCTCGACCCGCAATTGCTCGAAGCCATGACGACCCGACATGCGTCAGGCCTCGCCCTCGTGGCGGCGCCGTCGGTCGCTGGTCAGCTGCGCGAGTTGCAGGGCGCCGCTGTCCTGCGCCTGCTCGATGTCGTCGCTGCGGCGTTCCAGCATGTCGTGATCGATCTGCCACGCATGTGGCATCCGTGGACCGATGGCATTCTCGTCGGGTCCGATCGCACCTTCATCGTCACCGACATGACCGTGCCGGGTCTTCGGTTCGCCCGACGCATCGCCGACCAGGTGAACGGGCGTCTGACGCTCAAGGCTCCCGCGAGCGTCATCGTCAACCGCTTCGAGCGCCGTTTCTTTCCTGGCGCCGGCCTTCGGCGCGGCGATGTGGCGCAGGCGCTCGACGGCGTCCTGGCCGGCGAGATCGCCAACAATTACCAGCTGGTTCGCGAGGCGATCGACCAGGGCGTTCCGCTGCAATATGTCAAACCGGGCAACAATATTTCCATGGGTATGAAGCGCATCCTGTTCGCGCGTCAGCAAGAAGAAAGGCGCGCCTCGTGAGCGGCAGGTTCTGCGCCAGTCTTGCGCCTGCGCCTGCGCCACGCGCGGCGCCTGCGCCGCAGCCTGCGCCTGTCGCGCCCGAACCGCCGCGCGGCGCGTCGCTGTCGGAACAGCGGTTGCTGGAGGCAAAGGTTCGTCTGCATCGCGAGCTGATCGAGGATGTCGATCTCGGCACGCTCGAAGTTCTGCCGCCGGAACAACGCCAGGCGCAGGTCTTCGAGATCGTCTCGGAACTCGTGCAGAGGGAGCGGCTGCCGATCACGGCGCAGGAATTGACGCAATTTGCCGCCGAAATTCTCGATGAAATGATCGGGCTCGGCCCGCTCGAACCGCTGCTGCGCGACCCGACGATCAGCGACATTCTCATCAATGGACACGAATGCGTGTTCGTCGAGCGCAGGGGCCTGCTCGAAGAAGTTCCGGTGCGCTTTGCCGACGAGGCGCATCTCCTGCGGATCGTCAATCGCATCGTGTCTGCAGTCGGCCGCCGCGTCGATGAATTGCAGCCGCTGTGCGACGCGCGCCTGCCCGACGGTTCGCGCGTCAATGTCGCAGTTCGTCCGATCGCGGTCGACGGTCCACTCGTTTCGATCCGAAAGTTTTCGAAGAAGCCGCTCGGCCTCGACCGGCTTGTCGACGTCGGCGCGCTTAAGCCGCAAATGGCCGAGTTGCTCTCGACGGCCGTCGCCGCCCGGATCACGACGATCGTTTCCGGCGGCACGGGTTCCGGCAAGACGACTATGCTGAATGCGCTTTCGGCATTCATTTCCGACCGGGAGCGGCTCGTCACGATCGAGGACGCGGCCGAGCTGCAATTGCAGCAGCGCCACGTCGCGCGCATGGAGACGCGTCCGCCGAACATCGAAGGCAAGGGCGAGGTGCGGCAGCGCGAACTCGTCAAGAATGCGCTGCGCATGCGACCGGAACGCATCATTCTCGGCGAATGTCGTGGCGAAGAGGCCTTCGACATGCTGCAGGCGATGAATACCGGCCACGAAGGATCCATGGCGACCGTCCACGCCAATTCGCCGCGCGAAGCCGTGTCTCGTCTCGAACAGATGATCGGCATGGCTGGCCTGCCGATGTCCCAGCAGAGCATTCGCGCGCAGATCGCCTCTGCCGTTCGGCTGGTCGTGCAGCTTCAACGCCTGAGCGACGGCACGCGACGCGTCACCTCGATAGCCGAAATCACGGGCATGGAAGGCGAGGTCGTGCAGCTGCAGGAAATATTTCGATTTGTCCGCACGGGCCTCGGTCCGAACGGCGAGGCGCTTGGCCATTTCGCGGCGACTGGCGTACGCCCGCGCCTGCTGAACGATTTGCGCGCCGTCGGCGTCGAACTGCCCGGCGCCTATTTCGATCCATCGAAGCCGCTGTAGCGCAAATGCCCGGTTTCATCGACCCGCTCTGGATCCTGTCGATCTCGGTCTTCGGTTTGGCCGTGATCGTCGCAGAATCCGCCTATCGGCTGTATTATGAGGCTGGGCGGTGGAGCCGCGTCAGTCGTCGATTGCACGTCGGTCGACAACAGCATGCCGAAGAGGCGCCGGTGACGTTGCGACGGGGGCGGCGATTGCCCGGCGAACGGACGGGACTTTTTGACTTCGGCTGGGCGCGCCGGCTGTACACGCAGTCGGGTATCAGCGTGAAGCCAGTCACATTGATTGCGGCCTGCGCACTCTCTGCGGCGGGGCTGTTCGTTCTCTTGTCATTCTGGCTCGATCCGTTCGTGGCGCTGGAGATGGGCGCTGCGGTCTTCGTGCTGGCGCCGTTGATGGCGCTCGTCGTCCTGCGGAAACGTCGGCAGTCGCGATTCGGCGACCAGTTTCCGGAAGCGATCGACATCATCGTGCGCAGCCTGCGGGCAGGCCATCCGATCGGCGTCGCCATCAAGGCGGTCGCGCAGGAATTGCCGGATCCTGCGGGCGCGGAATTCGCCATTCTGCAGGACGAGATCGCCTATGGTCTGGATCTCGAGACCGCAATGCGCAACCTCGCCAATCGTGTGGGCCAGCAGGACCTGCCGCTTTTCGTCACCTCGATCAGCATTCAATCGCAGACCGGCGGCAACCTTACCGAGGTTCTCGACAATCTCGGCGGCACGATCCGCGCACGCATCAAACTGCATCGCAAGGTGCGCGCGCTGTCCTCCGAGGGGCGCGTCTCGGCGATCATTCTCGGCGCGGTGCCGTTCATCTTGTTCGGCGCGGTCAATGTCATTTCGCCAACTTTCTACGGCGCCTATTGGGGCCATCCCTGGATCAAAGTTGGCTTGACCGGCGCTGTCGTCTGGATGTGCATCGGCTTTGCGATCATGCGCAAGATGATCAATTTCCGGTCGTGACGCATGGACTGGTTCTTCGCCCCACTCCTCGAAACCCTCTCGCATCCGGCTTTGCTGCAGGCCTTTGGGGTAGCGCTGGCGCTCGCAGGCGTGGCGGCGGTTTTTTATCTGAAAGGCCGTTCGCAGCGCGCCGCGCGGAAGCGTCTGCTCAAGGGAACGCCGCGCGATCGCATCGCGGGCGGCGGCGCGATCACAGCCGCGCGCAAGGGGCAGCAGATCGACGCGCTGGTCGTCTCGCTCGGCGCGCGCGCGCTTGCACGCGATCCCACCAACAGCAAGAGCCTGCGCACGCGGTTGCGGCGCGCCGGATATTTCTCGAAATCGACCTTCGCCTATTTCATTGCGCTACGTGTCGTCACGACCTTCGTCGTCGCCGGCGGTTTCTACCTTGGCGCGCTGGCGATCGGGCATCCGGCGCTCGACCCGCTCGTTGCGACCATGTCCGGTCTGGCGTTCGGTTACGTGGCGCCGGGTCTCTTTCTCAACCGGCGTATCAACCGGTTCCAGACCGAGCACAGAAACGGCTTTCCCGACGTCATGGACCTGATGGTCGTCTGCGTGCAGGCTGGTCTCAGTCTGGAAGCGGGCATTCAGAAGATCGGCGAGGAACTCGCGCATGGATATCCCTCGCTCAGCCGTCATCTCGAACTCACGTCGCTCGAGTTGCGCAATGGCAAGTCGCTGTCGCAAGCGATCGAGGCCCTCGCGGACCGTCTCGGCATTGACGAGGCCTCGTCCTTCGCAACGCTGCTGCACCAGTCCGAGCAGCTCGGCGCGAGCATCAGCGACTCGCTTCGCGCCTTCTCCGACGACATGCGCAACAAACGGTTGATGCGGGCCGAAGAGAAAGCTTACGCCTTGCCGACCAAGCTGGTCATTCCCTTAACTCTTTTCGTGTTCCCTGTTTTGCTCGTCGTGCTGTTGCTGCCAGTGGCTATCGCTGTCAGCACGGCCTCCGCCTGAAGGCCCTTGTCCGTGTTCAACGCTTTTCGTCGCGCTTCGTTCATCGTCCTGCTCGCCGGCCCGCTCGCGGGGTGCGGAAGCTTTGCGCCGGGACCGCTCGATCTCGCCGCAGTTCACTCGGACGCTGAACCCGCGCTTCAGGCGACGTCTGACAAGAACGCTGCGACGAGCGAGCAATTGGCGAAAGCCAAGGCGCATTTCGCAGCGCGCAATTTCGGACTCGCCGCCGACGCCTATCGCGGCGCCGTCGAAGCGCGCCCGGATAATGCGGAGGGTTGGCTCGGACTGGCCGCCGCCTACGATGAGCTCGGTCGCTTCGATCTCGCAGATCGCGCTTATGGCCGGGCGCTGAAATTGACTGGCCCCACGTCGCAGCTTCTCAACAATCGCGGTTATTCGCGTCTGCTGCGCGGCGACTATGCCGCGGCCCGGCGGGATCTGCTGGCGGCGCGCGCGAAAGATCCGGAAAATCAGCAGATCGCGCGCAATATCCGTCTGCTTCGGCGCTAGATCGCGCATTCTGCGCGCGACGCCAATTGGAACTGTCGGCTGCTGCAGGCGTCAGCTTCGATCTTGTGCGCTCAAGGCGCCGGCTGTCCTGAGGTCTTCGATTTCTGCTTCCGCGAAGCCCGCCTCGCGCAGAATTTCGGCCCCATGCTCGCCGAGCCGCGGCGCAGGCGCATGGATTGACGGTGGGGTACGGCTCCAGGTGGCCGCAGGTCCAACGAGCCGCACCTCGCCGTCGCCGGGTTGCTCGATCGTCCGGATCAGGCCGACGGCGGCCAGATGCGGATCGTCGATCAGGGCGTCGAGATCGTGCATCGGGCCCGAGGGAATGTCGGCCTTCTCGAACAGGGCGAGCCATTCGGCGGTCGTGCGGGCAGCGAGCAGGTCGGCAAGCCATTTGTAGACGAGATCATAATTCGCCACGCGCCCCGCGAGAGTGCGAAAGCGTGGGTCCTGGGCCTCGGGAAATCCCTTGCCCAAGGCGTCGAAAAACGACGCCCAGTGCTTGTCGTTGTAGATGAGCACGCAGACATGGCCATCGCGCGTGCGGTAGGGACGACGATGCGCAGTGAGCAAACGCGCGTAGCCGGGCGGGCCGAGCGGCGGTTCGAAACTGCGACCGGACATGTGATCGCCCAGCACGAATTGCGCCATGGTCTCGAACATCGGAATTTCAATCGCCTGTCCCTCGCCGGTTCGATCGCGATACAGCAACGCGGCGAGGATGGCGTGGACGGCGTTGAGGCCGACGATGCGGTCGGCGAGCGTCGCCGGCGAATAGCGTGGCTCGCCGGCGATCTGGCCAACCAGCGCGGGCAGGGCGGTCAGGCCCTGGATCAGATCGTCGTAGGCGGGCTTGCCGGCATAGGGGCCGCTCTCGCCGAAACCGTGCAGGCTCGCGTAGACGAGGCGTGGATTGCGCGCGAGCAGGTCGTCGGCGGCGAGCCTGAGACGCGCCATGGCCGCCGGCCGCACATTGTGCACGAACACATCGGCCGTCGTTGCGAGGCGCAGCAAGGCGTCGCGGCCGGCGGGATGCTTGAGGTCGAGCGCGATCGAGCGCTTGTTGCGGTTGCCCTGCAGGAACATCGCGCCCATGCCGGGACTGCGCATGGGCGGAATGGCGCGGACGATATCGCCGTCCGGGCTTTCGACCTTGACGACGTCGGCGCCGTAATCGGCGAGGATCATGGTCGCGTAAGGGCCCATCATGACGCTCGTCAGGTCGATGATCCTGACGCCGGCGAGCGGGCCCTTGCGCTCTTGCTGTTTCATATCCGCGTCGACGGACGCTAGTGCAGCGCGGCCTTGAACTCTTTCAGCGTCGCGGTCGCCGGCTTGCCGCGCTTGTCGGTTTCCTTCGCCCACTGGTCGGCGACGCCGGCAAATGAGTCAGAGAAGAACTTGCGGTCGGCGTCGCTGAAGGAAATGAGCTTCATGCCCTGGCTCTGAATCTTCGCGGCAGCGGCCTTCTCGCCGTCCTCGAAGCGCTTGCAGCCTTCGCGCGTCGTTTCTTCGCCGGCCTGAATCATCGCCTTGCGGACGTTTTCAGGCAGCGTCTTCCACTTGGTTTCGCCGATCCCGTAGATGAACACGGCCGTGCCGAAATTCATGCTCGCCGTGCCCGACTTCAGGATCTTGCCGAGGTCGTAGGAGACCGTGCTCTGATAGGAGAGCACGATGCCGTCGATCGTGCCGCGCGTCAGAGATTCGTAGATTTCCGGCGCCGACATGCGCACGGGCACGGTCTTGATCGCGCGCATGGTGAGATCCATCGCGCCGCCGGCGGTGCGGATCTTGAGGCCGGCGAGATCGGCGGCAGAGCCGATCTCGCGCGGATTGCCGAGCAGCATCTGGTAGGCCGGCAGGGCGATCGTCACCAGCGGGCGCAGACCGTTCGGCAGGAATTCCCTTGTCTCGAGAATGCCGCCGCCATGCGAGAGCTTGTAATAGGCGAGCGAGCCCTGACATTGCGTCTCGAACGCGCCGGGCAATTCGGCGACGGCCGTCAGCGGATATTTGTCGGAGGAATAGGACGGCACGATATAGGCGACGTCGGCGACGCCGGCGACGGTCAGCTGCGCCATGTCCTTGGCCTTGCCGAGCTGCTCGCTCGGAAAGTGCTGGAACACGACCTGGCCGTTCGTCAGTTTGGTGACGAGTTCGGAAAAGGGCTTGCCGGCGAGTTCGTGGATGACATGGCCGTGCGGCAATGTGTCGGCGAGCCGCAGGGTGATCTTATCCTGCGCGCCGGCCAGCGAGGCCGCAATCGAAAAGCAACCGGCGAGAGCGACAAGGCCTGCGCGCGACGTCATATGTTTCTCCCTCTTCGTGTTCTGCGCCTATGCGCTCAATAGCCCATCTTGATCGGCAGCCAGAGAATGATCTGCGGCCAGACGACGAGAATGGCGATCGCGATCAGATGCGCGAAGAAATGCGGCATGGTGCCGTGAAACACTTCCGCGACGGGTCGCCCCGAATAGCGCGCGACGACATAGCAATTCAGTCCGACCGGCGGCGTGATCATGCCGACCTCCGCCGTCACGATCTTGATGACGCCGAACCACAGCGGATCGTAGCCGAGCGATTTGATGAGCGGCAGGACGATCGGCACCGTCAGCACGAGGATCGCGATCTGGTCCATGAAGGAGCCGAGCACGATGTAGCCGAACAGGATCAGCGTCAGAATGATCCAGCGCGACACTTCGAGGCTGCCGACCCAGGCCACGAGCGTCTGCGTGACCTGCGCGAGCGTGAAGAAATAGCCGAAGATGTGCGCGCCGAGCAGGATCATCGAGATCATGCAAGTGCCGTGCGCGGCGCGCAGCAGCGCGCGGCGCAGGCCCGGCATGGACATCTTGCCCATCCAGATCGACAGGCAGAAGGCGCAGAAGGCGCCGAGCGCCGAAGCCTCGGTCGGCGAGGCGACGCCGGTATAGATGACGCCGGTGACCATGCCGAACAAAACGAGCATCGGGCCGACGATGCGCAGCATCCGGAGCTTTTCGGCGAGCGAGACGCGCGGGCCCGCCGGGGCGCGCGCCGGATCCTGCCAGGCGAGCAGCCAGACGGTCGCCATGATGGTGATCGTCACCACGATGCCGGGCAATACGCCGCCGATCAGCAGCGCGCCGATATTCACTTCCGCCAGCAGGCCGTAGATGACCAGCGCCACCGACGGCGGAATCAGCATGGCGAGCGTGCCGGATATGGCGACGACGCCGGCCGCCATCTTCGGTTCGTAGCCCTGCTTCAGCATCGCCGGAAGGCTGGTGGAGGACAGGGTCGCTGCGGACGCCGTCGACGTGCCGCAGATCGCGCCGAAGCCCGCGCCGGCGAGCGCCGTCGCCATGCCGAGCCCGCCGGGAATGCGGCCGACCCAGGCGGCGGTGGCGCGGAACAGATCGTCGGCGATGCCGCTCAACAGAACGAATTCCGCCATCAGCAGGAACATCGGAATGGTGATGAGCTCGTAGGAGGTGACCGACGACAGCGGCGCCGTCTGCAATATGCCGCTCAGCATGGGCATGCCGCCGGTCAGATAGAGGCCGAGCGAGCCGGCGCCGGCCATGGCGAATCCGACCGGCGTGCCGATCGCGAGCAGGCCGAACAGGATGACGAGGCACAGAAGGACGATCATTCGAATGTTTCGCCTTCTGCGTTCATGTGCGCGGCGGGCAGGGGGATCAGGTCATGGCCGGTCGCGAGCGACAGCAGGTGGCCGATGAAATGCGCGATGAGCCGCAGCGCCAGAATGCCGGCGCCGAAGGGCACGAGCGCGATGGAAGGCCACATGGGCCAGGGAATGGCGCCAGCCATGACGTCGGCGGACCTGTAGCTGTCGAGCGCGCGCTGCCAGCCGAGCCAGGCGATCAGCGCAAAGACGATGATCCCGACGGCGCAGGTGACGAGTTCGGCGAGGCGGATGCCGGCGGGCGGCAAGCGCTGCTGGAGAATGTCGACGTTCACATGCGCGCTGGCGGCGTAGGCGTCGGACAGTACGAGAAAGAACACGCCCGCCATCAGATAGAGCGCGATGAGATCATAGGCCCAGGCAAACGGGCTGTTGAACACATAGCGCATGACGACGTCGGCGAAGACGACGATCATGATGGCGAAGAGAAAAACGGCGCCGATCGTCGACGTGATGCGGTCGACGACGCCGAGCGCCTTGAACAGGCCTTTGAGCACATACCCTCCCACAGTGCGCGACGCTCTTATTTTGTCGGCGTCGACGCGATCAGCTTTGCAAATTCGTCGAGCGCGTCCGTTCCGCGCCGGCCGCGCGCATCGAGCCCGTCCGCCCAGGTCTTGGCGACGCCTTTCAGCCGTTCGGCGAATCCGGCGCGCGCATCCGACTGCAGCGTCTCGAACGTCACGCCGGCCGCCGAAAGGCGCTTCTTGGTCTCTTCGTCGGCCGCCTGCACTTGCGCGCAGGCTTTCGGCACGACCTCCTCCGCAGCCTCGACCATCGCCTTCTGCACCTCGGGCGTAAGCTTCTTCCATGCGGCGTCGCTGATCGAATAGGCGACGACGAAACTGCCGAAGCCCAGGCCGTCGGTCGCATATTTCACGAGTTTGTCGGCGCCGTAGGCGACGACGCTTTCGAGCGGAAAGAGCAATCCGTCCATCGTGCCGCGCGACAGCGATTCATAAGCGTCGGGTGCGGCCATGCGCACTGGAACCGCGCCGATCGCGCGCAATGTCAGATCCTGCGCGCCGCCGGTCGAGCGCAGTTTCAGGCCCGTCACGTCTTTGATGTCGCGGACGGGCGTCTTGACCGTGAAGATCCGGTACTGCGGCAGGCTGACGGCGATCAGCAGGCGGATCGCATTCTTGTCGTAGTCCTGTTGCGCGATCACGCCGCTGCGCGCCGATTTCCAATAGGCGAGCGTGCCCTGGCAAGAATGGTCGAAACCGCCGGGCAGCATGGCGACCTCGGAGACCGGCATTTTTTCGGCCGCATAGGCCGGCGCGACATAGCCGATATCGGTGACGCCGGTCTGGGTCAGGCGCAGCATGTCGGCGGCCTTGCCGAGTTGCTGGGCAGGATAATGCTCGAAGACAACCGCGTCGTTAGCGCGCTTGCGAACCCCTTCCATCCATGGCTCGAGAACGAGCTTGATGAGGAAATGGCCTTTCGGAAAGGAATCGGCGATCCGCAGCCGGATCGGGTCGGCGGCCCGTGCGGCGCCGGACAAAGCCGCCAGAGCGGCGCATGTCGCCGCAACGAGAAAACGTGCCCTCACTTCGCGCTCCCGACGGCAGTCTTGCTGCTGCCTCGCGCGCCCGCGTGATGGAGCCGAGCGTCGCGTCTAGCGGAAGCGTTGCATAAAGCGATTTCGTCCGTCAATCGGAGCGAGGCGCACGCGAGGTCAGGTCAGGTGTGCGTCCCAGGCAGACATCGGCCCGACCGGGCGCGCAGTCATCGCTATGGCGAATGGCAGGTCGCGCCGTCGTCCATGCCGACAAAGGCGCGCAGCTTGTCGGGCTCGGCGATTGTCACGATTTCGCGATTCGTGTTCACGCCGACTTTCGACAGCGAGGCGAGCGCGCGCGAGAAACTCTCGGGCGTCATGCCGAGGCGCGCCGCGATCAGGACCTTTTCGTAGGGCAGGGCGATGCGTCCGCCCTCGGTGTGGTCGTCGAGCAGCCGCAGGAAGAATTCGCCGACGCGGCGCGGCGCGTCCAGGAGTTTCAGCGCGCCGATCTGCTGCGTGAGTTCGCCGGCGCGTCGCCCGATCGAGGCGAGCATGGCGGCGGCCAGGTCCGACTCGCGCTCGAGGCATTGCACGAAGGCCGCGTGTTCGATCCGCAACAGCCGGCCGTGGCTCGCAGCTTCCGCGATCACCGGATAGCGCCCGCCCAGAAACATGACCGGCTCGGCGAAACTTTCCCCGCGGGTCAGGACCGTCACCACGGCTTCGCTGCCGCCGGACGTCAAACGATAGAGCTTCACCCAGCCTTCGAGGACGACGAAAAAGGCGTCCGCCGGATCGCCCTGGGTGAAGACCACCTGGCCGCGCTCGACGATCGCCACCCGGGATTTTTCCATCAGCCGCCGGACGGCGGCCTCGCCGATATGCTGAAACAGCGGGCACATGCGCACGGCGGCCCAATCGGCCGTATTCGCCTTGCTCGTCGTCGCCATGGCCCGCCCGTGGTTCCGGCTCGCCTCGCGCGAGCGTCCGGCCCTTTACTGCCGCCGAGCATTGACCTTCGTCAAGGCGCGGCGCGCAACTGTTCGCCTAGCTACAGCATGGCAAGCACTGGACCAATGGCGCCGGCGGCGTCTCGCACGCAGCCGGATCACCCTCTCGGCGTCGAACTGATGGACGCCGATCATGCGCGCATCGAAAGCGCGATCCGACAGGCGGCGGTCGCCGATGACGCGGACCTGCCGGCGCTGCACGGCGAGATCGTGAGCGAACTCGCTTCGCATTTCGCGCGCGAGGAGGAACTCATGCGCGCGCACGACTTCCCCGGGCTGCACTGTCATTTCGCGCAGCACAGGCTCTTGCTGGAGCAGGCCCGTCGTACGGGCGCAATGTCGCCGTCCGCGCTGCGGCGCCACATCGGCGTCTATGTCGCCCAA
Organism: Methylobacteriaceae bacterium; assembly: GCA_020638135.1. GTDB lineage: Bacteria > Pseudomonadota > Alphaproteobacteria > Rhizobiales > Beijerinckiaceae > JAJXWB01. The sequence goes on along the minus strand of JACKJE010000014.1, from coordinate 6,082 downwards.
CTCGTCGAGTCGCATGTGCTGACGCTGGACCAAGTGACGGCGGCGTTCATTCGCGGGGAATTCGGAGCGGAACGCTTCGAGGGGTTGCGCCTGCCGCCGGAAGCGCCAGCGACATGAACGACTGGATCGCGCTCGCGCGCGCCTTGCATGTGGCGGCCGTCGTGCACTGGATCGGCGGGCTGATGTTCGTCACCTTCGTCGTATTGCCGGGTTTGGGCGACCTGCCGGCCGAACAGCGGGCAGCAGGCTTTGCGGCGGTCGAGCGGCGCTTTGCCCGGCAGGCGCGAGTTTCGGTCGCGATCGCCGGCGCGACCGGCTTCTTCATGATGCAGACGCTCGGCTTGTGGAGCGCGCTCCTCGATCCGCACATGTGGCGGCTTGGCGCGATGCTGGCGCTGTGGACGATTTTCGCATTCATGCTCTTCGTCGCGGAGCCATTGTTCCTGCATGCCTTGTTCGATCGTCGCGCCGCCGTCGATCCTGTCGGAACGCACAGGTTGCTGCTGCGCATGCATCGCGTTCTCACCTTGCTTTCGCTCGTCACTGTAGTCGGCGCCGTGGCGGGCGTGCACGGGTTCGATGTTTGAATGTCGTCTTCGCGGTAGGGTTTCACGCCCGCGCCAGCCGTGCGAAAGTCGCGCGCGTCACTCGCACGAGGGCGGCAATGCGCGCCGACGACCACGATTTTGCCGATTGCTTCGACTGCCCGCTGCTCGCCGGCCTTACCGACGCGCAGAAGCGCGAACGTATCCGGACGGACCCGTTGATCGCCAAGTGCATGGCGAATCGCAAAGCGGTCCTGCGCAAACAAAAGCGGGGGGCGCGCGGCAAGGAATTGTGCCTCATCGCGGGCTGAACTCGCAGGTCTTGCTGTGCGTCAATAGCTGAATTGTGTGATGTCATCGAGATTGCTGCGCTGCACTTGATGGAAATCAAGGTCGGATCGGTCGGTCGGTTGCTATCTCCGGCGCCGAGAAGGGAGCACGGCCGAAAAGCCTGAATGCATCGCGCAAAGCGCAGATTCACAAGCAGGCGGGTGCGGTCGGGTGGTCTGGATGAACGCGACGCTGACGAGGCGAAATTTGTTCAGGGCGTTCCGGCCCGGCGAGGCGACGGCCGCGCCTGCGGAGCGCGTCGCGCAGATCGGGCAGGCCTGCGTGGAGCCGCGCGGCGTCACATGCCGGCGCTGCGGCGAGGCCTGCGATGTCGCCGCGATCAAATTCCGGCTGATGCGCGGCGGCGCGCAACCCTATCTCGACATTTCGACATGCACGGGCTGCGGCGAATGCCTGCCGGTCTGTCCGGTGAGCGCCATCGCGCTCGCGGACAGGGACAGGGCGATTCTTGCCGTGAGCCTCGCGGCAGAGGCAAGGCCATGAGCGGCGAATACAATATCTGCAGTCTGGTCGTGCACCTTGCGCCCGCGCGCGCGGATGAAGCCGCGAGAGCGGTCGCAGCCCTGCCTGGCGTGGAAATTCATGGGCGCACCGCCGATTCGCGGCTCGTCGTCACTGCCGTCGACCTGCCCGATGCGCGGGCATTCGACCAGATCGCCGAGATCCATCGCACGCCGGGCGTGGTCGCCGCGTCGCTCGTCTATCACGCCTTCGAAACCGACGAATCCAGTGCGCGCAGCGCTCAGACAGCCATTCAGAATTGACGGAGGGTCAGGCCCATGTCCGCTGAAACGAAATCCCAAGGCATGCTCGTGCAGACGCGCCGCGACGCGCTGAAGACTTCCGCGATCGCGGCGGCCGCTGGCGCGGCCGGCCTCGCAGCGCCTGTCGACGCCACCGCGCAGACGGGCGGCGACGGCATCCGCTGGGACAAGGGCGTCTGCCGGTTCTGCGGCACCGGATGCGGCGTTATCGTGGGCACGAAGAGCGGTCGCGTCGTCGCCACGCAGGGCGATCCGGACGCGCCGGTCAATCGTGGCCTCAACTGCATCAAGGGCTATTTCCTGTCCAAGATCATGTACGGGCAGGACCGTCTGATGCAGCCGCTGCTGCGCAAGAAGAACGGCAAGTACGACAAGAACGGCGAATTCACGCCCGTCTCCTGGGACGAAGCGTTCCAGACCATGGCGGAGAAGTTCAAGGCGGCGCTGAAGGCCTCCGGGCCGACCGCCGTCGGCATGTTCGGCTCCGGCCAGTGGACGGTGTGGGAAGGTTATGCCGCTTCCAAGCTCATCAAGGGCGGCTTCCGCTCCAACAATCTCGATCCGAACGCGCGCCATTGCATGGCGTCTGCGGTCGCGGGCTTCATCCGCACCTTCGGCATCGACGAGCCGATGGGCTGCTACGACGACCTCGAGCTTGCCGACGCCTTCGTGCTGTGGGGCTCCAACATGGCGGAGATGCATCCGATCCTGTGGTCGCGCCTGACCGACCGCCGGCTCACGCATCCCGGCTGCGAAGTGCACGTGCTCTCGACTTTCGAGCACCGCTCGTTTGAACTGGCGGACAATCCGCTGATCTTCACGCCGCAGTCCGACCTGGCGATCCTCAACTACATCCAGAACTACATCGTCAATTCCGGCGCGGTGAACAAGGAATTCGTCGAAAAGCACGTCGAGTTCGCGCGCACGGTCGAGGACATCGGCTACGGATTGCGGCCGACTGACGCGCGCGAGATCAAGGCCGTCAATGCCTCCCACAAGGAAGGCAAGGACGGCGCAAAGCCGACGGGCGGCATGCAGGACAAGATCGGCTTCGAGGAATACAAGAAACTGCTCGAACCCTATACGCTCGATTACGCCGCCAAAATGTCCGGCGTGCCGAAAGAAAATCTCGAGCGGCTCGCCAAGCTCTACGCCGATCCGAAGAAGAAGATCGTCTCTTACTGGACGATGGGCTTCAACCAGCACGCGCGCGGCACGTGGGTCAACAACATGATCTACAACGTGCACCTGCTGACCGGCAAAATCTCGGAGCCCGGCAACGGCCCGTTCTCGCTGACCGGACAGCCCTCGGCCTGCGGCACGGCGCGCGAGGTCGGCACGTTCGCGCATCGCCTGCCGGCCGACATGGTGGTGGCCAATCCCAAGCATCGCGAGATCACGGAGACGACCTGGAAGCTGCCGCCGGGCACGATCAATCCCAAGCCTGGCTATCATGCAGTGCTGCAGAACCGCATGCTGCACGACGGCAAGCTCAACGCCTATTGGGTGCAGTGCACGAACAACATGCAGACTGCAGCCAATATGAACGAGGAAGGCTATCCGGGCTATCGCAATCCCGCGAACTTCATCGTCGTGTCGGATCCCTATCCGACGATCACGGCGACGGCCGCCGATCTGATCCTGCCGACCGCCATGTGGATGGAGAAGGAAGGCGCCTACGGCAATGCCGAGCGGCGCACGCAGTTCTGGCGCCAGCAGGTGAAGGCACCGGGCGAGGCGCGCTCCGACCTCTGGCAGACCATCGAATTCTCGAAATACTTCAAGGTCGAGGAAGTCTGGCCGGAAGAACTGATCGCCAAGAAGCCCGAATATCGCGGCAAGACGCTGTACGACGTGCTGTTCGCCAACGGGCAGGTGAACAAATTCCCGGCGAGCGAAAAGCAGAAGGGCTTCGACAATTCCGAAGCGGACGCCTTCGGCTTCTACGTGCAGAAAGGGCTGTTCGAGGAATACGCCTCGTTCGGGCGCGGGCACGGCCACGACCTTGCGGACTTCGAGCAGTATCACAAGGCGCGCGGCCTGCGCTGGCCGGTGGTCGAAAGCAAGGAAACGCTGTGGCGCTTCCGCGAGGGCTACGATCCGTACGTGAAAGCGGGCGAGGGCGTGTCCTTCTACGGCAAGCCCGACAAGAAGGCGCGCATCATCTTCTGCCCCTACGAGCCCGCGGCCGAAAGCCCGGACAAGGAATTCGACCTGTGGCTGTCGACGGGCCGCGTGCTCGAGCACTGGCACTCCGGCTCGATGACGCGCCGCGTCCCGGAACTGCATCGCTCCGTGCCGGCGGCGATGCTGTTCATGCATCCCGAAGATGCGGCCGACCGCAAGCTCCTGCGCGGGCAGACCGTCAAGGTCGCGACCCGCCGTGGCGAGGTGATCACGCGCGTCGAGACGAAGGGCCGCAACAAGCCGCCGCGCGGCGTCGTGTTCTTCCCGTTCTTCGATGAAGGGCAGATCGTCAACAAGCTCACGCTCGACGCGACCTGCCCGATCTCGAAGGAGACCGACTTCAAGAAATGCGCCTGCCGCGTGACGTCGGCGTGATCTTGAACGGGAGATCGTGACAATCATGAACGCGCCGACGAGAAACGCGCCTGCCAATCCGGGGCGCCGCAAGGCGTTCGCGGATCTGGCGCGTTTCGGCGGCGGCGCGGCGGCGGCGGCGCTGGCGCTCGGCGCCTTCGAGCGGCAGTCGCAGGCGCGACCCGCGCAGGCGCTGCGTCCGCCGGGCGCGCGCGCGGAAGAAGCGTTTCTGTCAGCCTGCGTGCGCTGCGGGCTTTGCGTGCGCGATTGTCCCTACAAGACGCTGAAACTCGCCGACTGGGGCGACGGGCTGGCGCCGGGCACGCCCTATTACATCGCCCGCGATGTCGCCTGCGAAATGTGCGACAACATTCCCTGCGTCAAAGCCTGCCCGACGGGCGCGCTCGACCATGCGCTCGTCGACATCGGCAAGGCGAAGATGGGCGTCGCCGTCATCACCAGCCGCGAGACCTGTCTCAACCTGCAGGGGCTGCGCTGCGACGTCTGCTACCGCGTGTGTCCGGCGATCGACAAGGCGATCACGCTGGAGCTGTCGCATAATGCGCGGACCGCCAAGCACGCGCTGTTCGAGCCGACGATCCACGCCGAATATTGCACGGGCTGCGGCAAGTGCGAGAAGTCCTGCGTGCTGACGGAGGCGGCGATCAAGGTGCTGCCGATCGAGCTTGCCGCCCTGAAACAGGACGCGCACTACAAGCGCGGCTGGATCGAAAAGCAAAAGGCCGGCGGCGCGCTGGTCGATGCGCCCGTGAAACTGCCGACGCGCACGCCGACCGGCGAACCCGTGCCGGGGATCAAGCCATGAGCGCGCGCTCCCCCTATGCGGAAGCCTACGAACTGAAGGGCGTGTGGGCGTCGCGCCGCTATTTTGCGTTGCGGCGGCTTGCGCAGGCGGCGTTCCTGCTCGTCTTTCTCACGGGACCCTGGTTCGGGCTGTGGATCGCGAAGGGCAGTCTCTCTTCCTCCCGTACGCTCGACGTTCTGCCGCTGACCGATCCGTTCGTGCTGCTGCAATCGCTGTTTGCACGCCACTGGCCCGAGACGACGGCGTTGATCGGCGCGGCAATCGTGCTTGGCGCCTATCTCGTCGTCGGCGGACGGACCTATTGCTCCTGGGTCTGTCCGATCAATCCGATCGCGGATCTGGCCGCCGCCGTTCGTCGCCGCTTCGACATCAAGCAGACTGCGAAGCTGCGCCCGGAATTTCGCAATTATTTCGCCGTCGGCGTTCTCGTCCTGTCATTCGCGACAGGGACGGTGGCATGGGAACTCGTCAATCCGATCACGGCGCTGCATCGTGCGCTGGTCTTCGGTTTGCCGTTCGCCGCGACTGGCGCGCTGGCAATCTTCATCTTCGATCTCCTTGTCGCCAAGGACGGCTGGTGCGGCCACGTCTGCCCGGTCGGCGCCTTCTATGGCGCGCTCGGCAGAGCCGCGCTCGTGCGCGTGTCGGCGGGCGGGCGCGAAAGCTGCGACGATTGCATGGATTGCTTCGCGGTCTGTCCGGAGCCGCATGTCATCTCGCCGGCGCTACGCGGCGGCAAGACCGGCGCAAGCCCGATCATCGCCAGCGGCGACTGCACGAATTGCGGGGCCTGTGTCGACGTCTGTCCGCGTCGGGTGTTCCATTTCGCGCATCGCTTCGATCTGTCGGTCGCCCCGCCCCGCCTGCCGGCGGACCATGTCATTCCTGAATCCTCGCTTGCGAAAGGGTAAGTCGATGGCCAAGACGATAAATATCCTCGCCGCCCTGGCGCTGCTGTCGACAGCGTCGGCGCTTTCGACAATCGTCGTCGCGCAAGACAAGGGCGTGAAGGGACTTCGCGAAGCGCCGATCAACCAGATCGATCCGGCGCCTGA